>JAAZNM010000001.1 GCA_012798265.1 Candidatus Roizmanbacteria bacterium | reverse complement strand
GTCAGGAAGGATGCGAGAGTGGTTTAATCGGCACGCCTGGAAAGCGTGTATGGCCGCAAGGCTATCGGGGGTTCGAATCCCCCTCCTTCCGCAGCGTAAGAAATTTTCGAAAAAATTGAAAATTTCAACGCTGCTGGGACGTTGAAATTCACTACGTGAATTTCTTACGTCACCGCCATATTATGTTTTATTATACTTATATTCTTCAAAGCTTAAAAAATAACTCTCTTTATATCGGTTACACTACTGATTTACAAAAAAGACATAAAGAACACAATTTAGGGTTAAGCCAAGCAACAAAACCATTTAAACCTTGGAAATTAATATTTTATGAAGCTTTTTTAAATAGAATTGATGCTAAAAACCGAGAGATTTATTTAAAAAGCGGATACGGAAGAAAAACTATTAAAACTATATTAAAATAGATCATTATCTAAAATGGAACACCCTTTTTTATAGTGTCCCAAATGTTCCATTTAGCCTCGATTATGGGACTCACCTCTTAAGATTTGATACAATAAGCTAAGATTGATTTTAAGATTGCACCTGGGGCTATAAGGATTAAAAAGTTCCAGATTCCTCATGCTCCACTTTCTGGGGAATTAGACTATATCATAAATCTATGACTACGATAGAGATTAAAAAAGATAAATATAAAAAAGCAAGAGGTAATTGGTCAAGAATATTAGAGATATATTGTAGTCATTGTGGATACAAACTTTTTTTTTATCAAAAAGACGGACCAGGTCCGCTTAAAAGACTTTATGAAGATAGAATCGCAGGGCCGTATAATAAAAACAAGATTGTTTGCCCAAACTGCAAATCATTAATTGGTTCACTAATGATTTATAAAAAAGAAAATCGTCGAGCGTTTTTATTAAACACAAATTCTATTAAAATGAAAATAGTAAATTCTAAAAAATTAGTTAACAATAAAAAAGACAGACAAAGAGAAAATTGCTAAAATAATAAATAGGGCCATAAATTAAAAATTAATTTTTAAATATGAAATACTGTAATGCCTGCGGGATGCCTCTTAATAATAAGGAAGATTTTGCCAAGGAGGATACGAATTCCAATTTTTGCCGTTATTGTACCGACCTGGACGGGAACGTAAAACCAGTCGAAGAGATCTTCGAAGGCGGCGTCCAATTTTTCATGAGCCAGTTTGGCAATGACAGAAAGAGGGCAGAAAGGATAACCCGAAAGAATATGATCAATCAGCCCTATTGGAAGGATAAAGATTATGCGATTTTGAAAGGTGAAACTGCAACTGATGAAGAGTTCGCCGAAGTGATGAAAAAGATGTAAATTAAGACGAAATCTTATGTCAGATTGATTATTTTGTTTATCCCTATCCTTTCAAGGAAGAATCGGTCGTGGGAGGCAACCAGCAATCCGCCGCGATAATGGTTCAGGGCCTCTTCGATAACCTCCCTGGTCTTGATTTCCAGATGATTGGTCGGTTCGTCCAACACCAACAGCTGATACTGTCCGGTTGTCAGTTTGGCAAAGGCGACCTTAGCTCTTTGGCCCATGCTCAGATCCTTAATTTTTTTAGTCAACTCCTCTTTTTGGAAAGAGAAACTTATCGCTAATTTGTAACAATCGGTTTTGGCAAGACCGGTTTTCAAAAACTCATCAAGGACGGTGTTTTCATAATCGAGATCTTGATGATCCTGGGAAAAATAACCTATTTTTATATTATTACCTATTTCAAGACTGCCTCCGTCCATTTTTATTTTACCGATAATAATCTTCATCAAGGTCGATTTGCCGCTGCCGTTTAGACCGGCGAGCCAAACCCTCTCTCCGCCTGATAAATGGAAAGTCAGCTTGTCGAGAACTTTCTTCTCTCCGAATGATTTGTCGATATTTTTGGCATAGATCAACGTTTTTTCGGAATGAGATTGGCCGGCTGCTAGACTGATGAAATATTTTATTTTTTCTTCCGGCTTTTCCAGCCTCTTTTCGCTTGACAAAAATTTTTGCAGTTTCTTTTTCCTGTGTACAGACTGTTGGGCGGATTTTCTGATCTTCCGTCTTTGATAAGGCATGCCCGATCCGAAATTAATTTCACCTTGGCGGGCCCGTGTTTCGGTAGTCTTTATATCTTCCTCTATTTTGGCGATTTTTTTCTGTTGGGCGACGTACAACCTTTCGTAGGCTTTTTCCTCTATCTCTTTCTGCTCCCGATAAAAAGAATAATTGCCGCCGTAAGTTTTGATTGCTCCGTCGGAAAGCTCGATTATTTTGTCGGCTACGTTATCAAGCAGACTGCGGTCATGTGAGACCAAAATCACGTTTCCGCCGAATTCGGTCAGAAACTCCTCCAGCCAATTGATGCCGTCTATATCCAAATTGTTCGTCGGTTCATCAAGAAGCAGTGTTGTCGGTGTCGGATCGGCGATCAACAAAGAAGCCAGATACAATCTGGTTTTTTCCCCGCCGCTTAAACTGTGGGTTAAGGTTTGGAAAGAAATGCTAAAAAGCCCGACCCTTCGGAGGACCAGTTCGATTTTATATTCTTCTTGCGAGTTTATCTTTCCCCTAAGGAATTCGCCGACGGATATTCCGGGAGGAAAATCCGGATTTTGTCCCAGATAACCGATAGTTTCGTTTTGTTTCTCAATTCGGCCGTCATCGGGTGACAAACTGCCGTTTATTATTTTCAAAATGGTTGTTTTGCCCGACCCGTTTTCGCCTATCAAACCGATAATCTCTCCGTGGCTTAAGTTAAAAGAAACGGATTTGAGAACCGTTTTATCGGCGAATTGTTTGGATATGTTATTGATTTTTACCATCTAATTATTATTTCTTCAAAACCGCGTTCATATCGACCTCGAGACTCTCGAAGTTTTTTTTGATGAAGTCGACGGAATCCTCCACTCCTTTGTTATAGAGATCCGACCCAAACGTCTGAAGCATAAAATCAAGAATCTCCCCGGCCGCAACGACGCCGATTTTTTCGTTCCTCTCGCATTCGAAAAAATCTATGATGGCCGTGACTGTAGCCCGTCTTTTTTCGTCGTCAAGCATATCCCAACTGCGTTTTACCTTAGTCATGACCTTATTGTATCATGCAGGGTAACCGCGGCGATACTCTTGAAATTAGACTGACTAGTCAGTATAATATAGGGAATGAAAGGAATATGGGGAAGATTGAGGGAAAACAAGCTATTCCTGGTTAGCCTTATCGGGACTACGATCATACCGCTTATCTATGGCGGATTGTATCTGTGGGCTTTTTGGGATCCCTATACCGGCATGAGAAACGCCAAAGTAGCCGTCGTCAATCTTGATGCAGGATCCGTCAAGGACGATCAGGCATATAACTTCGGCAAAGACATAATCGATAAGTTAAAAGATGATCACAACCTTGATTGGCAGTTCGTAGATCAAAACAAAGCCGATCAGGGTATAAAAAATCTCGCCTACTATGCTACTCTGACTATTCCGGCGGATTTCAGTTCGAAGCTCCTTAGCGTCGACGGCGATAGCCCGACGACCGCTTCTTTTAATCTTAAAATCCGCGATACCAACAGTTACTTCGCCAGTAAATTTATAAAATCTGCCGTCAATGAATTAGCGAGAAAACTGCGTTCCGAGGTCGGGAAAAAATATTTTGACAACCTTTTTGTCAATATCCGCAAAATCGGCGACGGGCTCCGTGACGGAAGCGAAGGAGCTTATAAGCTTGACGATGGACTTAAAGAAGCCAAAGACGGCAGTCAGTCTTTATTTGACGGAATTGTTAAATTCAAGGATGGATTACTTAGTCTCAAAGATGGAATAGGTGATCTGTTTGGTGGGTCGCAAACTTTGCGGGACAATGTGGATAAGGCTTATGGTGGTTCGCAAACGCTTATGTCCGGCATCAGTTCTGTATCATCCGGTATCCATAATATAGCCACCAACAGCGCTGCCCTTTCCCTAGGGAGTGTCCAGATTGCCTCAGGTGTCGCTTCGCTGTCGAAAAACAGTGATTTGCTATTGAGCGGTGCCGTTCAGATCAATGACGGCCTATCGGCCGTAAGCTCAGAATATCTTGCCTTAAGCGGCGGTATATCTCAAACCCAAAACGCCCTGTCCCAGATAAGCCAGAGTTTAGGTCAGGTAAACAGCAATCTTTCCTCGTTGGCCAGTGATTATTCCGCCAGTCCTCCGGCCAAGTTGACGGAGACGATCACTATGCTTAGTTCGATAACTGATTCGGTCAATCAGTTGTCCGGCAGGGTTACTTCATTAACCGCTGCTTCAATCAAAATACAAAACGGTATCGGTCAGTTATCGACCAACAACAGCGCTTTTGTCGCCAAATTGGGTCAGTTTGACAGCTCTTTAAACAAATTAAGCGACAATCTAATAGTTTTGTCTGCGAGTAACCAATCCCTGGCTCAAGGCGTCGCTCGGTTGGATAACGGTATGATGGTTATAGAATCGGGAATGGTTTCGTTAAATACCGGTTTGCACGATTTAAGCACCGGTTCGGCAACTTTGGCCGATAAGTTGAACGAGGCAAAATCAGGAGGTGATGATCTGTATGCGGGGATTGGAACTATACAGGATGGGTCAAAAACTTTGACCGACGGTCTTTCAAGTGCTCAAAACGGCTCTCAAAAGCTGGCCGGTAAATTATCGGATAGCGCCATGGATATATCCAATCGAAGTGCTGAGGAAAATGTTTTAAAAAAAACCGGCGTTATGGCCGATCCCTTAACGGTTAACGAAGAACATATCGGCATTGTTGCCAATAATGGTACCGCTTTTGCTCCGTATTTCATTCCCCTATCACTTTGGGTCGGCGCCATGTCAATATTCTTTGTTTTGAAGATGCCTACGAAGCGGCGGTTTTCCTCAGCCATATTATGGCTTCGTTCCCAAAAAACATATATGGCGGCATTGTTTATCGGTGTAATTCAAGCGATTGTTCTTCCTTTTGTCATGACTCACGGTCTTGGTTTGCCGACCAAAAACTCAGTCCGTCTTTACGGATATTGTTTGCTTCTGTCCACAATGTTCGTTTCGATTCAATATCTCTTGATAAGAGTACTGGCCAATGTCGGTCGTTTTGCCGGAATTATCCTGCTTATGCTTCAACTTACAAGCAGTTCCGGTACTTATCCGGTTGAAACATCGGCGAAATTTTTCCAAAATATCAGCCGTTTTCTACCAATGACTTATGCGGTACGTATACTGCGGGAGATCATATCGGGCGGTAATCTGTCGATCACCGTTACCTCATGGACGATTACCGTCCGGATGGTAATCTTATTTATGGTTCTTTCGTTTTTCAGTACTTATGCCTTTCCCAAGACGCGAAATCTGTTTAGAAACCATTTATTAGTTTTTTTAGAAAGGGTATAATTTTGATTATGGCTAACTATACTACTAGACAGGCGATTGTCAGGGCGGCGGAAAAAATTTTTGCCCGTGACGGTTTTACCAGTGCCAGTATTGATGATGTGGCCGAGGCGGCCAATATAGCCAAAGGAACCGTCTACTATCATTTCCGCAGCAAAGATGAACTTTTTTTTGAGATTATCGACAACGGCATAAACGGATTGGCTGATGATATCGAAAAAAAGTTGATCGATTACAACTCCCCCAAAACTATTCTGCGTAACTTGAT
Organism: Candidatus Roizmanbacteria bacterium; assembly: GCA_012798265.1. Classification (GTDB taxonomy): domain Bacteria; phylum Patescibacteriota; class Microgenomatia; order UBA1406; family GWC2-37-13; genus JAAZNM01. The sequence goes on along the minus strand of JAAZNM010000001.1, from coordinate 256,147 downwards.
TAGAATCCATTACGATTTTTTCAAAAAAAGAAACGAATTCTGCCAGGTATTATTTTCCGAACTGTGGCGGCTTAAGAGCCATTGGAAAAGGGATTTGGTCAAACTGAAGGCCAAATACCAGTTGGTGATGGTAAAAGTCATCAAAAAATCAGGGGTTAATCTAAGCATCTCTGCCGACGATGCCGCCGACTATTTTTTTTGGTTGGTGTCTATGGTTTGCCTAAATACCATACTGAACGATCCGGCAAAGAGTACCCAGTCGATGGACAAACTCTATACTTTCATATTGAAAGGTCTGTCTTCGGACCGATTGTAACGGAAAAATAGTACAATATCGGGATGGAAATTCCCAAGGGCAACTTTGAAACGCTTAAGAGGATGACTCCGGGATTACAGGTTAATCTGGGGGATGCTACTCTACTTTCATCTTTAAGAGCCGTAAGCCAAGGCAGACGGGTGGCAATAATTGATAACAATCGTCGGTCGGCGGATAAAATCATTCATGAGCTGGAGCATGGAATTCCCGTTTTCAGCTTTTTGTCCACATCTGACGCTGAGAGAAAGGTTTATGCCTCGATAGACGCCAAGGTGCTGCAGGATCCAGATAGGGCAAAATTGATGCGAGAGGTATATGTCGGTGTTTGGGAAGAAGCCAAAAACAAACTAGGTTTGCTTACTTTTGTCGAGTCGGACATCAAGGATGCAGGGACATATCTCAGGGATCCCTTGTTTTTGGCCGATCAGGTTACTTATTATTATCCTTCACCGGTATTTGACCCTCAATTTCCGGTTCTTGAACTAGCCGGTCTTGTATTAAAACCAAACGGTACCTTGACGGTGGTTTCTGAAAATCATGAGGTGATAAGCAATTTCAACGATCTGGCAGGTCCTTTCGTAACATGGTCCGGTTTTGAAATAAGAGGCCAGGACGAATATCTGTCAGCTTATGATATCGCCTGGGGAGAAGACGGACATTATAGGACGGTAGTACAGAATACCGACGGAAGATTGGCAGAATATATCGCGGCGGTTAAAAGCGGATTAGCTTTCAGAGTCATGTCGTTTTTGGGAATAGTCAGATGATTTTTAGTCGAAGCATATAACCTGGATTTCCCCGTTTTTCATGATTCCCCGACATCCCAGTTCGATTACCCAGACGGAACACTGGCCGTATTTGGCTCTTTTAAAGAGCAATCCTTTCATTCCTTGTTTTAGCTCTTCTTTCGTTAAGGTTACCTGGCATCTGCCTTCGCATTCGCTGCTGTCACGGCAAAGATTGCCTCGGTCCGCCGCTTTTTTATTGCACGACTCAAACGGGTCAATGCCGATCTTTTTCCATATGCCGCCTTCGGCAAGGCAACTTTCCTTCGTTTTCGGCAGGGATGTTTTTTTGCCGCATGATTTGATCGGTTTGGGATATGAAGGTTGCCCATAAGCAATCCATTGGCCGTCCTTGCAGGTCCACCGGTTATTTTTCTCGTTCGAATAAAAACGCGACAATAAGATAACGGCCAATATCGCAGCAGAAAAAATGACTATTTTCTTCATGGTTTTTTGTTGAAAAAATTTTTGAAAAAGCCAAAAAAGTCCGTTAAAAAGTTCGTTTTTTTTGTGTTTGTCACCGGCGAAGCCGGTGGATTATAATCCTTTTGATATGCGCCTATTTGATAGTAGGCGATTTTGTCTGATGTTATCTGAGCAAAAAACAATCCTTTGTCGTTGGCGCTGACGTAACGGACATGGTTGTATTTGAAAGACGGGGTTTTGTTTCCCCCGCCGTTTCCGTATACTTTTAACGCCAAGTTGCCGCCACTTCCTTCGGTCGTTATGACATAAAGGCCTCCGGGAGATATGGAAGCGCTGATAAAAGAGTTGTCACGCGGCGAATCCTTTTCCCAAACCGAACTGCCGAAATAATATATTTTTTCATCTGTCCTTATCACCAAAGCCGACCCATCGTAACTTTGGTCCATTATTCTTGGCATGTTTTTAAGATCGGCGATTTTACGGATTTGGTCATCGTTTATGGTCCGTTCGCACCATCCGGTTTCTTTGCCTTTGCAGTTGCTGACAAGGTTGCCGTTTCTCAAAAAATAAACGTAGCTTCCGTATGATTGAAGATCGTGTCCGTAGCCGACTCCCTCAACCTCCCGACGCGTGTATTTATGAAGGGATGAGTTGATCAAAGCGTTCGGATAAAGATAAAATCCGTCAGGCGAAACATCAAGAAAAATAGACGTTTGCCTATTCAAAGTTGTCCCGCCGATTTTGTCGCCTGTGGCGTTGAATATAGATAGCACTCTTTCCTTATCTGTTTTTCCGGGAGCTCCGGGATTAATAAACAATCCAATGGTTCGTCCGTCATATGAGGCATCAAGACCGACGTCACGTTGTTGGCCGATGACATAGGGAATATCCACCTCCTTAATGGTTTTGCCGGAGAGCGGATCGACAAAATAGAGTTTTGACGTTCTTTTATTGTTATTGCTTGCCTCAATAGTCAGGGTTTTCCCATTTTTTGTCGCGTTGAGATTGCCTATTATTCCTCCTCCCTGACCAAGCCGTTTTGTCCAGAGAAGCCTGGGAGCGATTATCCGTAATCCGTCATCATTCTCTCTTCCGGCGACTTTTTCAAAAACGAAATCGGTTGTCTCTTCGGGAGGATTAAGAGCGATCTTTTTGAAAATCGGATAGTATCCGCTGACGTTTGCAGTTACATAATATTCTCCCGGTTGTAGGTCGGGAATGGTTTTTTTTCCGTTAACGGCGACCTGGTTGCGAAAAAGATCGTTCGCCGCCAGGATGGTTCCGTTTAACAGATGTCCATCTTTATCTTTGAATATTATCTGCCAGGTGACGGGTTTGTTTTTTAAGATAAAGTCAACCGAATAAAAATCCAGACCGCCTTCAGTACATGGTTTGAACTCATTCTCGATTCTAAAAGTAAGGTTTTTCGATTCCTCTTGAGAGTAATCAGGATGGGAGGCGGTAACGGTGATATTTCCAAGGGAACTTATTCCCTTAAGGTGATAAATTCCGCTTGAATTAACGGTTGCCTCCTCGCCGCTTGATGCAGTGATCTTTGTCCCGGGGATTTTTTTGCCGAAAAGGTCGACTACTTTTCCCGATACGGAACCGACATATATGGTCAACCAAAAATCCCTTTCGGTTTTGTTGCCGTCCTCGTCGGTTACGGTCAGAGTATACTGTTTCATTTTTCCGCAGTAGGGATCGGTTTCTTTTTTTGAATCCAAACGAACGATCGCGTCAAAGTCGAAAACGTTTTTGCCCATCACGGTCTGTTCCGATTGGAAAATTGGATTTTTGTTTTCCTGATATTTACCCTCAAAGATTCTAACTTTGACTGGTCCGTTTTCTTCCCCATTGTTCCTTATCCGAAAGCTGGTCATAAAAGAGTCGAGAGTCTGGGCGACAAGTTTTGTCGAAAAATTTTCAATGGAGAAACGCGCCGGAGTCGGCCGCATATCCAGGTCAAAAACATAGGTATTATTAATCTCGTTCGATTCGGGAATGTTATTACCCGGATCGACATTCATGATTACCCGATTCAGTTCTCCTTCAATCGGTTCAAATCGGACCGCCTTTATCCAATAATTGGGAACGTTGTAATCATCGGCGTCTGATTTGAATCCTTGCAGCCAGTTTGAAAAGTTGCTTTCTTCGATAAGAAAGTCGGTTACGTAATCGCTGACTGTTTTAGGAGGACCGTTACGGGCTCCAAGATAGATGAGATGTTGCCCTTTTTCCTTAAAGAGCTGTTGGCCGCCGCTTGTTTTTCCGTCTCTGTTTTTGGTGTGTGCATATGAAGCCTCTATGTCTATGTCCCAAGCATATCCGAGACCGTTGTTGACGACCTTAAACAATAGTTGCTTATTTTCCTCGTCATAAACGATCCCGTGAAAACGGCTGTCGGGATGACCGACCGACAGATCGGGGGCATAGACCAACTGGTCTATCTGGCATGTCTGTTTGCATGATTGCATTTGGGGAACGATACAGTTTTCTATAAGCGGTTTGCACACGAACCAGGCCTTAAAAACAGCGTCTATATTGCTGCCGTCGGTAAGCGTACTTTTGACATCTTTGAGGAACTTTATGGTTTTCATTATCGGATTTCCGGAATTCCCTCCGCATTGTTGGGTAAATAAGTCATAACAGTATGTCCCCTGCCAGACGAATTTATATGCGGCACATTGGGAATAACAGATATCATACGTTTGGGCGGCTTGTATTTTTGTCGGAAACAGAAAAAATAATGCGGCGATCAGGCAGATAAAAATGATTAAAAATAAAGATTTATGTTCCGTAATGCCAAAAGTATATTAAATGGCGGCAGGCAAATCAATTTCAAAATCGGGATAGGAAAGCTATATCGCATATATATCTTCAAGTTCCTTGACGCCGCCAAAAGCGATCCGGTCAACTACGGTATCATTCATCCCCAACATAAGGGCGGGAGTTATGACAAACTCGCCGTACTTGTTGTTTATCGTGTCCAAAGCGTCGGACACTTTTCGTATTTTACTTTCTCCCCGGTCGAATAGATTCATCTGGATTTTTTTCGAAGGAGCAAACCCATAACAACTAACCGACAGTTTGGCGACAACACCTCTTTTTGGCTGTTGGTTTAAAATAAGTTGGGCACCGCGAAAAAGTTCCATGGTCGCATACATTTCCTTGCTCATAAGCCTTCCCCTGTGCCAGACGGTATGGTCATTGTAGATAATGGCAACATGAATGCCTTGAGCGCTGCATCCGCTTCTTCTCAATCTTCTTCCCATCTTTTCGCATAACTTCATCATGATTTTTGCCAGTTCTTCGGGATTGGCTGTTTGTTTTTTTAAAGCATAGTCTTGCCCGAAACTTTTCCGCTTAAAATCAATATCGTCCACCTCCCACCCCCGCAGTCTTTTGTACCAGTGGTATCCGCAGATACTTTTAAAGACTTGGTTTTTGAGAAGAAATAAAGAGCCGTCCAAAAACTGAAGCGGGGTGAAAATGCCGTTAATGTTGAGTCTTGCCTCAAATCGCGTATTTATTCCGTGCAAATCGGTTAGTTTTAACCCGGCATAGACGCCTTTTAAGTTTTTATAGGTAATAACATCCAGCCCGTCAGGTTTATGGAGCGAGGCGCCGGTTTTGGCCAAGAACCTGTTTGTCCCGATTCCGACTGAAGCGACGATCCACTCCCCTATCTCCTTTTTCAAACGCATTTTTATCTCTTTGGCGATGTCGGTCAAAGATTTTTTCAGATTTTTTTTCATCGGATTAAAGTCGATCACCACCTCGTCGATTGATTTGGGGGTGACCGAAATAGAATAATCGTTGCAGATTTTTTTGAATCTCATATGGACGTCCCTGACAAGAGTGGTGTCGGTTGTCCTGACGATAATGTCTTTACAAATTAGTTTTGCCTCCATGACCCTCATGCCGGTTTTTATCCCCAATCGTTTCGCTTCAATTGAAGGGGCTAAAATGCAACCGTGAGGTGAGTTATAGGCGGCCATAACCAGAGGCTTACCTCTTAAATGGGGAAAGGCCTGTTGAGTGACGGTGGCAAAGCAGCTGTTTAAATCAATATGCATAACCAGCGGCGGGTTGCGATTAAGCTGAAGATTCATCATATATCTCCTCCAAGGTCCAATGGAGATTTTCGGTGTCAAATCTCAACCGAAAATCAAGACCGCCGTCGGTTACATGAAAAATATGCAAAAGTTTTTTACCTTCCCTTACTCTGTGGTGATAACTGACGGTTTTGATTACGTAATCTCTTCCTTGCCAGTTTATTTTTTGAGGTGTTACCGACCCATCGTTTTTATCAAACGAAGTAATAACGCTTACCTTTTCGTCAATCGTCCCATTCATATTTTTGATACGAATTTTTAAGTAAACACCCGTTTACTAGTGTAGTAAACTATAGTTTACTTTGTCAAGTATAATTTTTCGGATCAAATCATTAGATATATAATATCAATATGGATAAAACTGTCCCCGATGGCAAAATCGAAATTAAACAATATTCAAAAAGATATAAAGATCAGATACGGGATGTCATCGGACGGACTCTGGCGGATATTTCGGTTGTTGATAAAAATTCTCTTCCCATCGATGATCCCGATCTTGACCGGATAGAAGAAGTTTATTCGGGAAAAGGCAGGTTTTGGGTAGCTCTTGACGGCGATAAAGTCGTCGGGACGGTGGCTATCCGTGATATGGGTGGCAACGTAGCCAAACTTAACAGAATGTTTGTATTGGTCGATTATCACGGAACCGGTATAGGCCAAATATTGCTTGATCAGGCTTTGGATTTTGCCAGTGAAAAAAAATTCTCAAAAATAATATTAAACACTTATGAACTTATGCATAGAGCCCACCGGTTTTACGAAAAAAACAATTTTACCAGAAAGGACAAGAAAGGAAATAAATTTTTCTACGAGAAAAACCTGAAATAATAATCTATTTTAGCGGACTTGTTTTTAAGTTGCTTCTGTTATACTTAGTTATGGGAAAATATAAGGCAATCATTTCCGATATCGATGGTACCCTAGCCCCCGTAGTTTATCACTCCGTAATAAGCGACCGTGTCAAAAAAGCCATAAAGGACCTAAACGGTAAAAATTTCACGTTTAGTCTGGCGACCGGCAAGCCATTTTTTCTTATAGAGCATTTAATCGAAGAGTTGGAGATAAAATCGCCTGTTATTGTCGATAACGGAGCCGCCATTTATGACCCTTTGACCAAAAAACCGCTCTGGGATTCGATAATAAAAAAAGAATCGGCCGATATCATACTGGAGATAGCCAAAACCTATAGAAAAGAAATACGGGCGTCAAGCGGCAGGGAAAGTTATGAGTTGAAAGACAAAATTCCGGAAGACATGAGACCAAGGAAGTTTGTCGCCATGGGTTTGAAGCCGGAAGAGGCCGGCAGTTATATAAAAAAAATAGAAGCGGCACTTAAAGACGTAATCGTAGTCCGGACTTCGTCATTCAAAGGAAAAGACCTACTGGACGTTTATGTTACCAATCCTGATGCGACCAAACAGCATGCCGTCCTTAAACTGGCGGAGATATTGAAAATTTCCAGGGAGGAGATAATCGGCATAGGCGATCATTACAATGACTTTCCGCTCCTCATGGCTTGTGGGTTGAAAGTAGCCATGGGTAACGCCGTTGACGACTTAAAAGCGATTGCCGATTATATAGCTCCCTCGGTGGAAAAAGACGGAGTGGCTGATGTTATTGACAGATTTGTTTTGAATAATAACCGATAAGGACTTAATGTTATAATTTATTGTTACTATTTGAAATAGATTCAATATGAAAAAAAAGCAAGATCATAATATCCTTTGGGTAGCCGGCCCCAATTCTAAATTTAAGCTGAAGGGGGCGAAACCGGCCGGATTTTGGGTTGGACTGTGGCATGGTATAATCGCTCCGCTCGTTTTTATAATTGGTCTGTTTACCGCCAACGTCAAAGTCTACGAAACCAACAATAACGGACGGTGGTACGACTTCGGTTTTCTTTTGGGAATAGGCGCTTTTAGCGGCGGAGCTAAAAAAGCAACGGGATGATTATTTGCATAAAATATGAAAAGAATTCTTTTTTATCTGCCGAGATTGTTGACGGTAGCCATGGTTGTTTTTTTTGGTCTGTTTGTTTTCGAAGGATTTAGTCCGAAATTCGATTGGAAAGACTCCTTAATGCATCTGCTTTTGACGTTGCCGATCTTATTTATAGCTGTCTTGAGTTGGAAAAAACCGGAGATCGGATCATGGGTATTCATATTCGTCGGTGCCGTTGCGTTTTTTAGTTTTGATTGGCCAATGGGTCTGATCATCGGTGGAACATTCATTTTAACGGGAGCCTTATTTTATCTTCAAAACCGTCTTCGTCATTTAAAAAATTAGCCTTGACTTTCCCATAAAAAAACTGATACCCTTTCCCTATAGGTATTTAACTCATGAATAAAATTCTTAAGCTGTTGTTAATTGTTTCATTGATGATAGTCAGTTTTGAGTGTGGGTACCTGTGTATTAAAAAAGATATAGTGGAAACAAATCAAAAATCAAAAATATCCAATAAGTCGAGTTCTTCAATAACTAAAAACAATGTTTTTTCTCAAGCTGATCTGGCGTTATTAAACGATCCCGTATATAAGACTTATTTGCCTTTGGTTTATGACGAAACTCAAAACAGGATATATATCGATCTGCCTGCGGAAAAATATTTGGATATGAGGAAAAATATGGGGATTGATTATGGTCGCTGGATCGAGTTGACGACATTCAATAAAGACCATCTCGTCTCATTTTTCGCCACAACAAAAGTTAAGGGGAAGATCTCTGATATTAAATTTGATAAACCCGGAAAGTTGGGACAGGAAAAATATTTTTATTTTGTCCTGACCGGAGAGAAAGGATCGGAGATAGATATGTATTATAATCAGGATATGATAAAAAAAATAGGGTTTTTTCAAATGAAAGATGAAAAAAGGATTCCTATGCAGATGACGGATCTTAAAAACGGCGATTCTATCTTGATTGAAGATACGACCGATCTTATGGTTTCATCGACAAGCTCAGACGTAAAATTAACCCTTACCAGACTATGATAAATAAAAATGTGAAAAAAATAGAGTTATCTATGCAAAACCGACCATAAAAACAACTAGGATTAAGTTAAGTTTTTTTTCCGATTCGGAGATAATAAGCAGTAGTTTATATGATTTCGGTATTATTGGAGTCGTTAACGCAAGCGGATGTCATCATGTCGGGGGCGGATCCTGCTACAATTAACTCTGATGAGAATAACGGCGGAGACCGTAATCAAGACATACCCTTCTTCCCATACTGATAAAATCGGAGAATATCTGTTGGTCTATAATCCCCTATCCGCCAAAGGAGTAGTTGTGTTGAATAGACCAGCAGCATTCCTGTACGATTCGATTACTAAAGAAAAAAAATTCAGCGAAATTTTTAGTTCTGCCAAAAGAAAAGATAAACGGGCCAAGAAATCCGAAATCAAAAAAATAATTAAAGACTTTCTTAAAAAAGAAATTGTTTTCGTAGATAAACCTATTGGGAAAAATGCCATAGATAATAATCCTACAAAAAAAATTTCCGTTTGGCTCCATATCACAAACCAATGTAATCTAAGATGCAAATATTGCTTCGTCTATAAAACAAATGAAAAAATGGATTTGGGATTGGCGGTAAAATCTATGCAAAAAATTTTCAAAGATGCCGCAAAGAACAAATTTAAGTTGATAGAACTTGTTTTTGGTGGCGGTGAATCTTTGTTGGTTTTTGACAAAATCATTTTTTTAATCAATTACGGCAGGGAGTTGTCAAAAAAAACAAGGATAAAGATCAAATATTCATTGTTAACCAACGGAACTTTGATTGACGAAAGAGTTGCTAAAATATTAAAAAAAGAAACAGATTTTGGCGGTCTGGATATTTACGTTTCTTTAGATGGGACTAAAAAATATCATGATATTCAACGAATATTCGCCAACGGTAAAGGCTCTTTTGATCTAGTTGAGAAAGGAATCGATGCCTTGGGCAAATATAAGGTTCCTTTTTACGTAACGATCACGGTTACCTCGCTTAACATAAAAAACATTCCCCAAATAACTGGATTTTTATTGAAAAAAGACATTCCTTTCGCTTTCAACTTATACCAGGAAAATATTAGAGCTCCAGACGGACTCACCGCAGATAACAAAGACTTGATCAAATACATGTCAAAAAGCTTTAGGATCATACGGGACGATCCTCCGGCCAATTCCATCATCAATTCTTTAATAGCCGGCATAAGTTTTTTCCCTCATAGCGTCACCTGCGGTTTAGGAATTTCTTATTTTACGGTTGACCATAAAGGATTCCTTTCTTCTTGTCCGTTAATGATGGAAAACAGGATCGGTTCCATAGGCGATAAAGATATTATAAAAACGATAAAAGAAAAAAGATTGATAGCACAAAACGGATTTGAAGTCGACGATAAAGAGATATGTAAAACATGCAGTTTCCGATATATATGTACGGGAGGATGCGCTTATCTGACGATCCAAAACAAAGGAAAAGCTTCTTCAAACTCACCTTACTGTGATTTTTATAAGGCGATTATCCCGGAGATACTGAAGATTGAAGCAAACAGATTGATCAAATTCGGACTAAGACATGAAAAATTCAGTGAGAGCTTCCGTATTTTTAGGAAAATTAAGGGTAAAAAAATCAGGGAATGAAGATCCAAAGTCCATTAAGAATTTTAACGAGGGCAAATGATTGCTTTTGTTTTCAAAAAGAACTTGGGGAAGTAGTTTTTCGAGTATCTGATCGCGACCGGTAATCCTTCGTGCCCGTATCGACTCCGCCTTTTTAATAAAATAGACCTCTTTGACGATAGTTTTTTCGGAATTTTTTTCAAAATTCATATTTTTTTCCAAAAAAGGAGTCTGGTAAAAGTAATACTTGCCATCCTCCCTTTTTAAAATACCGAGATCATCGGCCAATGGAGGATATTTCCCCTTAAGGAGCGATACGATAGTTGATTTGCCGGCGCTGGAGTTCCCTAAAAACAATACCGCGCTTTTTTTGATTTTGACAGCGGAACAATGCAGTATGATTCCCTCGTTTTTTAATAATATATAAAGAATATTCCTCAAAATAAAATTAAATAGAAAATCATTAATGTAATAATGAGTCGTCAGGGAATTTTCTTTTTTTCCGTAAAAATGAATAAAAACCTGGCCGGATTTATCAAAAATTGTCGTTTTCTTGTTCTCGACAAATTTAACGCGATAGTGAATTTTTTTTGGTTTTTTTAAAGATATGAATCCTTTAACGTATTCATTGATTTCTTGCCGGACTCTTCTTTTAAAAAACGAAAAATTGGTTCTACAAAAGATCAGCTGAATATTGAAGCCGGCTATACGAATAAATTCTTCATCTGCCATCTTTGATACTGCAATTAAATATTTGGATTTTTTCGGTCAAACTGAGTTTATTATAATAAATATAATAAATGAACAAAAATCCATCGCTGCAAGCCGCCATTCTTTATGATGCCGTGGCTTTAGGCCTCAAAAACAAAAAAATCGGCCGATACAATCTCAGGTATAGAAAAAAGCTGAAAAAATTCATGGAACATCTGCCAAAAAAAGGATCCGTCATAGATATCGGATGCGGTTTTGGTTTGGAAGCGGCTTACTTAAAAAGAAAAGGTTTTTTGACTTACGGAATAGACGTTTCTTCCGAATCAATAAAGATAGCCAGGCAGGTCAATCCGAACCTGATATTTATCGTCGATGATTTACTTAATCTAGAAAAATACAAGATCTTGAACCCGAACGGGATCCACGAGCATCTGTCCTTAATGAATCTTCCAAAAAGAAGCATAAAAAAAGTATTGGGATCAATATATCGTATATTGCCTAAAGGTGGGATATTCCAGAGCAGTTTTGAAATAATATCCGACAATAAAACCGGTTGGCACCGTATAAAAACTGATAAAAACAACAGCATATATTATTATCTTTCTTTTTATTCTTTACCGGAAATAAAAAAAGTTCTTTCTTCGGTAGGGTTTCAAATCATTTTTTCCTCTGTCGGTCGAGAGGAAGACAAGTCTTCCGACATTTTTACAGTATTGTGCAAAAAATGATTCGTTTACCGAAATACTATTAAAAATTCCTTGATTTTATCGACAGGTTGTGGTTTAATAAGTTAACTATAGTTAACTTATTATGATTAATACGAGGAACCAGGAGGACTATTTGAAAGCTATATACTCGCATATCGAAAAAACCGATAGCGATGACGTCAGATCTATCGCGATTGCCCGTGACCTTGATATCAGTAAAGCGGCTGTTTCCAAAATGCTTAAGTTGCTTGACAAAAACAAGTTGGTTAACGCCGATTATTACTCCGAAGTAAAACTGACCAGCAAAGGAAAAAAAGAAGCTCAGATGCTTATCTATAAACACAGAATCGTCGAAGTTTTTCTTATACAAACACTTAAGCTTGACAGAAAAAAAATACATGAGGAAGCCCACAGGTTGGAGCATGCGATTTCTTACGAGACCGCCAAAAAACTCGACGGTTTTTTGGGTTGCCCGAAACTGTGTCCTTGCGGACATACCATACCTAGATTGAAAAAATAATATGAGTCCGATAATCGATTTCAAAAAAGGAGATATTGTTAACATCGTTTCCATAGATTGCGGCCGGAATTTTAACCTTAGGCTTTCAGAACTGGGCATTTATGAGGGAGCCGAAATAAAGATACTGAAAAACGACCGGTGGGGTCCTTTGATAATTAGAATATTTGACTCAAAAATAGCTATCGGGAAAGGAGAGGCTTTTAAGATCTATGGAGAAAAAAAACCAGCTGAACATATGTTTGATAGGTAACCCGAATGTCGGAAAGTCGACTCTTTTCAACTCTTTAACCGGGGCTCGTCAACATGTGGGTAACTGGCCGGGCAAGACCGTTGAAAAAAAGGAAGGATCGTTTGTCCATAAAGGTAAAACCATCAAAATAGTCGACCTGCCCGGTTCGTACAGCCTTTATCCCTATACCGAAGAAGAATCGGTCGTATCGGATTTCCTGTCAAACGACAGAAGCGATACAATCGTTCAGATAGTCGACGCTCAAAATCTGGTACGCAACCTTTATCTGACGACCCAATTGATTGACCTTAAAAAACCGTTGATTTTGGCTCTCAACATGAACCAGTCTGCCGAAAAGCAAGGCATATCGGTCAATGTCGTACTGTTGTCGGAGGTTCTTGGAATTCCGGTTATCCCCATTGATTCGAGGAACAAAAAATCATTGATAGGGTTGTTAGATGAAATAATCGCGGACAGGAAAAAAACACCCTCATTAAAAAACATTGGTTTTTTGCCGAGTGAACGGTATCGCTATATTAAGGACTTGGTCAATAAGGCAATCTTTCGGAATAAAAAGCCGACGGTAACCGGTCTTGAGGAAAAAATAGACCGGATCGTGACTAACAAATACCTCGGTATCCCGATTTTTTTGGTCATAATGCTGGTTGTTTTTCAGGTGTCTTTTTCCCTGTCGGCGCCGCTTGAAAATATGTTGGAACGGATCCTTAATCTTCTGGCGGTTGATGTCGATTCGTTTTTGAGGCGGTTGGGGGCTTCGAAGTTGTTTATCTCCTTGATTACCGAAGGGATTGTCAGCGGTGTTGGCGGTGTGCTGACCTTTGTTCCGGTCATAGGATTTCTCTACTTTTTTATCAGCGTTTTTGAGGATAGCGGTTATATGGCAAGGGTGGCTTATGTCATGGATTTTCTCATGATGAAGCTTGGTTTGCACGGAAAGGCGTTTATTTCTTTAATTTTGGGGTTCGGTTGTAACGTCCCCGGGATTATAGCCACCAAAACCTTGGAAAACGAAAGAGACAGATTGTTGGCGATATTAATTAATCCTTTTGTCTCTTGTGCCGCCCGTCTACCCATATACGTACTATTTACCGGTATTTTTTTTGCCGACAACCAAGGTTGGGTTATCTTTTCCTTATATGTTATGGGGATAATCGTGGCCATCCTTTCCGGATTGCTCTTCCAAAGATTGTTCGTGAAAAAAGAGGCTTCGCCGTTTTTTATCGAACTGCCTCCCTACCGATTGCCTTCGCTTACCGGAATTGTTCTCCACGTATGGACAAGGGTTTGGCTTTTTATAAAAAGGGCCGGAACGCTTATCCTTGCCTTTTCCGTGATAATCTGGGTTCTGGCGAGTTTTCCCGCCGGCGTCGAATACGGATCTGAAAAAAGCTATTTCGGATTAATCGGACAGACATTAACACCTTTTTTCAGACCTCTTGGGTTCGGTAATTGGAAATCAACGACCGCCCTAATGTTTGGATTGGTTGCCAAGGAGGTGGTGGTTAGCGCTTTCGGTACTTTATATAAGGCCGGTTCAAGTTTGGAAGCAGCTTTGCGGCATGATTTTACGCCTTTGGCCGCCTATTCTTTCATGGTTTTCGCCCTGCTGTATATTCCCTGCATTGCCGTGCTGGCGGCCATTAAGAAAGAAACCAACTCATGGAAGTGGCCTTTGTTTACGGTCGTTTATACGACCTTTGTCGCTTGGATTGTCAGTTTTTTTATATACCAGGGCGGAAAGTTGCTGGGTTTTTCTTAATATGACTGTTATCGAAATAATGCTGTCTGCCGTTATCGTTTTTTCGGCGATATGTTATATCTGTCGTCTGCTCAAAAAGACGTTCTCCCGGGATAGTCGCGGTTATTGTTCGGGCTGTCCTTTTGCGGATTCGTGTAAACGGTATAAGGCAGGTAAAAACTGTAAAAGCAGTTATAATAATTTATAGATGAAATACATAATTACCGGAAAAAATTTTACCTCTCCTTTGTTTGACGGATACAAAACCAAAGCCGGTTTTGTCGTGATGACTGAAGGGAGATTGCAGTCGTCAGATATATGTTTCGGCAAAAAAGACAAAATTTATGCTCCGGATGAGACGTCGGTACCGATAATCTTGGGGAAGATCGCCGATGAAGAAACCAGAGATAAGGTCGACAACATAAAAAACAAATACAAGTGCCGGCTTTTATTGAAAAGTATTTATCCTGATTTTTATTTCGAGCAGGTAACGATTGACAAGCTACCTTTTGTAAAACTTCCAAAAAACAAAAAATACGTAATCAAACCCCAAAAAGGTTTTTTCGGAGCGGCAGTCAGGGAGATTGACAGTACGACCGATTTAAAAAAAATCGCCAAGGAGCTTAAAAAAGAGATACAAAAATCATCGGATTTTTTTTCAAAAGACGTCTTTACGAAAGACGATTTTTTGATAGAAGAGTTTATCGGCGGCGAGGAGTATACCTTTGACGTATTTTACGACGAACAGGGATCGCCGATCATCGTCAATTTTTGTCATCATCCGATGTCGAAGATAAAAGATTATTTTCATCTTTTATATTATACCTGCGATAAGATATATGAAAAATTTTCCGGACAGATACTTAAAATCTTTACTCATTTCAACAGAACGCTGGGCATAAAAAACCTTGCCGTTCATGCCGAGTTCAGGGAAAAACAAGGAAGGCTTATTCCGATCGAATGGAATGTCCCCCGGTTCGGCGGTTTTGGGGTAGCCGATCTCCCCTATTACGGTTATGGCATTGAGCCTTTTGAATATTTTTTTGCCGGAAAAAAACCCGACTGGAAAAAAATACTAAAACAACATCAAGGGAAATATTACGGCTGGGTTTTGTGCTACAACGGAATCGGGATTAATTTGGAAAAACATAAACCAGATTACGGAAAACTTAAAAAAGACTTAGGTAACGTATTGCATTTTTATGAACTTGACTATAAAAAAAATCCTGCCTTCGGTATTGCTTATGTTGAAAAAAGAAGTAAAGAAGAATTGAATAAGTTACTGGCAATCGATTTTAGGGATTATTTCTAGCGATATAATGGGTTATTTTATATAATTAACCTACGAATTTATTACCCAATTTGGCGACTTGTTTGAAAACTCCTTCTCCATGAGCGATTGCGGTAGACAAAAATCCAAGCTGGTTCCACCACAAATTCATTAACTCAGATTTCATGTGGGTGATCGGATCATGATATTGGGGTTTTTGAAGTTTGATAATAAAATCTTGCCAAGCAGATTGATCGTAAACGATACCTTGTTCCGCGCCGGTTAACAAAGCTTTCTCGCGCAGTTTCATCAGAGTGTGAATTTTGTTGGTGCTCTTATTTGTATTTTCATCTATTTTGGTAACACGGTCTTTGGCTCGTAGTCCCCCCGTTTGGCTAAGAGGTAGTCTCATAAGATATCGGAAACCGAAAAACGCGGGGTTTAGACTTGGCAAACTCAAAAAACTTAATCCGTTATCAACAAAGTCGTAGGTCCACCTTTCCATAGTCGCTTGAGGAATAGGATCGGAAGACAGTTCTCCGAAGGTAAAACGTAATAGATTATCCGTAACTTCCAATCCCGATACCATCTGAGTAAGTTTGTTTCTTTTTGGATTCCAATGATCATATCTTACGGCTTCCGTACTGACAAAGTGGTCATCAAGCTCTTCTTTATGCAGATGCTGTTCCAGTTCTTTAATCGTTGTTTGAACATGATCTTGACTGGGGTGTTGGACTATGATATCAAAATCGTCAAAAGTTCCATCTTTTCTCCTTAAAGTATAAGTGTTTTTATCAACCGGTATCGTGATTGTTCTTTCTTTATGATTGATACAACTTTGCTGTATGGAAGCTAAATTAAGAGTTTTGGCGATGACACCTCCGACAAATATAGGTTGTAATCCCCTACTTTCGTACCAATCTCGGGCTAGGGTAAGAGTTTGCAGATATCGTTTACTTTCAGTAATTGGATTACCAACACGCTCTATATTCATATTTTTAAGAATTTTATCATTTAAAGGTCATTAATACAAACTGAGTCTTTACAGGAAGAAAACAAAGGATTATACTTCTTACTTCGGCAAATACCAGTAAGCTATCTCTATGGAAAAAAAAGACAATCACTCTCCTTTTATTACCCTAAGATTCAGGAATTTTCGTTTGGTATGGATAGGGCTTTTTATCTCCTCAATTGGATCAATGATGCAGGTGACGGCGATAAACTGGCATATTTACCTTTTGACCAAGTCAGCTCTTTCTTTGGCAATGATAGGTTTGGTAAAGATTGTTCCGATAATACTTCTGGCTCCTTTTACCGGGGTGTTAGCCGATATTCACAACCGGAGAAAGCTTATCTTGGTAGCCCAGACGATCATGACTGTTTGCGCCATATCGTTAACAATATTGACCTATCTGAATATTATCAATCCATTGATGATTTATGTGATTATTTTCATCAATGCCATAGCGATGGCAATTGATATTCCGGCCAGACAGTCGTTTATGCCTTTGCTTTTACCGGAAAAATATTTTGCCAATGCTTCAAGCCTCATTAATGTCATGTGGCGGTTAAGCGCGATTATCGGTCCGGGTATAGGAGGGTTGATGATCGCCGGGTTTAATATAGGATCGGTCTATTTATTCAATGCGATTTCTTTTTTGGCGATTATCTTTGTTCTTCTTGAAATAGGGTCGGTTAACCAGATTTATTCAAATCGTAAACTTTCCTTGTTCTCGATTAAAGAAGGTTTTTCTTTTGTCTTCAAATCACCGCTTATTTGTTCCACTATGTTTTTGGATTTCTTTGCGACTTTTTTTGCTTCGGGTAATGTTCTCCTTCCTATTTTTGCCAAAGATATTTTAAAAGTAGGTGCCCAAGGATATGGTTTTTTATCGGCCGCTTCAGCTATAGGAGGAGCGGCAGCCGGAATTTGTCTGTCTTTTATGGAAAAAATTCGCCATCAGGGAAGACTGATTTTGGTAGCCGTAATTGTTTACGGGCTGGCGACTCTTTTTTTTGGTCTATCCAAATTGTTTTTTCTTTCCTTTGTTTTTTTGGCAATAACCGGCTTTGCCGATGTGATCAGTTCAACTATCAGAAACACGATTAGGCAATTGAATACTCCCGATTATATCCGGGGAAGAATGTCGTCGGTTAGCATGATATTTTTTTATGGAGGACCAGAGTTGGGTGAAGTTGAGGCAGGGGTCATGGCTTCATTTATCGGTGCGCCCATATCGGTTGTCATAGGCGGAGTTGGGGCGATAATCAGCACTTTGATTATAGGTTTGGTTACGCCGAAATTAACAAACTACGATCAGTAATTGCTTTTTGATCTGGATGATGGTTGACGGTTCCGTAAGTTTCGATGGCAAAGCTGGCCATTACGTTACCCAACTTCAAACAGTCCGTAAGCGAGCAGTCTTTTATGATACCGGCGGTAAATCCGGCCCGCCAAGCATCTCCGGCGCCGGTCGGATCAAGAACATTTCTTACCGGAAAAGCCGGAACGACAATTTTTTTATAGAGATTTTTTTCCGAGTATTCGTAACACACGCCTTTTTCTCCTAAGGTAGTAACGACGTTTATCGCCTTTTTGACAAGATTTTTTACGTCAATTTTTAATCTTTTACAGATCATGGCTATCTCATAATCGTTGCCTACTAAAAACTTTGAATTAAAGACGCCTTCTTTCAAGTCCTTATCGGTAATCCAGGTAAGTGACATACCCGGGTCGTAAAAATAATCATACTCCCCGGCTATGGCCTGTTTTTGAAAATGAAGAAAGGCTTTCGGATGATTGGCGGATATAAAAACAAGACTGTCGCTATCGGCGTATTTTTTTAATTGGTGTTTGGATGCCGTTTGTGAGGCGCCGTAATAGAATCCCCAGATCTGGTTATCGTTTTTATCAGTGATGACTTTTCCGGTAGCCGTATAGAGTTTTTTGTCAACGATAATTCCTTTTGTGTCACAGCGATTTTTTTTCAAAAAACGAATGAATTCCTGACCGTCTTTGCCGACAGCCCCAAGAAGAATCACCGGTACTTTGTCGCCTCCAAGGACAAGTTTAAGATTATAGGCAATGTTAGTGCCGGTACCACCGATCTGTTTTTCAATTTTATCCAAGACAAAAGATACGTTTATCTGATGAAGTTTGTCCGGGTGCAGATAGTCTTTAAAAAAACCAGGAAAGTCCATGATGTCATCATAAGCCATCGATCCGGTGACGATAACCGAAGAATATTTTTTAAACATTCAAGTATTATATACCAGCCGGAGTTTTTTGTTATAATCAAATCCTTATGAAACATGACATCAAAGATCCCAAACTATCTGCAGAAGGGAAACTGTTGATTGAGTGGGCCGCTCGGGATATGCCGGTTTTGAAACTGATCGCCGAACGTTTTAAAAAGGAAAAACCGTTAAAAGGGGTGGTTTTGGGTGCCTGTCTTCATGTGACATCGGAAACAGCCAATCTGGTAATTACGTTAAAACAGGGTGGTGCCCAGGTTGTTCTTTGTGCATCCAATCCTCTGTCAACGAATGATGCCGTGGCTGCTTCACTTGTTAAAGATTATGGGATTCCTGTTTATGCGATAAAAGGAGAAGATAATAAAACTTATTATGCTCATTTGAATGCCGCTTTGGATTACAAACCCAACTTGACTATGGACGACGGAGCTGATTTGGTGAGCTTGCTTCATAGTCGGCGGACAGAGTTGCTTAAAAACGTCGTCGCCTCAAGTGAAGAGACGACCACCGGCGTAATCAGATTGCGGGCTATGGAAAAAGACAAAGCTTTAAAGATTCCGGTTCTGGCCGTCAATGACAATCTGACAAAACATCTTTTTGATAACCGCTACGGTACCGGACAGTCGACGATCGACGGTATCTTGCGGGCAAGCAACATACTTCTGGCCGGAAAAACATTTGTCGTCTGCGGATACGGATGGTGCGGTCGTGGCGTTGCCTTGCGGGCGCGAGGTATGGGTGCCCAGGTGATCGTTTGCGAAGTTGATCCGGTTAAAGCTCTTGAGGCTTCAATGGACGGATATTTGGTCATGCCGCTTAAACAGGCGATAAAAAAAGCCGATATCGTTCTGTCGACTACCGGAGACAAGTATGTGGTTGACGAATCCCATATTCGTTTGGCGAAGAACGGCGTGCTTTTGGCCAACGCCGGACATTTTGATGTCGAGATAAACAAAGTCGCCTTAAAAAAACTGGCAAAAAAAGTAAGGAAGGTTAGGCCGATGGTTGACGAATACGACCTGGGACACAAGAAGATTTATCTTCTGGGTGAAGGACGTTTGGTCAATCTGGCGGCCGCCGAAGGCCATCCGGCCTCGGTCATGGACATGAGTTTTGCCGGCCAGGCTTTGGGGGCGGAATATCTTTGGATCAATAAAGACAAGCTGGAAAAAAAAGTGTACCGTTTACCTAAACAACTTGATGAACGGATCGCTTATTTGAAGTTGAGGTCAAACGGTATTGCAATAGACAGATTAAGCACCGAGCAGAAAAAATATCTTCATTCCTGGAAAGAAGGTACTTGATATAGTATATTATGGGTCTCTATGAGTGGTAACATCTGGCATGAAGGAACGAGAGATTTTTTGATCGGTACATCAGTAATCGGCATTTTTGGATGTGCAGTCTTGGGATTTGCCTATGTTTTTTCGCCTAAAGACAGTAATGTTTCTTTACCGGAGCCGACTCCTATAGTTTTTCAAACAGAGACGGCAGACTTTATAAAAGATAATCCGGCAATCCCGACTGAGATACCGACTGCCGTAGATAGCGGAATACTCAATCCTTTGACGGGAACTTTTTACCCTAGGGCTTCAGATCCTTCAAATCTGGCAAGAGCTTGCGTCTCCCTGCCTTCCGGCGGGACTGTGTTTGGCGGAATGGCCGTATTAGGCCCGAACCCCTCCAGATTCAACGATATTCAGGAAGCTGAGATTTTTTCTCCCCAGGGAGCCAGTTTGGGTAAGGCCGATACCGGATCAATCCCGAACACCTTCAGCCTGGTGCGTCCGGGGACGGTCGTCTGCCAAAATCGTTAAAGAGAGTGTGCCAGAGGGGAGACTTGAACTCCCACGCCTTATTCGGGCACAGGTTCCTAAAACCTGCGTGTATGCCAATTTCACCACTCTGGCTTAAAAAACTATTATATTTTCTTATATTATAACCTATAATTATTGTATAGCTACAATTGAAGCCGCTAATTAAAACAGAACGTTAAAACTATTATTACCTATAATATTCGTTAGCAAACATACAATAACTCTGCTAACCAAAGAAACTATTATATTTAGACTGTCATAACAATCTAAATCATCAATTAAAACACCATCCTGATTGTTCTCTACCTCTATTATACCTATAATTTATACAATTCAAGGGGAAAAAAAACGTATCGTAAACCGTTATTGACTATTTTTTTGACGTCGGTTAATATCATATTATGGGTACAAAGGAAGCCGTGTTGCGTTTTTTGGAGTATTGTGAACTTGATAAAAACCTGTCTTTGAGGACGGTAAAAATGTACGGCTATTACCTCTTTTTCTTTCAGGATTGGTTGTTGAAAAGCCTTAATGTTGATGATTTTCCGGTGGAAAAGATCGATGACAATACTGTCCGCAACTTCCGTCTTTACCTTTCCCATCAGTATAAAAACCCATATAAGGGCGATTTGAAACGCCAAACCCAAAGTTATTTTTTGGTAGCACTCCGATCGCTGTTTCGCTACCTTATCAAACAGAAAAAGGCGGTTCTTGCCCCGGAGATGATCGAGCTTGGCAAACAACGGGATCGGCATATCAAATATCTGTTGCCGGAGGATTTGGACAGGCTGTTTGCCGTAGTTGACACGAAGGACACTATAGGGCTTCGCGACCGGGCGATTCTTGAAGTTCTTTTCTCGACCGGTCTGCGTGTGTCGGAAATGGTAGCCTTAAACCGCGAAAATATCAATATCCAGATGGGAGAGTTCAGCGTCATAGGTAAAGGCGGCAAAGCCCGGGTGGTTTTTTTGTCAAAACAGTCGAAAGATTGGCTCAAAAGATATCTTGAGGCAAGGCATGATCCTTATCGGGCGCTATTTATACGTTATTCTGGTCCAAAACCAAAAGAGGGATTGACCGACGAAAAACTCCGGCTTTCGGTCAGGTCGGTCGAAAGATTGATCGACAAATACCGTAAAAAAGCCGGTATCTTGATCAGAATCGGTCCTCATGCCCTGCGTCATTCCTTTGCGACCGATCTGTTGACACATGGAGCTGATCTTCGTTCCGTTCAGGAAATGTTGGGACACAAAAACATTGCCACTACTCAGATCTATACCCATGTCACCAATCTGAGGTTAAAGGAGATCCATGAAAGGTTTCATTCAGGAAACAAGTGATATAATAGTCTATCAATAATGACCGCTTTTCTTAAAAAATACCGCTGGGAAATTCTACTGGGTTTTTTTATTGCTGCCTATATTTTGTACTTTTCTTTGTTTACTATAAAACGTCTTGCTTCCCTTTACGCTTATTATTTTGATCTGGGGATAATGCACCAGACGGTATACAACAGTTATCAAGCCATCGTAAGGGGCGATTGGGGCCGGTTTCTCGAGCTGACCGATCCGGATGGACCGTTGCAGATAAAAAGGATGGCGATCCATAACGATTTATTGCTGGCGTTGCTTTCTCCTCTTTATTTTATCCATAGCGGACCGGAGACTTTACTGGTAATCCAGACGGTAGTGGTGGCTTTCGGGGCGTTGGCCGTCTATCTACTTGCGAAAAAAGTAATAAAGTCAAAACCGTATGCTTTTGCCATGGCTTTTTCCTATCTGATTTTTTCGCCGTTGCAGAGAGCTAATATTTTTGATTTCCATGCGGTTACCTTGTCGGTGACCTTTTTGCTTTTCATGTTTTATTTTTCCTATGTCAAGAAGTTCTTTTGGAGCTTTGTTTTTTTCCTGTTGTCTTTATCGACTAAGGAGCAGGTGGCTTTGACCACTTGTTTTTTCGGAGTATATTATATGGTCAGTTTAAGCAGTCGCTCATACGGAAAAAATAAAATAAACCGGAGCAGTCGGGAGGTCAAGTATGGTCTATTGATAATTATCGTCAGTACAGTCTGGTTTATTGTTTCCAACTGGTTGATCATCCCCTATTTCCGCCAAGGGCAGCATTTTGCCATGTCATATTACAGCGATATCCGTCAACCATTTAAGCTATTAAGTTACATTTTTCATTGGGATAATGCTTATTATCTCTTCCGTCTTTTTCTCCCGGTTGCTTTTTTGCCCTTTTTTGCATTGGATGTTTTTTTCATATCCCTACCGGAACTGGCGATAAATTTTTTTAGCAACAACTGGTTTATGCGTAACATCAACCTCCATTATGTAGCGGTCATCATTCCCTTTGTTTTTATATCGGCGGTTTTTTCCACCAGACGGCTGATAAATCGGTTCAATAAACTTACACCGGTCAATATTGCAGTAGTCATTGTGGCCCTGTCCTTGATGGGTGCTTATTGGTTCGGGCCCTTACCTTTTAGCCGAGACCAGGATATTTATCCATGGCGTTGGCCTAAGAATGAGGCCTTTCTTATAAAAGAATGGCAGCAGAAATTAAGCGACGACAGCCTGAAGATATCGGCTACCGATTATCTGGCGGCGAACTTCACTTCTTATCGGAGATTTTATATATTTTCCAATCGTTATTCCCTGGCCGACTATATCCTATTGAGAGTTAACGATATTCGTGACCATTCTGACAGCGCCAATTTGCTTAAAGTTTATGAAAACCTAAAAAAAGACGACAATTATCAGCTAATATATAAGTATTACGATTTTGAGGTATACGAAAAAATAAAAATCAAAAGTTTAAAGTCAAAATTCAAAATTTTCATATGTTGTCGATAATAATTCCTTTTTACAACGAAAAAGACAATCTTCCGCTTTTGATAGGCGGATTAACCAGGGAGTTGAAGAATATCAAAGACGATTGGGAGGTCATATTTGTCGATGACGGTTCGGATGACGATTATAGTCTTGCCGCAAACGACAAAATCAAATTGATCAAACACAGAAAAAGACTTGGTAAAGGAAAGGCGTTGGCTACCGGTTTTAAAAAAGCCAAGGGAGAGACCATTATTTTCATGGATGCCGACCTTCAGAATGATCCGGCCGATCTCCATCAGTTTGCGAGACGGATTGACTCGGGGTTTGATCTGGTCAACGGTTGGCGCAAGGTGCGCAATGATGGCCTGTCAAAAACCCTTCCGTCGTCGATTTTCAATACCTTTTTGCTGAAAGTATTTTTGAAATCAAAATTCCATGATATCAACTGCGGTTTTAAAGCCATGAAAAAAGAGGTGTTGGACGAGATTCCTTTGTACGGCGACAACTACCGTTTTTTGCCGGTCCTGGCGGAAAAGTCCGGTTTCAAAACCGGCGAAGTCGTCGTCAAACATCACCCCAGGAAACACGGTCGCTCTAAATATGGTTTTTTACGGCTTTTTTTCGGATTGCTTGATACTTTGACGACTTACTTCATATATAAGTTTTCGGAAAAACCCCTTCATTTTTTCGGTCCTATCGGCGGAGGTTTTTTTTTGGCAGGATTTTTGATTACTTTGTATCTCTCGATAGAACGGATATTCAGTTATGTACTTCTTTACCGAAGGCCGATTCTCCAGTTGGGGGTCTTGCTGATAATTGTTGGTATCCAGATAACGATGACCGGGATTATTGGCGAACTGATCGTTTATCTGAATAAAAAAAATAATAAGTTATAAAGTTTATCAAGATAATAAGAAAAAAATAATCGGTAAAATCTCTTGATAAACTTGACAAACTTTATGACTTGATAAACTCATCTTATGAATCCTGTTCTGGCTTTAATAATCACTAACGTAATTTGGGGAGCGGCTTCGCCGATATTCAAATACGCCCTAATTAACATTCCTCCGTTTACTTTGGCGTTTATCCGTTTTTTCGGTGCGGCGGTTTTATTTTTGCCGTGGGGTATAAAACACTGGCATAAGATATCAGGAAGAGATTGGTTTATGTTGTTGCTTGGAGCTTTTTTCGGCATTAGCGTCAATATCAGTTTCTTTTTTCTCGGGATACAGAAAACAGAAAGTATTAATGCGCCGATAATCGCCTCATCGCAGCCTATTTTTTTATATATTTTTTCCATCCTTTTTTTAAAAGAAAGACCGCGCAAAAAAGTCATAACAGGGATTCTTTTGTCGTTTATAGGAGTTTTGATTATTGTTTTGTCTCCAATAATCGTCAGCGGTGGTTTGTTTTCGATAAAGTCGGATACGCTGATGCTCGGTAATTTTTTTCTGGTCATAGCTACTTTTGGAGCGGTCGGTAACGTTATCGTATATAAAAATGTTCTTAAAAAAATCGACCATTATCAGGTAAGTCTTATAAGCTTTATTTTCGGAGGATTGAGTTTTTTGCCGATGATGCTTGGCGAACTTAG
Source organism: Candidatus Roizmanbacteria bacterium (assembly GCA_012798265.1). GTDB lineage: Bacteria > Patescibacteriota > Microgenomatia > UBA1406 > GWC2-37-13 > JAAZNM01. The sequence goes on along the minus strand of JAAZNM010000001.1, from coordinate 231,199 downwards.
GCATTGGTCATTCGGGCAGCTTGATATCCACGGTTATGTCGGAATAATCTTCGGAGTCATTTTTTCTTCGTTTATCGCGTATGGTCTGTTTAACTACGGCATATCGAAAATAAAGGGCCAGGAAGTCGGGGTATTTAGCTATATCGATCCGGTAGTGGCCGTAATCTTGGCGGCGCCGTTGGTGAACGAACATCCGGACATGTTTTTTTATATCGGGTCGGTTTTGGTTTTTGGCGGAATTTTGATCGCGGAAGGAAGGATACACTATCATCCTTTGCATAGGATAAAAAAGTACATTGTTCCCCAAAACAACAACGATCGTCGTTAAAAAAGGGAATATCGGCGATTTATTATCGTGATTGTCGTATAATTTAATAGATTTCCATTTGTCATTGATTTATAAAATTGATCGGTTTTAAAATATGGATAAAAAAATACTGGTCACGGGCGCCGGTGGTTATATCGGTTCGGTAGCCGCTTATCTTTTCCTTAAGCAAGGTTATCAAGTGGTTGCTTTGGATAACTTCACAACCGGCTATCACCAACCTCTTGAGCTGCTTCGGGAAAAATTTTCCCAGGACAAAATTCGCGTATATGAAGCCGATCTCAAAGATGACCTTTCCCCCATCTTGGAAAAAGAAACGGGTATAAGTGCGGTGGTTCATTACGCGGCCTCTTGTTTGGTCGACGAGTCGGTGAAAAACCCGGAAAAATACTTTTCCAATAACGTCTGCGGAACGCAAAACTTGCTTACTTATCTTATGCGTTATAATATCGACAGATTGGTTTTTTCTTCAACCTGTGCCGTTTACGGCGAGGCCGAGTACTTCCCCATCGACGAAAAACATCCATTGAGACCGACGACGCCATACGGAGCATCCAAAAAAATCGTTGAAGAGTTGTTGGGTTGGTACGGACAGCTCAAAAACTTCCGTTACGTCATCTTGCGTTATTTTAACGTTTGCGGCGCTACCGACGACGGCCTGATCGGCGATTCAAAAAAACCCTCGACATTGATGGTTCAGAACGCCGTCAGGGGAGCTCTTGGCATAGAGCCTTTTTATCTTACCTGTCCTGAGGTTGACACTCCCGATAAGACGCCAATCCGCGATTACATAAACGTGGTTGACCTCAATGAGGCTCATCTGGCGGCTTTGACTTATTTATCCAATGGCGCCGGAAGCGAAACCATAAACCTGGGCACGGGAACGGGTAACTCGGTTTTGGAAATAGTCAACAAAGTTCAGGAAATATCCGGCGTCAAATTCGACCTGAAAAAAACCACTCCCCGCCAAGGAGATGATCCTAAAAAAATCGCCGCTATCGATAAGGCCAAAAAAATCCTCAACTGGCAGCCGAAACGGAGCATAGAAGACAGTGTTAAGTCGCTTATGACTTGGTATAATCTACATCCAAAAGGATGGGACAGGTGATATGACAAAAATAGCCGGGATAATTTTGGCCGGCGGAAAAGGAACCCGGGCCAAATCAAAAGACAAAAACAAAGTGACTCTTCCCTTTTTGAATAAGCCTCTCATTATTTATGCCGTTGAACTCATGAGCGGTATAGTCGATCCGGTGATCGTGGTCGTCGGCGCTTTTGCCGACAGCATAAAAAAAGTTTTGAAAGGGTACGAGGTAATCTATGCCCACCAGAAAAAAAGGTTAGGTACGGGACACGCGACCAAAGTAGGTTTGTGCAGGCTTTCGAAAAGACCGGCTCCTGAGGCGGTCCTGGTCGGGTACGGCGATCACACGATGTTCTACAAAAAAGAGACCGTAAGCGAACTCATCCGGCTTCACCGGAAAAACAAAGCGGTTTTGTCTTTGATCACCACCCGTTACGATCATCCGGAAAAACTGAGATGGGGAAGGATCGTCCGCGATGAAAAAAACGAGATAATCGACAACGTCGAAGACAAGGATATCAGTGAAAAACAAAGAACGATAAACGAGCTTAACGCCGGTTTTTACTGCATAGATTTCGATTTCCTCAAGCAAAACATTTCCAAAATCGTCAAGTCGCCTAAGTCGGGTGAATATTATATAAACTATCTGGTGAAGATCGCCGTTGCCCAAAATAAAAAAATAGTCGGACTGGAAGTCCCTTTCGACAATGTCGGTATCGGGATAAATACCACCGATGAACTTAAGGAAAGCGAAAAAATTTATCAAAAAACCAATGGCTTTTAAAACCCTGTCGATAGTGATTCCCGTTTACAACGAGGAAAAATATATAGAGAAGACCTTCAGCAAGGTAGTCGCTTCCAATACCCTATTCTTGCGGAAAGAGATAATCATCGTCAATGACGGCTCAACCGATGGCAGCCGCCGAAAGATAAAAAAACTCGCCTCAAAAAAAATGCAGAAAACTAAGACCATTTTTGTCGACAGAGAAAAAAACTCCGGCAAAGGCACGGCTATTAAGACCGGTATTCTGAGGTCAACCGGAGATATCGTTTTGGTCCAAGACGCCGATCTCGAATACAGTCCCGATGATTATCCCTGTCTATTGCAGCCTTTTGTGTCGCAAAATGCCGATGTCGTTTACGGGAGCCGGTTTGTGTCGGGATATCCTCATAGGGTGCTTTATTTTTGGCATGCCTTGGCCAATAGTTCGCTTACTCTGCTGTCAAATTTTTTTACCAATCTTAATCTGACCGATATGGAAACAGGTTATAAGGTTTTTCGGGGAGACCTGATAAGACCGATAGCCGAAAAACTTAAGAGCCGGCGTTTCGGCTTCGAACCGGAGGTGACCGCCAGGATCGCCAAAATAAAAAACTTAAGATTTTTCGAGGTAGGGATTTCTTACAGTGGCCGAACCTACCAAGAAGGAAAAAAAATCGGCTGGATAGACGGAATAAAAGCCCTCTGGGAGATATTCCGTTTTAATATTTTTCCTTGACAAGACATGTCAACAGTCAAAAGACGATGGCCGCTTATCTTGTTTTTGGTTTTTTACCTGCTGTTTGCCGTATATTCCCATAAGGACTACGGAATTACTTTCGATGAATGGGATGTTTACTGGCGCGGCAAACTGTTTTATACAAAAATAAAAGGTAATGATCCGGTACTCCAAAAGGATTTCGTCATAAAACAAAAAAACGGCAATAAGGACTTGCTTTACTCGTCATCGGTCTATCCGGCGGTTCTCTATATATTCAACGGACAGGAAAACTTCGAAAGATACCATCTGCTCAATCTTATGTTCGCCGTACTGATTTTCATAGCCGCCTATGAGTTGCTTCTTTCGGTTTTCAAAAAACCTTACTTGGCGATCCTTAGCCCGATATTCCTTGTTTTTACCCCGAGATTTTTCGGCGACCTACCGGCCAATCCCAAGGATATGCCGTTTGCCGTAATGTATTTTTTGTCGTTGACGGCTGTTTACTTTTCCGCAAAATGGGAGGAAAAAAACAGGCTTATCTTATTGGGTTTTGTTTTCGGGTTAACCGCCAGCCTCCGTTTCGTCGGATATTCGCTTTTTGCCGTCAATTTTTTTTATTCGGTTTTTTACGTAAAGGACAAAAAAATCTTGGATGTCGTCAAAGAAAGCTTTATTATTTTTCTAATCGGTTTTTTGACCAATATTTTTTTTCTTCCCCATCTCGGAGCCGATCCTTTCAACAACCTTAAAAATCTGATTGTCAGGAACAACCGTTTTCCTTGGATCGGCAACCTGCTTTTTTTGGGGAAAGAATATAATCTGGGAAAAGGAGGATCGCCTCTTCCTTGGTTTTATCTGCCGGTTTGGGCAGGCGTCACCACCCCCGTTTCCATACTGGCGCTTTTTTTGACAGGTTTTTTCCAGAAGAAAAAAAACAAACTCATCGATCTTTTTTTCACGTCGATTTTCATCAATCTTTTCATATATTTTCTTGCTCGACCGACCGTCTATAACGGTTTGAGACACACGCTTTTTTTGCTGCCTCAGATGGCGTTTGTCGCAGTAGTATCGTTTTTAAGCCTTAATGGCCAGTTCAAAAAAATCGCCGCATTGTTTGTCATCGCAGATTTTATTTTGATATCGATAGCCTATATCAGTCTCCATCCTTACGAATATGTATATTTTAACAGTCTGATCGGAGGTTTAAGCAAAGCGTCTTCTTTGATGGAAACCGACTACTGGAGTGCCAGTAACAGGGAGGCAGTCAGATGGTTGGATGGTTATTTGGCCGAAAATAAAAAAAATAAGGCAAATATTTTCGTCTGTGGCGACAATTTTTCCGCGACCTATTATTTTTCAGGCAGGATGGCATTGACCCAGGATAAAAACAGGGCCGATTATCTCATATGTTATAAAGATTCCTACCTTAACGGTCAGATAAAAAAACCGGTACTCCATACCGTTAAAAGGGAGGGAGCGGTTTTGAATTATATATACGGACAATAAGACAATGAAAAAATATCTAAACGTATTTTTTTTCATCTCCCTGGCGATTGCTGTTTTTTTCTTTTTTTACGTCAATCTATCCCTCGACGTAATAATGCTTTTTTTGCCGCTTAAGATATTTTTCGGTTTTTGGCTTACCAAGGGAGTTGTTCCTTGGTTTAATCCGTATATCTTTGCCGGTGTGCCGTTTTTGTTTGACATAGGGTTGGGCAACTTCCATCCCTTCAATGTTTTTTTCCTGCTTCCCTACCCTTTTTCTTATGCTTTATGGAGCGGATCAACGGCCTTTGTTTTCTTGACGGGTTTTTTCTTATTTTTCAGAAAATTCGCCAGAACCGACAGATTCGCTTTTTTGCTGACGATAATATTGTTTCTGTCCGGCAGCGGTTTTTTTATCCGGATGGGTAACCCGACGATGTTGTTGCCGGTTAGCCATTACGGGCTGTTTTTCTATTCATTGTCTTTTTTTGGTAAGAAAAAAAACAAACTGTTTCCTTACATAATCGGCGTATCGTTGATTTTGTCCGGGCATATACAGTATGTATTTTACGGTTGTATCCTTGGTTTTATCATCTGTTTGGTTTTTTACCGGCAATCGTTAAAGACGATCCTGCGGTATTTTTTTGTTCTGGGGATTTTGACTTCTTGGTATTTTATCATGTCGTTGCCGCTTATCTTTTCTTCAACTAGATTTTATGTAGACAAGGTCTCGACCGATACCGGCCCGATAAAAGCGCTTCAGATGATCGAACTGGCATTTCCGTTTTTTTTCGGCGAGGTAGTCAGCGGATCAAAATGGAACGCCGGTTTTACAAACGTAGTTCCGGTATCGCTTTTTTTCACGGTGTTTTTGGCCTTTTTGGTTATCGGCAAAAAAATTTCCAAAGCCAAGTTATCGGTCCTCGCTCTTTTGCTCATATCGGCTTTAGGTTTGATCAAACCGCCGTTTTTCAGGGGAGCCGGCCAGGTGTTTATTTTATTTCACATCGTCGGCCTAACAATAATCGCCGAGCGCGAAAAAGAGATCGGCCGGTTGTTGACCAAAAATCTTTCAAACGGAAAAGCCAGGTTGGTTTTTTTACTGATCTTTTTGTTGTTAGCCGCCGGCATTATTTTTTTCTCAAGCGGATATTTTTACGGCATGTTCTCGTCGATCTATAAGATTGTCAAAAAAAATCCGCCGTCGTTATTTTTCGATAGACTCACCGTATTGGCAATCGGCAGGTTGATCGCCAAAAGTTTGGTTTTTGCCATGCTGATTCCGGCAGGAATTCTGTCGGCGGGTTTTTTGAAAAAGAGAACGGTTTGGGTAGTCATTTTTGCAGTTGTGCTTATCGAAGGAACACTGATAAACACAGGCTACAACTATTATGTTCCGGCCGGCAGGATAGTCCCTAAGGTTTCTTTCGGGAATATGGATTTGGTCAACTATCGTTACCAGTCGGCGCTTGAGGTAACTCCTTACGTGAGTTTCGTCAACTACGTTTTTAACGTTTACTTCCAACAGCCCCCTTTTGCCAAAAGCAAAACCTTCATAGACGACAGGGAAAAAAAGACGCTTGGTCTGTTTGACGGTTACATTTCTTTTATCTTGCCATCGTGGACCAGCGTTTATCGGATCAAATCGGTTCAGGGATATAATACCTTTGTCCCCAAAAGAATCGCCGATTATTTTAAAAACCCGTCAGACAATTATATGCGGGAGTATGCCGAGATCATCAAACAAAATCCGTATTTTGCCCAGAGCGAAAAAGGTTCGAGCATAAATACCATTGAACTTTCCCGGGTCACCTGGTCGGATCGGCGTTGGCAAGAGCTTTCGGTAAGATACGTCAAAAAAAACGTCAATGTTTTGACTGAAAAAAAAGACGCCCGACCGATCTATGCTTTTGTTGAAGCTGATGGCGGCTATCGACGCCTGGAGCCTGTATATGAGGATCCCAACAAGACGGTATTTACCGTAAAAAAAGAGGATACGGGACGGCGGGTCGACCTCAACATCAATCCCGAAGGTTTTTTGGTAAAGTTGGACAACCAGTATTTAACCTACGCAAAAACTGCGGTGGGTTTATCTTTTGTGGTCGGGAAGCCGGGCCGACTTGAGGTATATTACTCACCGGTACATCATCTTGCACAACTTTTAGAAAAATATGGTATTATTAAAGCACATGAGTAAACTTATTCAAACCTCCATGATGATGGTCATGCGCGCAGGATAGCGGAGGTTTGATGTTCAAAGTTAAAACCTCCGCAAGGAGGTTTTTTTAATTGATCCAAAATGAAAAAATTGATTACCGTAACCACGGATTTCGGAGACAGTTTTGCCGCGGCGCAACTGCGGGCAATTATTGCTTCCTTAAATCATAACGGCCCTTTGATCGAAAACCATGACGTATCCAACTTCTCGGTTGTCGAAGGAGCGTTCCAAATAATGACTCTAACCCGTTTCACTCCCGAAGGTTCGGTGCATGTTGGCGTTATCGATCCGGGAGTCGGCAGCGATCGGGCGGGTGTCATCATTAGGTCAAAAAGAAGCTGGTTTGTCGGTCCAAACAACGGAGTACTTTATCCGAGCGCCGTAAGCGAAGGCATAGTTAAGGCTTGGCGTATCCAGGAGTCGCATATAAGCGACTATGTTTCAAGCACTTTTCACGGTCGGGACGTCTTTATTAAAGTGGCAGTATATCTGGCCCAGGGAAAACATCCCAAGAACTTCAGATCAAAACCCCTGGCGTTGTCCGAACTGGTTTCCACCTCTCTCCGACCCGGACAGGTGGTCCATATCGACAACTACGGCAACGTTAAAATCCAGTGGGACAAAAAACTATTGGTCGGGAGACAACTGCTTTTCCGTCTTAAGGGAAAGACCGTTAAAATCCCGGTGGTCAAGACCTTTTCCGAGGTAAGCGAGGGTAAACCTCTGGCTCTCTTGGGAAGCAGCGAGACATTGGAACTTGCCGTCAATCTCGGCAGCGCCGCTGAAAAATACGCCGTTCAGACGGGTGAGATATTGAAAATAAAGGAGTTATAACGGCCACCTGCCTCTTATCCGGCGTTTTTCAAAGACCGCGTTACAACTTAATAAAGTTACCGAATCGACCAGATAAGGTTTGAAATTGACAACGATGGCATCCGAAAGTTTTTTCACCTGATTTATAAGGGCTTCCGACGGCCGCTCATTAAACCTGGCCAGAGTCATATTGCAAAAAAAATATTTCGAGTTTATATACTTCTTGTCATCCGGGATCCCTTGCCTTGATAAAGCCCGATCCAAATCGGCGATTATGCAATCGAGCTCCGGGTCGGTGGTTCCGATAAGCGCCAGGTTGTTCGGAAAAAGCAGCAGCCTGTAAAAATAGACGGAAAACGGTCTATGTCTTGGAATAATCTTCGAAAACACTTCAACGGCTTTTGCAACATCGTCATCGTCGAAATTAGGGGGATCGTTGATGACTCTTATATTTTTTATGGTCAGATGGAGAGATTGGGGCGGATAATAATGTAACCCGGGAGCGATTTTTTTGAGCGGATCGATCAAGATCCGGTTTACCTGCGACAATAACGAGCTGTCGGGAAGATGGACGCTGGTCAGGCAGATACGGGAGTCATCGACGTAATCGGCTACCGGAGCTACGGTACTGAAGCCTAAGGGGTTATTGGAGTTTATCTTGTTCTCAATCTCATTGATTGTTTCAATCTGTTTCGATTGGTGATCAAGTAAGATTCTGTCTTTAGAATATTTTTTTGGTTTTTTTCTTCCGGCTTTGTCAAACATAAAGATTAAAAGACCCTGTCCTTCAGGAGTCAAAAGTTTCCTCTTGCTCGGGAAAAAATGGTGGGGTAACGTTTAGCAACATTCTCAACTTACCTTTGTACTCCTTCCGCACATTCTTCTCTTTCTTCATTAATTAAGAAATATCCTCTTCCAGAAAGAATGTAGTAACTAAAATCACATTCCTTGTTAAAATTTTCTTGTGGGGGTTTATGCACTATATACCTAGACATAACTCGAGTATATCAAAAGTGATAAAATTAGCATACCGGATGATCTCTGTGGTGAAGGTACCTTTTTTATGGAGCTGACGACACATAACAGTGATTAGCCTTAGCTGCAGAGACAGGAATTATTGTATCATAAATATATGGCACATACCGAAAGAGAGGTTTTGTTAAAAAAGCTGGAGCAAGCTAAAGCTCAGATTGAGGTTGGAACAAGGTATCAACATACAAAGAGTGGCAATGAATATGTCGTCACAGATTTGGTAATCCGCGAAGACAACGAAGAAATAAGAGTTATTTACAAAGAATTAAATCATGAGCCACCAATTTCCTGGGACAGGTCATTTGATGGTCAAGACGGTTGGATAGTACCTACTGAAATAGACGGACAGCAAGTTCCGAGGTTTAAAAAAATTTCTTCGGATTAAGTATTTAATCCATTCGTTTCGTACCCTTCAATCTTTTAGGTCCGACTCCGGTTGCCAGTATCGAAAAATTCCAGTCAAAAACAATTTTAGTAAAAATTTAGGTGCAAATTTGAGCGGGATACGGGAGTCGAACCCGTTTCCTCTGCTTGGAAAGCAGATATTAAGCCGTTTAACTAATCCCGCAAAAATCAAATATAATTATAGCAAATGACTAAAAAAATCATATTAATTTTTTTAGCGGCTTTGATACTGCGGTTAATATCTCTTGACCAGTCGCTTTGGCTTGACGAGGCGGTAACCGCCAAAGTAGTCAGCCATTACGGTTACGGACAGATCATAACCCAGTTTTCCCCGACTGATTTTCACCCTCCGTTTTACTATCTTTTTATGAAATTTTGGACCGGTTTTTTTGGTTATTCCGAGATCGCTTTACGGATGCCGTCAGTTATCTTTTCCTTAGCGACCGGTTGGATACTTTACCTTATGGCCGGTATCTGGCCGGCGATATTTTTTCTTTTCAATCCCTTGGTGGTTTATTATTCGCAAGAGGCGAGAATGTATATGATGGCGGTATTTTTCCTAACCTTATCCATATATCTTGTAAACAATTTTTTTTCAGAGGTCAACTCCTCGCCGAACGCTCGTCAGACGACTGACTCTTCAAAAAAAATATTTACCGCGATATTGCTGGGTTTATTGTTGATATCATCTTTCTACACTTTTTACGGCTCAATATTTTTTATAGTTACTTTATTCGTATACCTGTTTTATAAAAAACAGTACCCAGTTTTTTGTATTTCCGGATTGGTTTTTTTGGTCTTATCATTACCTTTGTTGCCTTTGCTGCATAGACAGTTCGTCAATTCAAAAATTATGCTGCAGACGGTAACCCAATGGTCGATGGTTTTAGGTAAAGCCAACTTAAAAAATTTGTTCCTTATTCCTTTGAAGTTTTGTTTCGGCCGAATCAGTTTTTATCCAAAATATATTTATTACTTGCTGTCCGGATTATGGACGGCTATTGTATTTTATTTTGCTGTAAAAGGCGGGTTCGAAAAAAAAGGTTACTTTTTTCTATTTTTATTTCCTTTACTTTTAGGACTAATTTTTTCATTTGCCTCTCCCCTACTTCAATACTTCCGTTTTCTTTATCTTTTGCCGGTGTTGGCGATCATAATCAGTTACGGATTGCCGGACCGGTCCCATACAAACAGGAGCGGTCTGTTGGTCGCGGTCGGGTTTACGGTCTTGAGTTGTGTGTATTTATTTATTCCCCAGTTCCATCGCGAAGATTGGAAGGCACTTAGCCGCAGTTTTGCCCGGCAGGCAAAAGTGTTTATGATCAGGTCGTCTTCCGATCCTATCGGCTATTATCGTCCCGATGTAAAGATCATAGATCTGCGGCAAATAGGCCGCTATCTGGGTACGGAAAAAGATCTGACGGTTATTCCCTATACGGCAGACATATACGGATTTGATTATCGAAAAAAACTGGATAATGAAAATTATTTGTTGAGGGAGAAAAAAGTTTTTCGTGAGGTGTATTGGGAGAGGTTTAGCCGACAATAAAATCAATTACATTTTCGAAATATTTAAGCACCTGCAAAGTTCCTGCGTCATCTACATAAAGCTTGTCGCTATGGAGGGGGTACGGTTGGTCGACGCCGATATAGGCATAAAGCGAAGGGACGGCGTCGGCGATAAAGGAAAAATCTTCGGTGCCGAAAGAAAACATTCCCCTATCGATTATTTTTCCGAAGACGTTTTTGGTTCTGACGAACTTGGTAAACTCGTCGGTTATTTTCCGGTTATTTTTCAGCAAAGGGTAGCCGTCGAAATAGCCTACCCTTATCTTTCCCCGATAGCCGATGTTTTTCTTGGCGGCAATATCTTCAAGGCTTTTTTTGATCAGCCGTCTGGTTTTTTCTTCACGACAGCGGATGTCGCCTTTTAAGATCGCATAATCTGCGACGGCATTGGGTTGGCGTCCGCCGCTTACAACTCCAGCATTGATGACGCCGTTAGGAGTAATTTTTTTTAGGATCTTTTTGAGTTCGATGATAACTTGGGCTGTTCCTTCGAGGGCGTCAATGCTGTAGGCAGCGTCTTTGACATGAACCTGGGTTCCGAAAATCTCGATTTCAAAGTAATCTCCGGCGGCAAAAACATCGCCCGACTGCAGCCCTATCTCCCCTTTTTTGAGCTCAGGTTTGACATGGCAGGCAAAGGCTTTTTTTATCTGTTTAACCAGTCTCAGGTCTTCATCGATAAAAGCCTTGGCTCCCGAGGGATAAGTTTCTTCGGCCGGTTGGAAAAGGAAGTAGATCTCGCTGTCTTTGTCAATAAGTTTTTTTTCAAGGCTTTTGGCATAGCGGTAGGCGCCGATAAGACCGGCCGTATGGCTGGAATGACCGCATATGTGTCTTATGCCGTCTTTGGTTTTCAAGCCGTCGATATCGGAACGCAGCAGATATTTGTTTTTTCCCCGGCCGATCTTGAAGATTGCCCCCACTTTTTTTCCGGCGAATCCCGTCCTGTACGGTTTGTCACCTAAGGCTTTCAAAATATACCGGGTGGTCTTTTTTTCAAGCCAACCGATCTCCGCCAGACGGTCAAGATCTTTTTTGGCGGCGACGGTCATCGATTCAATATTGTTTTTCATGGTTGTATCTCGTCTGAACAATAGTCTTCCAAACCAAGACTATACCATAAGTTCGATTCGGGAGACAAAGGGTATTTTTTTATATTTCCATAATGATCGATAACGGTTTCCTTTACGGCGGCGAAAAACTCATTAAAGTCATCTTGGATATCCTGGGTGACCATCGGGTCGGTAAAGACCGGCTTGATGTCGGGATTGAGTTCCAAGGCAAAAGGAAGGACGGCGATCCAGGGTATAAGCGGACTATGGGAGTTGACGTCTTCCACCGTTTGTGCCTTAAGATTTTTTTGGAATTTAGGCGGTATTCTTATCTTTTTAAGACTGTCTATGAAAACAGAGGCTATATAGTGTTTTCTCATATCGTCAGGCGTAAAGCCCTTATGCAAAAAAATGTCCCTGACGTAAGTCCATGTCGGCACTCCGGAAAAGTGAGTAAAACCTTTGGAATAAAGGAGATTGGCCGAGTTTTCCATCATGTAATCGAAAAACCCGGAAAAAGACTTGACGGCCGCCTGACCCGGTACGGGATTGCCGTCTTTGCCGCGCAGTATCCTTGAGGTTATCTGCCACCAGTAGGCATACCAGTGGGAAAGATTTTCGTCGGTCGGATTGCCGCGGGGTATTTCTTGATAAGGATCATCGATAAAATCGGCATATTTTTCCGGGTCGTCTATCCAAAGGTTTTCGCTGTTCCTTTGCCTTTTTTTAGTTAAGACGTCCTTCAGAAGCAGCCGCGGATCGGCCGAGGCTATCGAGAATTCGACCGCTCTTCTGCCTCCCGGAACGATATCACTTGGACTGGAATAGCCCCACATTGTCGCACCTATAAGCAAAGATTGGGGACTTACATATTCCTTTCCGTATATCATTTTATGGTAGTTGGGCGGAGTGGCATCGTTCGTGCCGTCGTAGCGGCGATCCCTAAGCACCAGTTTGTGGATCTGATGGTGGTCGTCATCGATGATTAAGCCGACGCTGGTTGCGTCCCTAACTAACCTGACGTTAAAAGGCAGGTCTTCTCCCTGGTATCTTTTGGTTATTCTGGCGGTTTTGGTAAAAAGAACGGCTCCTGAATTAAGGTTGGTTAAGGCCGAATAGTGATCGGGCAGCTGCGGCAAAGGGCCGAAAAAATCCCTGGCCGAAGGGCAAAAAGCCGCTTCAATCATCTGTTGATCGGATATCAAATGGATTTCGCTTAAATCTTTGAAATTAGGAGCAGATTCCTGATTCAATGACCATGTATGTTTTCCGCCGGCGGGTATTCCCAATAAAATTTCATCTCTGGGATTTGCCATATATTAGCTGCTTAGGGCCTTATATTGCTTAAGACCGATAAGCAGGTATATTATATCAACTAATACGAAAGATGCAATAAGAGCGTACGGTGGGCCAAAAGCCTTGTAAACGGGTATAAGGACATAGCAGCCGGCGGTAAGAGTGACGAAAAAGACTATATTAATAATCAAAATATAGACGGGTTTTTTGACCGTATACAGAAGCAGTAAGGACGGAATGGTGCTTAGGGTATAAAAATAAAAAGACAGCCCGAGGGAGCGGGAGATGGCTGCCGTCTGGGCAAATTTTTTTGTGAAAAAAAGAAAAAAGACCGGATCGGGGGTCAAAAAAAGAAGGATATACAGGCCGGCCGGCAAAAGAATATAGGCGAACCCGATCTTTAACTGATGCAAGACTTCGCGTTTGGTTTTTACCTTGGAAAAACCCGGAGAAAGGACCTGGGTAATGCTGGTGACGGTGGTCATAATGGTAAGGATGATTTTTTGCGACAGACCGTAGTAACCGATTTCCGGTGAACCGGGCATGAAAAAAGACAACAAAAAAAGGTCCATGCGCAGTCCCAGGTTAAAAAACTGGGAGGCAAGGAAATAGGTCAACGTGAAGCCGAACTTAAACTCCTCCTTGGCGACCTTGGACTTTATCAAGATGAAAAAGAGATCTTTTTTGTCAAAAAAAAGGAAGATGAAGAATACCGCCGGACCGACCACGCCGAAGGCAAAGATAATCGAGCCGACGGTGACGGTTTTGGTCAGGACAAAAAAAACAATCACCAGTGTTTTTATGATATTGGAGAAAAGTATAAAGAGATTGGCCTGCAGGAACTTTTTGGCGGCAAAAAGGATGTTGGTGGCGAAGTTCTGCCAGATAAAAAAAAGAACGGCAAAGGCGGTAATGTAAAGTTCCCAGACCGGGGCGCCGGTTTTGAAAAATATTTTGTCAAGATACGGGAAAGTGGCGAAAAGAATCAGGATAACCCCCAAAGAAAAAAGCGATTGGTAAAAAAATATGGTTTTTATAAAACGAAAAACGTTGTTTCCCCTTTTCTCCAGCATCGGCGGCAGGTAAGAGTAAATCGTCGCCGTTGTTCCGAAATCAAGGACGTTGGCCAGGACGTAAGCTATACCCAGGAGGACGCTCAGTACCCCGTACTGCGACGGAGAAAGGATGCGGACAAGAAGAAGGGCGAAAAACGCCGTGAAAAAAACGTTGAAATAATTACCGATCGTATTGATCATGACATCCTTGCTGGTCGGTTTTTTGATGAAGTTAAGGGCTTTTTGAAGCATAATACTATATTTTAGCACTTTTGAGGCGGCACTCCATAACAATTGCATTACAAATTCCGGTAATCTATAATTACTTATTGTTTGATTTTAATAATTCATTTTATCTATGGCAAAAACCGCTTTGGTCACAGGTATACTAGGTCAGGACGGGCCCTATCTGGCCAAATTACTTCTTGAAAAAGGCTACAAGGTTTATGGGATGATGAGGCGGTATTCCAAGCCGAATTACGAACACCTGGATTATCTGGGGATTACCGACAAAGTCGACTTTGTCGAAGGTGACCTTAACGATGAAGCGTCGCTTATCAACCTGGTAAGAAACTTGAGACCGGAAGAAGTCTATAACCTGGCGGCCCAGTCTTTTGTCGGATCCTCATGGGATCAAGCCAAACTGACGGCCGAGATAAACGCTTTGGGAGTGCTTTACCTTTTAAACGCCATCAAATTTTTTTCGCCGACGACCAAGTTTTATCAGGCTTCGACTTCGGAGATGTTCGGCCTTGGCAACACCAACGGTTATCAGGACGAAAAGACGTCCTTTCATCCTCGCAGTCCCTACGGGATATCCAAGGTTTATGCTTATTGGATGACGATCAACTTCCGCGAATCATACGGTATTTTCACCTGCAACGGCGTATTATTCAATCACGAATCGCCTTTGCGCGGCATACAGTTTGTGACAAGGAAAATAAGCGACGGCGTAGCCAGAATCAAGCTCGGCCTTTCCAAGGAGTTGAGACTCGGCAACCTTGAGTCGAAACGTGACTGGGGGTTTGCCGGTGATTATGTGGAGGCGATGTACTTGATGCTTCAGCAGGAGAAACCGGATGACTATGTCGTCGGTACCGGCGTAAATCACAGCGTCAAGGAGTTTGTCGAAGAGGCGTTTAAAGTGGTTGGTATCGATGACTGGCATAAGTATGTGGTTGTCGATCCCCGTTTCAAAAGGCCGGCCGAGGTACCGGATCTTAAGGCCAATGCCGCCAAAGCGAAAAAAATCTTGGGTTGGCAACCTAAAATAAGCTTCCCCGAATTGGTTAAGCTTATGGTTGAAGCCGACCTGAAAAGGTATGAAGCCAAAAAATAATCCCTTGTTTGCGGCAATTTTTTTGATCATAGTTTTCTGTTATGTCCTCTTTGTTTTTTTGTTGAACAAAGACGTCTTGACTCCGACAGGTTACAATCACTACAACTATCTTCTCAGCGCTTTTATCCATGGTCGTCTTGATGTTGTCTCTCCTTACAGTTACGACCTTTCCTTTTACCAGGAGAGATGGTTTTTGTACTGGGGGCCGGCGGCGACTTTGTTTATCGCCCCTTTTTATTTCTTTAATAAAGTTCAAAGCAGCGATATTATCTATACCGCCGTTGCCGGTTTGCTGAACGCGGGTATTTTTTATCTGCTCATGAAGGAGTTTTCCCGTTTTTTCAGATTGAAAACAAAGGTCCTGGATAAAATAATCGTTTTCGTAAGTTATGCCCTGGCTTCGCCCAATTTTTACCTTTCCCTTGCCGGGCGTATCTGGCATACCAATCAAATTGTGGCGGTTTTTTACCTTTTGATTTCTCTATGGCTTTTTTTCCGTTTTCTCAACGTCAAAAAAACCGTCTACGGGATTTTGGCGGCGGTTTTTTTTAACCTGGCCTGGATGACTCGTTTCACTTTAGCGTTTTATATTCCTGTTTTTATAGGAATGGCGGTTTTATATCTTAAAGACAGAAACTTGATTCGTAAAGTGATCTTAAGTTTTGCCGTAACCGGCGTTTTTTTTGCGGCTTTGTTTTTGACATATAATTATCTGCGTTTTGGCAGCGTTTTTGAAACAGGGTACCGTTACCAGAAAGGGGCCAGTCGTTTTGATCCTTACTTCAAGAAAAACGAGATGTTTTCCGCAAAAAACATTCCCTACAATTTCGAATACTATTTTGTCAGGCCGGCATATTTTTCCGTCACCAGACCTCATTTGGTCGTCGATCGGGAGGGCAACAGCGTTTTTTCAATATATCCTTTGACGGTTCTATTGATTGTTTTTTGGAAAAATATATTCTATAAAGATCGCCGTTTAAGGGGATTTTTTTGGTTGTCATCGCTTTCCGTACTGCTGATACTGGCCGTTTTGATGATGAATGTGGGAACCGGTTGGATCCAACTGGGCAACCGGTATTTTTTTGACGTTATCCCTTTGGTTTTTTTGCTGGCGATGGGTGCGATAGGAAATATCAGTCCCCTTCTAAAGCTGCCGGTATTTATTTACAGTCTGGCGATCAACTTATGCGGTGCCTGGGTTTTTTACCATTAGGTCGACGGGATGGCTAATAAATACAGAGGGCAGATCATTTGCTGACGCGGTTGAGAAGTATTTTTTGTATGACCCCCACCGATAAGCCAAAATCATACACTACTTGAAAAGTGATAAAGGGAAGTCCTTGGTATTTTATTGATCGTATAGTTCCTTTAATAATCGATAGTAAAATAAATGACCTGACTAGGGTGATCAGACTGCCGACGATCCCCATTTTATAGTTCCTTTTTCCGATCCAACAGGCCGATCGGAATATTTCCCCGATATTGTCGGGATTATGATGGTAATAGACGGCTTCGGGAGCATTAACGGGCCGATAGTTCAGTTTTTTGGCTAATGTCCAGGTATCAGTATAGCCGATGTTGTCAAAACCTTTAACTTTTTCAAACTCCGACTTTAGTATGGCCCGGAAATCTTCACCTTTATCCTTGTTTTGGAGAACCCTTAATCTGTCCGGTAGATTGGGATTGCTGTTTATGTTCCAGCATCTGGCAAACGGTCTATCCCAATTGGCGACGTACTCGAGTTTGGAAAAAGTACCTTTCGCCCTCCCTTCCCTTATCGGAAGGGTCAGCATGTCGATGAAATTTTTTTTAAACTCCATATCGGCGTCGACAAAAATCGCAATCTTTCCCCTGGATTGGCTGACACCGAAATTTCTGGCGATCGCCGTCCCCTGATGCTGAGTCTCAAAGCAGGATACCCCAGGATATTTTTTGATAATCTCTCTGGTTTTATCTTTTGAACCGTCGTCAACGACGATTATTTCCAAGGGCTGATAACTTTGTTTAAGAAGCGATTCGATACATCTGCCGATATACCTTTCTTCGTTATAGGCGGCGACGATAGCGCTGACTACCTGTTTCATTATTATAGTATCTTACCTGTATATGTTGGCTTTGTAAACACCTTGTTTTGAAAATATGACCAGTTTATATATTGGCGGTGTTTTTGATATTTCGTCGTGGTAAGTCCAGCCAAACATGCCGTCGGCTTGGCTTTGGGCCGGTTTTTTGCCGTAGGTTTCAAAAAGATAACGCCAGCCTTCATAGTCGACATCGTTTCCGAAAGACAGGTAATAGTCTTCGTTTAAGCGTCGCGAAGTTTCCTCGACAAACTTCTTTTTAGTTGACAGTCCATGAGGGTTGTCTTGGGAAAAATAGGAGTAAAGGTTGGTTAGGATAAAAACTGACAAAAGTATGCAAAGATAGTTTTTTTTCAGTTTTTTGAGCAACAGTCCGGCAGCCATAGACCAGAAAGGAAACAAAAGGACCAGATAATATTCCTGTATTTTTCCCGGATACAAACAGAACAAAAATGAAAATAGCGCAACGATCGCAAAAAGCAATTTTCCGGGATAATTCTTTTTGGCGACCGTCAGTTTTGCCATTATCAAAATAGAAAACAGGGTAATGATGATATTGGCGAATCGATATTTGGGACTGTCTATAAAAACTATTTTGTTTAAGCCGAAAAGAAACGGGTTGAGGTGGAGATTGAACGATCCCGGAGTCTGGCCGATGTTCTTTATGAACTTCAAGGGAGTCAAGAGATTGTCGAAGTTATGGACGAAATCAAAAACCAGCAAAGGCGAAGTGGTGACAAGATAGGAAAACGATATCAATATCCATGTGCCAGACTTTATCTTTTTGCGTTTTCTAAAGACCGTGTAGAAAAACGGAACGAAAAAAATCAGCAACGTTAGATGGACGTGGAAGGATATCCCTATAAGGACAGCGCTCAATATCAGCCACAGGGTATCTTTTCTGGCTTTAATCAGGCTATAGAATAGCCAGATTCCGACAAGAGGGATAAATATTGGCCAGTATTTGCGGTCGTAGTAGATAATGAAGGCGGAAAATCCGTAAAAAACGCCGGCGATGTAAGCAACCTTATTTCCGAAGATTTTTTTAGTCACGAAAAAAAGACTCAGTAATGTTACTGTTCCGACTAAGGCGGAAAAGTAAGCAAGTGACAAGGGGTCGCCTTTTGAGATGAAAAGCAAGAAAGCAGTCAGGTAGACTAGGCCCGGGCCAAGATAGTAGCCGATGCTTCCGGCGCTGACACCAACCCAGATGATATGGAAATCTTTAATGATGGTTTTGGCTAAAAAAGCTTGGTATTCGGTGTCTATGTCGAAAATGAATCCTTGCGGAACTTGGTAAAAGCGAAGGAAAACAATCAAAACAAAAAACAAGAATATTAGTATGTTTTTGAGGTTCATTCGAGCCTGCGCGACCTGCGAGGTCGACGGAGGCCGAGGAGGTAGTTTTTCCATAAGTGTCCTATCAGGCAAATGTTTATTTTAGCCGCGGTTATCGAGCGGATAAAAAGTGAGACTAGGGAAAAAGGGAAAGGGACGTTTTTGGCCAGATAGCGGCCGTAATTTTGGAATATCAGTCTCTGTTTATTGGCTTTTTCTTCAGGTCTTATCCCTCCGCCTCCGGCTTTATGGTGGAAGGCAAGCGTTTCGGGTTCGAAAACGATCTTACCGATCTTGCTTACCCTCACTCCCAGATCGACCTCTTCGAATATTTTCGGGAAGCCCGGGTCAAAACCGCCGACTTTTTCAAGGATCGCCTTCCGAAAAGACATATTGCATCCGTACGGAAAGTCGACTGTCTGTCTTTGCGTGCTCCAGAAACGGTAGACGAATTTAGTCCCAAGAAAGTTTGTTTTGCCGGTAAGGACGTCGGTGTCTGACGGGACGCTCTCATGATCAACAATCACCCGGCCGGCAACTCCGACGACATCTTTATCCGAATAACAATCAAGGTGGGTTTTAATGGTATTTTGAGCAATCTCGATATCGTCATCAAAAAAAATAACCACCTCTCCCCTAGCCTGCCGCCATCCGGTATTTTTGGCAACCGAAGTATTGGCCTTATCGAGATTGTAATATCGGACTCCGGTGTCGCTTAAGGTTTTTCCATCCGGAGGATTTTGGTTTTCCTGATCGACGATAATGATTTCGATATCATGGTGAAAGCTACGGATGGACCGGGCTAAGTTTAAAGCGAGCTTTATCCGCCCAAAGGTAGGAATGACGACACTGGTTGATGTCATATTTAAATTTGGAATTTTGTTATTGAATTGATATTTGATATTTATCATTTGTCATTCCATGAATATACTTCCAAAGGCCAGTTGTCTCCCTTGGCCTGGGGCAGGCCTTCAACCCTCATCTCTCTTTTCATGTTTTTTTTGGCGTATTGTTTGATCTCTTCCGGTAAGATGCTTTCCCAGTCCTCAACGATCAGCAGCCCTTTTTTATACTTGGCTTTTTCCGCCAAAAACTGGGACAGAGTGTGATAATAATAGATTTTGTTGACAGGATTTATCGTCGGGGCCGTGTTTCCGGTTGTTTTTTTGAAATAGGCGTTGGAATATCTTTTGAGGTACCATTTTTCGGTGTCAATGATGTCGTTGAAGAGGGCGATGTCGTCAAGATCCGGGAATTTTCTTTCAATCTCCGCGTACATGGTTTTGTAGTCGGCTATCTGGACGTCGCCGTAAAAATCGGCGTTGGGGTTGTAGTAGACGTTGGGTTTGCGGATGATTTTGTATCCGCCCAGATAAAGAACGGAGGCGACAAGCAAACAAGCTATCCAAGCTTTTTTGCCAAAAAACTTTTCCGCCATCTGTCCCCAAAAAACGCCGAAAAAAACCAACAGCACTCCGAAAAAAGGCATAAGGTAACGGACATTCCGGCTGTAACTGCGGAAATTCCACATGAAAAGGATAAGGACGATCCAGGCGGTAAGTCCGGCGACAGTCGCCTTTTTTCTCCTCAAAGAGATAATCAGTCCGAAGATGGCCGGAAGAGTGACAAAGCCATACTGCCGCCAAAAAAGATCGCGCAGATAGGTGGTATTGTTAAAAAGCAGGAAGATCCGGCCGTTGGTGTATGGAAGAAACAGATTACCGATTTCCTTAAAGCCGTTTAGGCAAAAACCTATGAACAAAAGTCCTGCGATCGAAAAAATGATTCCGTAGGGTTTTTTCAGGAACTTCACCAGCTCCGATCGGTAGTGAAATACGGTAAAAACTCCGTAAGCCAGCCAATACATTATGGCGATCCGGTGCATGAGGGCAGCAGCTGTCAAAAAGATGAGTAGGGATAAGTGGTGGATCAACTTAGGTTTTTTTTCCTCGGCCAAGATCATGACATAGGCAATCATCAAAATTAGCGTTTCCAGGGAGGCATAAGGTTTGGCTTGGGTGGCGTGGGCCAGATTGAGCTGGGAAAACGAATAGACAAAAGCGCTTAACAGCCCGCCGTAATCATTTGATAGTTTTTTCCCAACCAGATAGGCAAAGATTATACCCAGGGTGCCGAAGACGACCGTCGGCATTCTGGCCGTCCACTCAGAGGCTCCAAAAAGTTTGAAGGAAAAAGCCAGTATCAATATATTGAGCGGCTGATATCCCAACAAAGAAGTCTTTATTATTCCGAAAGAGTTTTTCGGATCGGCAACGATGTCGCGGGCGACGCTTGAAGTGTAGGCTTCGTCATCCCAAAAGGAATGGTTTTGAGAGATGCCGGACAGGCGGAACCAGAGACCAAAAGCCACCACAATGCTTAAAACAAAAATTACAACAGACCGTTTCATAAAATAACAATTCCAACTATCACTTATAGTCATCACTATTATATCCGTTTATCTTGAGAGTTTCTTTGTCAAGATGTCTCAGTTGGTCAAAATAAGCATCGTCGTTTTTATCCCAGGGTCCGGACGTCTCCAAAAGTTGGAACTTCACCTGGTTGCTTTTGAGCATCAGATCCTTACCTTCCCAGTTATTGGGTTTTTCCACCCAGACGGTAATCTCGCCCGTTTTCCAATGAAGTGGTACCTGAAAGACGATTTTAGTGTCGGTCCAGAGGTCAAGAGCAACTTTGCCGTACTGGTTATACACGTTTGTCGATATTTTACCGGTGCGCCAACCGAAATTTTTGCCGTATAGGACGATTTTGTTCGAATGGTAGACGATGGAAGGCCCCCCCTTTTTTATATAAGGATGGCGCGACAGGAAAACCTGTTCTTTTTTGTAGGCAACGATTTTTTTGTTTCCGAGCGATACGCCGCGGTTGACGAGCAGGACGAAGGCAACGGCCAACGAAATTATCGCCAAAGTTCTGAACAACAGAATAAAATAACGGCGTTTGAACTGCGGTTTGTTTACCTTGATATTCCTGTAATCGATCGAAAAAAATATACCGAAGTCAGTTAGACTGATTGTCCCCAGGAAAAGGGCTGCCTGGGGCAGATAAAAAACCAGGAAAAAACAGATGAGCAGCAAACCCGGTATTCCCCAGTCGCGAAGGACACCAAAAAAACGCCATAAGATAAGCGAGATCATAAACGATACGGTAAAATCGGCCAGGAGTCTGTTTATACCGTATCGCCAGACAACGACTGGCTTTTCCCTTTTACTGACAAAAAGCAGAAGGGCTCCGAGGCCGGGAAAAAACAGGGCCATAAGCATCAGGGTGGTGAAGTCGGGAGTCTGAGTACTTATCTTTGCGAAAATCTCCCATCCGGGAGCGAAAGTATAGATTACGTAAATAAGGAGAAAGGGCGGGATGACTATCATCATATAGGCCCAGATAAGCAAAACGATATAGTCGATTATTTTTTTCATGGTGATTTAGGGTTATTCATAATGACGGGAATTTTGACAGTCGGATGAAGTATTTCGTCTATAATCGGCGAATAGCTCCGGTCGACAAAATAACTGACGATACAGATTATGATTATGGCGATTACATAGACGATAATTTTTTTCAACTGTTCTTTTTTTTCGACATCTTCCTTATATATTGTCGCCTGACCGTACGATTGTTTGGGAGTTTTTGCCGTCATGTCGGCCTCCGTGTTTTGGATATCGGTTTCGGGTTCCTCTTTCCTGATTTCATATACCTGCCATAAAGCGCCGACGATCATGAAATAATAAGCGGTAATCGCCGTTTGCTCGGCCGGCTTCTGATTGCCGAGAGCCGACAAGAAAGCCGTCAGCCCCAAAAAAATAAGGGCCATAAAAAAAGATGCCCGGCTGTCGAGCTTATTGAGGTGGCTGAAAAGAAAAAAGACGGTAAATATGGCGCCGTTGAAGCCAAGACTCGGCTCGAGGGCAAGAAATAAAACCAGGCAGACGACGGCGATTATATAGTCGCGATTGTTAAGAGAACTCAGTCTTTCCTTTATCCTGAAGTCGACGCTGGTCAACTTCAACTTGCCACGATGTACCAGATAGGTAATCAGAAAAAATAAGGAGACGGACACGGCAAGAGAGATGGAAACGTTCTGGAAAGCAACGGTAATGATGAAAAAAACAGCGTTTATAAGAAGGATTACCGAAAAAGCGTCCATTTTATCATTTTACTGGGTAAAGTCGACAGACTCAAGCAGGAATCCTCCACCCTTGGAAAAGAAACCGATGCCGCCGGAGGCAATTTCGCCGTCGTTTTTCTCAGTCAGTCTGGTGAAGTTTTGGCCGTCGAGGGAAAAGTACGCTGAAATTTTTTTACTTTCAAAAGCCATTTTTACCCAAATAGGTTTACCAATATCTATCTGGTAGTTTGTAATAGTACCACTATCAAGTTGAGTAATAGGACTATTATCGGCGTTAGGTTTACTTAATTTGTAAAATTGCCAATTACCACTATTAATTCCTGTAAACTCCATAAAATAACCATAACCAGTAATAAAATCAAACCGACCACCTAGTCCAAAAACACCTTTTTTTATAGGAATGATTTTTACTATATAAGTAAAGTTTTTGACTGAAGTAACTTTTTTGATAACAGAATTCAATCCGCCGAAATTGTTAATAAAAAGATAGTTTTTTCCTTGAAATTCTTTAAGAGAAAGCATATTTTCGTTATTGGTCAATAAATAGTCTTGGTAGGATTCGTCTTTTTCCGCCCAGATACGATCAAGATTAAGTTCGACCTTGGTGCTGGGACGGCTGACCAGGCTGACTTGGATATCTTTTATCCTGTCCCATCCGGCCGATGACGAGGCCATCTTCTGGGTCGAGCTGAACGTATTTTTCGGCATCTTGACCAGGTTCCAACCGGTTTTAAGATTAGTAATATCATATTCAAAAGAGTTATTATTTGAAGTATTAAAAGTTAGAGTAAGGTTTTTTATATTATCGCTATTTTCAACTTTTGGTGAATATACAAGCATTTTAATGATTTCATAATCATTTAGATCAAGATTTCTTTGCATTTTTACCGCGGCATTTTGACTGTTTTTTGAGACAATATCGAGACTGGTTTTGCCATCGAAAAACGTGATATCGTCGTATTCGAAGTTGTCGAAGTTGACTCCGGACCATTTTTCCGTTTCTTCGAATGAAGCGGCCTCTGTCGAATAGCCATCGTATTTTTTGGAAAAATCCAATCTGAAGGCTTTATCCTTGAACTCGACTTCGGCCCGGCTGGATTTCACTTGCGTGTCGTTTTTCGGCAAAAAAGAAAGAAGATTGTTGTTGTAAAGATAAGCGAGGGTGACAAAGATGACCAGAAAAGCGTAAAAAACAATCGTACCGGAACTTTTCATAAGAAACCATTATAACAAAATAAGTTAATCAAGTGACAAGTTTTTCAAGTTCATCAAGTTTATCGGATCTATCGGACAACAATGAATAGTTTTTTGTAGTATATTTTAATCTATGAAAAAGATTAACGCGAATTCCCTTTTGACGACACTAGCCCACAACGAGGTTAAAAGGAAAGCCCTTATCAAGGTCGGTGATTGTGCCTCGTGTATCCAAACCGTCAACGATGCCTGGCTTGATAAAGAAGAAAGTTTTTCTCCCCATAATCATGTTGACGGGGAAGAACTCTATTATTTCCTTGAAGGAGAAGGTCTGATGACAATCGACGATACCGAGTATAAAGTCGGTCAAAGTGACTGTATTTTAGTCCAAAAAGGTGAATATCATTCACTAAAAAACCTGTCATCAAAAAAACTCCGTTGGATATCTGTGCGAACCAAATTCAAATGACAAATATCAATCCAAAAACGGATTATTGGTGTAGCGGATATTGGTCTTTGTACCATCGGGCGAATTCCATCATTCCCTTATCGATAGAGACTGCCGGCTTGTAGCCAAGAAGTCGGCGGGCTTTGGTGATATCGGCTTTGGTCTTGACCATGTCGAAGACATTTCTGGGAAGGAGGTTAACCTTGGCTTTTTTACCCAGATATTTTTCCAGAAGACGGATGAGCTTAAGCATCGTTATGCTTTTTGAAGTGCCGATGTTGAAAATTTCGTAACTGAAGTCTTTTTTTATCGCCATGCATATCCCCTGGACGATGTCATCTATATAGGTGAAATCCCTTTCGCTGCGGCCGTAGTTATACAGACTTATCGGTGTACCTTCGGAGATCGCCTTGGCGAACTTGAAGTACGACATATCGGGACGGCCATAAGGGCCGTAAGCGGAAAAAAACCTTAAACCGACCGTTTTTATAGGATACAGGTGATGGTAGGTGTAGGCAAGGATTTCGTTGAACAACTTGGTTGCGCCGTAGACCGAATACGGTCTGTGTTTGCACTGCTCTTCCCTGAATCCATTTTTATTTATCGGCAGTCCCCCATATATCGATGAGCTTGAGGCGTAGACCAGTTTTTTAACGTGATGTTTTTTGCAGCTTTCAAGCACGTTCAGAAAACCTTTCCCATTGGCGTTTTCATAGGAAAGAGGATTTTTGATGGAATAAGGAATACCGGCTTGGGCGGCTAAATTACAGACGATATCGATTTTATGCTTTTTAAAAATGTTATCCAGCGAGTTTATATCGGTAATATCATTTTCGTAGAATATGTACTTTTTTGATTTGCATAATATTTTGTTTCTTGCTTTTTTCAGGGTTTTGTCATAATAATCATTGAGATTGTCTATACCGATTATTTGGTAATTGGATTCAAGAAGTTTTTTTACCAAGTGAAATCCGATAAATCCGGCTGAACCTGTGATAAGAATCGATGCCATTGGCATAATTGTTTTTAGAATAACTTTTGACAATTATAACAAAATAAGTTTATCAAGGAGCAAGTTTTTCAAGTTCGTCAAGAAATAATGTGATTTTTGAAATGAGCTATTTATTATGGTTGTGAAGCCAATTAATAAATTCTTCAACGGATAAATTTATTTCATTCAAAATTTTCCTAGTCAATCCTTTACCTAAGTCTTTGTTGTGTATGGGGACTATTACGGCTTTATTGTCTTCTTTTCGGAAAAAGAAACAGTGGCTGCCTTTTTGTCTTATTTTTTTAAATCCGATTTTTATTAGAATTTTTATAATTTGACTAGATTTTACTATCGGAAGCTTCGGCATTATTTTAGCAGGCAAATTTTATCGGAAGATCAATAACTTTAACAAAATCAGTTTGTTTTTTTTCTTCGGGAAAATGAATTTTGGCAGAGTAAGCCCTATTTTTTTTTGCGAAATCAAGAGATAATTCAAGGGCTTCTTTGATGTTTTTTATAAGCTCTTCATATGTTTTTCCTTGCGAAAAACATCCTGGTACAGCAGGAACTGAGCCGATAAATAGCCCATCTTCGTCCCGTTCTATGATAATTTTAAAATTAAGCATCTTAACCATGGATAAATTATAACATCATTTGTATGATTAACCAAAAACCATTCAAAGTCTATGGACGATAGTCCACAAATTCTATAGTTTGAGTCGCTATAAGGGAAAAAATTAATCAAAATCATTCTCTTTATACCTACGCGACTTTTGAGATTTATGGATAGCCATACTATACAATTTTCAGTTTTTCATTTAAAATTAATAAATATAAACGATGGAAAATAATACTGGTCTGACAAACTTGGCTAGAGAAATAAGAGAAGATATAATTGCGGCAGTTGTGCCTAATAATTCCCATCATATTGGTTGCTCATTATCAATAGTTGAAATACTGACCTACTTATATTTCAAAAAACTCAGAATATTTCCCAAAGAGCCAAAAAACCCGGAGCGGGACATTTTTATCTTAAGTAAAGGGCATGCGGCTTTGGCCTTATATTGTATTTTGCAAAAAAAAGGATTTTTCAAGGAAAAGCTATTGGATACTTATGACCAAGATAACAGTTCTTTTCCCGAACATGCCAGTAGCGGCGTTCCTGGGGTTGAGCTTTCGACAGGCTCACTTGGCCACGGACTGCCGGTTGGAGTCGGTTTTGCTTTATCGTTCAAAAACGACAAAAAAAACAACCAAGTCACAGTCCTTATGTCGGATGGTGAGCTGGATGAAGGATCCAACTGGGAGGCGATCATGTTCGCCGGCCAACACCGTCTGGATAATTTAACCATAGTCATAGACCTTAACGGTTTTCAGGGTTACGGTGAGACAAAGAAAGTTATAGATCTTTCCCCTATCGGAAAAAAGATAAGCGAGTTCGGCTGGAATGTATATGAAACGGATGGACATAACTTTGACGAACTTACGAAAACTTTTGACGGTTTCGAAAAAAACAACAGACCCAACTGTATTATCGCAAAAACAGTCAAAGGTAAGGGAGTCCCCTATTTCGAGGGTAAGTTCGAAGCCCATTATATGAAACTTGACCAGGAGACTAAGGATAAAATATTATCTGAACTATGATATGAGAAGCGCTATTATCGAGGAAATATATAATCTGATGAAGGAAAACGGCAATGTTTATTTCCTTACCGGGGATCTGGGGTATGACGTGCTTGAGAAAATTGAAGCCGAGTTTCCCAACCGATTTTACAATATGGGAGTTGCCGAACAGAATATGATAGGCGTTGCCTCAGGACTAGCTTTATCCGGAAAAAAGGTATTTGTTTTCTCGATAACCCCCTTTGTGACGATGAGATGTTACGAACAGATAAGGAACGACGTCTGTTTTCATGATCTTGATATAACGATACTGGGAATCGGAAGCGGGTTATCATACGGTATTTTAAGCAGCACTCATTTTTCCTTGGAAGATATTGCCATCCTTAGGCCGCTACCCAATATGACGATTTTTTCACCGGTTGACGAGATTGAAGCACGACTAGGAATGAGATATTTCAAAAATCATCATCATCCTCTTTACATAAGGATTGGGAAGAAGAAAGAAGAAATCATTTACAAACAACCTTATGACTTCCAGTATGGCAAAGGAGTGATTATACGACCGGGAAAAGATGTGGTTATATTTGCCACAGGACCGATTATTGGAGAGGCCTTATCCGCCGCCGATCTGCTGAAAGAAAAAAACATAGAAGCCGAAATCATCAATCTGCATACGATCAAACCTCTAGATAATGATCTTATAATCAGTGAAAGTCAGGGTAAAAAACTGATCATTACTTTGGAAGAACACGGAATAATAGGAGGTTTGGGATCGGCCGTAAGCGAAGTAATCGGCGAGTATTTACCGGGCAACAGAGTGATGAGATTCGGCGTTGAAGACAAACCTATTAATATCGTTGGATCTCAAACATTTTTACGAAAACAGTTTTGTTTAGATAGTATAGGTATAATGGATACGATTTTGAAAGAACTAAAGACTTATTAGTTTATTTATCAGTGATTTCTTTCTTTTTTAAATAAATAAGATAGAATAAACTTCCAAACAAAGTGATTCCACTTATAATAATTCCCAAATAAAGATAAGATTGAGGTTTATAATACAATATTAATTCTAAATCAATACTCCCATCAGAATTTTCTTTATAATAAGTTTTATCAAAATTATTTTTTATGTATTCCGAATCTATCGTCCACTGATTAGCATATTTATAAAATTCCTTATGAGTATTTTCAAATATTGGTTTTTTTATTAAATAATTCAATTCATCTCCTCGGAATATATTATTTTCATCATTAATATATTGTTGATTTTTTTTAGACAAATAAAGTTTCCAATCCGATTCAAAATTTTGTAGCAAGATTAAATTTGTTTTTCTTCTTAAACTCCTTATAGATATGGAATATTTAAGTAAGTTTAATTTTTGATAGGTTAAATTGCTTGCTTTATTATCTATATATAAAAAATTACTTCTACAGTTATTTTTTAATGAAAAAATTGTAAACAAGCTTTCCTTTTTACTAGTTTTAAATTCAATTCCATTTTTTATATCTTGATTTAGATATAAAAGTTCTTTTAGTTCTTTTGGACTTTTTTTTCCTAAATTATTTACTAAATTTTCCCTTACAATAATATGAGATATATTTAATTGTTTACACAAATCGCATATACTTTCATTTTTTTGAATAAAAAGTAACAATAAATTAACTTTTTTGTTTGTATGTTGATTAGGTACGTATGAAGGATTATTAGTTAAAAAATCAGGATAAGACCAAATTTTGTTTAAAAAATCTGTTCCTTTTAAATAGCCAATAGTATGGTTATAATAAGTTGGTTCTCCTTGCAGATCAGGTAATAAAAATATTTTAGTTGCATTATCTTTTAATAAAAATTCTTCTCCGTTTTTGTATTCATTTGGAATATTAAATGGAACTAATTCTTTTGTAAAAGCAAAAATACTTAGAAAGTATATACTAATTAATAATGTAATAATAATTACAGCTTTTTTAATTAAATGATTTTTTTGTTCTTTAAGAAAAATTCTAAGACCTACCATACTCATAGTTGTAAAGCAAAATAAAAAAAACCAATAAATTTTACTAGCAGGTCTTCTGAATGATTGGAATCCAATTATATTGTAATATAAAAATAAAAAAAATTCTCCAAAGGGTTTTTGTGGACCTTTAATCAAGAAAAGAGATATAATCAGCAGAAAAAAAAGTAAAATAATAAACCTATTTTTATATTTTATTAAAGAAAATAATATAAATATCAACAAAAATAAATAAGAAGTAGTTATTAAATGTAATATAACTTGACTATTTAGTTTAACGCTTAATGGAATTGGTCCCTCAGGCTGGCCAACTAAAATATTAAAGATACTAGATGCTCTAGTAGAATAATCTATTAGTGATCCTAAAGTTAATTTTGAAGTTTCATTATTTAAACTAATATTTTTGGGTGTTAAATAAGTAAAAACCGAAGGTAGTAGCCACCAAAAATTAGATAAAAATAGTAAAAATAAGGTAAAACACAGGACATAAAAAGATCGCTTAATTTTTTTATATATAAAAGCATTGATTAAAGAATAAAAAAATAAAATTATTATGTATACTAAAATGTATCCTATATTAGAAAAGATGGTTGATTGAACAAAAAATAATAAAAATATATATGTTGAATGTAATAGATACTTTTTATTGTTATTCAATAACAAATCAAAATTTTTTAATACCAAAGGAAAAACTCCAATCACAAAAATCAAAAAATGACCAGGTCCAAATAATCGAGTAAAATATGGAGAAAAAGCATAAATAAGAGACCCAAAAAAAGCAACCATAGTATTCATTTTGTTCACGATTTTTAGTTTATATTCAAAAACATATTGAAGGTAAATATACATACTAAATGAAGTAGCTAAAAAGAGAATACTTAAAAAAATAAGAACAATAATTAGATTAGATATATTTACAGCGCTCAAAGTATTAAAGAAAAATAGAAATGGTATGTGTTGAGCGATGACGAAAGAAGTTATAACTCCTCCTTGCACCTTAGGATTATAGACATACATCCGAGCTAACGGATCTTTAATTAAATCTAATGGTGGTAAATAATCACCTATAGATCCGAGGTTATCATATGTGTTTATATATTTAAAATAGGGATAACATATGAAGATAAAAGACAATAGAAACAATAAAATAAAAACAAAAACCGTATTTATATTTTTAATTTGTTTTAATCTATTCATTTTTTGTTAATTCAAGAAATATTTTTTTATGGTAACTATCTAAATAATAATACTTTTTTAAAAATAAAATATTAAGAGATGTAAATTTATATGCATAATGCTCTTTAACTTTAGTTTCCTTTAGGCAATATTTGTTTTTTGGTATATTAAAATCTATTTTTTTGTAGTTAGTTAAAAAATTTTTAAAAGCAAGAAATAGATTTTTTAAATAGGAAACATCTTTTAATTCAATACTATACAAAAAGCATAAAATTATCCTATAAAATAAATGCAAAGAATGGTAAATTTTTAATTTGAAAGATATTCCTTTTTCTAAAAAAATTATTATTAATAATCCTCGTATATAAAAATATGAATAAACATTATCTAAATGTTTGGGTTTAAAAGGATGATAATAACTTGTATTAGATGCAATTAGTATTTTTCCTTTGCTGACAATCTTGGAAGTTAAAGATATATCATCTGTCAATAAGAAAAGGTAAAAGTTATGAAGCTCTATTTTTTCTAAAGCTTTTGATTTAAAAAATAAATAATGGAGTGGTAATTGCCGATTCCATAACAAATCTTTCCTATTATTTGATTTTATCGGTTTTGGGACAACGCAGTCAATATCTGAATTAGATGTTAACTTCTTATATAACTTCAATATTCCATCATTTTCCAAAAGTATTGCATCATTGTCGGTACAAACAATGTATTTGTATTTCAGCTTTAAAGCCAATTCTATTCCTATTCGTTGAGCTCCACTACTACCGGAATTGTACTTCAAGACTAAATAATTTAATTCAGAAAACTCTTTACTTAATTTATAGTAATCATTACTATTATTGTCTATTATAAGAATGTCAAAGTTTACTCCCTTTTGTTTGTACAATAACTTAAGGGTTTTTTTAGTAGTTTGATAACTGTAGTAAGTTGGAATATTAATGACTATGTCGTTCTTTTTTTGTATTTTCGTTTTTTTAACTAAATGAAGATAATTTTGGGCCATAACTATTTACTTATACAAATTTATAAATTCACTTTTTATAAGCATAAATATACAAAACAGAACCTAACTTGAATAAGTTAAGTAATAGTCCAATAGGATATAAAAATATAAAAAATATATAAAATAATATAGTCCCGAATATAGTATTTTGGTTTATATTTAAAAACGCCAATAGAGAAGCTGCTCCTGTTCCCATATAGTATGTTCCGCTTTTTATTATTTTGAAGCCCTCTTTTTCCATTATATTTTGGAGGCTATTTATGTTAAATAAATTAACATGAGTTTTTTCATAAAATCCGGCCCAATTTTTTTTAAATAAAAAATAAGCGAGACTTGAAGTGTTAGGAGTGTATATCAATACACGGCCGTTTTTTTTTGTTAATTCATTTATTTTATGGACAAACACGTGATAATTTTTTATATGCTCTATTACGTGAGAAACTCTAATTAAATCAAATTTAGTCGCTGTTCTTAGTTTCTCTAAAGAAGTATTAAATACTTTTATATTTTTATATTTTAGACTGTTTAAATAAGCTTTTTTACTGATTTCGACTCCGTATTTATTCCAATGTTTTGGAAGTAAACTTAAAAAAAGTCCATCGTTAGAACCTACATCTAAAAAATTTCCTTCTCTATATATTTTTGGTACATATGTTAACAGGTTTGAAAATAACTCCTCAAAAATATTTTTATTTTTTTTATATAAGTTTGCCTGCATCTTTTGATATAAGTATCTTAGTTTTAATAATAAGGGATTGTTATTTGGAATAAACGCATCGTATTTTTCTTTAAAACTATTATTATGGTAATTTGATTTAATGTAAATTATGCTATTGTTTGTTAGGTAACATTTTCTATTTAAATTATCTTTTAATTTAAATAAATATTTAAAACGCTTCATTTTTATTAAATGTTATTTAATCTATTAGCCAATTTTTGTGAAATTTTATGGTTCCACCATTGCTCTTTTTTAATTTGTTCTACTATATTTTTTTGAAACCTCGTTTTAATAATCTTGGCAGGATTACCTGCAACTATTGTATATGGAGGAACGTTTTTCGTTACAACTGATCCTGCCCCTATCACAGCACCGTCTGAAATAACTACTCCACCCAAAATTATTACATTACTACCTATCCATACATCATTGTTTATTGTTATAGGTTTGCTTGTAAGATTGTCTTTATTTTTTGGGTAAATTAATTTAAAAGGATAATTACTTATCATTCTATAATTATGACCTGATGGTAAAGTAATTAAGTTTGTTCCAATAGAGCAATATTTTCCAATATGAGTATTAAGTATCTTTGATTTAGAAAATCCAAAATTATCTCCAGATATATATGAGTAATCATCAATACTAGATTTGGAATCAAAAAAAACTCCCCCCATAATTATAGCTTTTTTAGAAATTTTTTTACTAAAACAATGGCTATAAGGAGAAATTTTGTAACCTAAATATCTAATTATGTTTATAAGAATATAGATTGGATATAAAGAATATATAAAATACAGTAATTGAAAAAGCATGCTATTATGAAATTTGTTGAAAAAGATTTAATAATTTTTTTACCCTATTATGATAAGTATGGTATTTAAGTACCTTTATTTGTCCTGCTTTAATAATAGGTGCCCTTTTTTCGGGATATTTTAAATAATATTCAATTTTTTCAAACCAATCTTTAGTATTTTTTGCTATTACAATCTCTTTTCCTTCAACAAAATATTTTTTGAGAGATGGTATATAATCGGTAATTTCAAAACCACCCGAAGCTGGTATTTTAAAAGTTCTTTCATTAAGATCACCGGGATATTTTTTTTGGTAATCTTCATGAATATTCAACGATATAACGGAAGATTTGTATATTTGCCTTTCTTCATATAGACTCAATGAATTTTTTTTGAATGATTTAATATATGGAATATTAAAATATTGTCCAACTTTTTGAATAAAATTAGTAAATCTGTCGTATAAATTCCAATCCTGACCATAAAGTCTTAAATCATATTTTTTTCCTAGTGGAAATAAATGTCTTTTCATATAAGCTCGCTTAGCTGGAAGATAAGTTCCTATATAAGATATTTCTGAAAAAAACTTATTTGAAAATTTTGGATTACTATAAGTTTTATCAGTGGCTAATAAAATAGTATGATAATCATATCCTGTTTTATTTTTAAATCCTTTCATACGAGAATCTCCTTGTTCACAAACATTGTAATAAATATCTCCGTATTCTCCAGAAGCAATTAGTTTTACCCAATCTTTATTATCTTTTAGACTAGGAGTTTCGTTTATTCTTAATTTTGAAATTGGAGAGTTCCAATAAGGAGTGTTTACAAACACTTTCATACCTTTTTTCTTTTGTTTTTTTACTAAATCAAGATCCAAAAATCTGAAGACAAGCGAGCTTATACTGGTCATCAAAATATCGGGTTTGTATTCCTCAAATAGTTTTTTTTGATCATAATCTGGAGTCAAAGTTTTAAAATCATGTCCTAAATCTTCAAAAGCATGTTTATATCCATGATAGATAGTTTTACCGGCGTAAATAGTATCTGGATTAGGTAAATAATACAATATTTTCATATGTTATGTTTTTAACATTGATATAAAATAACCAAAATTAGCCAATTCATTTAAATGTTTTGTTTTTCTAAAAAAGTTTAGTATTAAAACTAAAGGCAGTATCAACATATAAAGTATTAATATTAAAACCATAACTAAGATATTAGAGTATTTTTTTATTACATAGGGTATTCTTAATAGTTCTTGGTTAATGTAGTCAAAATAATTGCCGTTTGCCCTTATTTTAGTTATTTTGAAACCATTTTCTTTCAATATTTTTTTATACCAATAGATATTAAAACCAGTAATGTAATGATAGGGAGAGTAATGCGTAAGAGAGGCAAAAGGAGCTGTCAAAATTAATTTGCCTCCTTTTTTCAATAAGCGATGGAATTCTTTAATAGCCAGTTCGGGGCGTGGCAGGTGCTCCAATACTTCTGTACAAAGGATATTGTCTATCGATGAATTTTTTAAAGGAATAGTGGTTATATCGGAAACAATCTTAATTTTTGAATGATCTCTGTTTTTTGTTTGCAACCCCTTATTATTACCTTTTCCGTCATATTCGCAGAAATCCTGGCTAATATATTTGAGGTGGTCGCAATATTTTTTGTACCGGCATTCCCCTGCTCCGGCGTCAAGGATATTCTGCCCTTTTTTTATTGATCTTAATTCTTTTATGACCCATTGATCGCGATTATAAGAATTAGACAAAAAACCGAAATAGCTAAAAAAAAGATTTTTTATTAATGTCATTTTGGTTTTATAATTATTTTTCTTTTGTCGTCATTCAACCAACCTGCCCACCAGCTAAAAGTGCTGTTGGCTATTATATTATGTCTGCACAGGCTCATCAACTGCATGTCTCTATATGAATATATGCCCTTGTTATGGTCTATGAAATAGACATTGTCTCCTATTTTCAGATTATGCCTGCACCAGGGTATGTCATCTGAGAAAACGAAAAAAACAGGTTTTTTCACCATTTTTTTGATTTTATCTATTGATTTTTTATAGTAGCCAAAAGGAAGTACTCCAAGCTTGGCTTTGGTTAAAGGATTACTGACATAGTCCCCTCTTCTGACATGGATGCTGACGGAATCGGTTTTTTTGATAAGATCGACTATTTGTCGGTTTTTTTCGTCAAGAGGATTGGTAAACGTAAAATCTTTTCTTATTATATTCTCGATATCTTTGAAATAATTCTCATCTTGCCAATAGCCTTGGAGATAGATATTGTCAGTAAGGCTAAGAACAGAATGGTTAAACCTATAAGGAGGCCTTTCGGTAACTATTTTTTTATTTAACTTTATCGATAGTCTGTCTTCAATCAAATAGAGGAGTCTGTTGACGATCCGGTTTTCCATAACCCCCATTTTGTTAAGATCTTCCCTTGTCGCCAAGGTAGCCTTGATGTCGAAGATGCTTAATTCATAATCTCTTTTCGTATTGAATAGGGCGTTGGTAAAATGCAGTTTCAGCTTGGTTTTGTTTTTTAAGGCAAGATGCCGACCAAGGGCATATTGGAACATCTGATTACCAAGGCCGCCTGTAAGATTAGTGATAATCATTGGTCTTATTCCTGTATTTTTATTACTTGTTTGTTAACCCATTCGTAAGTTTTTTTTAATCCTTCTTCGAGCTTCATCTTTGGTTCCCAATGGAGTTTTTTTCTTATAAGACGATTATCGGAGTTACGGCCTCGGACCCCAAGCGGCCCGGGAATATGTTTAATCTTGATTTTTTTCCCGGCTATTTTCATGGCCAGCTCTGCCAATTTATTTATCGTGACCATTTCTTCAGAGCCGATATTGACCGGACCTACAAAATCAGAGTCCATCAACTTTCTGACGCCCTTTAAACATTCGTCTATATACAGGAACGATCTGGTTTGTTTACCGTCACCCCACATGTCGATAGTCCCACCATCCGGCGTTTCAGCCACTTTACGGCAAATGGCCGCCGGTGCTTTTTCCCGTCCGCCTCTCCAGGTGCCTTCGGGGCCGAATATATTATGAAAACGGGCTATCCTGACGTTAAGTCCATAGTTACGATGAAAAGACAGATAAAGTCTTTCGCTGAAAAGTTTTTCCCAGCCATACTCGCTGTCGGGAGCTGCCGGATAAGCCGATTCCTCTGAAAGTTTTGGGTTATCGGGGTCGGTTTGGTTATAGGCAGGATAAATACAAGCAGATGAGGAAAAAAATATTTTTTTTATCTTGGCTTTTACTCCGTAATAAGCCATATTAAGATTTATGGTCGCCGAATTATGCATGACGTTAGCATCGTTATTCCCGGTAAAGATATATCCGGCTCCACCCATATCGGCCGCCAATTGGTAAACTTCGTCAAAGGGGCGATCTAAGATTTTTTTTACAACCTCAACCTCCCTCAAATCTCCTATGATAAAGTCATCGGCTGCGGTTTTGCTAAACTCCGGGTGTTTAAGATCAACTCCCCTTACCCAAAAGCCTTCTTTTTTGAGCTTTTTCACCAAATGACTACCGATAAAGCCTCCGGCTCCACATACTAAAGCTTTTTTCATAGATTAAGAATTCCTTAACTTATTAAACAGCCAGATTTTTACGACTGGCGGGATTATAAATATCGATATATATTGCAAACAATTATATATCTTATCAAAAAAACTCATTTTATATCCGTATTTTTTTACCGCATAAAAGCGTGACTGGATAGTAACTATCTCTTGCCTCTTTTCATATCGATGAGATATTGATCCGGGTACGGTCCTGTATTTTATAAGCGGTATGGATAAATTTGAAAATTTTCCGTGCTGTCCCATTTTGAAATAAAAATCTATATCTTCGGCACAGTTGTATTGATCAAAATACCCTTTAACTTTGACGGCTATATCGGTCCTATATATGACCGACGGATGGCAAAAAGGGCTATGTCGGAATATGATTTTTTTAAGTCTATCGTTATCTTTCGGATACTCTCTTTTTGCCAAAATCCTTAATCGACTGTCGCATATATTCATTGTTCCTCCGCAGATTACCACTTCAGGATTATTTTCCATAAAATCAACCTGTTTATTAAGACGATAAGGGTAACTCCAATCGTCGGCGTCCATCCTGGCGATATATTTGCCTTTGGTGGCTTTTATTCCTTTATTTAAAGTTAGACTAATTTTAAGATTTTTTTTATTTTGATAAGCCCTTATTCTTTTATCTTTTTTTGCATACTTATTTATTGTTTCCCAAGTCTTATCGGTTGAAGCATCGTCGACAATGATGAACTCGAAATCTTTGAAGGTTTGGTTGAGTATGCTTTCGATTGCTTCACCTATGTACAGTTCGGCATTATAGGCCGGCATGAGGACGGAAACCAGGGGTGATTGCATGGAGAAATTATAACACTTAATAAGTGGCAAGTTTATCAAGCTCTTCAAGTTATAAAGTCTGTCAATTAAAACTTAAAATTTAAAAATCAAAAGTCAAAAACACAAATTAAAAGTAAAAAGTTTAAATCTTACCCTTCAGCCTTAAAATACCTGAAGCTATCATATTTGATAGTTCGCAAACTTCTTTTAGCAGCCTGTTAGCATCATTTTTATCTGATTTAAAAGAATCCCTAAGCAATCCTAACCAATATTTTGTTTCATTAGATGATTTTAAAGATATCTCATGATATTTTTTGAATTCTAATCTGGAAGAAGCTGAAGAAG
Source organism: Candidatus Roizmanbacteria bacterium (assembly GCA_012798265.1). Classification (GTDB taxonomy): domain Bacteria; phylum Patescibacteriota; class Microgenomatia; order UBA1406; family GWC2-37-13; genus JAAZNM01. The sequence goes on along the minus strand of JAAZNM010000001.1, from coordinate 193,766 downwards.
CTTCAACTAAGTTGGCTCCAATACTAGTTCCGCTTCTAAGGAGTTGATCGCTGATTATCCAAACGCTTCTTTGTTTAGGTAACTTATCTATAAATTTAATTAGTTCTAAACTAAATAAATAACATCTAAACTTTAAATCACTTTTGAATTTTAGATTTAAATTTTGCATTTTATCTTTTAACTTTTAAGTTAAAAGATATTAAAGAGATTGTCTATAGACTATATGCTACAAAGATAGAAGTTTATTAAATAACAGGTTCATAATTTTCGTCAAAAGATCAATTGATTCAAAAACTTGAAGAACTTGACGAACTTGATGGACTTAATAAACTATTTGATTATCTTTAGGTCTTTGGGGACAGTGAGTTTTTTGTGGGGACGGCGGTAATAATGGGCTATATAGCGGCGGTAATAAATAGCCAGAGTGTCCATGAGTATATACCAGATCGATACAAAGGTAGCCGCCGATGAAAAAGGTCCGAGCCGGTAATTGAGCTTCACCGGAGCTTCGTATATCCGGGTGTAACCTAGTTTTTCGGCTACCACCAAGAGTTCTAGGTCGCCGGCAAACTTCTTTTCGATCATCCGCGGCAGGACTCTTTCCAGCACGTCCTTGCGGACCAGTTTAAGGCCGGCTTGGGTATCGGTTATCCGAAGGCCGAACAATAGCTTGACGATATAGTAATATCCGTAACTCAGTATCTTTCTCGTCAACGGATACTCGACCCGGGAGGCAAGATGGCGCTTGGAGCCGACGATTATATCGGCGTCATACCATTCCATATGCTCGACAAGCATAGAGATGCCGTTAGGGTCGATCTCCATACCCGAATCGATAAAGGTGACATAATCGCCTTTGGCATAGTGCATACCGAGGCGAACGGCGAAGCTCTTGCCCTGATTATCCTTATAGCTGAGGACTTTGACTTTAGGGATATGGGCTTTTTTCAGTTTTTCGAAGGTGTGGTCGATTTCCCCGTCGACGACGACGATGATCTCGTAGTCGTAGCGGATCTTGTCAAGGACTTTTTTTATTTGGGTGATATTTTTGACAATAATTTTCTCTTGTCGGTAAGCCGGTATGACAAGGCTCAAAAAATGGTGGTTTTTTTTGGGAGTGATCATGTCGTTTGGGCTAATTGAGGGAATTATAACAAATCATGGGAAAATAAGTTCGTCAAGTTTTTCAAGTTGTAAAGTTATAATGTAAAATTATTTCTTCTTACTTGATAAACTTGAAAGACTTGATGAACTTGCAGCTTAACGGAGCAATACTTTTACGCGTCTTTATACTATAATGTATTATTCTTATGAGGTCGAAGATAAATCGGATGATGGCAAACGAGTTTTTCCAAGGAAGCGTACTGCTTGTGATCGCAAACTTTATAATCGGTTTTTTGAACTATCTTTTCAACTCCCTTTCGGCCAAGACTTTGGGACCGGCCAAATACGGGGAAATAACCACTTTTTTCGCTTATACCCTTGTTCTGTCGGTACCGATGCAGATAATAAGCGCCGAAATAATCAGAAGGTTGGGGGCGGTGACGACGGAAAAGAGCCGACTGGTTTATCTGTGGGAAAAATGGTTGATCGAAAAAGCCAAACGCTGGTTTTGGCTGATAGTCCCCTATTTCGGATTGGTGGCGGTTTTACCCAAAGTGACAAATCTTTCTTACAGCTTTTCTTTCGCTCTACTTTTATCTTTATTGACTTCGCTAATATCGGTTTTTTTTATGGCTTCTTTCCAGGGTCTGCGGCTTTTTAATTATTACGTAGCCTTTATGATCTTTGGGGTTTTTATTAAGTTACTGGGTCCGGTATTCGTTTATTTTGGCGCCGGTCAACTGAATACGATCTTTATTTTCTTAGTGCTTTCGGCGGTTTCGCCTTTAACGGTAATCTGTCTTTTATTCAGAAAGATCGTACCGGTCGACCATAATCATGTTCCGGTAAGGAAAAACTTAAGGAAGGTCATCTTTAACCGGTCAATAATATTTTTGGGACTGTCCTTATGGGGCATAAGTCTTTTTAACAACCTGGATATGATCTATGTCAAAAAATTCTTCCCGACTATCGATGCCGGTCTTTACGGAGCGTGGAACCTGATGGCCAAGATAGTCGGATACGTACTCGGTCCGGTATCGACGGTGGCTTTCATATATTTTTCCAGCAAGGAAAACGAGAAGAAGCATAATCGGGCTTTAATCCTTATCATCGGCCTGTTTGTCTTGTCGGCCGTCTTCCTTTTTGGCGGATATTATTTTTTCGGGAAGATATTCATCGATTTTATCTTCAACAAAAGTTATTATCCGATCATCCCCTATCTGCCGTGGGCGGCGGTTTTCGGATTCTTCTACAGTTTGGTTGCGATCCTCAACAACTACAGCTTGGCCAAGAAAAAGCATCTGCTGCTGACGGTAATGGCGGCTGTCCCATTTTATTTGGCCGGGTTGGTGTTATTCGGGAAAGACATGCAATCGGTGGTAACGGTCGATGTTATCTTTGCCCTCGTCGTCACGATCGCTTATGGAGGAGGGATAATATTGGGTAAATAACAAAAATTAAAACCTCGTAGGTCGACCTGCGAGGTCGCCGGAGTTCATTCAACTATCTCTTCTCCCTCAAAGACGACGTCTCCACTTTCGTCTGAAGAGGATCCGCCGGCGGCTGAAGTATTGACGGTCGGTTCGACAAAAGCGAAACTGGAGATGATGCCGTCGTTTATTTTTTTCCAGTAGTCTTTTTTGTCTGTCGGGTATTCGGTGGTTATCGTAAACATCACTCCCTGATCAAGGGCAACCGTAATCAGTTGGTTGTTGATCTGATACTGGCGGGCGTCGATGTCGGCCAGTTTAAGTTTTTTGACCCCGCCGAAAAAAGAACTGGTTTTTTTACTTGCGAAATAGTCGTCGATTTTGGCCAAAGAACTGGCAACGGCCTTAAGAGAGATGCTACCCGAAGCCTCCTGCGACTTTATATCCAACTGGCTGTAGACGGTATCGTCGCTTATGTTTTTTGCAGCAACGGTGATCTCCGCCGGATAACTGAACTTGAAGCCGGCCGGGTCGGTATAGTCTTTGAAACCGGTCTCAGTCCTGACGGTCGGTGCGGAAGAAGGGAAATTATCCGAAACGGTGGGAGATGCGGTCTTGGTTTGGGACCGATTGCGTAAAAGGATGATGATCCCGACAAAAAAAACGAGCGCCAAAACCCCAAGCAAGATTTTTTGTTTCATAGTCTAAACCCTGATCCGAAATCTTTTTAAAGTTTTTTTCCCGTTTGTCAGTTCGGTAGTAACCTCAAAGCGCATGTTGGTGATATTTTGATGGTAGGTACAGACGTTGTTGGTCGAACAGGTGCCGAAAAGGAGCTCTCTTGAGGCGTTGCCCGAGGAGATATCGATGGAGCCGGAAACGCCTTCTTCTTTGCTGTTGGCTTCATAGACTAGGGTATACATAACGCTTGCGGCTTTTTGCAGATTGCTGAAATATACGTTAAGGGCTTGGTGGTCAGCTCTCAGTCGGGCCGAGACGCCGACGCCTGAAGAATAGGTTTTGCCGGTTGATCTGGAGGTCGAAAAGCGGGGTAAAAGTTTGGCCTGGGCAGCAACCGGAAAAACGCCTAAAAAAATCATCAACAAAAACAAACACGAAAACTTTTTCATAACTTTAGTTTAACAATTTTTAAAAATACAAGCAAGCTTTTAATGAGTCATCGCCGAGGTCTAACAGTAAGTTGGGCCGATTTAATATATAATAAATACATTAACAGTCTTCAATAAATATGAAAATCGATGACGTAAGGGCGATCGAGGTCCTAGATTCTCGCGGTTATCCAACGGTCAGAGCTTTCATAAAGCTGGAAAACGGGATTGAGGTTTCTTCCTCCGTACCCTCCGGTGCTTCGACCGGTACTCACGAAGCTTTAGAACTGCGCGACAACGACAAAAAAAGATATCACGGCAAAGGCGTGCTTAAGGCGGTAAACAACGTCAACAGCGTGATCGGTCCGGCCATCATCAATAAAGGGATAGAAGACCTTTATGCACTTGATAAAACGATGCTCGAACTTGACGGAACGAAGAATAAATCAAGGTTAGGGGCAAATGCTATCCTTTCGGTTTCCATGGGTCTGGTAAGGGCGTTATCGGTTCTGAAGAATAAACCTCTCTGGCAGACGATCAGCGAGTATTACTTCCCCGATCGCCAACCGAAATTTCCTAGGATTATGGTCAATGTCGTCAACGGCGGTAAACATGCCGGTTGGAATTTCGATATTCAGGAGTTTATGGTTGTTCCGACAAGTACCGAACCTAAGAAAGCCATAAGAGTGGCGTCGGAAATATTTCACCAGTTGGGAACGACTCTTAAGGAGAAAAAACTGTCGACCTTGGTTGGTGACGAAGGCGGATATTCCCCTTCCCTATCCTCAAACGAAGAAGTTTTGTCGGCAATCGAGTCAAGCGCGTCCGTCTTGAGTTATAAAAACGGTCAAGATTTTCATCTGGCGATTGATGCGGCCGCCACGGAGTTTTACCAGTCGGGTAAATACGTCTTCAAAAAAACCAATCAGCAATTCGGCAACAGGCAGCTTGTGGAGTATTATCTTTCTTTGCAAATAAAACATCAGATTTTGTCCTTTGAAGATCCTTTTGCCGAAGACGACTGGGAAGGTTTTACCATGTTGACGGCGGCGGTCGGAGGCGGTGGTCAGGTAGTCGGTGATGATCTTTATGTGACCGATCCGAGCCGCATTCAACAAGGAATAGACAAAAAAGCCTCGTCGGCCGTATTGATAAAACCGAATCAGATAGGATCGATGAAAGAAACGGTGGAAGCGATAAAACTTACGCAACAGTCAGGGCAAAAGGTAGTCGTTTCCCACCGGTCTGGCGAAACCGAGGATTCGTTTATCGCCGATCTGGCCTATGGAGCGGGGGTCGACTTTATAAAAACCGGTTCGATGAGCCGTTCGGAAAGACTTTGCAAATACAATCGCCTGTTAGAAATCGATGATCAAAGATCGTGAAACCGATAATACTTGTCATCTTTGACGGACTGGGCGATCGGCCAATAAAAGAACTGGGATACATGACGCCGCTTGAGGCGGCAGTGACTCCCGATCTTGACAAACTGGCCGAGCTGGGGATTACCGGCATGCTTCATACGATAGAGCGCGGAGTCAGACCCGGTTCCGATGTCGCCCACCTGGCTCTTTTCGGATATAATCCGAAATTTTATTACGCCGGACGCGGACCTTATGAAGCCTCAGGCTACGGGATCGATCTTATGGAAGGAGACATTGCCTTCCGGGGAAATTTAGGGACGGTTGATGATAATTTTATCGTCGTAGACAGGCGGGCCGGCCGAATCGAATCATCGGACGCTTTTGCCGAAAAGATTAACGGTCTTGAGATAGACGGTATTAAGGTCATCGCCAAGGCCGGTTTGAATCATAGAATAGCGGTGGTGTTGCGCGGCCAAGGACTTTCGGAAAAAATCACCGATGTCGATCCTCATGTCGTCAATAAGCCGTTGAAAAAATGCCTGGCGAAGTTCGACGGAGACGATAAAGCTAAGTTCACGGCAAAAGTGGTCAATAAACTCATAGACAAGGCTCACATGATTTTTAAGAGTCACCCGATAAACAAAGAAAGGGCCAAAAAAAACCTTCCTTTAGCCAACTGTTTGTTGCTTAGGGGAGCCGGTCGAATGGCCAAATACGAAAGCTTCCAGGAAAAGTACAACCTGAGATCGGCCTGCATCGCCGGCGCCGGACTTTATAAAGGGATCGCCAAGATCGTCGGCATGGAGATAATCGATGTCGAAGGAGCCAACGGTAAGGCCAACACCAATGTCGTTGGAAAGATAAACAAGGCTATCGAGATGGTCAAGGTTTATGACTTCGTGTTCGTCCATATAAAAGCAACCGACAGTTTGGCCGAAGACGGTAAAGCTTTGGAAAAAAGGGATTTTATCACCCGCGCCGATAAGGCATTGTTTCCCCTTATTCCCCTAGTCGAAAAAAGGGAGATAATCCTGGCGGTGACCGGCGATCATAGCACCGCCTCAGATCTTAAAATCCATACCGCTGACGAACTGCCGATACTGATCGCCGGTTTCGGCGTGAGGACCGACAGGGTCAAAAGCTTCGGCGAACGGTCATGTCAGTCCGGCGGCATCGGACATATGGAAGGAGCTGAGGATTTGATGGATATGCTGATAAACCTGAGGGGAGATACAAAACTGTACGGGAATTAATTTTAATTTCAAATTTTCAATTTTAAACCAATTATTATCGGCGACCTCGCAGGTCGACCTACGAGGTCGCCAAGTTGATTAAAAATTTAAAACTCTAAATTTAAAATTAATTTATGAATAAACTTACAAAGATCGTGGCGACGATCGGACCGGCTTGCGACTCGCCTGAGACGATTAAAAAACTGATTGATTCCGGCGTCGACATATTCCGTTTCAACTTCAAACACAATACGGTGGACTGGCATGACGAGCGGATAAGACGGGTAAATGAGATCGCCAAAAACATGAATCGTAACATCGGAACTTTAATCGACCTTCAAGGACCGGAGCTGCGGGTCAATATGCCGGTCGAGGCAATCAAGATCGAAAAAGACCAGCGCCTTATCTTCGGCAGCGAGGTTTTTATCAAGGGTAACGAAGATCCGGGCTTTTCCATATCTCATCCCCAGATTATACCCGAACTTAAAAGTGGCCAAAGGATACTGGCCGACGACGGCAGTCTTGCCTTTAATATAGAAAGGGAAGACGGACAAACATTTGTCCGTTGTCAGAACGACGGAGTATTAAAAAATCACAAAAACTTAAATATCGTCGGAGCCGATTTTTCCCTGCCGGCTCTGGTCGAAAAAGATTTCGAAGGACTCAAACTTGTTCATATGAACGAAGTCGATTATGTGGCTCTTTCTTTCGTCAGGACGGAAAAAGATATAGTCAATCTTCGCCGCGAGATGGCCAAATACAGGTTAAAAGCCAAAGTAATAGCCAAAATAGAAACGGAAAAAGCCCTTAATCATCTTGACGAAATAATCAAGGAAACCGACGGAATCATGGTTGCCCGGGGAGATCTGGGGGTTGAGCTGCCTTATGAAAAGGTCCCTTATTTCCAAAAAATCATCATAAAAAAATGCATAGAGAAAGGGACTCCGGTAATCACGGCAACCCAAATGCTCCAGTCGATGGTCGGCAATCCCTACCCCACTCGAGCCGAGGTCTCGGACGTGGCTAATGCCACCTATGATTTGACCGATGCGGTGATGCTTTCGGGAGAGACGGCTACGGGCCAGTATCCGGTTCAGACGGTAAACGTGATGAGAAACACGGTTATCTTCAACGAGAAAAAAAACCTGGTCGACAGCCGGAAACGATTCAATTTCAATCTGGAAGATCAGGCTTCGATCCTTTGCGATACCGCCTATGAGCTGTATTTTCTCTACAGGCAGCGCCAGAAACAGGTGTCCGGTTTTTTGGTATTTACCCATACCGGCAATACGGCCCGCTTGCTTTCCCGGTATCGGCCACTTGTGCCGATATTTGCCTTTACTCCTCATGAGTCGGTAGGAAAAAGTTTGATCATAAACTATGGAGTGACGGCCATTGCCGACCAGAAAATCGGCAAAAAATCAGAGGTTACCAGGGAACAGATAGTCAAGGCGGTCGAATCGCTCAAAGACGGCGGTTTGGTCAAAAAAGGAGATCTGCTGATTGTCCTTCACGGAGATTATTGGACAGTAGAAGGAGGAACCTCGACTTTGAAGTTGGTGACTGTATAAAGAATTTTAATTTCAAATTTTCAATTTTAAACCAATTATTATCGGCGACCTCGCAGGTCGACCTACGAGGTCGCCAAGTTGATTAAAAATTTAAAACTCTAAATTATTTTGCATTATGAATCTTATTCGTAACTTTGCCATCATTGCCCACATCGATCACGGCAAGTCGACCTTGGCCGACCGCCTGCTCGAGATAACCGGTATTTTAAAAAGCGGCAGCCATGAAACCCAGTATCTTGACAGAAACCCCATTTCAAGGGAAAGAGGAATAACGATAAAGTTGGCGCCGGTAAGGATGCAGTATGTAAATCACAAATCCCAAATTGAAAATAACAGTTCAAATCCAGAAAATTCAAAACAACTTGCAACTTGCAACTTGAGACTTGAAACTTTAAGTCCGGAATATACTCTGAATTTGATCGATACTCCGGGGCATGTGGATTTTTCCTACGAGGTCGACCGGACTTTATCATGCGTCGAGGGTGCAATCCTTTTAGTTGACGCCACTCAGGGTGTCCAGGCGCAGACGATCGCCAACGCCTACAAAGCCATAGACAAAAACCTGGTGATTATTCCGGCGGTCAATAAGATCGATATGCCTGGAGCCGAGATCGAAAAAACAAAAAAACAGCTGACCGATTTTTTGGGAATAGACGAAAAAGAAGTTCATCTGATATCGGCAAAAACCGGCAAGGGAGTGGAAGAAATCCTGCAGGCGGTGATCGAGAAAATACCGGCACCTTTACAAAATCACAAATCCCAAAACGCAAATAACAGTTCAAATCAAGATTCAGGGAGTTTGAAACAAATAACGGCTTTGACGCAGTCTTTGATCTTTGATTCGTATTACGATCAGCATCGGGGAGTAATAGCCTTTGTCCGCAATTTTTGCGGCCAGTTGAAAAAAGGCTTGAAGGTAAAACTGGCGCAGACGGATAAGGTTTTTGAGATTATTGAGGTGGGTATTTTTTCACCTGAACTGCAGCCGAAGGATCGTCTTGATTCCGGTGAAATTGGCTATGTGGTCACCAACCTCAAGGACATCCATCAGGTACAGGTGGGTGATACGATCATCGACGAAAAAGGGTTGTCACCGCCTTTGTCCGGGTACAAAAAAGTAAAGCCGATGGTCTTTGCGTCGATGTTCACGACCGATACTAACGACTATCTCAGCTTGAAAAAGGCGCTTGATAAGCTGTATTTGAACGATTCGTCCCTTGAGTTTAAATCGATTTACAGTCAAGCGCTCGGGGCCGGATTCAGAGTGGGTTTCCTCGGTTTGCTCCATGCCGATGTTGTTCGCGAGCGACTGGAACGGGAGTTTAATCTGAGCCTGGTTTTGACGCCGCCACAGGTCGAGTTCAGGCAGGAAAACGGCCAGTATTTCGAGCCTTATGTCAAACTCCTCATCGTCACTCCCAACGAGTATCTGGGGGCGGTGATGCAGCTTTGCGAAAATTTCCGCGGTAAATTTTTGACGATGGATAACAAAAGCCAAATTACCCTTGTTTATGAGATGCCGATGTCGGAAATGGTCTCGGATTTTTACGATACGTTAAAAAGCGTCAGTTCCGGGTACGCTTCTTTGGACTGGGAGTTTCTCCGTTACCAGGCGGCCGAAGCCGATAAACTGGTTATACTGCTTAACGGTGACCCGGTCGAAGAGTTTTCCGAGACGGTCGTCAAGAGTCGGGCCACGGAAAAGTCCATAATGATCACCAAGAAACTAAGAGAGATAATCCCCCGCCAGCAGTACGAAGTCAAGATCCAAGCCCAGTTCAAGGGAAAGATAATCGCCTCAGAACGGATAGCTCCTTTCCGGAAAGACGTCCTTATCAAAAGCGGTAAGGTGATCGGCGCCGGTGACGTCGGGCGTAAACGAAAACTGTTGGAAAAACAAAAAGAAGGAAAAAAGAAGCTTAAGATGATAGGGAAAGTAGAGATACCGAAGGAAGCTTTTTTCCAACTTTTCAAAAGGAACTAAAGTTGATTAAAAATTTAAATTTAAATTTTTTTATTGATTTTGTCAAACAAATCCAGGGCGTTTTTGAAAGCTTGATCCATATTGAAATACTTATAGTTGGCCAGTCGTCCGGCAAAATAAATGCCTTTTTCTTCTAGTCTTAATGCTTCTTTTTCGTATTCCCGGTATATCTTGTGGTTTTTTTCTGACGGGACAGGATAGTAGGGAGTATTTCCCCAGACAGGATATTCACGGATTATGGTTGTAATCGGACTTTTTTGTCCGGTCGAGTGTTTCGGTTCGGTAATCCTGGTGAATTTGTTGTCGTTGGGATAGTTGATCTGAGCTTTCGATTGATAAAACTCTTTATCCAAGGTCTGATAACGAAACTTTAGCGACCGGTATTCCAAAGGTCCGAAACGATAGCCAAAATAACGATCGATCGGACCGGTGAAAATAAACAGTTGGTGTTTTTTTATCCGGTTACGTATTTTGAGAAAATCGGTTTTCAGTCTGACGACGATATTTTTCGATTTGAGCATGTTTTTAAAGATGGTTGTATATCCGTCCTTAGGCATAGCTTGATAGCGGTCGGAAAAATACCGGTCATCAAAATTGGTCTTTACCGGTATGCGTCCGATGACCGATGGGGAAAGATCTTTGGCTTTTTTGTCCCATTGTTTTTCCGTGTAGCCTTTGAATATCTTTTCGTAAAGCTTCTTTCCAACCCGGCTTAGAGCCAACTCTTCGCTGTTTGTCGGAGAAGTAATCTTTTCGGCATTATTTTTAAGCCAGATCTTCATCTCGAGTTCGTTTTTTATGTTTTCGCCGCAAACAAGGTTGACGGTGTTTATATTGACGGGTACGGGGACAAATTTTTTGTCAACATAGGCCAAAACCCTATGTTCATAAGGATGCCAGTCGGTAAAGCGACCAACATAATTCCAAACCCGTTCATTATCGGTATGAAAAAAATGGGGTCCGTATTTGGGGACGAGAATACCGGATCCGTCATAATAATCGAAACAGTTACCTCCAATATGATTTCTTTTTTCAATAATCAGAACCTTTTTGCCAATTGCGGCGAGACGTTCGGCTAAGGTAGCTCCGGTTATACCGGCTCCGATGATAACAACATTAAACATAATTTTTAAGAGTGATGACCTCGCAGGTCGACCTGCGAGGTCGCCGAGGTTTATAAAATTATATTTCCCTCCACTTAATATTCGCGTCTCTTTTCATAAAAGTCAACTGTCTTTTGGCATACTGGATTTCCTTGGTTATCCAAAGTTCTATCGCTTCCCGTTTCGATATCTTTCCTTCAAGATAAAGGATTATTTGCCGGTAACCGATGGTTTTTAAACCAGGGTCGTTTTTTTCAAATCCTTTTTTAAGCAGGTTTTCGACTTCGTCGAAGGCACCCTGCCCTATTCTTTTTTTTACCCGTTCGGTAATGGTCTTTGTCAACCTATTTTTGTTTTTGAACTTAATCCCGATAAAATCGATGTCGATATTTTTGAAATAATCTTTCAAAGAAAAACTAAGGGATGGTTTTTTTTCTAATCCGGAGGATCTGGCGATCTCTATCTTGCGTATCAGCCTTTGTGGATTCTGAAAGTCGCTGTTATTTAAGCCTGCCTGAGGTTGGTTGATAAAGCCGCTTAAGATCATCTGCAGATCCTTGACCGACTTTTTGACAAGATTCTGCCTAAGAGCCCAGTCGGGCTTGATATTCTCCGTTTCGATATGGTAAAGAAGATGATAGATATAAAAATAAGTGCCGCCGACCAAAATCGGTGTTTTTCCGGATTCGACGATATGCCTTATCAGGGGCAGGGCGATCCGTTGATAATCAAAAGAAGAAAAATACTGATTGGGAGCAACGATGTCGTAAAGCCATGAGTTAATATTAAGTTTCAAGTTTAAATTTTTTAATTCAGTCGGATAATAGCCGATATCAAAACCGTCCGACTTTTTGACGGAAGTAAACTTGCCATAAATATCCTTACCGGTTATTATGTCCAAGTTTTTATAGATCTGACGACTGTCGAAGTTGACGATTTCGCCATTGTATTTTTGACAGTATTGTCGGGCGAGATCGGTTTTCCCGGTGGCGGTTTGACCGGTGATAATGATCATTTTCATACGGGGTTTATTGCAGTTTGGCTGCCTCAATCAGATTATTGTAAAGATACAGGACGTCGATCGGACCGATTCCTCCCGGTGTCGGCGTATAAAAAGAAGCGATGTCCTTAATCTCTTTTTCGTCGTAGTCGCCCAACAGACGGTTTTTCTCCCGACGGAGACCGACGTTGATAAGAACGACCTGGGGTTTTAGCATCTCAGGAAAGATGACTTTTTTACCGACACAGGAAATAATCACATCGGCTTCTTTAAGATATGTTTCCGGTTCCGGCGTTTTTGAGTTGATGGCGATGTAGTTCACTTTGAATTCTGTCAAAGTATGGCCGACCGGAGCCCCGCCGGTTATTCCCCGTCCGATAAGGACTACTTTTTTGCTGTGAAAAATTTTTTTGAACAACAGGCGATCCTTTTTCGGATTGAAAAAAACATCGCTTCCCGAACGGCCTTTAATATAAATGTTTTTTAGGATAGTCATTACGGCAAGCCCTATCGGAGAAAAAAAAGGAGATTTGTATTTGTGGCCTTCAATCTCTTTTTCCAGCGGAATGTAGTTATAGATGCTTTCGGTCGAAAGCTGGGCCGGGAGCGGTTGCTGGATAATGATGCCGGTAACTTGGTCCGATTGGGAGGCGCTTTTCAGTTTGTGCATAAACTCTTCGAAAAGCGGAATTTCTTTCAAATGTATAAGTTGAAAGGATATGCCAAGTTCTTTGGCAACCTTAGCTTTGATTTTGACAAACGAAAGCTGGTCAGTCGATTGACCTATGAGAAAAGTAGTCAGCTGAAGGTTTTTTTTCTTTTTTTTAAGCTTAACTACTTCTTTTCGGAGTTCTTTTTGCATCAGTTCGGCAATTTTTTTCCCCGAAATTTCCATTGGTTATATTTTATCACACGAAGGTCGCTGAAACAACCCGATCATCCTTCTGGGAAAAGCGCATCAGGATGACGCCTTTAGCCGATCTTGAACGGGAAGGGATCGATTTAAGATCGATTTTGACCACTTGGCCTTTGATGCTGGTTATGATCACCGTGGTATCGTTTTCATTGACGATCTGGGCAAAGCTGATCGGCCCGGTTTTTTTGTCGACCGTACCTATCTTGACGCCTTTTCCCGCCCGGTGCTGTCCCCGGAAAAAGGAAAGTTTGGTTTTTTTACCGACACCTCTTTCGGTAATGACAAGGATATTTTTTGAAAATTCGTTGTCGCCGAAGACGTCGGCCGTCACCAGGTGATCGCTTTCTTCAAGATCAATACCCCGAACGCCGATCGAAGACCGACCTGTCGGTCTTATTTCCTTTTCCTTGAAAACGATCGCTTTACCGAGTTTCGAAGAAAGGATAACGTTTTTTTTGCCATCTGATATTTTGACCCAAAGGAGTTCATCGCCCGTTTCTAGTTTTATGGCAATGATGCCGTTGGTCCTGATGTTGGCGTATTCGGTAAAAAGGGTTTTTTTGACGGTGCCGTTTTTAGTACACATAAGGATGAAGTAGCCCGACAGTTTATTCTCCTCCTCTTTCTGGTAGGTGAGGATCGAGGTAATTTTTTCTTCGGGGCGAAGAGGAATCAGGTTGATAACGGCTTTGCCTTTGGAGGTGCGTGAGCCTTGAGGAACATCCCAGACGCGTGTCTGGAAGACCCGACCTTGGTTGCTAAAAAAAAGCATGTAATCGTGGGTCATGGCGGTTGTGATATAGTAGACGTTATCCGTTTCTTTGGTTTCGATACCGGAAACGCCCTTGCCGCCGCGGTTTTGGACCCTGAATGTTTCGCGGGGAACTTGTTTGATATAACCTTCTTTGGTAAGAACGACAATCACTTCTTTGTTTTCAATAAGCTGTTCGTCGGTGATTTCCCCGGGTTTTGATTTTATGACCTGGGTTTTTCTTTTGTCGCCGTATTTTTCGACGATGAACTTCAGTTCGTCTTTAACGACCTTGAGGATTTTCATGACGTCTTTAAGAAGGGATTCAAGATAAGCGATGGTTTCTTTAAGAAGAGCCAGATCGTCTTCGATCTTCTCCCGTTCCAGACCGGTCAATCGTTTAAGTTGCATGTCAAGGATAGCTTGGGATTGGATATCGGACAGACCGAACTTTTTCATTAACTTTGTCTTTGCTTCCGCCTCGTCTTTTGATTTTTTGATAATCTCGATTACTTCATCTATGTTGTCCAAGGCAATAAGATATCCTTCAAGGATATGGGCCCGGTGTTTGGCCTGGGCCAGTTCGTATTCGGATCTTTTGTAAATAACTTCGATACGGTGTTTCAGGTAGTATTCAAGAACCGATTTTAAGGAAAGCGTCTGGGGGACACCGTCAACCAATGCCACCATGTTCATGGGGAACGAAGTCTGGAGTTCGGTGTATTTGAAAAGGTTGTTCAAGACTTTTTTGTAGGAGGCGTCGCGTTTAAGTTCGATGACTACCCTAATGCCGTCGCGATCGGACTCGTCACGCAGGTCGGATATGCCGACGATTTTTTTGTCGGCGACCAGTTTGGCGATTTTTTCGACAAGAGACGCCTTATTGACCTGGTAAGGCAGTTCCTTTACGATAATGGCCGTTTTACCCTTACCCATATCCTCGTCTTCGATTTTGGCCCTGACTATCATCGATCCCCGGCCGGTGGTATAGGCGAGTTTGATGTCGTTTGCCCCGTAGATGATGCCGCCTGTCGGAAAGTCCGGACCTTTGACGACGGGAAGTAACTCCTCTATCGATATGTCGAAGTTCAGGTTCTGGGAAAAGGCGGTCGGAGAGGTATTTAAAGCTTTATTGTCGACAATTTTTGCCTTATCGATCATAAGGAACAAAGCCTCAATTACCTCGGTCAGATTGTGGGGAGGAATTTTTGTCGCCATACCGACGGCGATACCTTCGGCTCCCATAAGAAGCAAGTTGGGAAGCTTGGCCGGCAGATAGACCGGTTCTTTTAACGAAGCGTCAAAGTTATCAATCCAGGGAACCGTTTCTTTTTCTATGTCAAAAAGCATCTCTTCGGCTACCCTGGTAAGCTTTACCTCGGTATAACGCATGGCAGCCGGCGGATCACCGTCAACCGATCCAAAATTACCCTGACCCTTGATAAGCGGATATCGCATGGAGAACTCCTGAGCCATACGGGCCAGGGCATCGTATACCGCCGCATCTCCGTGAGGATGGTATTTACCCAAGACCTCGCCGACGACTTTGGCCGATTTGGAAAATCTGCCTCCGGCCGACAACCCCATTTTGTACATGGCATACAGAATTCGGCGGTGAACCGGCTTAAGACCGTCCCTGACGTCAGGAAGGGCGCGGGAGACGATAACCGACATGGCATAGTCAAGATAAGCCCGCTTCATCTCGGCGGTAATCTCGGTAGATTGGACGTTTTTCCTTAAATCAGCTGCATCCATAACTAAAAAACATTTTAATTTTTTATAATTTTATTTATGGTGAGGTTAAATATTTTTTGCGACTTTGGGGGCTTGTGGGGTCCCACGAAGCTTAAAAAATATGATAACAAACCATAAACGACATTTTATTTAATTGATTTTTCAATCTCTTTTATTGCTTGTTCTTTGCCTAAAAAGTTTTTTGTTTTTACCCATTTGCCCGGTTCAAGTTCTTTATAATGATCGAAAAAATGTTTGATCTTATCTTTGGTAGTTCCGTCAAGATCGGCGATATCTTCAATATTCTTGAAAAAAGGATCAACCTTTTTGGTCGGTACGGCAATGATTTTCGTATCTATGCCGGCCTCATCTTCCATCTCGAGCATGCCGATGGGACGGCTCGGGATAACGGTACCGGGGGCAACAGAATAACTGGAAATAACCAGAACATCGGTCGGATCGCCGTCTTGTGATTGGGTTTTCGGAATAAAGCCATAATTAAAAGGATAAAACATGGCCGTGAAATTAAAACGGTCGACCATAACGACGCCGCTTTCCTTATCAAGCTCATACTTTATAGACGAACCCTGGGGAATTTCGACGAAAACATTGATCTCTTCCGGCGGATTTTTGCCGGCGGAAAGTTTTTTTGTGTCCATATTTTTGAATTAATTTATAAATTCAAATTACAAATAACAAAACAACAAATGAAATTCAAAACTCAAAATTCAAAGTTCAAAAGCACAACTCAAAAGTTAAAACTTTTTAATTTTAACTTGTAATTTTGATTTTTAAATTCTAATTTTTAACTTTTTCATAGTGTTTGTGATTTGATTATATATCTAACGTCGCCAACTTGGCGTGAGTGATGATGAATTTTTTTCTTGGCGGGACCTCTTCTCCCATCAACATGGTAAAAACATAGTCGGCATCTTGTCCGTCGGCGATAGCCACCTGTTTTAAAACGCGGTTGTCGGGATTCATGGTCGTTTCCCAAAGCTGTTCCGGATTCATCTCCCCAAGACCTTTATATCTTTGAATATTCACCGTATTGGTGCGATCCTGACTTCCTACGATCTTGTCTTTTTCTTCGTCGGTGTAAGCATACTGGATTTTTTTACCCATCTGGACTTTGTAAAGTGGCGGTTGGGCGATAAACAGGTGCCCTTTTTCGATAATCTGAGGCATGTGGCGGTAAAAAAAAGTCAGTATGAGGGTACGGATGTGTTCGCCGTCGACATCGGCATCGGTCATGATTATGATTTTATGGTATCGGAGTTTGAGATAGTCGATAGTCTCCCCTATTCCCATACCTAGGGCGACTACCAAATCCTTGATTTCTTTAAAAGCCAAAACCTTGTCAAGATAAGCTTTCTCCGTATTCAGGATCTTTCCCCGGAGAGGCAGGATCGCCTGGAATTTGCGGTTGCGGCCTTGTTTGGCAGTGCCGCCGGCCGAGTTACCCTCAACCATGAATAGTTCGGACAGAGCCGGATCCTTTTCCTGACAGTCGGCCAATTTGCCCGGAAGACTGGCGCCTTCCAGAGCTCCTTTTCTCAAAACCGCTTCTTTGGCGGCCTTGGCGGCCAGGCGCGCCTTCTGAGCAAGATAGATCTTTTCCAAAACGACCCTGGCGTTTTTTGGATTTTCTTCAAAATGATTTTCAAGATATTCAAATACCGCCTGCTGAACAAACGTTTGCACCTCCGAGTTGCCCAGTTTCGTTTTGGTCTGGCCCTCGAACTGAAGATTGGTTGACGGCATCTTGACATAAACAATCGCCGTTAAACCTTCCTTGACGTCTTCCCCGGTAAAGGTCTCGTTCCCGTTTTTTTCTCCCAACTCCTTTTTGGCATAGTTGTTTATTGCTTTGGTAAGAGCTGTCCTAAAGCCGGTCAGATGGGTGCCGCCTTCCTGGGTGTTGATGACGTTCACGAAAGAATGGACGTTTTCGTTGATGGAGTTATTGTATTGGATAGCAACTTCAAGTTCCTTGTCTTCGGCCTGTTTCTTGATGTAAATTGGCGGATGGCTGACTTTTTTACCGCGGTTAAGATCGGCAAGAAGCGACATGATCCCGCCGTCAAAATAAAAAGCCACCTTTTCGTTGCTTTTTTTGTTGAAAATTTTGAAATACACGTTATTTATGAGATATGACCGTTCCTTTATCTGTTTTTTTAAGGTATTGAAATTAATCTCGACGGTTTCCCTGAATATTTCCTTGTCGGGAAGGAATGACACGGCGGTGCCGTTTTTAAAATCAAATCCCAGAAGAGACGAGGAGACCTGTTTGACTTTATACTGTGGGACTCCTTTTTTATACTCCTGTCGATAAAGTTTGCCTTGACGCTTAACTTCGATTATATAATGTTCGGACAAGGCGTTGACAACCGAGGCGCCGACACCATGCAAACCTCCCGAAACCTTGTAGGCACCGACGTTGAACTTCCCTCCGGCGTGCAGTTTGGTCATGACGATTTCCAGAGCCGAGGTTTTATATTTGGGTATAATTTCGACCGGAACTCCCCGGCCGTCGTCAAAAACCGTCAAGTAGTTATTTGGTTCGATAAAGATATGGATATTGCGACAAAATCCCGCTAAAGCTTCATCAATGGCATTGTCCACGATTTCGTTAAGACAGTGATTGACGCCGTATTGGGAAGTTGTCCCAATATACATCGCCGGTCTTTTTCGAACCGGCTCTAATCCTTCCAGAACAACAATCGATTCCGCACCATATTGTGACGTATTCTTTTGATTAGTCATAAACAGTGATTATTTCATCTCAACCTTGGCTCCAGCCCCTTCGAGTTTTTTCTTGGCTTCTTCAGCTGCCTCTTTTTTGGCATCGACCAAAATGTCTTTTGGAGCCGATTCAACTAATTTTTTAGCTTCCATAAGACCTAGGTTCGGAAGAATTTCCCTTACCGCTTTGATAACATTGAGTTTGTTAGCCCCGGCGTTTGACAGTACAACCGTAAAGGTTGATTTTTCTTCGGCGGGAGCGGCGGCTCCTGCTACAGGAGCGGCTGCGGCAGCGACTGCCGGCATAGCGGAAACTCCGAATTTTTCCTCAAGATATTTGGCCAGGTCGGCCATTTCAATAACGGTCAATCCTTCGATATCTTTAGCGATTTTTTCCAGTTTTTCTGATAGTTTTATTTCTGACATGTGTATCACCTCCCCTCATGCAATAAATTACAAATTATTGTTTTTTAGATTTTTGATCCAATATCATCGCCATCTTCATCATGTTGTATTTCATTGAATAAACCAATCTTTGGCTCGGATTTTTGAAACTGCCGATGATTTTTCCGATAAGCTGGTCTTTGCCGGGTAGTTTGGCGATTCTTTCGGTTTCGTTCTGGTCATAAAGCTGACCGTCGAGAAAAGAGAACTTGAAACCGAGAGTCTTTTCTTTCTGGGCAAATTGATAAAATGAGCTTAGGCCCTGGTTCCATTCTTTTCCGAGAAACATGACGGCACTGGAATTTTTCAACGGAAAGAATTTCTTCCTAAGCTGGATAAAAGTCTTGTTGCCGCTCGATAATTTGTTGATCGCCTTTTCAAAAAGACTATTTTTCAGCACGTCAAGCGAGGAGCTGTTTTTTTTAAGATTCCGTCGCAGACCTTCAAGCGTCTGATGATTGGTTTTTTCAAACTTGAGTAGGATAAAATTTTGTTTGTCCTGAAGATTGTTGGTAATTTTTTCAACCAGATCTATTTTTTTTTGACTAGCCATATGTTTTTTCCCTTCCGCCGTAATAGGTGGATTGTTTAGGAAATTTTAATAACCGACGTTTTGATACGCGGTTAACCTTAAACTCTTGGGAATAAAAAATTATATCAGATTATGTTTCTCCTAGCAACTCTTTTAAACTTTTTGGTCTCAGTTCTGACTTTTCTTGGTTTTTGGCCTTTTTGTTGGCTCTGGTCGCCTGATATTTCTTAGCCGCTTCCTGTTTTTTTTGGAAACGATCTACGCGGCCTTTAATATCAAGATAGCGGTGTTCTCCTGTATAAAACGGATGACATTTGTAGCAAACTTCGACGGTAATGGTTTTTTTTACCGATCCGGTGGTAAAGGTGTTGCCGCAGGCGCAGACGACTCGCGTATCTTCATTATAAGCCGGATGGATCGATTTTTTCATAGAAATAACATTATAACATACCCGAAAAAATTTTCAATTTTTAATTTAACTGAAAAATTATCCTTGTCCCAATACCTTATCCCACTTACCCTCTTCGATGATGTCTTCCAAATTATGATAACTTTTTCCGATCCGGTGGTCGGTCAGGCGGTTTTGGGGAAAATTGTAAGTACGGATTTTTTCGGCACGGTCAGCGCTGCCGACATCCTTCACGTAAGAATAGACCGCTCCTTTTTTCCTTTCTTCCTCAAGCTGATAAAGTTTTCCCAACAAAAGTTCAAGGGCGATCTTCCGGTTGGCTTCCTGATACCTCTCCCGACTGGCGGTGACGACAATGCCGGTCGGTCTGTGGGTGAGGCGGACGGCAGTTGACACCTTGTTGACATTTTGTCCTCCGTGTCCACCCGACCGAAAGAACTGCCATTGGAGATCGCTCTGATTCAGTTTTATGTCGGACTGAACAATCTGGGGAATAACGACGATAATGCAGGTTGAGGTGTGGATACGACCTTTTCTTTCGGTCGACGGTATTCTCTGCACGCGATGGACGCCGGTTTCCTTTTTGAAAAAACTAAAGGCGCTTTCGCCGGAGATCCTTACGGTATTCTCGTCAAGATATATGAATTTAAAACCTTTTTTCTGGCTGAATTTTATGTAGGAAAGCAGCAAAGTTTTCATCCAAAGCTTTGATTCGTCTCCTCCGACTCCCGGAAGAGCTTCGATAATGGCGATATTGGGATTAATGATCATAATAATTTTTTTAATTCTAAAATGGTGAAAATGTCGACCTGCGAGGTCGCGCCTTGGATCGTCTTAGATAAACATATCCAAAAGTTGCCGTAGGTTAAGTTCCGATTGTTTCCCAGTTTTCATATCCTTCAGCTTAATGACATTTTTGGACACTTCTTCTGGTCCAATAATTATGACATAGGGAATTTTTTTGCGGTCGGCGTACTTCAGCTGCTTGTCTATTTTGTCAAGTCCCGGATAAACTTCGGTCTTTATTTTTTTGTTCCTCAGGGAAAAGGCTGTTTTTAGGGAGTCGACGAGAGTCGATTGGTCAAACACGGTTATCAGAATCTGGGTCCCCAAATTCTCCTGGGGTATGAGCCGAAAAAAATCAGCCGCCTCGATTGTCCTGTCCAGGCCGAAGGCGACGCCGACAGCCGGTACGGCAACGCCGCCGCCTAGTTGGCCGATAAGTTCATCATATCGTCCCCCTCCGCCGCAGGCTCCTTCGTCATAGCCGGGTATCTTGATCTCCAAAATCATCCCGGTATAGTAATCAAGGCCGCGCGCCAAAGTAGGTGAAAACTCAACCATGTCATCAGGGACTCCAAGCTCCTTGGCATAACTTATTATCCCTGTAAGGTTATCGGATATTTTGGCTTGTGAGATCGCCTTCCAGGCGTTTTGGGCTTTTTTTTGGTCCATACCTTTGGCAATAAGCTCTTCGATTACCTTGTCTTGTCCTATCTTGTCAGCCTTATCAACCGTTTGGATAACGGAAAACAAACTGACTTTTTCGTCGGTATACGGTTTTAACGACTCAAACAGTATCTGTCGGTCGTTGACAAGGATCCTTATCTTTTTAAAACCGATGTTCTTAAAAGCATAGTAGGAGGTGGCGATAATCTCGGCGTCGGTGATCGGCGAACTTGATCCGAAAATGTCGATATCGCACTGGGTAAATTCGCGGAAACGACCCCTCTGCGGTTTATCGGCCCGAAAAACATTCTGCACCTGGTAACGTCGGAAAAACTTAGGGAGCGTGTTTTGGTATTGGCAAAGGACGCGGGCCGTTGGGACGGTTTGATCGTAACGAAGGCCTAAAGTGCGGTTGCCGCGGTCTTTAAAAGTGTAGACAAGTTTATCGGCCTCTTTTCCGTATTTGCCGAGCAGTACCGAAGCGTATTCGAGGGTCGGTGTTTCCAATGGCTCGAAGCCGAAAATTTCAAAAGCCTGGATGATTTTTCCCAATACATAATCTCTCTTCCTTTTTTCCTCAGGCAGGAAATCGCGGAATCCTTTTAGGGTTTGCGGTTTGTTATCTGAATTTACCATGAACATTATTATAGCAAGGAAGGTTGCGGGATAGTATCGCTTATTATTTAAGCAGTTCGGTTATGGCGACGTCAAGTTGTTTGTCATTTTCCCTGGTAAGGGTGTTGCCGTCTTTGATTTGGTTTTCCGCTTTGATGTCGGGGGCGATACCCTTTCCGTTGATCCAATCGCCGTTAGGCAAGATCCATTTGGCGACCGTGACATGAAGTCCGGCTCCTTCGCTTAAGTCGACCGGCTCCTGGACAGAGCCTTTGCCAAAGGTGTTTTCTCCGACAAGTTTGGCTCTTTTATAATCTCTTAACGCCCCCGAAAGTATCTCCGAGGCGGAGGCCGATCCTTTATTGATAAGGACGACAAGAGGGATGTCGGTTAATGCCCCATTTCTTAACACTTGGTAGTTTTTATTCTCGATGACGGTCGATTCCTGTTTGACAACGGTTTTTCCAAAGGGCAGAAACTCCGAGGCGACATACACAGATCCTTCAAGATAACCGCCGGGATTGTCTCTAAGGTCAAGAACCATTCCGGATACTTCCTTGTTCTTATACTTTCCCTTTATTTCCTCAGCCTTTTTATTCCATTCGTCCTTGGTGTTTTCGCCAAACTGATTTAATTTTAGGTAAGCGATCTTTTTATTGTTTTTTTTCTCGTAGCTCAGTTCGACCGACTGGACTTTGATGACATCTCTTACGATCTCGGCATCAAACTCCTTATCTGACCTTTCCAGGGTAAGCTTGACCTTAGTTCCTTTCTGGCCGCGAATTTTCAGGACGGCCTGGTTGAGATTGAGATCTTTTGTCGGTTGACCGTCAATTTTGACGATGAAGTCCCCGGACTTAAGTCCGGCTTTTTCCGCCGGCGAGTCTTTTAGGGGAGCGACGATGACGATTCGGTAGTCTTTTAGGCCTAACTGGGCACCGATGCCGTCAAACTTACCCTCCAGATCGTCCTTGGAGGATTTATTTTCGTCAGGAGTCAAGAAATAAGTGTAGGGATCCTCAAGGGAGTTGACCATACCCTTTATCGCTCCGTAAAACATCTTTTTCGAATCAAGTTTTTTTTTGTCTATATACTTTTCCTCGACCTTGTTCCAGGTTTCCCAAAACAATGAGAAGTCGACGTTTTTGGCCGAGGAACTTCCGGATGCATTGATTATGTTGTAATCGTTTTTTTCTACTTTGGAGTTGTTGGCTTTATATTCCCCTATTTTGTATCCGGAACCGAAAAGGAACACCGCCAATGATAAAATCAGCAACCAGTTGGTGATTTTGTTTTTCATCTGTTAGTGATAGAAAATAATTCTACCGGAATCGGCATCGACAAAACAATAGGTAAATTTGTCTTCGAATATTTTATCCATGTCCTGGGGATTTTTAATCTGACACGAAGGGAAATCGGTTTTTTCCGTAATCTGCATCAGAGTGACGAAGCCGGTAGTTTGAAGCGCCTCAATTTTTCTCTGCAGGTAGGCATTTGGCGATTTGATAACGGCGATTTTCTTGGCAACCTCTTCCAGGGTAAGGTTAGGGTCGTTTTCCTGTCTTACCAAAACGATCCTTCCTCCAAAAACGGCATCGGTTTTTTTTAAAGCGAACGACGAAGCTTTTTTAATCTCTATCCCGACTCGGTATTTGTCTATTTTGGAAACAGTTCCTTTTATTTTTGTTCTAACGGTCAGTTTGTCGGTCCCGGCAGCGGTGACGACGAGCTTTCCTTCATTATGGTCTATCTCCTTTATAACCCCGTCAACAGGGCTGAAAAACTTGCTTGAGGTAAGAAAATTTTTTTTGGTTGCCAGAAGGTCATTTTTACGGATGGGGTCGCCGACGAGCTTTTTTAAATACTGGAATATTTTGTTTGGAGGGATGCCAAGCTCCTTGGCTATAAAAATATCGACTTCTTCCTGTTGGCCGGTTTCGTAACAGGGAGTGTCAAGATCCACCTCCTGTCCCAGTTTCAAAAGACATTTGGCGTCCTGGGGAATCTTCAGGTCAATCAACATAAAATCCATTATAACAGGGATTGTATGTAGAAAGCATCAAAAGAGATAACTGTCGATTAAAATCTTAGATCAATCTCCGGTTTTTATTTTATACCCTGGTAGGAAACGAAAGGAATAAGGCTCAAGTAGCGTGCATATTTGATATGTTTGGAAAGTTTGCGTTGGTGATTGGCACAGACGCCGGTTCTTTCACGGCTCAAAATTTTTTTCCTGACGGACAGGAATTTCTGCAGATTGTCGATATCCTTGTAATTGGGCTCGGTTTTGTATTGGCAAAAAAAACATTTCATATTTAGTTTATCAAGTTATAAAGTTTATCAAGTTCGTCAAGTTTGTTTGGTTCTTGACAAACTTAAAACGGTATGTCGTCCGGACTGACGTCCTCATTTTTGTCTTCCTTTTTTTCAGCGTTTTCCGTTTTGGATTCGCGGACCGACTCCTCTACCGCGATAGTCTCTTCTTCATGGGCGGTGGTCTCTTCTGTCTTGGAAGGGGCGGTTCCTGTTTCTGTTGATCCGTTAACAACCTTTCTCCCATCGCCAAAGACTATGAAATCGTCGAGAACGATTTCGGCGATAGTTCTTTCCTGACCGTCGCGTCCGGTAAAGGTTCGATAAGTCAGTCTTCCCTCAAGATAAACCTTGCGTCCTTTTACCAAAAGTTTACCGCAAAGTTCGGCCAGTTTATGCCAAGCGACTATCCGATGATACTGGGCTTCTTCTTTGATCTGGCCTTCGGCGGTCGTCCACGATCTGTTGGTGGCTACGCCAAAGGTGCAGACAGCCGTACCGGCCGGAGTATATTTCAATTCCGGATCGCGCGTCAAATTTCCGATCAAAGTAACTCGATTCAATGATCGACTGGCCATATTTTTATTCCCCCGCTTTTTCTAATAACAAATAGCGGAGAATTTTTTCGTTAAAATTAAGTTTTCTTTTAAACTCAGCCATTTTTTTCGTTTCCATCTCGAGTGCCCAACAGTAGAAAACGGCTTTGTTCGCTTTTTTTATTGGAAAGAACAAGGCTTTTTCTCCCCATTTGTCTTCTTTTATGACTTTGCCGGAAAGAGAGGTGATAAGCTCGCTTATTTTTTTAAGTTCTTCCTCTTCGTTGAGCAAGAAAGTTAGTTCGTATGTCATAATATAATTTCTTTCAGTATTGATTTAATATAATAATATTTGATATGGTAAAAATCAAGTGGATTTTAGCAATGGGCCTTTTGGTATTACTGCTTTATACCAGGCTAGTTAACCTGGGATGGGGTCTGCCCTATGCCCTTCATCCCGATGAAAGAAATATGGCGAATGCCGTGACGGGACTTGGTTGCAGCGTCAAAGATCTTTTTCCCCAAGGAATAAAAGACTGTCTTAATCCCCGTTTTTTCGCCTATGGTCAACTGCCTCTGTATCTGAGTTATTTTCTTGTCAGGCTTTTCCATATTCTCTCAAAAAAAACCGTTCCCTACATAAGTTTTGAAGAAGCGACTTTTAGCCTGAGGCTGATCTCATCGGCGGCTTCGATCTTTACCGCGTTTTTCCTTATTAAAACGATCCGTTTGTTTATGTCCAAAACCGTCAAAAACTCGTATGCCGGCAATATCTTTGCCGGATTGATAATAATCTTTTCCCCTTATGCGATTCAATACTCCCATTTCGGAACGACAGAATCTTTACTAATGTTTTTTTATACGACAATCATCTATCTGTCCATCCTATTTATCAAAAAGTCAGTTGACATTGATTTTTTTCTGACGGTTTCCGCAATAACCTGCGGTTTGGCTTTGGCCACAAAGATGTCGGCCATGATTTTTTTTGCCCTGCCGGTTTTGGTAATTTTTCATGGGCAAAAAGAAAAGACCCGTGCCGCCCGTTTTTTAAGATGGATGGTAGCGGTTGTCCGGATGCTGCTTTTGGCTCTACCGGTAGCCGTTATCTTCTCTCCCCATAATTATATTTCGCTAACAGATTTTTTGATGTCGATGAGGTATGAAAGCGATGTTGCCCTTGGTCGTATCGCCGTTTTCTATACGAGACAGTTTGTCGGCTCGCTACCGATATTGTTTCAAGCGGTCAAAATTTTTCCTTATGCTTTGGGAGTCCCGACTTTTGCCGCTTTTGTCATGGGATTTTTGTTGTTGCCAAAAAAACCGGAATTAAATCTGTTAAGGTTGGCCTGGTTGATCTATTTTTTTCCGAGCGCCTTTGTTTTCACCAAGTGGACCAGGTTTATGGCTCCGGTTTTCCCTTTAATGGCGACGATTTCCATTATATTCATTTTGGGTATTTATGATCGTTTTAAAACCAACCTTTTTGTTTTTTTCATTTTAACCATTATGATGATTGTTCCGGGAATCGCCTATCTGTCTGTCTACCAAAATCCCGACGTCAGGTTTACCGCCTCAGAGTGGATATACAAAAACATACCGGGAAATACATTTATCTTATCCGAGAGCGAGGTCATCGGTCTTCCGATTCCCGTCGACAAGACGGCGGTAGGTAAAACTTTTCAAGTCGACTATTTTGATTTTTATGCCCTTGACGACAATCCTTTCTATAAGGAGCGTCTGGATGACAATATCAAAAAGGCAGAGTACATAGTCATACCTTCAAGACGGGTTTTTGCCAACCATCCGGCAAATGCCTATCCTTTGACGGCCGCTTACTACAGGGATCTTTTTAGTGGTAAACTTGGGTTTAAGGAAGTGGCAAGATTCGATTCTTTTCCCAGGGTGATGTTTTTCGGGAAAAAATTACTGGAGATAAACGATGAGTGGGCCGAAGAGACCTGGAGCGTTTTTGATCATCCGGTAGTCAGAATTTACAAAAGAACATGAAAACAAAAAAAATCGCCGAGGTCGTATCGCTGGTTTTCGGACCGTTACTTTTTTGGCCACTGATGCTTGTTGTAATCGCCAACAGGACCAGACTAAGCTATGAACAATATCAGATCATGTTTCCGGCGGTGTTGTTTTTCCAGATAGCCGTACCTTTATTGCTATTTTTCGCCGCTTTGAAAAAAAAGAAATTTTCCGACTTTGACATCACCGAAAGGAAACAAAGAATCATTCCTCTTTTAACGCTCACGGGTTTAATGATTCCGACGATGATTTTGGCGAAAATCGCCGGCAACAAGTTTTTTTTCGATATGTACCTAATGCTTTTTAGCGTCGTTGTCGTCAATGCCATAATCACTTTCCGTTGGAAGATAAGCCTTCATATGGCGGTTGCGACTTTGGGGATACTTATAATCAACTATCTTTATTATTGGCAGTTTTCCCTAATGATATTTATCGTTCCCCTGCTTTTTTGGTCACGTTTTTATTTACGTCGCCACACTTTTTACCAGCTGCTTTTCGGGTGCCTGTTCAGCGCCGCAGTTTTTTTTGTTTTTCTTTATCAGGGGAATTATCTGACGATAAGGTAACCCAAATATCCTGCAGTTTACGTAAACGGTTCCGCCCAATATCAAAAAAAACAGAGATATATAGGGAAAGCGGAACAAAATGACCTCAAGTAAAATAAAGATACAGACGGTTTGGACGGCAAACCAGCCATAGGCAAAATACTTCCATAATTTATCGGACATAAAAAGATTGGTTAAGAACAAATAGAGTCTCACGAAGGATTTCTGTCTAACCAATCTCTTTTATTGCGAAGTTGATTGTTTCTACAGACTTCCGGCAGTCAATTTTTTTTCCAGATTTTCGTCTAGCACAAAGATTTTAACCATCTCACCGGTTTTGGTGCTGACGTCACTGTGGGCGCTTATTACTTTATGGCCGGTCATTTGGGTAACGATATCCATCATATGTTTGGTGGTTATCTCGTGAAGGGCCTGGCGGATGTTTTTTACCAGTTCGATTCCGTCTTTACCCTCAAGGAGTTTTTTTTCGATAGGCAGCAGATTGCCTTTAAGTCTGACGATGACCATATCGTCGAGTATATAGGTCTTGGCTTCTTTCGGCCCAACCTTCAGATTGTCTACATAAAACTGGACGATCATTTTGGTAATGGCGTCTTCCACCTGCCCTTGTGTTCTTTTTTCCATACTAAAAATAAAAAAACCAGCCTGATTAATTTTTCGGCTGGTGTACAGCAAAACTATCTGTCAAGATCTTTTTACTGCCTACCTTTTGCGACATGAAGTTATAACTATTATAAATAAGCTGCCGGTTATTTGCAAGTTCTTTAATTGTCAATACGTAACCGAGGACATTTTGAACAGTGGATGTAGGCGGGGCAGCTTGTAAGGGGGCATCTGACCTCGTCTCCCCTTAAGATCATCAAAACTCTTTCGATGTGTTTAAGACGTGACCCTTTAAAGTAAAGGAGATCATTTTTTTTAATGATTTTTTTTAGGATTTTGGCGCATTCGATGACGTTGGCGGCGGCATATACACGGTTTTTATCCATTCCGCTTCTTATCGCCTGGTCGGCGGTAAATCTTTGGAGGGAACCGACGGAGATCAGGTAGTCGATGTTCAACCCGGCAATCAACCGACCGATTTTTTTGTGTTCGTCAACCGGTTTTTCCAACTCCCCCATCTCGCATAAAACGGCAATTTTTCGTCCGTCAGGATATTTAATCTCCGACAAAGTTTTCAGGCCGAAAGCGGTCGAGGCGGGATTAGCCCTAAGCGAATCGTCAAGGATATTGGTCTGATCCGGTCCCTTTTCAAGGCTCATCCGTCCGGTCAAAGGTTTAATCGCCTCGACCGTTTCCTTAAAATATTGGAGATCGGTGTACCCCAGATAGCGGTAGACGGCATAGGCGGCCATAATATTAAAGGTGTGCTGACTGCCGATAAGGCGGGTTTTTATTGTAAAACTATTTTCACCCGCGATTTTAATGGAAAACTCTACTCCTTTCAGGTCGTTTTTTATATCTTCGGCCCGTATATGGTTGTTTTTTCCCAGTCCATAATAGACGATCGGAGCTTTTGAGGCGGATGCCATCTCTCTAACGATCCTGTCGTCGCCGTTTAGTATAGTAACGCCGTTTCCGGGAATAGACTCGACGAGCTTTCTTTTTTCGCGGATAAGGTTTGCTAGCGATCCAAGATGTTCTTGATCGGTATGGACGGGCGAGATGCCGGTAACGATCGCCACGCGCGGTTTGACGATCTGAAGATGGAGGTCCATTTCTTCCTTGCGATCGATACCGAGTTCAAAGACGGCATACTTTGTCCAAGGCATGATTTTTAATGCGGTTATCGGGACATTGTATATGGTATCAAGGTCAATGTCAGTGCTTATGGTCGGTCGTATCTTGGACAGAAGGCGGTAAACGATCTGGGTCGTGTTGGTTTTTCCTTGGCTGCCGGTTATGGCGATCTGGATAACCGGTATTACAGACAGCCAGTTTTTTGCCAAAAAACGCCTTGAATCATGAAAAGCCTGTTTGATTAAGTTGGGTCGATACATCTCTCAATTGCGTTTTTTTAAATCAAAGCCGTTTTCAGTATCGATGATCGTGTAGCCAAATGATTCGATTTTCTTCCTGAGTTCATCGGATTTCCCAAAATCCTTTTCAAGTCGAGCTTTGAGACGCCTTTCGGCCAGCTGATTGACGGTTTGAGGAATGGTATAGGTCTCAAGTTCGTTAAGCCCGAGGCCTAAGATGTTATCAAAATCAAAAAGCAGGTCAAGCTTATCGGCTGACGGGATGTTGGATTTAATCATCTGCCAGACGACCGCCAAAGCCTGGGGCAGTTGAAAATCACTGCTGACGGCGGCGACGAAATTCTGCTTGAACTTTTCTATTTTCTCCATTTTTTCCTGGGAAAGATTGACCCTTTCTGATTGGTTTTTTAAAACGGAAACATATTCCTTGAGTCTATAATACGCTTCCTGAGCGCTTCTAGCCGACTCCCATGTGAAGTTCATCTCTTTCCGGTAGTGGGTCTGAAGAAACAAAAGACGGATAGCCAGAGGATGGATGCGATTTTTTTTGATGTCTTCGATAGTAAAAAAGTTGTTTAGTGATTTGCTCATCTTTTGGTTGTCGACAAGAAGAAAGTTATGATGGACCCAGTATTTGACAAAAGGATGTTTGCCGGTAGCGCTTTCCGACTGGGCTATCTCGTTTGGATGGTGCAGCGGGATATGATCGACGCCGCCCGTATGAATATCTATCTGGTCTCCGAGGTATTTCATGCTCATGGCCGAGCACTCTATGTGCCAACCCGGAAAGCCGTCGCCCCAAGGCGAGTCCCAGTGCATAGTGTGGTTTTTGAACCGACCCGTCCTTTTGAACCACAGGACAAAGTCGGCCGGATGTTTTTTATTTTTGTCGACAACGACCTCTTCGCGAACCGCCTGTTTTTTTTCGTCGGTGTTCTGGCCAGACAAACGATCGTATCCGTCGAATTTCGTTACGTCGAAGTACAGGGCTTCATCGGTCATATAAGTAAAACCTTTTTTTTCGATCTTTTTGATGAGATTGATAATGTCGCCGATATGTTTGGTCGCTTTACAGACGATATCGGGACGGTTTATATTAAAAGCATCGTTAGCCTTAAAAAAGAAGTCTGTATAAAATTCAGCGACGTCCCAGACGGTTTTTTTGTATTTTTTTGCCCCTTTTTCCATTTTGTCTTCTCCGGCATCAGCGTCGTCGGAAAGGTGTCCGACGTCAGTTATATTCATGACGTGTTTAACTTTGTAGCCGAGATAGGTCAGGGTTTTGCGGATGACGTCGTTGCCGACATAAGTCCGATAGTGACCGATATGGGAAAAATCGTATACGGTGGGGCCGCAACAATAGAGAGTGACATATGGAGGATTGAGCGGTCGGAAGTCTTCAGTTAAGCGGGAAAGGGTGTTATAAAGTTTCATGAATCCATTTTAACACGTATCTTATTCTTTAACCAGCTCGACGGTTACGACCGAGTTGGGAATCATCAAAATCGATTTTTTTAGAACGGAATCTTCTATCATGAGTTTGGTTTCAACTTTTTTTCCGTCAAGACTGGTTTCGGTTATCGTGTACGTCCCGGGAACGATATTTTTGAAAGTAACGGGGACAAGTTCGTAGTTTTTTCCGTCAGGGTCGTAGTTTACCATAATCAAAGCAATCCGGCCGGGACTGGTGCTGGATATAGCTTTGATATAGGTACCTTCGCCGCTCACGTCCAAACGTGCCCGATCAAGTATGTTGAGCATCTGCAAAGCAAAGTATCTGGGTTTTTTATTACCTTCCCTGGTAAGAATGCCCCAGCTGGGAGAAAGGCCGTCCTTGACTTCAAAACTGAAACCCATCTCAACTTGTTGTTCAATCAAATTCCTGATGGAGGCCACCGTATAAGCGCCTCCAAGATTGGTATCGGCAATCGGATTGGGCTGGGAATCATAGCCCCATTCGCTGATAATTTTTTGCAGATGGCGGAAACGGACGTATTTGTCTTCCGACAACCACTCATCGATATTTTCTATATCCTGGTAAAAATCATCGGGTTTTTTCGAATAATGATGCCAAGATAGAAAATCGATCCGCAAGTTGTTATCTATGATAAAGTCTGCAAAAAGCCTAAACCAATTTTTGTAGGCGGCGGTAGTTGCCGGACCGCCGATTAAAAAATGATTTACATCTTTGGCGTTTTGGGCGCCGATCACCGAATAACGGTAAAGATCCAGATAGCTTTTTTGTCCGGGATAAAGGCTCCACTTCCCGAAGGTCTCAAGGTCAGGTTCGTTCCATACTTCATAATATACGTCTTCAAGAAGTGCTCCAAAGACCTGGTCGCATATCCGTGTTTGCCGGCCGCTGTATCTTTCGATGGTTTTTTGTACGGCAAGCGACCATTCGTCCCAGTTTAGCGGTTTTGACACCAATGATTTATCCCCGGATAGGGATTCGGGCATATATCCCAAAGACAGAAACGGTTTAGCGCCGGTATGATAGATATCGCAGACGGTCTCGTCCAATCTTCTCCAGTCAAAGACAAGTCGGCCGTCCTCCCTTTTTACGACATCATAAAAATCGTAGACGTGATCGATCCTGATGTAACGGGGAAACAAGCCGGCTATTTGAGGTATGACGTTGCTCATCATCCTGACGCCCGATTCTTCACCTCCTTGGGCAAGAGCTTTCCAGTTGGCCGGGATAATACCGGTAATGCGGCGGGTATCGATGACGATATCGGCTTTGACGGGAGCGGCTTTTGAGAAATATCGGAAACCCGTAAATAAGACGACGGTCAGGATGACGACAACCAATATCCGGATAAAAAAAACAAGGGAAACTTTCCTCATAATATTATTATAACCTGAGTTGTCGACCAACAGTTACTTTCTTCTTGACGTTCAAACTATTGCCTGATATACTTGTTACGCGATGAGTAATTTTGGTTTAGTCACTAAAAAATTTTATTTTTACTTTTACCCCACTAAGCGCGGGGAGATTTTTTAGTAGCTAAATTATAAAATCCCAATACCCCGCCAAGCGCGGGGTTTTTTAGTATATGGCAATAAATAATATGAAAATATTAGGTGTTGGAGAAACGGTTTTGGACAGAATCTGTCTATTGCAGTCTTATCCGTCCGAAGGGATAAAAACAGACGTTGTCAAGACGGAGTATTCTTTAGGTGGTTTTGTCAGCCCGGCTTTGATTCTGTTATCGAGGCTGGGAGGACAATGTACTTTAATTACGACACTCGGAAAAGACCTGTCGGGAAAGGAAATTGCGAAAAAACTGATGAAAGAAAATATTGACCTTGTTCCTTGTTTTCAGTCTCAGACAAAAACCCATATGGTTTTGGTCAACGGCGATAACGGTTCACGAACGATAATCAAAGACAAAAGCACCCGGGATCCGATAAAGGATATTCCGGACAAAATTATCCAAGAGGCTGATCTAATCGTGTTGGATAGGCATGAGCCGCTGATTTTTAAAAAAATTATCAGAAAAAAAAGGCCGTCTTCAAAAATAATCTTCGATCCTTCGGTCGAAGTGTCAAAAAAAGTGATGAAGATGTTACACCAAGTCGAGTTTGTAATTTTACCGATAGAGAGTTTGATAAAAATCTGTCCAAAAGACGATCTGGGGAAAAAGCTAAGATATCTGAATAAAAAATTCAGAAAACCAATAATTATTACCGCCGGTCCGCTCGGCAGCCTTGTCTGCCAGAACGGAAAAATAAAAATCATTCCGGCTTATAAAATCGCCGCAGTCGATGTCCTTGGGGCCGGTGATGTTTTCAGGGCCGCTTTTGGATATGGGGTTTTAAAAAACTGGTCGCTTGATAGATCGGTGCGATATGCCAACTTGGTCGCCGGACTTCAGTGTACCAAGATCGGCAACGGATCGGCGATTCCGACAAAAAAAGAGATAGAAAAGTTTGAAAAGACGGCTCAACAGAAACAACCTTTATCAATTGAAAATTTTTTGTAGATCTATGGGTAAAAACGTTTTAAATAAAAAACTTATTATAATCGCCGGACCTTGTTCCGTTGATAAAGACAATATTGACGATATCGGCAATATTTCGGAGATAAAGATAACCAATCGTTTCGGACGGAGGCAAAAGGCGGTTTATGGTACCCGGATCGTCGGTCTGAAATCAAGGACCGCCTTAAACAGGGAAGGAAAAAATATGGGGATAGACTTCCCGGTTTTTATGAAAAATCTCGATCTTTTGCTCTCAGGAAAGTCAGTATTGGGTATGAAGCAGCTCCCCAGCATAAAGATGGCCGATAAAGTCATAAGGGCAACCGGTATGTTGGTGGCGACTGAAATAATGAGCCCTTTGGTTCAACTACCCCTTTTCGAAAGGTTAATTCCTAAAGGAAAACTCATGATCTGGAATCCGGCGGTCAATCAGCTGGGCTGGCCGGTTTTGAAAATGGGTATTTACGCAAAGCGCAACCAATGGTTAATTGGCTTAAAAAACGGAAAATGGTTGGGAGATGATTCGGTCAGTCAGACTTCCATGGAAAAAACCTGGATGGGTCTTGCCAAATATACCGGTCTTATTGAACCCGGTTTTGACGGAAACCTGGTCTTCATTCATCGGGGAGTAGATGTGGCCAATAAAGGAGATTACCGGAGTTTACCGGTTCACCATATTGCCCGCCGAGTCAAACAGGCGACGAAATGCAAATTATTTTTTGATCCGAGCCATACTTTTGGTCCGAAGTTGCGGGGTGCCATAGTGGGGGCGGTAATTGAGGCGATGAGAGTCAAGATAGACGACGATACCTATTTGTACGACGGAATATTGATCGAATCCGGCCGTTCAAAGACAGATACGGAACAACACATATCTGTAAAAGAGTTGGCCGAACTGTGTTGTCGGTTATCAGAGATACGGGATCTTGTGTCTCCGGAGATCTGAACTCATATGGAAAAAATACTGATCAAATTAGATAGACAATGTTTAAGCTACCCAATTTATATTGGCAAGAATTTGTTGGGGAATATAGTCGGTTTAATTAATCTCAATGGTTATTCTCAGGTTATGGTTTTGACCGACAACGTCGTGGCTGGTTTTTGGCTAAAAAAAATCACAAGGGCCGTCGGTAAAAACGCTGTTGTCGCAGTCATTAAAAACGGCGAAGCGGAAAAAAATATCGATACGGTTCGTACGATCTGGAAAAAAATGGTCCAGTCCAAACTTGATCGACGGTCGGTTGTCGTCAATCTTGGCGGTGGGGTTGTCTGTGACCTTGGCGGGTTCTGTGCCGGAACCTACATGAGAGGAATAGATTTCGTAAATATTCCGACAACCTTGCTGTCTCAGGTGGATGCCGGTGTCGGCGGAAAAACAGGACTTAATTTTTTTGGGATAAAAAACAATATAGGTATTTTCAATCAACCGAAAGCCGTATTAACCGATGTCGTCTTTTTGTCAACTCTTCCGGAAAGAGAGCTGATTTCCGGTATGGCCGAGGTCATTAAACACGGCATAGTCGCCGACAAAAAATATTTCGAGTCGGTCGTCGGCAAAAAACCAGTTGATTTTTCCAGCAAAGAGTTGATTGAGATCGTAAAAAAATCCTGTTTGATAAAAACGGCCATTATGGAAAAGGATGAAAAAGAGATGCTGGGGAAGCGAAAGATATTGAACTTCGGTCATACGGTAGGTCATGCGATCGAGTCGTTAAGTCAAGCGACCGACAGACCCCTACTTCATGGAGAGGCGGTCGGTATCGGGATGGTCATCGAAAGCAAACTGGCTTGTCTGTCGGGGTTATTGAAGGAAAAAGACTATCTGCGGATAAAAGATGCGATAAAAAATGCCGGACTGCCGATAACGACGCCTCATATCCCGGTAAAAAAAATCATTAAAAAAATACTGGTTGACAAAAAAAATCAGTCCGGAAGAGTCTTGTGGAGTTTGCCGACAGCGATCGGTCAGGTTGAGTGCAATAAAGAAATATTATCAGTTAATAAAATGGTCAAAATCGCTTATGAAAATAATTGAGTTGAGGCCTTTATCAAAACCGGTTACACAAAGCGTAGTTATCCCCGGTTCAAAAAGTTATACCAACCGGGCTTTAGTCATGGCTTCACTGGCTCATGGTAAAAGTCTTATTTCCGGAATATCGGAGAGTAACGATAGTATCACAATGATCAACTGCCTGAAAAAACTGGGAATAAGGATTCGGCGTATGAAAGATCAGGCAGAGGTTATTGGCGATGGCGGTTATTTCAAAAAAAAGGACTTGGTTCTTGACTTAAATCACGCCGGCACCGCCATGCGTTTTTTGACGGCGGTCGCCTGTCTTGTCCCGGGTCGGATTGTCCTTGACGGCTCGGAGCGAATGCGTAACCGACCGATCAGGGAGTTGGTCGACGCTTTGATCAAACTCGGGGCAAAGATATCTTATCTGGGGCAAACCGGCTGTCCGCCGGTAGTTGTCCATGGGAAAAATATCAAAGGAGGGACTGTTTGCGTAAAGGGAGATATCAGTAGCCAGTACTTTACCGCTTTGCTGATGATCGGGCCGGTTTTAAAAGAAAAACTGAAGATTAAGGTTTTGGGTAGGTCAATCTCCCGGTCCTATATAGATATGACAATCGGAGGATTAAAAGATTTCGGAGTTAGGGTAAAAAACAATCATTACCGAGAGTACTTGATCGAAAAAAACCAATACTATTCCCCTGTCCGTTATGAGGTAGAAGCCGATAGTTCCGGTGCTTCGTACTTTTGGGCGGTAGCGGCTCTTACCCGAAGTCGCATAAAAGTCAAAAATATTAATCCCCTTTCCGTTCAAGGCGATATCGGGTTTGCCGATGTTCTAAAAAGAATGGGTTGTCGGATAAAGAAAAACATCCCGGAGCGTTGGATTGAGGTTGAGGGTACGGCAAAACTTAAAGGGATAGAGGTGGATATGAGTCTGATGCCGGATACGGCTCAGACGCTGGCTGTGGTAGCGGCTTTTGCCAAAGGAAAAACCAAGATTACAGGATTGGCGACCTTGAAGATAAAAGAAACGGATAGGTTACAAGCAATAAAAAACGAACTTATAAAGATGGGAATAAAAAGCAAAACGACCAATGATTC
Source organism: Candidatus Roizmanbacteria bacterium (assembly GCA_012798265.1). Taxonomy (GTDB): domain Bacteria; phylum Patescibacteriota; class Microgenomatia; order UBA1406; family GWC2-37-13; genus JAAZNM01. The sequence goes on along the minus strand of JAAZNM010000001.1, from coordinate 157,745 downwards.
AATCATTATAGAAGGCGGCTGTCCGAGCAGTTGTCTGATCAATACTTATGGTGACCACCGGATGGCGATGGCTTTTGCGGTCGCCGGGAGCAGAATAGAGGGAATGAAGATAGAAGATCCGGACGTAGTTGGAAAGTCGTTTCCTGATTTTTGGCAGAGGTTAAGCCATTTAGGAGTTAAACCGGTTTTATTATGAATATTATATTGATCGGTTTTATGGGGTCGGGAAAAAGCTCGGTGGCAAAACAGCTTTCCGAAAAGCTGTCTTGGCCGGCGATCGAGATGGATGAGCTGATTTTAAAAAAATCAGGGAGAAGAAGCGTGGGCGAGATATTTGAAAAAGACGGAGAAATAACTTTTAGGGAGTTGGAGATCGCCGTCGCCAAAGATACCGGGCGAAGGATGGATAAGGCCATAGTCTCAACCGGCGGCGGAGTGGTCGTCAACAGAATTAATCTGGATTATTTGAAGACAAAAGGTAAGGTTTTTTATTTGAAGACATCGTTTCGAGTTATAAAGAGTCGGTTAAAAGGAGATTGTATCCGCCCCTTATTCAAAAATAAAAGTATGGCGAAAAAACTCTTTGAGATGCGTCAGTCTTTATACAAGGCTTACGCTGATTTCAGTATAAACACCGATGACAAAAACATCGACATGATTGTTAACAATTTACTTAAAAAATATGAGAATCTCGGCGAAAAATAAAATCTGTTTGATAATCGGCGATCCGGTTGAACATTCGTTATCGCCGCTCATGCACAACGCCGGTTATGAAGCTTTGAATATTGACGATAAATTTATTTATTTGGGAGCCCGAGTTGACTTAAAAGATATCAAAGCGGTCGTTTGTGCGATGAGGGCAATGAGTCTAAGAGGGCTAACCTGCACGATTCCTCATAAAGTTAAGGTAATGAGGTATCTGGATAAGATAGATAAAACGGCCTCAAAAATCGGCGCCGTCAACTCAATTGTAAACGATAAAGGGATTTTGAAAGGATACAATACCGACTGGATAGGGGTGGTCAAACCCTTGGAAAAGGTGACGGCGCTTAAGGGTAAAAAAGCGGCAGTCTTGGGAGCCGGAGGAGCATCGCGGGCCGTTGTTTACGGACTTTTGGCCAAGGGTAGCAAAGTCACGATTTTCAACCGGACCGTTGGGAACGCCGCTAAACTCGCCAATGATTTTAATTGCGGTTTCGGAGATCTGAAAGATGAAGCGGCGGTATCCGATAACGATATCATCGTCAATGCGACCGCCGTTGGTATGGCACCGAATACCGAAGCATCGCCCATATCGTCGCAGTTGATTACGAACCGACATATAGTCTTTGATGCCGTCTATATCCCTTACGAAACCAAACTACTGAAAAAGGCCAAGGAAAAAGGGGCAACGGTTATCCATGGAACGGAGATGCTATTGCATCAGGGTACGGCGCAATTTGAGCTTTATACAGGTAAGCCGGCGCCGGTTGACGTAATGAGAAAGGTGTTACTGAAAAATTTGGGAGTGAAACTATGAAAAACATAAAATCAAAAATAAGGATATGCGTGCCGGTTACGGGAAAAAACTTAAACGAGTTTTTAGACAATCTAAAAAAGATCCAAGCGGTCGCCGATTGGGTGGAGTTGCGTGTAGATAGCATTGAGGATTTGAAAAAAAAAGATTTGTTTACAATCGGGACAAAAACAGTTAGAAGATCTATTTTTACTTGCCGGTCCCGGGACGAAGGCGGTCAATGGTCGAAAGACGAAAAAACGAGGGTAACGATTTTGCAAAACGCCCAAATTTTGGGTTTTGAATACGTTGATATAGAACTTAAAACTTTAGAAAATCAAAAATCCGTGTTTCTTGGAAAAAACAAGCTCATAGTTTCATATCACGACTTTGAAAAAACGCCGGACAAAAGATCCTTGGACAAAATAATTGAGAAAATGATTAAGTTTGATCCGAGTATTATTAAGATAGCCACGAAGGTAAACCGATACGCGGATATTATTGGTTTGATACAGCTTATGGTCGATAAGAGGATTAAAGATAAAATTATCATCGGTATGGGGGAGAAAGGTCTTATAACCAGGGTGGTCGGCCCTTTGTTCGGAACCTATCTGACATTTGCCGGTTACAAGGGTCGGTTTAGCGCACCGGGACAGATGGAATTTTCAGAGCTGAAAAAAATTTACAAATTACTTAATCGATAATCATATGGCAGGAAATACGTTTGGATCGCTTTTTAGAGTGACGACTTTTGGCGAGTCTCACGGAGGCGGAGTCGGTTGCGTGGTCGACGGCTGTCCGCCTGGTCTTTTGCTTTCGGAAGAAGATATTCAGGTCGAGCTTGATCGTCGCCGACCGGGACAGAGTCAGATAACTTCGTCTCGAAAAGAAGAAGACAAAATCAAGATTCTGTCCGGAGTTTTTGAGGGTCGGACGACCGGAACGCCGATTATGCTTTTGGCAAAAAATAAAGACGCCCGTCCGGAAAACTACGATCATCTTAAAGATGTTTATCGGCCGTCTCATGCCGACTATACTTATGAGGCCAAGTATGGACGTCGTGATTGGATGGGTGGCGGCCGTTCTTCGGCGCGGGAGACTTTGTCGAGAGTGGCTTCAGGCGCGATTGCAAAAAAATACCTGAAAGAAAAGTTGAATATAGATATATTAAGCTATGTGGAGTCGGTTGGCACCGTAAAGGCCGTTGTTGACGACAGCAAACTGACTTATAAAAAAATCGAAGGCAGTATTGTTCGTTGTCCCGAAGAAAAAACGGCCGGAAAAATGATCAAGTTAATCGAAAAAGCAAAAAATGCCGGTGATTCGGTCGGAGGGGTTATCAGGGGGGTTATAAGAAATGTGCCTCCCGGTTTAGGCGAACCGGTTTTTGACAAACTGTCAGCCGATCTGGGAAAGGCGATGTTAAGCATAAATGCAGTCAAAGGTTTTGAACTCGGATCCGGTTTTTACGGAACAACTTTAAAAGGCAGCCGACACAACGATTTGTTTTATCTTGACAGAGACGGCAAAGTCAGAACGGTTACCAATAATTCCGGAGGGATACAGGGCGGGATAAGCAACGGTGAGCCGATTGTTTTTCGAGTGGCTTTTAAGCCGGTTTCAACGATAAGCAAAGAGCAAACAACCCTAAACGTAAAAAAACAAAAAATAATTTTGGCGGCATCAGGCAGGCATGATCCTTGCGTCTTGCCGAGAGCGGTGCCGGTCGTTGAGGCGATGGCGTCTTTAGTTGTGATCGACCACTATTTAAGGCATAAAGCCCAAAATTTATAAATTACTTTGTAATATGGATTCACTAGGTGATTTGCGGAAACAAATAGATGAAATTGACGGAAAGATTATCGGGATGTTGGCAAAAAGATTCGTTGTCGTAAAAAAAATCGGCTTATGCAAAAAAAAACATCAACTGAGACCGTTTGACCAAAAAAGGTGGCAGGAAGTTATTGATTCAAGGGTCAGGCAGGGAAAGCTTTTTAGCCTGGAGGACAATTTTGTTATCGATATCTTTAACCTGATCCACGATCAAGCGTTAAAAATTGAAAACGAAGCTTAAACCGTTATGAAAGTTTCTCAAAGATTGAATCTGTTTTCCGAGTACGCTTTTGCCAGGCTTGCCAAACAGATAAGTCTGGCTGAGCAAAAATCCGGACGCAAGGTCCTGAACTTGGGAGTTGGCTCACCAGATTTTCCACCCAGCCAAAGATATATCGACAAGCTGAAAGAGTATTTAATCGAGCCCGATGCCCATATGTATGGTGTTTACGGGACTAGTTTAGAGTTTGCCGAAGCTTTGCAAAATTGGTACAAAGTCCGATTCGGCGTTGCCGTCGAAAGTGATGAACTCTATCCCCTGCTGGGTAGCAAGGACGGGATCGGTCATCTGCCGTTGGCTCTGCTTGATTCCGGGAGCGAGGTTCTGGTTCCCGACCCGGGTTATCCGGCTTTTTCAGGACCGGTGGCTATGTTAGGGGCGAAATTGGTTTATTACAATCTGACCGAAAAGAACGGTTTTGAACCGGACTTGAACGAGTTAAAAAATAAAATAACCGCAGATACCCGTCTTGTTTGGGTAAATTTCCCATCCAATCCGACCGGGCAGATAACCAGTCTGTCAAAACTGGAGTCTTTGGTGGGTTTGGCGAAAAAACACCAGTTTTGGATAGTCTATGACAACGCTTATTCGGAGATCACCTTTGAGGGTTATAAAGCGCCCAGTATCTTGCAGATAAACGGAGCCAAAGAAGTGGCGGTTGAGACGGGGTCGTTTTCCAAGACTTTTTCCTTTGCCGGTTATCGGATGGGTTGGATAGTCGGTAACCACCAGGTGATAGCGGCCATATCCAAAGTCAAGTCGCAACTTGATTCTGGCATGAGCAAGCCGTTGCTTAAGCTAGGCGCTTATGCTTTGAACAACTTTGACAGATCATGGCACAAGCGGATGATCAAAAGTTATTATGAGAGACGGCAAATTTTGGCACTATCCTTAAAAAAAATCGGTTTAAGCTTTAATTTGCCGAAAGCCGGGCTTTACCTCTGGGCAAAAATTCCCGGTCGCTATAAAAACTCGGAGCAGTTCAGCGAAGAACTCCTTAAGTCTAAACAAGTTCTGTTGACTCCGGGAACAGTTTTTGGGAAAAACGGCAATCGTTTTATTCGGGCAAGTATTTGCGCTAATATTGATGATATAAGTTCTTATCTATAAATATGAAAAAAAAAGTCAGTATTGTCGGTTTCGGCCGTTTCGGCCAGACTTTGTACCGATTGCTTAAGGATGATTTTCAGATAACTCTTTACAATCGTCATCCCCAGGTTTTTGAAAAAATTAAGGTTGACGGAAAAACCGTAATTGCCGAAAAGATCGCCGATATTTATCGAAGCGAGGTAATATTTTACTGCGTACCGATTGCCGTCTTTAAATCAGTGATTAATAGCCACCGTCGGTATTTCAAAAAACATCTGCTTGTCGATGTCTTGTCAGTCAAAGAACATCCGGCCAAAATATTTAGGAAATACCTAAAAGGAACTGAAGCGCAGGCAATACTCACCCATCCGATGTTCGGTCCGGACAGCAGTCAGTCTGGTTTTTCCAATCTTCCGTTGGTCATGGATAAATTCTTAAGCGACGGCAATAATTATGCTTTTTGGAAGAAATATTTTAGCGACAAGGGTTTGAGTATAATTGAAATTTCTCCCGAAGAACACGATAGGCTGGCAGCCAATTCCCAAGGATTGACTCATTTTATCGGTCGTCTATTGGCTGAGTTTGGGTTTAAACCAACCGAAATAGATACGTACGGCACCAAAAAACTCCATGAAGTCGAAAGTCAGACATGCAACGACACCTGGCAGTTATTTACCAACTTACAGAATTACAATCGTTACACCGGACCAATGAGAGTAAGACTTGGTAAGGCATATGACAAGCTTTATGATCGTTTGATTCCTAAAAAAGCCAACCCAAAAAAGGTCATTTATGGCATTCAGGGAGGATTGGGCAGTTTCAATGAAGAAGCCGTACTATTTTATACGGGTAAAAAAAACATTAAAAAATTTAAGATAAAATATTTATATACGACGGAAAAAGTGTTAAAGAGCCTGCATGAAGGCAGTATTGACTACGGGCTTTTTGCAATCCAAAACGCCGTCGGCGGTGTGGTTGAAGAGTCTGCCTACGCAATGGCCCGCTATCGATTCAAAATTATCGACGAATTTGCCATTCCCATAAGGCATTATTTGATGAAAAAGATAGGGGTTGGTTTGTCGGAGATAGATGCTATCATGGCCCATCCTCAGGTTTTCCGGCAATGTCGCCATAATCTATCAATAAGGTATTCTAAAAAGAATCTGGTCAGCGGCAAAGGCGATCTGATCGATACGGCTAAAGCCGCCTGGGCCTTGTCCAAAAACAAAATACCGTCCACAACGGCGATTCTGGGACCGAAGCGTTTGGCGGAGATTTATGGTTTGGAAATAATCGACCAAGACTTGCAGGATGACAAGACCAACAACACAACGTTTTTCCTTGCGGGGAGAGATTGACTATATTAAGGCGTTAATAGCCTCAGCTAATTTTTTAGTTTCAAGCCTGGCTTTTTCCGCAAAGTCTTTGTTTTTGGAAGCAAAGATTATCGAACGGGAAGAGCTAATGATCATGCCCTTTTTTTTGGAGTTTAAGCCGGAGTAAATTGTTTTTTTCAAATCTCCTCCCTGAGCCCCTATCCCGGGAATAAGCAGGATCATGTCCTTGACGATTTTCCTAACCGCCCTTAGTTCGTCTGGATAAGTTGCCCCCACCACCAACATGCAGTTATTGTTCTTATTCCATCTTTTAGCGACATTTTCGGCGACTATCTGATATAGGGGCTTTTTATTTATTATTAAATCCTGAAATTCACCCGCACCCTGATTAGAAGTTCGGCAAAGCACGAATATACCCTTTTCTCTGTATTTCAGAAATGACTCGACGGATTCCCTGCCTAGATACGGATGGATCGTTATCGCATCGACTTTTAAATAACCAAAAGCAAATTCAGCGTATCCGTTATTGGTGCTGTCAATATCGGCGCGTTTGGCGTCCAATATTATCGGTATTTCGGGATATCTTTTTCTTATATAATCGCAGGTTGATTTTAAAGCGGCGATACCATCGCTGCCGTTTTGTTCGTAAAAGGCTGCGTTTGGTTTATAAGCACAAACCAAATCGGCGGTGGCGTCAACGATCTTCTTGTTAAAAACCGCTTGAGGCAGTTTGCCTTTATTTATAAAAGACGGAATCAGATCCAAATTAGAATCTAATCCCACGCAGACAAACGACTTGTTTTTATTGGCTGCATATTCTAGCTTTTTTTGGAAGTCCATATTATTTTTTATTATTTTCCAAATACTTTTTTCCGTGGCCGACAATCGTGTTGATCGGTATCCCCCTTTTGCATAGCGGACAGACGTTTTCCTCGTAAGCTTTCGCAGGAAACTCTCCCAAAGCGTAAAAAGGAGCACCGAACAGTTTTGAGTTGACGTTTTGCGGATTTCGGTTAACCATGACGCAAACGGCAACGATTATTCCTCCGGCTTTCTTTGTAGCCTCAACCGTTTTTTTGACGGATATTCCGGTTGTGGTCAGGTCTTCAATCACCAACACTTTTTTCCCCTTGACGTACTTATCATAACCGCGCCTGAATATCTGTTCGCTTTCGGCGGCGGAGGCGGTGGTCCCTTTGTCTTTCTCGGTGTAGACGCTTAAAACTTCTTTCCCATCTAACCGGGAAAGATGATGAGCGGTCCAAGTGCAAAGGATTGCTCCGCCGACTGCCGGAGCTACGACTACTTCGATTTTTTTACCTTTGAACTTTTCGGCAAACATCATCCCGACATAAGAAGTCTCCTTTGCGTGAGGATACAAGAAATCCTTATTGATATACAGATCACCGTGTTTTCCCGACGTATAAACGAAATGGTCGTTAATCAATATTGCCCCGACTTTTTTGAGAACATCTATAATGTTATTTTTCATGAGCGGCTCCTATTAAATTTTTAATTTGGGAAATATTTGTTTTTTCCATATAGGTTTTGATTCCGAAAAGAATATCTTTGTATACGTTCCAACCTTTTTCGTAAACCGCCGATCCGATTCCTATTAAACTGGCGCCGGCCATAATCATCTCGACGGCATCTTGCCAGGTTGAGATACCGCCAATGCCTAAGATGGGAATTTTAACCGCCTCGTATATTTCATAAACTTTGGCGACGGCAATAGGTTTTATCCCGGTACCGGAAACCCCACCTTTTCCGTTTCCTAGAACGGGCCTTTTTTTGTTTATGTCGATTATCATTCCTTGAGAAACGGTGTTTATGGCGGCAACGGCATCGGCACCGGCCTGTTCACATGCCTTGGCTATCTCGCCGATGTTGTCGGTATTCGGTGACAGTTTGCTTATGACAGGTATGTTTTTTGCTTGTTTTTTGGCTAACTTGGTAATTTTGTAAGAAGAGTCGGCTTTGTTTGCCAGTATTTCTCCGAACTCGTCAGATACATTGGGGCAGGAAAGATTAAGCTCGATTGCCAAGGGACAAAGTTCGCTAAATTCATATACCAACCGTTGGAAATCATCGGCTTTAACCGCAAAAACACTGATAATCACGGGAGTATTGGTTTTTTCCAAAAAAAGTTTTATTTGCTTTTTTGCTTCCGTCAACCCCGGGTTCCTTAATCCTACCGAATTTATGAAACCGGAGTCATATTTGGCTATCCTGGGTATAGGATTTCCCTCTCTAGGATCGACCGTTATAGATTTTAAGACCAAAGAGCCAACGCCGGCTTTTACAGCCATACTGTGATTGGGAATATCGTTTATTATTCCCGAAGGCAAAAACAAAGGATTTTTTAATTTTTTCCCAAAAATATCAATTGGAATATCCATCTTTTAATCCAAGCACTTTTAATCCGTTAACGGTAGCCATATCTACAAGCTTGTTTATTTCATAATAGTGACAGCTTTCTAGTATGAAACGCAACTCTGTCCACATGTCACCGTCAGTAAACGGTTTATAAATATCGACGATGTTATCGGTACCGATGGCGACAGTTATTCCCTCGGGAATCATCTCGTCTATCGGGGTGACCGCATTATGAGTGGTTGAGGAGATCTCTGATCTTCGGCTGTCTATCCAGGCTGTGGGGCAAGCTATTACAGTTATACCGGCTTTTTTCATAAGTCGGTAAATCCTTTTGCGGTATTGTTTTTTATGAGCGGCTAGCGATATGCCATGGATAGCCACTACCCGATCGCACATCTTCGCCTCAATGGTTTTTTTGGCCAAAAGTTCGCTTTCTTTTTCGGCGGCGGTATTCAACTGATCTACATGGACGTGCACCATTTTTTTCATCTCTTTTCCGGCAGCGAGGATTATCTCAAGATGTTTTTCTTCTTTTCCCTTGTCTTTGCCGGGCAAACCTCCGATTATATCGACAAACTCCGAACCTATCTTAAACCAACTATAAGCTTTTTTGTCAATGACTCCCTGTAGGACTTGGTTGATGAAAATGATTTTTATACTTTTTTTATAATGATCTCTCAACCTTTGAGCCGCTTTTATAGCTTTATCTTCAATCACCTCATCAATATCGATAAAGCTGCCTAAAACTCTTACTCCCTGTTTGATCATTTTTTCTGTTGTGAAAGCCATCCGATCATAAATCCGATCGACTGTCGATTCACGTTTAAGCTTGTCGTTCAGTAACCATTTTTCCTGGAGCGGGCGGTATACGTATTTTAGGTTATCGTTTGATAAAGTGAAACTTCTGTCGATATGGGCATGAGCATTGACCCATCCCCCCCTTTTTTTTACGTTATCCAAGATTTTGGATTTAAGATTCAAATAGTCCATTGTTTCAATTTTATTGGTCAAGTTTATCGATCAAGTTTTGGGCAACTTCGACATCGGTTATCAGATGCGAATTGTTTTTTAAGGCGTATTCCCTTATGATCTGGCCATCGGTTTTAGCTTTGCCCTTGGTTTTTGCCCCCATGGGGATATTGATTATCAAGTCGAACCGGTTCTGGATTAACAAATCTAATAAATTTGGTTTTAACTTAGGCAGGGAAATTTTGTTGACAAGGACGGACTCTATTCCGTTTTTTTTAAGATATTTGTGAGTTTTATAAGTGCTGTAAATTTTATAGTTTAGACGGAAGAGTTTTTTTATACCATGCAAAAGCTTAATCTTGTTTTTTCTTTTGCCTATTGTCACCAAAACAGTTTTTTCGCTTCGTTGAGCCAAACGCATCTGGAGGGTAAAAAGTTCAATGAAACCCGGTGAGGCGTTTTGATTGAAGGCGCTTGAAGCCATAAACGTAGCCAATTTTTCCTGGAAAATGGTATTTGGAGTCTCCAAGGCCACCGGTTCGACCACTCCCTTATAGAGTCTTAAAGTAACCGTTCCTGTCACTTTTTGGTTGACTTTATCAAGATAAGCGTTGAGATCATCCATAAGTGGTTCGTACCAAAGCCCGGCGTAACACATGTAGGCCCATTTGGTATCGATTATAGTTTTGAACTCGTTTTCGTACCGGGTTGAAACGTATTTTTCCAGATTGCGGTGGGCGGTTATGATAATTTCGGCGGCCGGCGCTTCGTATATACCTCTTACCTTAAGGCCGACTACGCGATCTTCAATATGATGGGTAAGTCCGACTCCGTGTCGGGCGCCAATTGCGTTTAAATCCGTAATTATATCGGCCAATTTCTTGTGATTGTTGTTTACGGCGACAGGCAGCCCTTTGACAAAATCAATTTTTACCAGCTCTGGCTGAGCCGGTGCTTTTTCCGGTAACGCACAGACAAGAAGGATTTTTTCAAGAGGGGGAATCAGGGCCGGGTTCTCAATCTCCCCGCCTTCTCCCGTAACTCCCCACATATTGTCATCGTAGGAATATGGTTTATCGCTGGTTTGTTTAATCTCGATTCCGTGTTTTTTGGCATATTTCATTTCCTCATCTCTTCCCATAGACCATTCCCTGACAGGAGCAATTATCTTTATGTCGGGATTTAAGGCTAGGGCAGTTCCCTCGATCCTAACCTGGTCATTGCCTTTGCCGGTGCATCCGTGAGCGATACAATCAGCTCCTTCCTGAGCGGCGATTTTGACGGCCCATTTGGCCAATAAAGGCCGACCTATCGGAGTGGAGAGATGGTAGTTTCCTTGGTATGAAGCGTTGGCTTTAATACCTTTGGATATGTACTGTTCGGCAAATTCGTTTTTTGCGTCAACAACATAAGCCTTGACGGCTCCCAACTTTAAAGCCTTTTTCCTTATCTGTTCCATATCGTCGGTTTGCTGTCCTATGTCAATAGCGAGAGCAATTACTTTAGCTTTATATTGTTCCTGAATCCATTTAATCATAACGGAGGTGTCCAGTCCTCCCGAATAGAGCAATACCACTTTTTTTACTTCGCCTTTTTTACCTTCGTAGGAAGAAACTTTAATGTATGGAGTTTCAATTTTCATACTTTTATTATTTTTTTTCTAAAAACAGAACAATTTTTTTAAATCTTTTTTTAACTTTTATTAAAAATAATACTTAATTTATAAAAAATGTCAACAGTATTTTTTTCCAATCGATTTACTATCCCCTGGGGTATTTTGGGAAATGAAGGCTAAAAAACTTAAATTTAGTTGACGGAAGCCGAAGAGGTGGCGGTTGTCGGCTGTGGTGATGATGTCAGGCTTTGATAGACAAACTCTCTTTTTATCGTAACGATCTCGTCAGATACGGAACTTTTTATCTTGATCTGCAGCTCCTTTTTTCCGGGAGTAAGATTGTAAAGGCAGATATCCTTATCGGTAAAGTTAGACCAGTCTCCTCCATTGAGTTGGTAGGCCCAAAGTACCGGGCAATATTCGCTTTTAGTCGATATGTCGATACACACGTTATCTTTGGTAATAATTTCTCCCTCCTGAGGCGTAAGTATATCTACCGGGCCAATCTGCTTTTTGCATTGACTGACGGTGGGGGTGGCGCTGGGAGATACGGTAATTTGACTGATGTTTCCGGGAGGAGGGCTCAGATGGCCGCTGGGCTGGTTTTTTTCGTTTCCGGTAATGACCACTTGTATAGGACTTGCAGTTGAGCTAGTTTTTGAAGCATTCTGATTTTTGTTCTGATTAAGATTATTTAAATTGATAATAATTACTGTAACCATAACCGGAACAGAAAGAAGAGCGGTGATAAATTCAACATACTTTTTCTTTTCCGGCAGTTTTCGATACCATTCCTTTGTTTTTTTGACCCAATTTTCCAGGGCTTTTCGTATAAACAGCATTTTTATATTTTAACAAAAATCGGGTCGGGATGGGCGGACTTGAACCGCCGACCTCACGGTCCCGAACCGTGTGTTCTGGCCATCTGAACTACATCCCGTGCTGTTATTATAACAAGTTTTTATTGTTTTCCGGTTGCCGGTTTAACTTCGGCCTGTTCGCGCTTGGCGACTTTTTTGGCGGAAAACAGGCTTTTTCTTTGTTTGCCGCGGGGAGCTTCGCCAAGTTCCATCTGCTCTTTCCTTTGTTGTTCCAGTCTTCTTTTTTCCCGAGTTTCGTAGACCTTCTTTCTTTCCTTTTCCTCCTCTTCCTTTTTTTTCCTTTCCAAAGTTTTTTCGTCTTCGTTTTTAACCATCTGGAAAAGCCGGTTGCGCAAACTTTCCATCTTCATTTTGTCTTGGTCTTGGTATTTTTTTTGCAGTTTGTCAAAGTCCAGCGGTGAGCTGTTTTTTTCGAGGTTTTTGGTTTTTTCGTTTAACGAGTTGTCTCCGTTGGTAGAGATGGTTTTCTCAAGCATCCTCAGAGGATTAAAGGTCTGGCCGACGGCCTTGACTGATTTTTTGGCCGTCGACTGGCCCATTTCCGCCAGTTGTTCAAACGTGTCAGAAACGAAAGAGCCTTTGGGCATATAGTTAATAAACTCATATACCAAGTTTTTTCCTGGCTTTTTTTGACATTTTTTCAAGCGTCCAGGGGGGATCGAATACGATATTTATCTCGATATCTTTTGCTTTAAAACCCAACTCTGTCAGTTTTTCTTTAATCTGGGCTTCAATTACCGATGATAAAGGGCATCCCGGAGTAGTCAAAGTCATAACGATCTTAACTCGGTTTTTTTCGGTTTCAATTCCGTAGATTAAGCCCATATCGACTATGGATATATTCAGCTCAGGATCAAATACCTGAGACAGTTTTTTTTCGATGGCTATAGTATCTGTTTTTTTCATATCTTTTAGTATAACATTAAGATATAATTAAGACATAATAAAACTTAAAACTCAAAATTTAAAAAGCAAAAAATAACTCAAAAGTAAAAATTTTAAAGTTTTAACTTGTATTTTCGACTTTTGACTTTTAACTTTTGAATTTATTAGTTTATGTATCTATATGAACAACTATAAACTTCGTTTTGTGCCATTGGGAGGAGTCGTCGGCGTGACAAAGAACATGTATCTTTATGAGCTTTATAAAGATGACAGGCTGACCGATATTTTAATCGTTGACTGCGGTATCGGTTTTCCCCAGGAAAAAGAACTTGGCGTAGACTTTATCATTCCCGACATAAGTTATCTTGCCGACAAAAAAGACAAGATCAGAGGCGTGATCTTGACCCATGGTCATGAGGACCATATCTCAGCTCTTCCCTACCATTACCGGGACTTGGGTAGCCCTCAGGTGTTGACGAGCAAACTGACTTCGGCTTTCATAGAAAATAAATTCAAGGAGTTCAAGCTAAACATACGGTTGTCGCAGATCGACTACGATAAGGAGTATCGGTTGGGTGCTTTTTCAGTCAGTTTCATAAGATTGACCCATTCGATACCGGACACGATGCATCTTTTTATTAAAACTCCGGTCGGCAATATTTATCATGGTCCGGATTTCAAACTTGATCTGACTCCTCCGTTTGGCAGTCCGCCGGATTTTAAAAAGATAGTGGAAGCCGGCAGTCAGGGGATACTTTGTCTGTTGTCGGACTGTCTGGGAGCCGAGCGAGAAGGACTGACATTGTCAGAAAACGCTATTGGCCAGACATTTGAGGATGAGATGAGAAAGACTAAGGGCAAATTTATTATGACGACTTTTTCGTCAAACATCTCCCGTATCCGCCAATGTGTTGAGGCGGCGATCAAATTCAATCGCAAGATAGTGTTTTTGGGACGGTCGATGAAGGAAAACACTCGGATGGCTTCGGAGATCGGTTATTTGCCCATCCCCCACAATTTTTTGATTGAGGATAAAGAAGTTCCGAAGTCGCCCGCCAACAAAATATGCATTATCGCGGCCGGTTCTCAAGGACAATATGACTCCGCTCTTTCCAAGATGGCCAACAATAAGAACCAGTTTATCAAATTGGTAAGCGGCGATAAGGTTGTTTTTTCGTCGGATCCCATTCCCGGAAACGAGACGGAGATATACGCCTTGATAGAACAACTTTCCCTGATAGGGGTGGAGGTGATTTATCCGGATATCCAGGAGCAGCTGCACGCCTCAGGCCACGGGAGTCAGGAAGACCTTAAATTCCTGGTTCGATTTACCAATCCCCGTTACATAATTCCGATAGGAGGTACGGTCCGTCACCAACAGCGTTATCAGAAGCTGACTTCGGATCTGGGATATCAAAAAGACAAGGTGTTGATGCTTGCTGAAGGAGAGACGGTTGTTTTTGTCAAAAATAACGCCTACAAAGACAAGACGGTGGAAACTAAAAACATCTATGTCGACGCTTACGGAGTTGGGGATGTCGGAAATGTTGTCCTCAGAGATCGAAAGACGCTGGCCTCTGATGGTATGGTAGTCGCTCTGGTTATCGTCAATAACCAGGGACAACTAATATCCAGGCCAAGGCTTATCTCCCGAGGTTTTGTCTTTGAAAAAGAAGAGTCGGATCTTTACCAAAAAGCGGTGCGGGCTATGGAAAAAAGTCTTAAACAAAAAGGTCAATCTCAAGCAGTAAACCTCAATAACCTAAAAAAAGAAGTTATCAAAAACCTTGAGGATATTTTTTATCAAGAAAAAGGAAGGAAACCTCTGGTAGTGGTTGAAGCTATCCAGATATAATCGGCGACCTGCGAGGTTGTTTTTACGAATATGGCCGTTTTACCAACAAATTTAAAACAGGTCTCCATGTTTTTGGAGCGTCTTCCCGGCATAGGCGAAAAAACCGCCAACCGTTTGGCCTTTCATCTTTTGCGTCTGTCCGAATCCGATCTGAAGGAGTTTGCCCAGGCGATAGTAGATCTCAAATCAAAGACAAAGTACTGCCAAGTCTGCTACAACTTCACCGAAGACGATTTATGCGAGATATGCGAAGACCGAAAAAGAAATCATGACCAGATTACCGTGGTCGAATCGGTTTTGGACCTTATCTCTTTTGAAAACGGCGATATCTATCAAGGGATATATCACGTACTTCACGGCAGGATAGATCCGCTTAATCGGGTTGGTCCGGAAGACATACACATCAAACCCCTGCTTAACCGTATAAAAAAAAGCAAAAGTTTAAAGGAAGTTATACTCGCCACCAATCCCGATATGGAAGGAGAGGCAACGGCTATGTATATCCGCAATCAACTCGAAGAGCTTAAAAAAAGCCTAAAAACCGATTTCAAAATAACCAGATTGGGTTACGGTTTGCCCATGGGAGCCAATTTGGAGTATGCCGACTACATGACGCTGCGCAAATCTCTGGAAAACAGGAATAATTTTTAGAGAAAGCTTTTTATTTCATCAGCTATAAGAGAGGCTACGGAAACTTCATCCAGTTTTTCGAATTTCTGTTTGTCGCTTAGGCTGATGGTATTGGTGGTAAAAAACCTGTCTATTACTGATGCCTGAAGTTTCTCTTGGGCGTCGGGTGAAAAATCGTGGTGAACGACCCCGGCCACCACTCTTTTTGCCCTGTTTTTTATGCAAAACTCTGCGGCGTTTATTAAAGTTCCGCCTGATGTCGTCAAATCGTCGATCAAAACAACGGTTTTGCCTTCGACTTTGCCGTACAAAGCCATGGCTTCCGATTTATGAATATTGTCAAGGTCTCGTTTTTTTTCGATAATCCCAAAATCACAGTCTGCTTTTCCGAAAAGATATTCCCCGAACTTTCTTGTTCGTTCGATACCACCCTGATCAGGCGAAATCAGGGCGATGCTGTCATCGCCGACATATTTTTTGATGCGTTTGGCCAACAACGGTAAAGCCGAAAGGTTTTTAAAAGGAATCGAGAAAACACCTTCGGTCGCCTCATCATGGAGATCTATCGCATATATTTTGCTGAAACCGATTGATTCCAAAAATCTAATAATGACGTTTACGGAGACACATTCTCCCGGTCGGTGTTGGATATCTTGGCGGGCATAGCCGAAATAAGGAATGATACCGATGACTTTTTTGGCCTCCATTCTTCGCAAAGCGTCACAAAAGAAAAACAACTCTATCAAGTTGGTATCGGTCGGGTTGGCCGTCGGTTGAATAACGATGCAGGTGGTGTTTTTGACATCTTCATCGATCCTGACACGGACTTCGGAGTTGGAAAAGCGGATGACCTCTGATTTGGCGCAAGGTATCCCAAGCAGTCCGGACACTTCTGAGGAAAGGGCGGGATTGGCCGTTCCTGAAAACACTTTGATCATAAGATTATCTTTGTTGGGACGAAATTTCAATCAACTTTCTCGCCGCCAGCTCTTGAGTTTTTTTTACGGCTTCGTTAATGGCTTCGGCGATTCTGTTTTCGATAACGCCGTCGACTTCGATCTCTTGGATAACTTGGTCACCTCTGACGGAGACTTTTACGCCATTTTTTTCCACGATCACCTGTTCCTGCTGAAGAGCTTTTTGCATCTGTTGAGCTTGTTGTTGTAACTTCTGGAGATCTCCTAAACCGCCTAACGGATTAAACATATTTTAGATTTTTAATTTTTATTTGTAATTCTTCCATTATAGAACTCGACAACGGCAATCTCAAGAGATAAAGATTCAATCGGTGAGACTCTTAGGTTTTGATAAGCTTCGGTAAGATGTTTTATCAGTCTGACTACCTCGCTTTTCGTTAACTTTGAATCAAGTTGTTCATCGGCGTTGACGACGCCGTTTTTGTTTAAAAGGATTATCCTCAAACTTTCCAGTGTTTGCTCAATCAAGGTTTTTATACTGCCGCCGTTTTGCGAAAAGTCATCTATCCAGGCAAGAACTGTTTTGACATCTTTTGATTCTATTAAGTCGGTTAGGCTGTACTGGGCGATACCCAAAAACTTTTCGGCATCTTCTAACTTAAGTTTGTCTTGGATAACCAGTTCTTCGAATACCTTGGCTCCGTCCCGAAACGAATGTTCTGAGACGTTAGCGACCAATGAAAATATTTTTTCATCGATCTTGATTTTTTCGCCTTCGGCAATTCTTTTTAACATATGAATAATATCGTTTTTTTTCGCCCGGCCAAAGTTGATTTGATTGCACCTGGATATAATTGTCTTCGGCAATTTTTCCTTATTGGTGGTTGCCAAAATAAATATAACCGAAGGAGACGGTTCTTCAAGCGTTTTCAAAAGGGCGTTGAAAGCTTCCGTGGTAATCATATGAGCCTCGTCGATAATAAATACCCGGTATTTGGTCGTCATCGGGACAAAGTTTGATTCACGGATAAGATTTTTGATGTCGTCAATTCCCCTATTTGAGGCGGCGTCCATTTCAACGATGTCGACCGAAGAAAAACTATCGATGCTTACGCAGTTGGCGCAACTGTTGCAAGGTTCGAAATCGCCATGGTTTTCCCCGGAAAACTTATTGTTCAGGCAGTTGATTGCTTTGGCGAAAATACGGGCGGTTGAGGTTTTTCCGGTCCCTTTTTGGCCTACGAAAAGGAAGGCATGGGAAAGATGTCCGGACTCAAGGATCTTGCCGATCATTTCCTTAACTTGAGTATTGTCGATGTCTCTGACGTTTTTGGGACGATATTTAAGATAAAACATAGTTTTACTGGATTAAGTTTTTTATTCCATGTTCGATCAGTTCCTTAAGCATGGCATCAACTTTTTTATTCCTTTCGGCGGCAAGCAAAACGGCTTGGGGATAACATATAAGTATCTCCCCGACAAGACCGTCGTTTTTAGCGTAAGGGAATGACAAAACCGGTAGGGCAACCGGTTCTTTTTTATACCGGGAAGCGATGGCTTTCATTTTGTTTCTGCCGACGAAAACTAGATTAAGATTTTGTTCGGCAGTCAAACCGTGGGAAATAAAAAAAGCGTCAACGTCTGTTTTGATTTTTTTGCGGGCGATATGGTAGCGTGAAGGGCAGACAATATTGATCATATTTTTTTATGTCTGTGCTGCACTCTTTCCTTTTCCTCCTCTTTTCTCAAAATAGAGGGTTTTTTGTAAAACAGTTTTTTCCTGACTTCTGTTACGACATCCTCGTCGATAAACATACGCGTAAACTTGCGGAAAAGCGCATCTTTAGACTCCCCCCTTTTTTTTATCATAAAAACCATATAAACGAAACACCTCCGATCTTATACGAATGAATAAGGATACAAAGATTAGATTCAACTTATTTTATTACATTTTGCGAGCTATTTCAATTACCTTTTGCAGGGTCAGCGTGCTCGGAACAGCGTTTGGTTTGGTTGATGACCCGTTAAGGAGCATATTGCCTGAAACATGGAGATACCAAGTGGCTTTGGGATCGATTGCGACAAGTTCGGCATAAAGTCCTGCAAGATTATACTTTGGATCGGGAACGGTTTTTATCCTTATATATCCTTTGTTCGGGTCTTTCCTTATGACGAATGTATAGCCCATTTTTTGAGCTAAACGGACCGCGTCTTCGTTACCGGTTTCCAAAGCGATTGATCTACCCCATCGGCTGGTAAAGGAATAACCTTTCTTAATCTCTTTTTCGGCGTTGATCTTGTTTTTGAAGACAAGAAGCAGTCCGTCGATGAGCGGGAATGCATAATCCATTACCTTCAGATCATCAAGAAGCTTGATTTTCAAACCTTCTATAGTCTGATATATGGAAAAATCATGATAATCGGCTGTCGGATCCGGAAAATATACTTCCTGAAAATTGTCGACGGCGGTGACGTATTCAACCATCCTGTCGAGAGCTTCTGAGTTTTTCGGTTCAATGTATGATTTTTCGGAAAGATAATCAAAGACCCGTCTGGTCGCCGATAATCTTTGTTTTATCTGATGG
The DNA here is from genome assembly GCA_012798265.1 of Candidatus Roizmanbacteria bacterium. Lineage (GTDB taxonomy): Bacteria > Patescibacteriota > Microgenomatia > UBA1406 > GWC2-37-13 > JAAZNM01. The sequence goes on along the minus strand of JAAZNM010000001.1, from coordinate 138,998 downwards.
TGGTCAAACCTACCCATACCGGTATCGACGTGAATCACGTCCGGATCGTCGTCGGGCGGCAGGTTGTTTAGGGTCGATCCGCTCGAAACAAAGACCAGACAAGCCTTATCCCAGCCCGGTAAAAATTTTTTTATCAGCCAACATGAGACAATCGAGTCGAGATCGACGGATATATGGGAGACCAAAGTTTTCATTTTAACAGGATATCCTTAATAATTCTTCAATTGACAGAAGTTTGGTTTCGGATGACGCTCTTTTTTTTAGTTCGACTTTGTCACCGGTTCTTTTGGAAACGACAGCGCGATAAGGAGTGCCGATAAGATCGGCGTCCCCGAACTTTTCGCCGGCGGAAACGTCTGCCCTGTCGTCGTAGAGGGTTTCCAGTTTATTATCCGAAAGTTTCTGGTAGATTTTCTCCGCCTGTTTTTTTACACCGGCGTCGGTCAAGTCCAACCCGATCAGGTTAACAAGATAAGGGGCAATGGACTTTGGCCAGACAATACCCCTTTTATCGTGATGGACTTCTACCACGGTAGCCATGGTTCGGCCGATTCCGATACCGTAACAACCCATATAAAAAGGCTTCCGTTTGCCGTCGACATCGGTAAACAAGGCGTCACGCATTTTTTCTGAGTAATAATAACCGAGTTGGAAAATATTACCGACTTCTATACCTTTTTTTTCGACCATTTTCCTTCTTTCGTCCGGAGTAATCTTTTTTTTGTCGACTATATCGGTATGGATCGCCAGGGAGGTGTTCGGATTTACCAAAAATCGGCTCTCGCCGACGGGCGATTCGACGACAAATTCATGACAATACTCTCCCCCAATGTAACCATTATCGGATTCGACAACAACTGTTTCCAAGCCCATTCTCGTGAATATCCTCGAATATGTTTCGCGCATTTTCTCATAGATTTTTTTAAAACTCTTTTCATCGGTGTCAAATGAATAAGAGTCTTTCATCATAAATTCGCGTACCCGTAAAAGTCCTCCTCTTGCCCTCAGTTCGTCACGGAATTTTGTAGAGAATTGGTAGATATTGAAGGGAAGATCCTTATAACTTAGCTGGAATTTGCGCACAACATCTACAAACATCTCTTCGGCGGTTCCGCCAAGAGCAAACTCCGCTTCGTTTCTGTCCTTGACGCGCATCAGCTCAAAACCGGTGGTTTTGGTACGATTGGTCTCTTGCCATAAGGAAAGCGGATGGAGTACGGGTGACAGCATTTCCTGGGCACCGGCCGCATCCATCTCTTCCTTGATTATCTTCATAATTTTTTGTTGGACAAGTTGTCCAAGCGGTAAGAAAAAATAGCGTCCGGCGGTTGATTCCCTTATGAACCCGCCCTGATAAAGAAGCTTGTATGAATCGGCGACGGCGTCCTTAGGCGCAGTTTTTACGGTTTTCCCAAAAAGCTTTGAATAAAGCATATATGGAAGTTATTTTAAAATATTCCGGCATCTTTTACAAATTGAATATCTAGGTTCCTTAACTATAAGAAAACGATGGCGCAGAATTTAAAAAAAGATATAAAGTTCTACAAAAAATTGTCTTGACAATCTATCTCTGTCTTTTTGTCGTTTATAATCCATAGACATACTAATTCCAATGTTTTAAAACATTGGAATATGGCAATGATTTCAAAAAATCCCTTAGACGAGGAAGTCTTAAAAAAACTGTTCGATCTATTTTTTGAAGTAGTCGGAAAAAGAAAAAATCAGAACGACTTTAGACAGATCATTAACGAAATATTATCGGAAACGGAAAGAATAATGACCGCTAAAAGGATTGCTATCATATATCTTTTGATTAAAAAAATTGACTACAAAATTATTTGTGACGTATTGAAAGTTTCCGCGTCTACCGTGTTCAAATTTCGGTTTTTACTTAAAGAAAACAACAAAACAGTTTCAATAATCTCTAGAATGATAAAAAATGAAAAAGTAGCTGAATTTTTAGAAGAGATAATCTTGACTTTGTATGGTCCAGGGACTCCTGGGGTTGATTGGTCACGGGCAAAAATTAATCGTCTTAAGTTTGAGCGAAAAAAAACAACGGGCATTTAATCCATTACGATGTTTTAAAACATTGTAATAGGGAGAGGGTTTGGAGTAAAATATTTTTTTACGAAACAGTCTTCAGGACTTTGCGCAAAATCGCCTGGGGAGTGACATAGGATGTGTCGATGGTCAGATCGTAGTTTTTCGGATCGGTCAGTTTCGACGGATCGAACCTGTAAATTTTTTTAATCTTGGCAAACCAACTTCCCTGTCTTTCATCAATCCTTGTTCTAGCTTCTGCAAAAGTCAGCGACTCTCTTTTGGCGAACCTTTTATATCTGATATCGTCTTTACAGGTAAGTAGAATCCTTAAAACGTCGGGAATTTTTTTGGCCATAAGTCCGGCCATCCAACCGTCGACAATAAGGTTAGCTTCATTTTCCATTCTGTCTCTGACCTGATAGTCGATCTTTTTAGTCAATTTTTCATTTTGTTCTTCGGCTTTATCGAGGGCAAGGCGCTGGGTTTTTGCGTAATCGCGGAAGTATTGTCCGATAGATATCACCTTCCAGGAAAGCTTATCGCGAAGGTTTTTTACCAAGGTCGATTTGCCGGTGCAGATTTTTCCAGAAATAGTAATTTTGTTATATACCATGCTGCAGGTTGGTTTTATAACCCAGTTTGTCGAGAACTTTTCCGACGGTTTCCAACGGACCTGACGAATAAGTATCGATAACCAGATCATAAAACTTTCTATCCCAAAAATCATGATCGCCGTAGAGTTTCTTCCATTTGACTATGTTTTCTTCCTCCCTTTGCTTTATCCAGTGTTTGGCTTCATCGACCGAAATATTTTCCCGGTTGACGACTCGGTCAATCCTAATCTGATCATTAGAACAAACTACCAGCACTTTCAGTACTCCGTCAATGTTTTGGGCCATAAAACCAGCCAGCCAAGCTTCGTAGATCAGATTCTGTCTGTCGGTAAGCATTCTTTTGGTCATGGCGTCAATCTCCTGTTCGTGTTTATCCGATCTTGACAAAGCCCCTTGCCTGTTTTCGTGAATTTGATGAAGACGGTCGTATTCGCGCTGAATGGCTCCCGCGTTTATATGTTCCCACTTTAAGAAGCGAGCCAGGTTTTTGGCTAAAGTGGTGGTGCCGACGGCAATTTTTCCGGAGACGGTAACGGCTTTGTACTTCAAGTTTTCCATAATATAGTTTAAACGATGCCGTTTAAAAATTCAAATAATCGCCTGTTTATTTAAACAACCTGATTATGTCATGTACCGATATGGCGATTGCCAGGACAATAAGCAAAGCAAAGCCTATGAAATTAAGGTTTCTTTCCCAGTTTTGGTTGAATTTTTTTCTGGTTATCCATTCATAAACGACAAAAACCAGTCTCCCGCCATCCAAAGCGGGAAAAGGCAGTATGTTGACAACGGCAAGATTGAGAGATAATAAGGCGATAAGTTCAAAAACCGCCTTATACCCGAACTTAATTGCCTGACCGGTATACTGGGCAATACCGATTGGCCCGGCGACATCAAGTTTGGTTTTTTGAAAGGTTGCAATCGAAATAATTATCTTGACCATCTCGACGGATATTTTTTTTGTGGTGTTGAAGGCTTCGACCAATCCGAAAAAAGGCGCCCGATACCAGGGGTATTTTTTTTCTACGAAAGGAGTGACGGTGATTCCCAAGGGCCCCTGTCCAGCCGGTGGTTTTTTTCTCGGAGTGACGGCTATCTCGATTTTTCTATTATTTCTTTCGACAATCAAGAAAACGGATTGTCCGGCATGCTTTTCAGTCAGATCAACAAACTCCTCAGCCGTTTTAAAAACGATCTTGTTAATGGTTCCGACTTCGATTTGTTGCGGAATAACGCTGGGAAGGAAGATCACTTGATCGGGATAGATGATACTGGGATTACTTATATTATTGACCTTGGCTATTTTGTAGGCGTAAAAGCCGTCACGATATTTTTCCTGGGCAATTTTCCAAAGGTAGTCGGAGGTTTTTACCTTATAATACTCACCTTCTTTTGCGGCCTTGTCATTGAGACCGACGATGACGTCGTTCGGCTTTAATCCGGCTTGAGCCGCCGGCGTTCCGGGCACGACACTGTCGATGATGATTTGGTTGGTAAGGGTAGGTACCCCTTTGGTAAAAAGATAAGAGATAATTATCCACCCAAGAAGGAAGTTGCCGATGACGCCGGCGACAACAACGATGGCTTTTCTGAAAGGGTGTTTACCGGAAAAAGCGCGATCGGAATCTTTTGCGTTTGTTTGGGAGTTGAGTTCATGATACTCTTCCCCATACATCTTTACAAATCCGCCGAGGGGAATAAGATTTATGCTATAGATGGTTTCGCCGAATTTATGGCCAAACAGTCTAGGTGGAAATCCAAAGCCGAACTCTTCGACAAAGATTCCGTTTTTTTTGGCAGCGATAAAATGGCCGAGTTCGTGGACCAAAATCAATAGGGCGAGTATGGCAATAAAGATGATTATGTGCATTGGGGTTTAAACTTCGTGAATCTCCTTGTCCTTGTTTTCCTTGATTTTTTGGATTTCCTCCGTGTTTATTTGGTTTTCGTTATCTATTTCCTTTTCCAGACGGTATTTGTCGTCTTCGGTGATCTCCTTTTTTTCAAACATCAATTTGATTTTCTTCCTGGCGTCGTCACGGAGACTCCTGATATGGTTTTTTTTCTCCTCAATCATCTGTCCGACCAGTTTGGTCATTTTTTCCCTTTGTTCTTCGGACAAAGGTGGCAATCTTAACAATATGCGGTTGCCTTGGGTTTGGGGAGATAAACCAAGTGGCGATTTGAGAATGGCTTTTTCGATGTCGGAAATGACGGATGGATCAAAAGGAAGTATGGCTATAACGGTTGGTCCGTCGGTAGTAATACTTGCAAGTTCGAACAACCTGAGTTTGGCCTGTCCACCGTAGGTTTCCACCATGAGATTTTCCACTAAAGATGGACTGGCGCGACCGGTACGGACAGTTTTGAGATTTTCCTTCAGGGAAGAAAAAATTTTTTGCGAGTTTTGCTTAAAATCGGCAATAATAGGATGCATGGTTAGTGGTCAATGCCCAATACCCATCTATTATAACGATTAATTTTTATGTTTTCTCCAAATTTCATAACCGCCTCTTGAATAAGATCGCCTATTTTTTTACTCGGATCGCGAATATATTCCTGTTCAATCAGCTGGTCAAGGTTGTCGGCAGGCATAGAAGCGGCCTGCATGGCAATTTCTTGACCCAACGCCTGAAAGTCTTTGTTGTCGGCGACGAAATCGGTTTCACAAAGCAGTTCTATCAATGAAGCCACCTTGTGGTTATGATGGACGTAACTAAATATCGCTCCCTGTGAAGTTTCCCGTTTTTTTTTATCTTCAGCCTTCTCTATTCCCCATTGGTTAAGGAGTTTTTTTGCCTTTTCGATATTGTCTTGAGATTCTTCAAGGGCTTTTTTGCATAGGGAAAAGGAAATTCCTGTGTCCGAACGAAGTTTTTTTAATTTGACAAGATCGGCCATAATATTATTTTTTAGCTTTTTTATATGCGTCGACCACTTCATTAATCAAGTATTCTATCGAGGTGACCGAATCATCATTGGCCGGGATAGGATAGTCAACCATATCAGGGTTGACGTTGGTATCGGTAACGGCGACAACCGGTATCCGACAGTTTTTCGCCTCGTAAACGGCATTTTTTTCTTTTTTTATATCGACCACAAACAGGGCATCAGGCAGTTTCTCCATATCGATAAGACCACCGTAGAATTTTTCCAGACGGTTAAGTTCCTTGGAAAGTTTAACCTGCTCATGTTTGACATATTTTTGCCATGTACCGTTTTCTTTTTCTTCCATCATCGTTTTCATCTTTTTTATGTTTTTCATCAGGGTATCGAAGTTGGTCAGGAAACCTCCCGGCCATTTGACGGTAATGTGGGGAATTTTGTTGTCTTGGCAGATTTTTTTGGCAAAAGCGGCCGTATTTTTTTTGGTAGAAACTATAAGCAGGACTTTGTTCTCCTTTGCCAGTTTAGTAATAAACTCTTTGGCAACATCAAGTAGCGTTGCCGTTTTTGTCAGATCGATAATCGAGGTGGCGTTTTCAATGCCGTAAATGTATTTCTTGGCTTTGGGATGGACTTTGCTCGTCCGGTGTCCGAGATGGGCTCCGGCTTTAAACAAAGCTTCGATCTTTGGATCAATTTTTTCCATAATCTTTAAATTTTATCAGCTTGATGTTTTTTTTGCAATAGATTATCTGGGGAAATCGCCTTTGTCAGGGAAAGATTTTTTTTTGGTCAGATACAGATAGATCAAAACTGCCGCAATCAAAACGATAACCGTAACGGCCACCAACATAAGCAGATTTGACCCAAACGCTTTTTTTTCCGATTGTGGACTTGCATTTTTCTTAAGGTCGCCCGTCCGGTCTATGGGTTTAGTCTGAGACGAGGTTTCATGACTGTCGCGAACAACTTTTTTCATAAGATCAATGTTATTTTTTTTGACATATTCTTGGTTGTTTTTGGCAAAAGCCGAGGTGGTTTGTTTGTAAGAAGTTTGTCCCGGAGACGATATCTCAAGGTAAAAAGGGAAAATTGGCAAATTTGAGTAGTTTATTCTCAACAGGCCGTTGCTGTCGGTTTTAGTTTGGTAAAAAACGGCGTTATTGCTCTGCGTTTTTACAAAGACGGTGGCGTTTTCGGCGACCTTGCCATGGGAGTCGTATACGTAACCTTCTATATGAGACAGGATCGGTTCTGATTGAATCTTGTAGGCAGTCGGCCCGATCTTTATCTCCTGGGCGTCAACCTGATAGAAGCGGCGAAATCTATTAAGCGAGGTATTTTGACCGGTAACAAGATCAACCTTGTTTAACTCAACTGTCACCGGAGAGTCGGGGTGAAGTTTTTCCGCTTCGACAAAGATATCGTAGTGACCGTATTTGTCGGCATACGTTTCCCTAATAACGGAACCGTTTTGTTTGATAGCCACTTTGGTTAATGGATGGGAAAGTTTGCCTGAGTATTTTATTTTGTTTTCTATTCGGAATTCGCCACTTGACAGGACTTCGAGAGGTCGGTTAAGAGGTTCTCCAAGAGGGTAAAGAGCGATGTCCCGGTGTTCGGGATCGGGAAACCCTTGATTTCTTTCTTTATCCGAGTCGATCTTCTCGGTGATTTTTTCATCTTCGCGATAAAGATTGTAGTAGGCTTTGGAGTAGTTATGGTTAACTTCGTTGTTGTTTACGGTTAACCTGTAGTTGGTCGGCAAGGAAGTTTTCAAAAAATAATCGCCTTCGGGTACGAAAAAACTGTACTCTCCGGCTTTGTCGGTGTTGACGGGATTTTGGACCTGGGGCAGGTTCAACTTTTGTCTTTTATCGTCGAGAACGGTAAGATTGACGTTGGCGATAGGTTCAAGACTAACCGCATCAAACGTTCGCCCTTCGGGATCCCAGATGATACTCACGCAGCAATCGGGTCCGCCGTCGCTAAGGGAGTTAGCGGTACTGCATTTGGGACCGGTATTAAACGGTATACTTCCTTGTTGCTGTGAATAGCCTTGGGAATCGGAAGGAGCGTTTTCTTCCAAAGTAACGGCAAAAGCGGTATGGGGAACGTGGATATATTTGGCATAAAGTGACTGCATGCTCGGCTCGGTAAAATAATTCCATCTTACCCAACCTGCAAAGTTAGTGTCGCTGCTTTGGTGAATCGCGCCGCCCGTTATGGAGATTATCCCAGGGGTTTTCGAAGCGTTTGGTACGGGAATCGAGGCATCAAGATTGGCGTCTCCGGTGGTGCATTCATAACCGGATGTAGCCTGAGTGCAAAAAACGATATAGAAGTTGGAGGCGGTTGGTAGATTACTGCCTTCTATTTTGTTCCACATCCAGTATTGCGGACTGCCGACTTCGGGTCCGGCGGTGCTTCCCAATTTATGAGTCAGCTTCAGGCATTGCCAGTTCTGACTGGTATAGGCAAGGCTAGGTGTAGGGAAAAAACAAAATATGGCAAATAAGAAAAAAAAGACAGTCGCTTTTTTTAGCTTGTTCATTTAAGACAGATCAAGGCTACTGATAAATTTCTTAAACTCGCCGTTAATATCCGGATGATGAATGGCCATCTCAATGACGGTCTTCATATACTCAAGCTTGTTTCCGGTGTCATAATACTTGGCGTTGTCGATGACGACCGTATAAAGAGGAATTCCCTGCTCTTTTAGATAGTTGATGGCGTCGACCAACCAGATCTCGCCTCCTTTTCCCGGTTTTATTTTTTTGAGGGCGCTGAAAATCTCCGGCGGCAAAATATATCCGCCATGGGTGGCGATATTCGAAGGGGCTTTTTCGGGATCGGGCTTTTCAACGATCTGTTTGATTTTGTAGATATTTTTTTCGATCAGTTCCAAGTCCGCAATTCCGTATCTTTTAAGGTCCTCTTTTTTTTCGATTCTGACGCCGGAAATGACTACCCCTCCGTATTTTTCATAGACGCCGATCATCTGCGCCAGCCTCGGCGGACTAGAGTATATAAACTCGTCGCCCCAGAGGACGGCAAAAGGCTCATCTTCGATTACCGGTTCGGCCGAAAGAACGGGAGTGCCGTTTCCGTAAGGACCTTTTTGTCTGATATATATAAAATTGGCCATTGATGATATTTTTTCCAGTTCGTTTAGAAAATCAACCTTGTTTCCCTGCTTCAGGTTTTTGACCAGATCTTCGTTGGGGCTGTCAAAATGGTCTTCAATCGCCCGTTTATTGGCTCCGGTGATAATAATGATGTTCTTGATGCCCGAGTTGACCGCCTCTTCGACCACGTATTGGATTACCGGTTTGTCGACTATGGGAAGCATTTCTTTAGGCATCGCTTTGGTCTGGGGTAAAAAACGCGTACCGAAACCAGCAGCAGGAATAATGACCTTTGTAATTTTTTTCATAAATTTATGCGAACTATTATTCAAACTTGACTGTCACTTTCTGGGTTATGGGTATACCGGCCACTTTGGCGGTGATTTCTGCCACACCTTTGCTGTTTGAAGTAAGGTGAAATTCGGCTTTGCCGTCTTTGCCGCTGACAACTTCCTTCTCAAGAACTTCGCCAAGAGTGGTTTCGATAACCACAGGTTTGTCGGCAATGGCTTTATTGGTATATGATCTGACAAAGACGGTAATTTTGTTCTGGCTTTTTCCGTCAGCTTGGGCATTGAGTGGCCAGGCAAAAACCAATGAGTTTTTTTCTGAAACAACAGATTCTTCTTTGGCGCGGGTGAGCTGATTGATGGGTTTGTTAAAAACCAGTACGGTCATGAAGATCCCGAAGGAAAGAAAAAAAACCAACATCAAGCCGATAATTTTCTTATCCATAACTTTTTAAAGAATATCAATTATTCGTCGGTTTGTCAAATTAAGGTTTGGAGTTTTACGATAGTATATTCTTTTCCTGCAGTACCTTGATTATTTTCGAATGGATAGTTTTTGGATCAAGGAGCCGTTCATTTTCGACACAGTCAATCTTTACCCAATGGCGATACTTGCCTGAAAGATAAAGGTACATCTTTTCCGAGTTTATTCGATGTTGAATGTTGGTTTCGTGGATATCGCTGTTGCCTCCCTTAAGGTAACGGCGGTAGTCTTTTTTGTTGCTGAGCTTCATTCCTATCTGCCAGGGAACATACAGGTAAACGACGATGTTCTCTTTGGGGATTTTATGGACTTTATACTCGAGTTCGTAGATCCATTTCAAAAATTTGTTCCGTTCCTCCATATTGTCAAATTTTGCTCCCTGGTGAGCCATATTAGACGTGGCATATCGGTTGGCGACAATAATCCCCCCCTTTTTTAAAAAATCTTCCATGGAAGGTTTAACTGAAGCCCGGTCAAGAGCGTAGGCAAGCGAAGCCAGATAGGGAGAAACCTGATCGATACTGCCAAACTCGCCCCTTAAGAACTTAGCGACAGTTTTCCCGTGAAAGGAACTGTAATATTGGGGAAAGTCTATCAACCTGGCTGAATATTTTTTTTCGCAGAGGTATTTTATCAGCAGGTCGGCCTGTGTCGTTTTTCCCGACCCGTCTCCGCCGTCGATTACGATCATGGCGCCGGTTCGGTTTTTGACGGTTGAAATGTGGTTGATAAATTCCTTCAGCACATACGGTATTTTTTCCAAGTTGTAGTACTCCAAAAACAAGTTCTCCGAAGGATTGCCGGCGATCATTGGAGAGATCTGATCCTCATAGTTTTCCAAGAGCAAAGCCAAAACGGGTTTTCCGTGGTTTAAGGCGTAGACGATTTCCGTTCCCACTCCCAACGAAGGTCTGGAGACTTCAGCAACAATAAAATCAGCCTGTCCGATAAGTTCGGTTTCCCGACGAAAGATCTCTTCTTTGGTCAGTAGCTTGTCTTTTTCCAAAAGCTGTTTGTCGATTATCTGTTGGCCGGAGATAAGGCCAATCTCTTGTCTTTTCAGATTGTCGATAATGTTTTTGTAGAAGTCGGCCAGATCGCCGTTAAACGAGGTTGAGGCGGTAAAATAAACTTTGAACATAATAAGACATTATGATATACCAAAAAAACAAAAAGTTAAAGACGAATGATATCGCCTTCCTTGACTTTGTTTTCGAGTATTAATCTGGCTACCGAGTCTTCGATCCTTTTCCTGATTATCCTTTCGATGTCGCGGGCGCCGAATTTGGAATCATATCCCTGTTTAAGGATTTCGTTCAAAAAGGCGTCTGAGACTTCCAGCTTGACTTTATATAGGTTATCGATATCGATATTGATTCTGTCTATCATCTTTTTGGCTATTTTGGCGACGGCGGCAAACTCAAGAGGCGAAAAACTGATGATTCCGTCAAAACGGTTTAGGAACTCCGGGGAAAAAACTCTCTTTTCCACAAGAAGATTGATTAGACTGTGGCCGGCGACGTTTTCCTTAAAGATAATATCGCTTCCGGCGTTTGAAGTGGCAATGATCACCAAATTTTTTCCGTCGACCCTTTTACCGAAAGCGTCGGTAAAATAACCTTCGTCAAGCATGGTCAAAAAAATGTTAAGCAGGTCTTTATCGGCCTTTTCTATTTCGTCCAAAAGGAGGACTCCGTAAGGGTTTTCCCTCAAAGCTTTTGACAGTAATCCGGGATTGTTGTTGTCTGCCGATCCGATCAGGGTGGGGATATCGTTTTTCGACTGGTAAAGTGACATATCAAAACGGATAAGGTATTTGTCAGAACCGAAAAAAGTCGAAGCGATAGTTTTGGCTGTTTCGGTTTTACCAACTCCCGTAGGGCCAAGAAACAAAAAACAGGCCAGCGGTTTTTTCCTTTTGCCGATTAACAGAAAGGATCTTCTTAACGCTTGGGAGAGCTCGTCAATCGCCGTATCCTGTTGGACTATCTTTTCTTTCAACAAACTCTCAAGATTCAATAATTTGCTCCTCATGGAATCGGTTACGGTAGTTGGAATATGCGTCTTTTCGGTAAGGATCTGGTCAACTATATCAGGAGAAACAATCTTCATATTATTTTTTTTGGCGTAAATGCAGGTTAAGTCTAAAAGTTCGATGGCTTTCTCCGGAAACGGTATATAGGTAATATAATAATCACTTTTTTCAACGGTCGTTTCCACGGCTTCATAGGTGATACTCAGGGAGTATCTCGACTCAAAAACAAAAACAGCTTTGAGGAGTATATTTTTGGCGTTTTGTTTGTCTATCTCCGATACATCTACCTTTTCAAAAATGCGATTAACCTTTTCGTTGGCAAAAACATATTTTTGGTAAGCGAAAGGATCGGTGATACCGATGATCTGGATTTGGTCGGTCCTGGCATATTTTTCCAAAATGGACGAAAGATCTGTTTCGTTTCGGCTTTTGTCGACATATCTGTCCAAACCGTCTATCATAAGAATAATATTTTTTGCTTCGCATGCTTCTTTTAACAGACCGTCAAAAAAATTTTCCCTTTGTTTTTGGTCGGTATAGCGGGAAAGAATTTTAGCCATATCAAGCTTCAACAACCTTTTGTAGGCAAGCAGACTGGTGGTTTTTCCTTCGTAAATCTTTTTGGCAAAGGCATCGACAATGGTATGTTTACCTACTCCTTCTTCTCCGACCAGCAAAACATTGGCTTCGTTGGTTTTGGACAGGACTCTTTCTATGTGGCCGATCTCGTTTTGCCGGTCGAAAGCGGTTTTTATTTTGTCCTGGTACGCTCCGCTTGACATATCAAGACAAAATTCATCTAGACCGGGAGTGTATCCATAAGCCCAGTCACGGGCAAGAGGCGGCAGAGAAAACAGATTTTTCAGTTTCCACCAGGAAGAATGAAGATGATAAGTATGATAATAGTCTTCGAACCATTTTTCCACATAGGTTTGGTTCTCCGGTTTAAGCAAATGGGAAGCCAAAAAGTTTTGCCTTAACGCGACTTTCTTTTCTTCTTCGGTTGGTTGCAGCATATATAACAGATAAAAAAAAGGCATGGAAACTGCGGAAACGATAATGGTGAGCGGAAAAAGCAGTATGTAGGCGGAGAAAACAAAAAAATAAAAAATTATGATAGACAGTCTCATAAAAAAACCGATACCCGAAGAGACTGCGTTAAAAAAAATCCGATTGAACCACTCTGAAAAAGAAAAACCCCGAACGGTTTTTTTGGAAACGAGATTTTTCCAAGGCAGAAAAAGAGTCTTAAAAAGATGTCCGACAGAAAAAAAATAAGGAAGGAAGATGACCAGATTGAAAAGAGCTTCAAATAAATCCGCAAATCGGATCTTAAAAAAAGAAAAAAAACTCTTTCTCATAAATTTCAGTATAGCAGATTTTTACCCCTTGACATTATTTGAAAGATGGCTAATATTTATATTTACAAAACAAAAATGATAAGCAACGAAGATGACGGCAAACCTCCCAACAGTCTCAAGAAAAAAACTCTTTTGGTGGTCAATACCGGATTCAGCAAAAAAAGGTTTATCTTCCAAAAGTTAAAAAAACTTGGTCTTACTATCGTAGTCCTTAATAAAGAAAAAAACTGGGCCCAACCTTATGTTGATCATTGGATTTTGGCTGATACGACCAATCATAAAGAATCTTTAGCGGCTTTGGAAAAGTACTCGTCCGTCCCGACCAACCCAAAGATAAACGGAGCGGTTACCTTCTGGGAAGACGATGTTTTGTTGACCTCAAAAATTTCAGATAAATTCAACTTCATAGGTATCCCCTATCACGTAGCCAAACAGGTGAGAAACAAGTACCTGTTTCGTGAGTTTTGCCAAAACAACAATCTGCCGGTTCCTAAATATAAACTGGCGAAAAATCAAGAAGATCTAAGATATATTTTGAAGCACTTCCGTTTTCCGGTGGTGGTCAAACCGGCTTACGGTAGCGAAAGTTCTTTTGTCGTTAAGGTTGAGAATAAAGAAGATCTGTCCGAAGTTTTTCAATATGTGAAAAACAATATTTCCGTCAACATCCAATCTTCCTTGTCTGACGGTCTTGATATTTTTGTGGAAGAGTTTATCGACGGAGATGAGGTTGATATCGACTTGTTACTGCAAAACGGTAAGGTAAAGTTTTGTTCTGTTGCGGACAACTTCAATAAATCAAAAGGTCTGTTTTTTTACGACAGCGGTCAAGCGATTCCGTCAAGTCTTCCGGAAAAACAGCAAGCGCCTTTAATCGAAATGGTCGAGGAAACTTTGGAAAAACTCGGGATACAGCACGGCTGCATTCACTTCGAGGCCAAGTCGACCCGATATGGTCCGATGCCGCTTGAAGTGAATCTGAGATTGGGTGGTGATTATGTCTATTCTTATATCAAGGACGCTTGGGGAGTCGATATGATTGAAGAAAACATCAAAATAGCCGTGGGTGACTATCTGAAAATCAAAAAACCAGAGCTTCCGAAGAAATATATTATTGGTTGGGATCTTTACCCGGAGAATTCCGGAGTTTTGGTGCAACTTGATATAGACGAAGATTTGAAAGAAAAAAAATATCTTGAAGAGCTGCATATCCACAAGAAGATCGGCGATCCGATATTGGTACAACCGGAAGGATCTGACTATCTGGGGTGGCTGACCGTTAGCGGCGAAAACCCGATTGATGCCCAGGATAATCTTAAAGATGCTTTGGACTACATCGAGTTTAAGGTCGTCAAATTTGATCCGGCTTCCTCGGTTGGAAAAACCTTAAGGAAACATCGCCACACCTTCGCATCCTTGAGCAAAGATACTTTATTGAGGGCCGCCAAGATTGAAAGCATCAGACATGTTTCCTCCCATAATCTGCGCAAACTGCATATAGGGATTGCCTGTAACGTCTATAACGGCGGCAGTAACACGGTCGAGAAAGACCTGATGTCGGTCGGCAAAAACATAGAGTCTACCCTGGCAAAAAGAGGATACAGAACTTCTTTTTACGATTTCAACAATCTGCCTAAGGCTTTTGGCGAACTTGAACACAGCGATGTCGACCTGGTCTTTAACGTATGCGAACGGATAAACAACTCGAGTTTGCTTGAACCGCATGCTGCCTCAATACTGGATACGCTGCAACTTCCCTATACCGGATCCAATCCTTTTACGCTGGCTCTTTGTATAGATAAAATCAGGGTAAAAAAACTGTTGGCTTACCACGACATTCCGACTCCGCGTTGGGATTATGCCTACACCATTGATGATGAGATAAGTGAGGAACTCAAGTATCCCCTTATCGTCAAACCGGGCAATACCGACAACTCAATCGGGATAACCAATGAGTCGGTGGTTACCAACAAGAAGGAATTGATGGCCCAACTGGACAAAATAATCACCAAACTGGGCCGGCCGGCGTTGGTTGAGGAATATATTGAAGGTGACGAATACGATGTCACCATTTTGGGAAGTGATGAGACGGATCTGCGTATCCTACCCTTGTCAAGATCGATGTTCAACAAGATGCCCAAAGGATATTGGCATATTTATCCTTTTGAGGCAAAGTGGGAGTCTGATAACGCTTATAAAAATATCGTGATTCAACGCCCCCCGAAAAACATAAGCAAAAAACTTGAGTCTTTAATATCCGAAATCGCTCTTGATACTTATAATATCCTCGATTGTCACGATTATGGTCGGGTCGAGGTTAGGGTCGATAAAAACGACAATCCTTATATATTGGAGTTAAATCCAAACCCATCCATAAATATCGGCGACTGTGTTCCGGCGGTGGCTCAGCTGGTAGGTATGGATTACGGTGATTTTTTAGAAGAAATAATCAGAATGGCAATTCGGAGATATAAAAACCGTCCCCCCTACTATCATCTTCAAGCCAATTTAATTTAAACTTTGTGCCGAACTTCAGCATAAATGAATGTTTTCTGGTGGTCGCTGAGGGATTTGAACCCCCAACATCTTCGATGTAAACGAAGCGCTCTGCCGTTGAGCTAAGCGACCTAGGGCTAACCGACAGGTGCTTTGTGCGCTCTGATGGAGTCGAACCATCGCTCTGTTCTTTATCAGAGAACTGTTTTGCCGTTAAACTAAGAGCGCTATGTCCGGAAAACTTGTGCGGGGCCACTAAACTACGCATCTAAACGTAAAAATTATAACACAGACACAGGAGTTTTTTAATTTCAAATTGCATTTGGAATTTTATTATTGGATTGATGTTTGTAATTTGTAATTTCATAAGGCCGTGTTATAATTTTTTTATGCTTTATTTTTCGGAGATAAAGGGGAGAAAGGTCTACTCTGAAGATGGAATCGAGATCGGTTTTTTGGACGATCTCATCTTTTTAGCCATAGAAAAGCCAAAAATTACGAAGATAATCTTTCTGGACAAAAACAAAAAAAAGTACACTGTTTCCATAGATTACGTAAACAAAATCAACGGTAGCGTAATCATATCGAAAAACTATCTGGTAACGGAGTTGCAGGATAATGAACTATCAGTCCTTAAGAATCTTCTGGATAAACAGATAATAGATATAGGGGGCAATAAAATCGTTAGGGTTAACGATGTTGCCTTTCAAAAAGAAGGTGAAGGTTGGTATATCTACGGTGTTGACGTCGGTTTTTTGGGGATCACCCGCTGGTTTGGTCTGGAAAATACCCTTATCAAACTGTTTAGGGTCGCCAACGTCAACCTGACGCCAAGATTCCTTTCATGGGCCGACATTCAACCGCTTGAACTTGCTCGGGGAAAGGTAAAATTAAAAAAAGAAGAGGATAAGTTGGAGAGATTGAGGCCTGAGGATCTGGCCGATCATCTGGAGCAGACCAATCTGGTCAGCGCCCGGAGAATTTTACGGTTGCTTGACGACAAATTTGCCGCTGAGGTCATCAGTAACCTCAACATCAATTATCAGTCTGATATTTTCCGTCATTTTCGTCCGGAAAAAGCCGCCCAACTCATAGATTTAATCGACATAGACGAGGCGGTCGACATAATTCTTTCCTTATCGAAAAAAAGGCGTGAGGATATCCTCAATCTCCTGCCCGAAACAAAGAGGAAATCGGTACTTCATCTAATCGGTTTGTCAAAAACCACGATCGGCGGACTTTTGACTACGGAGTTTATTACCGTTTCATCAAACTGCACTGTTGCCGAGGCAATAGGCAAAATAAAAAAGGAGACGGAAGATTTTTATTTCCTCAACTACGTTTACGTGGTTAACAACGACAACCAGTTGGTAGGTGTTTTCAATCTCCATAAGCTTCTTCTCCAAAACCTGGACGTTCCCGTTTATAAGTTCATGACCCAAAACGTCATCATTATTCACTTGACCACTCCGGGCGAAATCGCCATAAAAAAAATGCTAAAATACAAAATTCAAGCGCTTCCGGTAATTAACGAACAAAAGAATATGATCGGTATAGTTAACGTTGACGATTTGACAAAATACATTCTTAAAAAATTCTCATGAAAGAGTTTATCAAACAAGCCAGATATCGGCTGATGATTTTTTTGGCGGTTTTCGGTCCGGCGACAATCACGGCCGTTTCCGATGACGACGGGGCCGGAGTGGCTACTTATTCCTTAGCCGGAGCCAAATTCGGTTATTCGATTCTGTTTATACTTTTTGTAGTAACTTTTTTGTTGGCCATTACTCAGGAGATGGGAGTAAGGATT
Organism: Candidatus Roizmanbacteria bacterium; assembly: GCA_012798265.1. GTDB lineage: Bacteria > Patescibacteriota > Microgenomatia > UBA1406 > GWC2-37-13 > JAAZNM01. The sequence continues at coordinate 121,848 of JAAZNM010000001.1, read as the reverse complement.
GCTTTGGTGACACGAAAAGGACTGGGAGATCTGATAAGGGAAAGGTACGGAATAATCCTGTCGGTGGTAGTTTTTTTCATTCTGTTCATCGCCAATCTGGGGACGATCGTTTCCAACTTCGCCGCTTTAAAAGCCACCTTCCAAATGTTTGGTTTGCCGGTCGCCCCTTTTCTTTTCCTGTCGGTGGCTTTTTCCATAATTATCGTCTCAAAAGGCAACTATGAAGTCAATCAAAAAATATTCTTATTGGCGGTGGTTCTTTATTTTTCTTACGTGATTTCCGCCTTCAAAGCCAAACCCGACTGGAGTTTGGCTTTCAAAAGCCTGGTTGTTCCGACCGGAATAAAGTTATCAAAAGAGTTCATATTTGCCTCGATCGCGGTTTTGGGAACGACGATTACTCCATGGGGACAGTTTTTTGTCCACAGTTTTGTTTTGGACAAAAAACTGTCTGTCGACAAACTCAAGTTTACCCAGTTTGAGACTTATTTTGGCGCTTTGTTCACGGATTTTTTCTCATTTTTCATGATTGTGGCGACGGCGTCGACTTTGTTTGTCCATAATATACCTTTGACTTCGGGTGAGCAGGCGGCTTTGGCCATTAAGCCTTTTGCCGGTGAGTTGGCCGGTTTTCTTTTCGGATTCGGAATAATCAACGCCGCCCTTATGGGCATCATAATTATCTCATTAACCACCGCCTATGCTTTTGCCGAGTTTTTTGGATATGAAGGCAGTTTAGATGCCCCTTTCCAAAAAGGAAGATTGTTCTATGGAATCTTTATTTTCCAGGTGGTGGCGGCTGCATTAATAGTATTATTGCCGTTCGTTTCCTTGTTCAAGATAGTTTTCATCACCCAGGCCATGAACGGATTTTTGCTGCCGCTCATATTCTTCTTTTTGCTTAAGATTACCAATAATAAAGATTTGATGGGTCAACATGTAAACAGCAAGATATACAATTATTTTGCCATTATAAGTTCTGTTATAATAATAATTTCATCGCTTTTCGTTTTAATTAGTTCATTCCTATGAAAAAACTAATAGTCATCTCCGATTGGGCCTCAGATATGCTTACCTGTCAGGAATTCCGGACGGTTGTCGAAGGTTATTCCTCCGACAGTCTCAAAGCCAAGATCACTTTTGTCGCCTCGACTCCCTCAACACTGCATACAAGTTTTCTTCTTTCCCAGATAACGGAGATAGAAGAGAGATTTGGTAAGCCCTTGGAGACGGTTTTTTTCATAAATACCGATCCCCGGCTTCAGACCAAAGAGGGGGTGGACAAATCAAAAGGAGCAGACTTTCTCGTTATAAGGCTTAAGTCGGGTATCTATATCTGCGGTCCCAATGCCGGTTTTTGCTATTCCTTGATAAAGGAAAAGATCGATGAGATCTTTGTCTATCGCGGTTTGGATAAAGGCAGTCAATTCCGTTCCCGCGACCTTTATGCACGGGTGGCCGCCCACCTTATGGATAATCTTGAAGATGAGTTGGAACTGGAAGAATTACAACCTGATTCGATAATCGGCTTCGACGGTTTTTATATCTTACACATTGACAACTATGGTAACATAAAATCTTCGATCACCAGTGAAGACATGAAAGGAAAGTATGAATATGGTGATTTTTTGGATATAGAGATAAACGATGTAAAAAGAAAAGCCAGATATGTTACCAATCTGTTTGGCGGAAAACCGGGCGAACTGGTTATTTACCCTGGTTCATCAGGGAAAAAGGACAATCCTTATCTGGAAATCACCATCTGGAGACATTTTACCGAAGAGGACATATCTACGGGAGCTTCTGCCTTCAAATATCCCCGTCCGGGGACAAAAATAGTTTTAGCCTAAAAATCGGGTTAGGGATAGATACCCTAAAGTTAATTTTTTTAATAAAAAATTATAAAAAAAATAGAAAGGAGGTGATCCAGCCGCTCCTTCCAGAACGGCTACCTTGTTACGACTTAACCCCCATCGCCGACATTATCTTCTCTCGACTTACGCCAGGATTCAGATAACATCGACTTTGTTGGCTTGACGGGCGGTGTGTGCAAGAGGCAAGAACGTATTCACCGCGGCGTGACTGATCCGCGATTACTACCAATTCCGTGTTCATGAGGTCGAGTTGCAGACCTCAATCCCCACTGAGAAAAGATTTCAGGGATTTGCCTCCTATTGCTAGGTAGCAAAACCCGTTGTTGCTTTTCATTGTAACATGTGTGTGGCCCAGGGTATAAGGACCATGCTGACTTGACGTCTGCCCCTCCTTCCTCTCCCGCAAAGCAGGAGCAGTTCCCTGTGACAGATTTAACACAGGGTAGGGGTTGCGCTCGTTGTCCCACTTAAGGGCACTCCTCACGGAACGAGCTGACGACAGCCATGCAGCACCTGTCCCAGCCTTCTTACGAATTTCTTGCATTTCTGCAAAATAGGACGCTGAGATGTCAAACCCTGGTGAGGTTTTTCGTTTCGTTTCGAATTGAACCACATGTTCCACTGGTTGTGTGCCTCCCCGCCAATTCCTTTGAGTTTTAGCCTTGCGGCCGTACTCCCCAGGTGGACTGCTTAACGGGTTACCTTCGCCACACGTCGTGACAAAAGTCAGGACATGCAGCTAGCAGTCATACGTTTACAGTTAGGACTACGCAGGTCTCTAATCTGCTTCGCTCCCCTAACTTTCGTGTCTCAGTGTCAGTTTTCTCCCAGAGACTCGCCTTCGCCACTGGTGTTCCCCAGGGTATCAACGCATTTCACTACTCCTCCCTGAGTTCCAGTCTCCCTTGAAAAAACTCTAGATCGATAGTATTTCGGCCTCTCCAAAGGTTGAGCCTTTGTATTTAAACCGAAACTCATCGAACCACCTACACTACCTTTTACACCCAGTAAAACCGGATAACGTTTGGGGCCCACGTGTTACCGACGCTTCTGGCACGCAGTTAGCGGCCCCTTTCTAATAAAGTACCGTCAATCCCGCCATAAGCGGGACTTCTTCCTTTATCACAGTAGTTTACACTCCGAAGAGCTTCTTCCTACACGCGACGTCGCGCGGTCAGGCTTTCGCCCATTGCCGACTATTCCTGATTGCTGCCTCCCGTAGGAGTGGGGCCCGTATCTCAGTGCCCCTCTGGCTGACCACCCTCTTAGGCCAGCTACCCGTTATAGGCTTGGTAGGCCGTTACCCTACCAACTACCTGATAGGACGAAGGCCCATCCCTTGGCGAACAGTTATGTCCTTTACCCCGCCAAAGGCGGGGACTATGAGGTATTACCCCCGATTTCTCGGGGCTATTCCTCACCTAGGGGTAGGTACCTACGCATTACTCAGCCGTCCGCCGCTCTCCTGATCTTGCGATCAAGAAACGCTCGACTTGCATATCTCAGGCACGTCGCCAACGTTCATCCTGAGCCAGGATCAAACTCTTAAAAAAAGGATTTTGGCATAAATCCTAACCCGATTACTAGACTAAACTAATTATCAAAGAGCCAAATAAGACAATATTAAATTATAGAGAAAGTTTTGTAAAAGTCAACCGTTAATGGACTTTAGTCTCCTTTTATTCCGCCTATCTCCAACAAGAAAGATCCGTGCCTGTCAATCGGACTTAATTTTGGTTGGGATAGATTCTTTATATTGTCGCCTGACGATCCGACATAAAAATGATATCGGTATACTTTAGCGACCGTATTTGAAACGGACAACGGAATATTGCGGTCGATTTCGTCACGACTGACCAAACCGACGAACAGTTTATCACCTTTTACTCCTGAGGCGGCTTGTTTGATCTCAAATACTGCCCGTTCGGACTCCAAACCGTTCAGATTGAGTAAAGGACCGATATTTTTTTTCACAAATCCGCCCACGTCATGTCTGTCAATTAACCAGCCTTGAGCAGGCTTTTTAAAATTAACCCCCCTCAAATCGTATTCGTAGTAAAGAAAATCCCTTGTTCCTGACTGGCTGTAAAGCTTACCGGCGATGTTTTTGACTTGCCACGAGTTATCGATTATCTCGGGATCAACATAAGTCAGTTGATTTTTGGAAAGAGAGATAACGGCTTTTTGATTATCGGGCAAATAAACGAATATTGACGGAGACCCGCCGCTTATCCTGACGGCACATTCGGGATTTTCAAGAGCCGACAGATAGTCTTTTATGAAATATTGGGTGTCGCGTCCGTAAACGCCTGAGGACCGGGCGGCATTTATCGCCGCGTTTATCTCCAGCTGTCCTTCAGGTATGTAGAATACCCAAGTATAGGTACTTCCGGCATAAGGAGTGGTGCCGTCGCCGACCTTTACCTGACCCAGTTGTCTTATGTTGACGAGTTTGCTTATCGGATAATTACCGATATCCCAAAGTCCTTTACAGTTGCTTGGAAAGGTAATGGTGCTTTGCTGTTGGGCTGGCGGTGTCGCTGTTGTGGTATCACCGAGGACGGCAACCGGATTAGAGCTTTTTGATTGGACCTTCAACTGGTTGGATACAGCTTTTACTGTCGCAATAAAGTTGACCCGGTATCCGGAGTCAAGGGTGGTGTAACCCTTAAAGACATAATAAGGCTCAAGGGAACTTTGGACTGACGAAGGAGATTGTTCAAGGTAAGCCAAAATGGCATCGGTTACAGTCGCCTGTTTAGTTGTGGCTTTGTTGCCCGGATAAACTTTGGAGTAATCCGGCACGCCTTGACCGGCCGGTTGCGAAACAAGCATATCGTACTGATTAGCTTTCAGCCGGATGACGGCTTCTTCATACGATAACAGCGATTGGGATTTGACCAGGGAAAGGTTCAACGGACGAAGATTGGAGTTTAAGGCGACAACCGTCTGTGAACTTTCGTTGATCGCGGCGGTGACGGTATTAAAATCATTCTGTCTAGCCAGGCCCTCGGTTGAATCGGACGTGTTATAGACCTGGTCGTCTTTGGCCAGATTATTAGAGTTGTTAGTCAGAGACACATTTGACAAAAGCTGGTTTTCCGGCATATTCAAAAGTCCTAAAGGATTCAATATCGGCAGACCGATTTCTTTCCAATCCCTATGGTATTCAAAATATTTCAGGCCGGCCTGATCCTTTCTTTTATAGGAAGCCGACATCTTTAACGTCGAATCAGGGATAAAATTTTTCACAAACTTGTCGATTTTCTCTTCGGCAGTATTGTTTTCGCCGGATAAACCCAAACCGGCGGTCGAGGCGTAGGAAAAAGTCCCCACCTGGGTATTGTAAAAAAACATCGACGTTTGCTTATCAGCCGATTCCAACGGGTAGAAACCGATTAACTTCGAACCTTTTTCCTTACCGATATTTGTTCCAAGAAGCTTTTTGGCTAAAAATACGGCATCATCTTCGCTAAAAGAAGTCTTAAAGGTATATATCTGTGCCTGATTCGGGGAAGAGGCCGGTTTTTGCGCTTGGACTATCCAATTGCTCACCTTGACTTCGGGCGACCCCGGATAGGTTTGGTTACCGCTGGTGTTGCCGCTCGTCGTTTGATCGGAAGGGTTGCTTGACTGATTATCTGGAATGGATACCTTGTCTGTAGTGATTGATCCCGAACCCGTTTGGTTTCCGTTTTTTGATTTGCCGCCGCCAAAAAGAGAACCAAAAATACTTGATGAAGCGCTGCCGCCGGCACTGTTTTTTTCGGAATTTTTGTTACCGAAAAGCGATAGGATACCCAAGATGACGATAAGAAAAACAATTGCTACCGAGGCTAAGATTACCGGTTTGTTGATCGGTAGTTGGGATTTGTTGTTAACAGGAAAACCAGAAGGGTTATTGACAGGATTATTATTTTCCATATAAATATCATAGTAAAGAATAATAACGTCGATGTCAAGGAAGATTACATTTTTGGAAGAGACAGTCTGGTGATGTTTTCAAAATTTTTTCCGAGACTTAAAAGGCCGACGACGGTGGTTTCCGCGGGAGACTTGGTTTTGATAACGTCGATCTTCAATTCGGAAGCAAAATATTTTTCGATTCCGGGAATATTGGCCAGGCCACCGCACAAAATTATTCCCTGATCATATATATCATCGACCACTTCAGGCGGAGATATTTCGATAAGTTCTTTAATAATATCTATTATTTGGGAAAAATTTACGGTCAGAGATTCTTTTATTTCCGATGATTTAAGACGGATAGACTTTGGCAGTCCCGTTTCCAGAGACTTTCCCCTGACGGTAATTATTTTTTCCGAGTTGGTAAAGTTGAGAAGGTTGATTTTTATCAGCTCACAGGTATTCTCTCCCAAAATTATACCGTGTTTTAAGTATACGTAATTGGCGATGAGGTGATTCATATTTTCTCCGGCCGATTTGATATTTTTTTCGTTAACCACTCCGCCGCCGCTTGTGATAGCCGCTTCGACCAGACCGCCGCCGAGATCGACAATCAGATTGGGATGGTGGGAAAAGACGTTTATGTTGGCACCGGCGGCGTTGGCGATAGGTTTATCGATCAAAAAAACATCGGAAAAACCCATTTTGAAAAGAACTTCCTCAACAGCCTTTTTCTCTATCTCGGTAGTCGAATAAGGGACGGTGCTTATGGCTCTGAAGTTCGTTTTCACCAACTGATATTTTTTCAGATAAACATTGATCGCCTTTTCGAAAAAATTTTTTATCAACGATACTTCGGCATCGAAGTCTGAGATGACGCTGTTGACTATCGGCTGGGTGATCTTAATAAACTCAGGCGTCTTACCGACGATATTTTTAGCTTCATGACCAAAAAAAATATATTCCCTAGTTTTGGTGTTAAAACCCAAAAAACTGGGTTCGTTAAGGACGACGCCTTTGTCTTTGACGGCAATTTTGGTGTTGGTGGTTCCGAAGTCTAAATAAATATCGAAGGAGTTAAAAAAAGGAAGAGGGATTTTTTTAAAACTGCCAAACAGATCAAACATAGAAAAATTATAATAAAAAAGACAGGAAAACCAAACGATTGTTATAATGATTGAAAAAAGGCTATGAAAAAATATGCGGTTATCTTTATTCTTGCGGCATTTTTTTTCGCCGCCAGAGTTTCTTTTCTTAAGATGGCGGTGTTTGGTGACGGTGTCGGCTATTACATATTGACAAACACCATCGCTTTCGAAAAAAAACTGGATTTTTATCCGGCCCTGTCCCATTTTTCCCATGAAAAAATAAACGACAGATACGTCAATCGTGTTTTTTGGAAGACCGAAAAGACAGTTACAGGCCTAAACAATCATCCTTGGTTGGTGGGAACTAGTTTATTTTGGCTGCCGCCGGTATTTTTACTTAAGATTGTAAATCATGTCTTTTGTCTCGGCCAGGATCGTTTCAGTCTTCTTTTTGAGTCGATGGCCGCTTACTCAGGAATGGTGTATTTTTTTGTCGGTCTTTATTGCCTGGAACGGTATCTCAATTTTTTTTTCAAAAAAAGGACGGTGAATATTGCCTTGCTAATGATAATCTTGACTTCGATAGCCAGTTACTATGTTTTTTTTGAGCCGGCCCTGTCGCACCAAATTTCTTTTTTTATTATCTGCGTTCTTCTTTACAAAACAAAAGATATGGACATGAACCTGACAAATCACTTTCTTGTCGGATTAAGCTGCGGTTTGCTTGCTATCGTCAGAGTGGCCGATATTATCTTTCTGATTCCGGTATTATATGCGTTGATAACGCGCAATAAAAAACAAAGACTGCTCTATTTGACCGGTATAATCGGTGGATTTGCCTTAGGGATCTTGCCGCAAATTATTTTCCAAAAGATTCTCTACGGCAGTTTTTTTGTCAACCCCTACCTGATCGGCGAAAAAGGTGTTTTTCAACCTTCGCTTTCAGTGGGGATATTCAATAATTTGTTTTCAGAAAAAAGAGGTCTTTATTTTTGGTCGCCAACGTTGCTTGTTTCAACGATCGGATTGATCTGGGGCTTATTCGACAAAAAATACGGCCCGAAACCAAAGACAATGCTGCTTGCACTTGCGGTTTTCGCTTTATTGGTTGGGTACTGGACGACCGAGGTCTCTGCCGGTTTCGGAAACCGTTTTTATATCGCGGCTCTTCCCTACTTTGCCTTTGGACTATGTTTTTTCAATACAAAGATTGAAAACAGGCGGTTTTTGTCGGTCTTAATATTTTTTGCCTTGTTTTTTTGGAACTGGTTGTTGGTGCTACAGTTTACCCTGAACGGTAAGACGTTGACCTCCAATAAGGGTTTTAACGCCTATGATTTGGCGGTTGGCCAGCTGATCACTCCTGTCAAAATCTTCAAGCTGATACGGGAAAAAGGATATAATAAAACTATTAATCAATATTTCATACAGTAAAATCAACTATGATCGATAAACTGATCTTGCTTGTCTTTTCCGGTCTCTTCACCGTTACTCCCTTAGTCATGAATTCATTGACATCGGAACTTTTTGAGTTCAACAAAATGATCTTTATCTATCTTTCAACCGTTGTCGCCCTTTTTTTGTGGTTGTTGAAGATGATTCTCCACAAAAAAACATATTTCAGAAATACTTTTTTGGACTGGCCCTTAAGGTTATTTTTTTTAAGCCAGTTAATATCAACGATTTTTTCAATTGATGTCCACACCTCAATCTTTGGTTACTATAGCCGATTTAACGGCGGATTGCTGTCGATTGCCGCTTACTTAATCCTTTACCGTGTCTTCGTATCAAACATTAATCCGGCCGATTTGAAAAAATTATTGAGGTTGTCGCTGGCATCGTCTTTTTTGGTTATTCTGTGGGGGCTGCCGGGGAGATTGGGACATGATCTCTCCTGTCTTGTTTTTATGGGACAGTTTAATAATAAATGCTGGACTAACCAGTTTGATCCGGCCGCCCGGATGTTTTCGACGTTGGGTCAACCTAACTGGTTAGGGGCATATTTGGCTATAAATTTTTTTATAGCCCTTTATTTTTTTCTGTCGTCGGTAGACGAATCGAAAAAACTTAACCAATATCTTTTCGGTTTTTACATAATCATAAATTTTGTCAGCGTTTTATTTACCCGTTCCCGATCGGCTTTACTGTCGGTTGTGGTCGGACTGGTTCTTTTTTCCGTCTATTTTTATTATGGATATCGGAAGAACAAGCCAAAGCTAAAAATTACCGGCGTATTGCTTACGTGTTTGATAATTTCGTTGATTATTTTTAAAACGGGGATAGGCCAAATTGATCGTATCCTTACCGGAGAGTTTCGACCGCCTCAGGTAAACGAAGAGCAGCAAACAAGACCGGCGACCGACCTAAGCAGCCAAAATCAAGAGACAGATTTGAGTAGTGACGTTACCGAATCTTTCGATATCAGGAAGATCGTCTGGCAAGGGGCGGTTGATCTGGGGCTAAGGTACCCTTTTTTCGGCAGCGGAGTAGAGACGTTCGCTTACAGCTATTATTTTACACGTCCCAAAGTCCATAATCTGACTTCCGAATGGGACTTCCTTTACAACAAAGCCCATAATGAATTTTTGAACTATCTGGCAACGACGGGATTTGCCGGACTTTTTTTCTATATGGCGATGATTGCGGTTGTTATCTATCGTTTCGGTCGAACGATTGTTTTGGCAGACAAAGACCTGAAAAAGTTGTTTTTCTGCCTATTAATGGCTTATTTTGCCATCCTTATTACCAACTTTTTTGGTTTTTCGACAACGGTGATAAACCTATACTTCTATCTTATTCCGGCTTTGGCGGTTCTGTTTGACCATGATTATGGTTATGCAAAGCAAAGGGACGAATTTCCTGCCAGTTTGAATCAAAAGATAGCGGTTGGAGTTTTGTCGGCGGTTTTTATATATGGCGTATATTTTATCGCCTCTTATTGGTTGGCCGATATCAACTATGCCAGAGGAGATAATTACGGGAAACTTGGTGACTATCGCAACGCCGTCGATTATCTGAGTCGAGCCCTTAAACTCAGATACGAACACGTATATCTGGATAAACTTTCCTATAACTTTTCCAATTTGGCCGTGGTTGCTCATTATCAAAAACAGTCGGAACTGGCAAAGCAGTTGATAACTGTTTCCGATCAATACAACCTGAAAAGTCTCGAAGCGTCTCCAAAGAACATCCTTTACTGGAAAACCCGGGCAAAAAACCAGTATCTCTATTATCAGATTACCTTGAATCCGGAGCAGATTAACGAAGGGATAGCCGCTTTGAAAAAAGCCGAAGTCATTGCCTCAACCGATCCTAAAGTACCTTATACTTTAGCCATCTTTCATTCTTTGCTCGCCGATGAGACTAAAGAGAAAAACGAAAAAAGAAAACAGGAAGAGCTTTCCTTACAAGATATAGACAGATCAATCGGCCTAAAGGCTAATTTTCGCGACGGATATCTCCTCAAAGGTCAGCTGCTGAAAAAGTACGGCAATAAGGAAAAAGCCAGGGAAATTTTTTCGACAATGCTTGATAAGTTCAATCCCAAGGACGAAGAGGTTTTAGAAGAGCTTAAGGAAAACTAGGGATTGGTATTCGGACTGGAGACTCCCCAAATACAGGTGATATTATTGTTGTTTTTATCCTTACATACGGTCGCGCAGCTGAATCCGGCCGGCGGAGTTATCACATAATTCAATATCTGTTGGTCGTTTTCAAGACAGGCATACATTTTGTAATCGGCGCCGGCATTTGACGAATAAAGATAACTGCTTTTTGTCAAAGGATCGTTCGGTACCCTCTGCATATATATTTTTTCGCCGCTTACGCATGGACCAGTTTGGCAAAGGCTACTGCCAAAAGGAAAGCCAGGAGTGGCAGCCGCCGTCGGATAGGCTTTTTTGTCTTCATAATACATCTCTACCGCTCTTTGAATCTGTTCAAGATCTCCTTTTCTTCTGCTGTCGCGGCCTTTTTTCAGGGAAGAAAAAAAGCTACCCGATACCATAGAAGTAATTATGCCAATGATAATGATTATGATTAGAATTTCCAGAAGAGTAAAACCTTTTTTGCGATTGGTATCCACGACTGTGTTAAAATAATTTACTTAAGATTATAAAATTTTTTTCATGAAGAAACAACATTTAATAAAAATAATCAACTCTCCGCCACCTGATTACTATCAGCAAGGTGTAAAAAATAATTATTTTCAAAGGCTCTGGCATACCGGAAAACTAAAGGCGGTCCTTGGCTTTATAAGCCATCGGCCGAAAAAAATACTTGACGTCGGATGTGCCAGCGGTTGGTTTTTAAAGCAAGTCAAGGAAAAATATCCAGAGAGCCGGTGTTATGGGGTAGATCTTTACGAAAAAGCCGTAAATTACGGAGGCAAAAAATACGGCGATCTGGTTTTAAAGCACGCTGATGCCCACAAGCTTCCTTTTAAGAAGGAATGTTTTGATCTGATCATATGTACCGAAGTTCTTGAGCACGTAGTCGATCCAGATAAAGTTCTGTTGGAGATAAAGCGCGTATTGAAAAAAAACGGTACGGTCGTCATCGAAATGGATACGGGAAACTTGCTTTTTCAGGCGGTTTGGTCGGTATGGATAAAGCTGTACGGTAGAGTTTGGTCTGACGCGCATCTCCATCTGTTTAATAAGAAAAAAATAATCTCCCTAATCAAAAAGTCCGGCTTACGGATAGTGAGAACCGCGACCTTCAACTGGTCAATGGCGGTTGTTTTTCAGCTGTCAAAAAAGAGTTGAAATAAAGACAGGCGATCTCAAAAAGCAAAAACTGCACGGCAAGATAATAATTATTGAAAAAAGCGTGATAGGAAAAGTAATTGAATAACAATACGGTTATCGCCAGACTGTTCTCGATCCTTTTTCTTTTAGAAAACAGAAGGATAACAACGTAAACGATTGCAAATATAACAAAACTGACGTTATAGATGACGTTTTTATTGGGCAAGGCAAAACTTTTTATAAATGTCGGCAAAGTCAAGCTGTAATCTATCGGGCTGGTTATAGACTTTGGTGACAGATTGAAAACGGTATTGTTCAGAAAAGAGTTTTTGTCAATGGCAAAAAAATAAACAGCCAGCAAAAAAGGAAGAATCAAAAAAACATAGTTAAGGCGGCGTCTGACCGGTTTGTTGAAAAAATAAGGGAATATAAGGAAAATGTTTTGTTTAAAGGAAAACATCAAGCCGAGGAAAAAAGACGCCAGTCGTCGGAATTTTTTTTGGGACAGATGATAGAAGCCGAGGAAAAAAGTAAATATTACCGAATCGAGATAGACGTGTTCCAACATATAGAAGGAACGGGGCAGAAACAAAAACATGGCGACGAACATTTTCAAGGTGTCCTTGTCTTTGGTTTTTTTAAATATCAGATATAAGAGGATAGCCGAGATTAAATTGGCAGATACGATACCATAGCGTGGGTCGGACAAAAAGCGGACAAAGGGCATAAAATAAATAAAGCTGAAAGGAAGATAGTTGTAATACGTCGGCTTGATATTGGCATAGACGCGGCTGAATTGGCTGTTGTAAGGATTTTTTCCCTGAATGAATTTCAGAGGAGCTTCTTTTAGGACGACAATCGTATCGACTCTTGGATTCGGTGAGCCGTGGATAGTCCACAGGCTTATTACGACATAAAAAAGAATGATCATCGGTAATGATAAGGGTTTTTTCAGTAAAAAAACACACAACCCCAGATAAAAAAGAAAAATAAAAAACATGATCTGGCCGATGGCTATTGAGGTAAAATACTGATATAGTCCACCGTAGTAATAAGCAGCGTAAAACAGATTGACAAGGAAAACAAGGTTTATCAGTTTTTTGTCATCCTTGTTGTCGGAGGGCGTTGGCGATTTTTTGAAAAAAACTGCCACATAAGCCAAAAGAGATATGGTCAAAATGATAAAATTAGGTAGGGAAAAAAAACCGAGATTGGGTACTATGGAAAAAAAGAGGAGCGAAAAAATCAACAATCTGATAGCCATATGTTTTTTAATTTTATCAAACATAATCGTATTTTTACTGATCAAAGACAAGTTGCTTTTTACTCCTGACTTTGGCGAAAGCGATGCCTACCATTTTAATCTTTCATTAAAATATTTTTTGGCCGATAGTCTGAAAAAAGGTGTTTTTCCTTTTTGGACCGACAGTTTTCAAGCCGGTTTTCCTATTTTTTCCGAAGGACAGATAGGTTCTTTATTTATTCCAAATATATTTTTTTTGTCTTGGTTGCCTTTTTATCATGGGTACAACTGCCTTTTGGTTTTTTCTTTGCTATGTTTGTCGATAGGTTATTACTTGCTACTTAAGCGTTTACAGGTGCGCCCGATACTGGCCTTTCTTTTTTCGTTAATTTTCAGCTTCAACGGTGCAATATCCTTACGTTGGGTCCATTTGAATTTAATCCAGTCTTTTTCTCTATCTCCCCTACTTTTTGTGCTTTTAATTGATTATTTTTCCAAAAAAAGACCTGTCTACTTAATCGCTTTTATTTTTGTCGCCAGTCAAATGATACTGGCCGGCCATTCACAGACGGCATTTATAGTTTTTTTTGGAATATCGGTTTGGTTGACGTTTTCGTTTATTGCGAAAAAAAACCCTTTTCCGAGCCTGATCAGATCCGTGTTTGCGATTATAATGGCTTTTTGGGTTTCCCTGGGCCAAATTTTACCGACCTTAATTTTGATATCTCAGTCGGAAAGACAGGCTACTCTCGATTATAATACGGTGACGTCGTTCCCTTTTAACTGGAGCCAACTCATATCTTTTTTTGCCCCGTATCAATTTGGCAATCCTAAATTGGGCGGTTATGCCCCTTTTTCATCGAACTGGGGTATTTTTTGGGAGAATACGCCTTTTTTAGGAAGCCTGGCAACCGTGATTACGGTTATTGCGATAATCAGTTTTTTTCGGAGCAATCGGCGGGCAAAAAAAGATGCCTTGATTTCCTTGGTTAGTTTCGGATTATTTACGCTGTTGGCTTTGGGGAAAAACTCACCCCTTTATTTTGTTTTCGGATTTTTTCCTTTTAATCTTTTTCGGACACCGTCAAAATATTTGTTGATGGCTGTTTTTTTCATCGTTATTTTTTTTGCCATATCTTTGGAAGATTTTTTTCGCAAATTGAAAAATAGCTGGATAAGAACGGCAGTAATTTTTTGTTTGATACTCAACCTGGCGAGCCTTGTTTTTTTTGTTTTCGATTACCATCTGTATATAAATAAAGATTTGGTTTTATCTGCTCCGGAGATAGTTGAGGCGATGGACGACAGGCTCTATATATCGGTTGGTCAACCGGCAACATGGAACAAAATTTTTATAAAAAACGGTTGGTCTAAAAAAAACGATATCGACAGATATCTTTTTTATAAAAACTATCTTTATCCGAACTCCAATTTAATCACAAACAAAAAAAGTTTTTCCGTCAACACCGGCGCTTTTAAGCTGCGTCGTTTATCATATCTTGAAGCTTTGATAGTCTCGGGTATTAGGTCAACTGATAATCAGATTAAGGTTGCAAAAGAGGTTATCCCCCTGTTTAACCTAACAAATCTCGGGCAGATAATTTCGGGATCAAAGATAGAGAGCCCCAGGTTTAAGCTAGTGAAAAAACTAACGGGCAGAGGCGATGAAATTTTTCTTTACCGCTATGACGGAGTTTCAGACAATCACTATTATATCCCAAAGCACATAGATAACATATCGTATCTGAACGAATTCAGCGACAAAGTGACTAAAGGGGAGGTGTCTACGTTAAACAGTGTTGTCGAGAAGGCAGGTTTGGAAAGTTACGTCAACGGCGGTCGATATCGGATAGATAAAAGTTCCTGTGGAGAAACCGCCTGTCTTATTAAAGGATGGTTTGCCGAAAAAACCTTTTTGGCGTTCAAAAAAAACTATTATCCCGAATGGTCCGTATACATTGACGGCAAAAAGCAACCGTTTTTCAAAACCAACCTCATCAATATGGGGGTTTTTGTTCCGCCGGGTACTCACACGATATCTTTACAATACGAAAACCGCTATTTTAAGATGGGTCTTCTCTTGTCGGCCGTGGGGTGGGTTTTCTTGGCGATCCTTATTAAGCTAAAAATTTTTTAGGGGAATATTCAGATCTTTATTAAATTTTTCGACGGCCTTATCGACCCTTTTTTTGTCTACTTCGTCAAAGAAACAATTTTTTCCGATATCTTCGAGCTGTTTTATATATAGGGCGTCGTCCGATTTAGACAGGGCGATGTTTATTTTGTTCTCGGCCTGACGACAGTCGCCGATTTTTTTGTAATAAAGAGAAGCAAGGTAGTAACTGTCGGCATCCTCTTCGTCAAGGAGAATAGCTTCTTCGATGTGTTTATAAGCGGCCCGGTATTTATTTTCGTTCAAAAAATAATAGCCTGAGTTTTGATGGGCTGTAGAATATACTCTTAGGATATCAGCCGTAAAAAAGTTTCGGAACTTAAGATCATTATTTTTAACGGAAGCGGCCAGGTTTTTGTTTTTTGACATAGTCCAAAAGTCGGTAATGGCTTTTCCTTCGTCAAAAGAAGATCCGTCTTTGACCAATCGATAAAGCAATCCTTGGTTTTTCCAACTGTACCCGTCCAGTCCGTCCAGGCGATATTTGGCGTTCGCGTAGATATCGTATTTGTCCAAATTATCTTTTATAAAGATCTGGGTGGTAGTTTTGCGGTTGTTGTCGATCTTTAGGTCGGGATAGAGTTTTTTAAGACGCAAAGCGTAATAGTCGGTGTAAAACTTATTTTCGTGGACGATTATTTTATCGTCAGAGGCGGTATATTTGGCTTTGAAATAATACTGGGTGTTAAACAGGATCGTGTCGGTCGAAAGAAGGAGAATGGACTTTTTTCCGGTGCTGTCGATGATGTCTTTCCCAAGATTTTCCGCTGTTTGGTCGTTTTTTAGAGAGACAATCAAGGGATAGTTTTTCAGAGCCGTTGCCAACGGATATAACGCGACAACAACTAAGAATAAAACATAGATGTATTTTTCCGAAAAGAATCTTTTGAAGATATCAAAAAGCTTAAGTATACCGAAATAAAGTATTATAAGGCAGAAAAAATAAAAGGATATGAAAAATCTTTCCAAAGTAGCAAAAAGGAACTTTGAGGTCAGGGGAAAGTTGGCGTAGAAAAAAAATACCGGGCCGAACGTGGCCAGAGCAATCCAAAGAGAGTTGAATATTTTTTTCTCCGGTGATTTTTTTTCCAATCTTAGGTAATATGCCAAAGCCAGAATAAAGATGAGGATATAAAAATAGCTGAAGTCGTTGATTACGAAAAGAAACAGGTTTTTTATCTGGAGGAAACGGTGTATCGGTATGTTTGATACAAAAGGACCGGCGACAAAGGTGCCATATCCTTTTCTTAAAATCAAATCCAGCAATCCGGATAGCGAGTCTGTCTTTCCCCAGATAATTTCCGCCTTACTGAAACAATAAGCGTAAACAACATAAAGATAAGGAGAAAGACCTGCCAACATCAATAAGAATACGCCTCCGATATTTATCGGCGCAAATTTTATAACCTTTCTTTTTTGCCAGATCAAATAAAATAAAGCTGGGGCGATGAGGATGAACGTATGATGGTGACTTACTCCTAGACCGAACATAAAAGACAAAAGATATAGGTAAGCGGTCTTTGCCGATTTATAGTATCTGATTGAAAGATAGTAGATCGACAAAATGATTAGGGCATTTAGGGGAAAAACTTCAGGGATTACGCTATATAGCCAAATCAGATAGTTGAATGCGCCGGAAAGAATGACGGTTATCACAAGAGGAATGTTAACTTCTTTTTCAGAGATCTGCCTGATTATTAGATAGACAAAAAAAAGTGAAAAAACCGAGGACAGGGTTGAGACCAGGGTTATTTTTCCGGCTGGCGATAGAGATGCAACGGGCAGTAAGGAAAATATTATTCCAAGTAAGGAATATAGTGGGTAGCCGGGAGGATGGGCAAATCCTCGATCCAAAATGCTGGCAACGAGATCGCCGGCATCACCGCCGTAAATAGTGTTTGATACCGTTGATAAATAAGTAGCAAAGACAACCGTTAAAGTAGCAACCAAAGCCACCTTTTTCTTCATTGGTAAATTATACTCCAGTCAATCATTTAAAGCAGATGTGACAGGCATTGGAGGTAGCGTCAGGACAACTGCTTAAGATCGATCCGGTAGAGTCGTAAATCGTGTTTTTATCATTTCTGAACGACTTTGACTCAGGCTGAAAACAAATGACTATTTTTTCGGTATTTTCGAAATAAAGATTGACTTTTTTCAGGTTGGAACTGCCACCGGCCAAGGTATAAAAATCCTGTTTGAGTTCACCGGCATTGGCCATCGTGGTGATGGAACTGCCCATGGTGTCAAGCGAGGATGTGCCGCCGATGCCGACGACACTCGTATCCCACGGGAACTCTGATCTTTGGGCATAATATCTGATCGTGGCGTTAAAAAACTCGGCTGCGGTATTTCTCAAAGAAGTATCCCGTCCTTTTTTAAGTTGTTCAAACGGATCAACGGCAGCCAACAAACCGACAGCTAAGGCTCCGAGAAGGGCAATAACTATAAGAAGTTCTATTAACGTGAAGCCCTTTGCGGTTTTTTTATTCATATGTATTAATAATAGAACATGGATTTGAGCCTTGTCAAGAGGTATATTTTTACTGGAAAGAACTGGTCAAATTGTATATGGGGGTGATGACGGACAGGACCAAAGTACCGACCCCTAAACCGAGAAAAACCAAGATGGCCGGTTCGATCAAGGTGGTCATCGCCTTGACCGCCAGTTCCGATTCAACCTCAAAATAACGGGAGATACGCAGCAACGTCTCATCCAGGTGTCCGGTCTGTTCTCCAACGACCGTCATCTGGATGAGTATCGGTGGAAAGATATTTTCGTACTGTTGCATGGCCGAACCAAGCGATACTCCTTTTTCCACCTGTTTGTGTATTTTCCTAAAAGCTTCCTGAAAGATAATATTTTCGGTTGTCTCAATTATTATATTAAGCGCTTCAAGGATTGAGACGCCCGATCCGATGAGAATAGCCAAAGTTCTGGTGGCATTGACAAGGGCGCTTATCTTTACCACGTTGTTAACCAATGGGATCTTCAAACTTGCCTGATCAAAAAGAAACTTTCCATTTTTGGTCTTTAAATAATTTTGTATCAAAACCACAAAACCGAAGGTTCCGCCGATAATAAGCGGCCAGAATTTACTGGTAAAATCGGAGATAACAATCAGTATCTGAGTCGTTACCGGTAGTTCGATATTGAAATCCTTGTAAAGGCTAAGCAGCTTGGGTATGACGAAAGTCACCATAACAAACATGACGATAACCATGCCGACCATAATGACTACAGGGTAAATCAAAGCGCCTTTTATCTTTCCCTGAAACTCCCTTTGTTTTTCCAGATTTTCGGAGAGCTTAAGGAGAATATCACTTAATTTACCCGAGGCTTCGCCCGACTTAACCAAAGAAATATAAAGATTAGAGAAGTATTGGGGATATTTTTTAAGGGCGTTTGAAAAACTGCTTCCTCCCCTAACGTTTTTATCCAGATCTTCGATCAGCTTAAGCAGGCTCGGTTTGTTGATCTGCTTTTTCAAAATATCAAAACAGTCGACAAGTGTCAGCCCGGCGTTAAGCATGATGGCTAGCTGTCTCGTCAGATCGACCACATCGTTAAAACTGACCCTATTGGTGATAAAACCGAACAAAGACAGGGATATCGGCTCGTCCTTTTTGACTTCCAAGGGGAAATAACCGTTTATTTTAAGATAATTGACCACACCGCTTTCGTTTTCCGCTTCGATGGTTTTCGAGAAGATCTTATTATCCTTAAAAGCCCGGTATTTGAATCGTTGCATAATTATTTGACCAATTTCTTAATCGTATTCGGTCTTAACGAGTAAGTCAGGGCGGTGTCTCTGGTGATCATTCCTTGTTGATACAGATTGCTTAAATGTTTTTCAAAAAGCATCATTTTTTCGGCTTCGCCTGTTTCGATGGCGTTGTCAAGCATGTGGGTTCTGCCCTCCCTGATTATGGCGGCAACGGCGGGAGTGTTCATCAATATTTCAATAGCCGGAATTCTATAGGTATTATCTATATTGGGTACAAGTCTTTGGGCGATAACGGCCCGCAATACCGAAGACAGCTGCGATCTCACCTGATTTTGTTGGTGGGCGGGAAAAACATCAACAATCCTGTCGATCGCCTCCGGCGTAATCCCTGTATGAAGGGTGGAAAAGACCAGATGGCCGGTTTCGGCTATCGTCAGCACTTGTTGGATGGATTCGTAATCTCTCATCTCTCCTACCAAAACGATGTCGGGATCTTCTCTTAGTGCCGATTTCAGGGCAATGTTCCATGAATGGGTATCCCGGTGGAGTTCTCTTTGAGAGATGATCGATTTTGCCGGCGGATAGACATACTCTATCGGATCTTCAATCGTAATAATATGTTTTGAGTATTTGACGTTAATCTCGTTGACGATTGAGGCTAGGGTGGTTGATTTGCCCTCGCCGGTCGGTCCGGTTATCAACACCAATCCTTGTTTGTAAAGGGTGAAATCGTGAAAAATCATTGGTAAGTTAAGTTCGTCAAGGGTTTTTATATGATTGTCGATCAAACGGACAGATATGGCCGGTTTGTCTTTGGTGTAATAGACATTGCAACGGAAACGGTAAGTGTTGTACTCGTATCCGAAGTCCATCTCTTTATTCACCAAAAAATTTTCCTTCTGCTCTTCGCTTAGTAGAGAAAAAATCAGTTTCTCAACGTCTTTGTCACTCAACAGGTTAAGAGACTTCAGTTGGAATATATCTTGGTTGATCCTGATTGTCGGATAAAAATTGCTGATCAGATGCAAATCAGAAGCTTTTTTTTCAATAAGCTGGTCAAAAAAATTGAATATTTCCATTATTTATGCAATTTATAAATTTAAACCTCGGCCACTCTGAGGATCTCCTCTATAGTGGTTATTCCTTCGAGAACTTTTAAATAGCCGTCCTGTTTCATGGTGATAAGGCCGTCTTTTCTAGCTTGGTTTTCAATTTCCTTTGAGTCGGCTTCCTTAAGGATCATTTTATTGATCGAAGGAGAAACCTTCAACACCTCGAAAATAGCCACTCGGCCGAGATAACCCGTATTGTTACACTCTTTGCAACCGGTGCCTTTGGAAAGGACCATCTTTTCGCTGCTGTACTTTTTGGGCAGGAACTCACCCAGAATATTTCTTATGCTTGATTCGGTTTCGGCATTGGCTTCAAACTCGGTTCGACAGAAATGGCAGGTTTTCCTGACAATTCTTTGAGCAACCGAGGCGTTTAAAACAGAGGCTATCAAAAAAGGTTCGCCACCAAGATCGATCAGACGGGGAATTGACGTGGCTGCATCGTTTGTATGAAGGGTGGAAAAGACCAGATGGCCGGTCAAGGCGGCTTGGATAGCCAATTGAGTGGTTTCTTTATCGCGGATCTCGCCGACAAGGATTATGTTCGGATCTTGACGCAAAAAGGCCCTTAATCCGTTGGCAAAGGTTAGGCCGGCCTGTGGGTTGATCTGCACCTGATTTATCCCGGCGATTTGGTACTCGACCGGGTCTTCAAGGGTTACTATATTTACTCCCGGCCTGTTCAATTTGGTAAGGACCGAATACAGAGTGGTGGTTTTTCCAGATCCGGTCGGCCCCGTCACCAGAATGATTCCGTATGGACGGCTGATGGCGTCTTCAAGGTCTTTTAGCTGTGGACCGCGTAAGCCAAGGTCGGCCAAAGACGGCAGGCCGCCGGTTTTTTTTAAAAGCCTCATAACTACCTTTTCGCCATGGACAGTCGGAAGGGTGGAGACACGGAGATCGACCTCTTCCTGCCCTACCTTAAAACTGAAGCGGCCGTCTTGAGGAATTCGGTGTTCATCTATCTTCATCTCGGAAAGAATTTTGATTCTTGAGGCAAGTGCCTCGTGAATACCTTTTGGCAAACTGAGTTTTTCCTGGAGTATTCCGTCAATCCGGTATCTTACGCGAGTTTTCATCTCTTGGGGTTCGATATGGATATCAGAGGCACGGCTTTTTACGGCAAACTCAAGGACAGTGTTGACAATTTTGGCCACAGGGGCTTCTTTAACCACCGAACCGATATTCTCAAAGCTTTTTTTGATATCCTTATTCTCTACTTCCTTTAAGGCCTCTTTTACATCGGGAGATAGATTTTGGGTGTAGGATACTTCAATCGCTTTGGTAATATCTTCCCCATAAGCCAAGACCGGAGAGATTATCTTATGGGTTTTTTTGGCCAGAAAATCAAATAGCGATATATTAAACGGATCGGATGTGGCAAGAAAAATAGTTTCGTCCTTAGGATTATAATTTATCGGAATGACGTTATGTTTTACGGCTATCGACTCCGGAATGAAACCGAGCGCCTGCGGGTCGATTGCGGTCGAGGTTATATCGACGTAATTGGTTTTGATTATCGATGCCAATCCGGCGAGAATATCGTTTTTTTTCAGATCGGTTTCCCTAAACAGGTATTGGTCAATTGGTATATTTTTTTTAATTGCCTCAAGCTCATACTGATCTGCCTGGTTTTGGAGTATTATCTGGTTGGCGACAAGATAGTTAAGCAACTGTTTAGGCGGAATGTTCATAATTTTAATATAATATAAAAGGAGAACGTTATGCAACACTCAAAAAAAAACTGGCCACAGTTGGTTATCGGTACGGACAAGGCGTTCAAAACTCATCTCAAATCCTTTTTTTCCGAACATGGTATATCCGACCAACAAATCCACAATATTCACCCGATGAAAACGGAGCTTACCATCGATCAGGTCCGTGACCTTAAGAAAGATCTTTATATAAAACAAAAAAACCGGTTGGCCTATGTTTTTCACGATTTTGACAGATCGAGTCTTGAGGCGCAGAACGCTTTACTTAAGGCGTTGGAGGAGAAAAACGAAGACGCCTATTTTATTTTTTTGACAAAAAATATCCATAAGGTGATTCCGACGGTTGTCTCCCGTTGCCAAATAATCGATCTGACCGGTGGAAAAACAGTGACGGCAATAGACGATAAAGTTACCCAATCTTTAGATAGGATAATCGCTACCAAAAAATTAGATTGTTTTAACGACCCGATTTTTAAAGAAGTATCTAAAGACAAGACTTTGGTTTTGATCGATCAAATAATATTTTTTTTCAGACAAAAACTCCTGGTCAATCCAGAGATCGCCGTCAAAATAATCAAAAAAGGAATGTTGCTAAAAGACAAGCTTGACCACAACAACCTTAACCCTCAACTTACCTTGGATAGTCTATTGATTTTTATCTGGAAAAGCTTTACTATAAAGAAGTAATGAGAAATCGATCGGTTGGTTTTACTTTGGTTGAACTTTTGGTGGTAATCGCTATTATCGGTAGCCTGTCGGCGCTTCTTTTACCTAACTATATGGGGGCAAGAGAAAGAAGCCGGGATAGCCAGCGGAAGTCCGACGTCAAACAGATGCAAAAAGCCATCGAACTTTATCGCCAAGACTACAACCAATTTCCTCTTGCGCTGCCGACTCCGGGCGGAGGAGCTTGGACTCACGCGACATTAACCACTTCGATTTATATGAACAAAGTTCCGAGCGATCCTTTGGGGCCGACTCCTTATTCATATAATCCGGATATCGTAAATGGTCTTTATAATTTATGTGCCTGCATGGAAAACCGTGCAGACCAAGATTCTCTGGTGACGGGTTGTACGGTTTGTACAAATAACAATTATAACGGGGCCGCCTGCCCCAGCCAAAAATGTTATATAGTTACCCAACCATAATATGGAATTTAAAATTCTTAATTTTAAATTAAAAATTAAAGCAGGGTTTACTCTTTTGGAGATGCTTGTCGTTATCGGTATTATCGCCGTGTTGGTGGGGATCGGGTCGGTCTCTTATTCTACCTCACAGAAAAAATCGCGCGATGCCAAAAGAAAGTCCGATCTGAAGGTGATCCAGAACTCAATGGAACAGTATTATTCGGTCTGCGGTTATAAATATCCGACGAGCATAGGTTCAGGTATTGTTTGTTCAAGTCCGACAATGGCCATTCTTCCGACGATACCGGTTGATCCAAAAACATTGACGCCCTATCCGTGCAGTCCCTGTACCGAAACCTCCTATTCGGTCTGTTCAAATAACCTTGAAAGCGAGTCACCTACCGGTTACTGTGTTTCCAATCAACAATAAGCTATGAAAAACAATTTTTATCGAGAAGGGTTTACCCTAATCGAGATCCTGGTGGTAGCGACGATTATCGTATTGTTGGCTACCGGTACGACTATCTCGTATTCAGGTTTTTCCAAACAGTCGCGCGACTCAAAGAGGAAGGCCGACCTTGAGCAGATAAGATCTGCTATTGAAATGTATCGCAGCAACAACACAAACAACAGCTATCCGGCTACCGCTATGAACTGCTCGTCAAGCGGAGGGATTACTGAGGGTACCAACACTTATTTATCGACAATTCCCAAAGACCCGAAATGCACCACCCAAAGTTATTATTATTCGCCGGTCGACTCCGCCGGCGGCGCCTGCGACGGTTCGGCAAGCGACCCGTGTGTTAACTATACCTTGGGCGCCAAACTGGAAAACGGCGGAACGGATTGCGCAACCAACTCTTGCGGCAGTGGAGTCAACTGTAATTATTGCGTCGGTCCCTATGGTCAGAAATAACGACTCCTTTACATTAATCGAGATAGTTCTTGTCATATTTATCATTACTCTTTTTTCCGGCATGTCTTTGGCCTATTACAACAACTATACAGAAGAACAAAAACTTAAAGCGGAAACGGAAAAAATAATCGATGTGTTGGAGTTAGTGAAAAAAAAAGCCGTTAGCGGAGACTTAAGCGGCCAAAATTGCACAAATTTTTTAGGTTATCAAGTTGCCTTTACAAGCAATCAATACAGTTTTAAACTTATGTGTGAACCGGATTGCGGCGGTACAGACTGCGATCTTTACGAAAATTATTTCAGCTTGCCGACTAGTTTGTCGTTGACTTCAGACAACGGCAGTATTCTTTTTAAACCTTTGTCGAACGGAGTGAATATAAGTTCGGTCAATAATATAACCGTCACCAACAACCGCTTATCAAAATGCAAAAAGATTTCCGTTGCCCCAAACGGATTGATAGACAGAGTCAGTGTTTGTCCCTGAAAGTTGGCAAAACATAAACGCAATGGCAATAAACTCAAGATTGAAAAAATCGTTCAGTTTGGTGGAGGTCGTCATATTCGTATCGGTACTGGGACTTTTTTTTATTTACGCTTCATCGGTCGTCATAGCGTCTATCAGGAACATGAAGGTGAGCGAACACAAGATATTGGCGACAAAGTATGCCGAGGAACTGATGGAATGGCTAAAAAGCCAAAAGGAGATAAACTGGGACGATTTTGTTTCGATGGCTGACAACAAAACATATTGTTTTAACGATAATATAAATTTGACCGATGTTTTCAAAGGTAAGGCATCCGGCAGCTGTGTTGCCCCTAATGATTACACCGGTATAACCGGTACTACTCCCCTTATATTCAAACGCGAGGCCACATTGGCTCAGGAAGGTTCTCCGGTTGAACAGGTCAACGTCAGTGTCAAGGTGGAATGGAAGGAGTTGGGCAATACTTATCAGGTACCGTTATATAGCGTTTTAACACTATGGGAATAAAACCATATCTTAAAAGAAGTTTTACTTTAATAGAGTCTTTGGTCGTGGTCGGTGTTATCGGATTGGTTTTGCCGGCTATATTTTCGATTACTTTTATCATTATCCAGCAACAGACCAAAATAATCCGTCTTCAGGAAGTCAAAAAACAAGGCGATTTTGTCATTAATACGGTTGAAAATCTGATTAGGAATAACGCCGTGTCCATCCATAGTACTTATCCTTTTACCGACGACAATGAGATATGCGATAATCCGGCTGTCGGTGCTGCCGAAGAGGCTGCCTACTTTAAGGATAAATTCGGTCAAAGATTCCGTTTTTTCGTCCCGGCCGGAACGACTAAAGTAGCTTCCGAATCGGCCGACGGCAGTTCAATCGATCTGACGAACAGCGACATAAGAGTCGAACCTGCCACCTTTAAAATACGTTGCTATAAACCTTCGGCTTATTCATCATCTATTGTAGAGATAAGTTTTAACATATGCTATGCCGTCGGATCAAGTTGTACCTCTTCGAGGCCCGAGGAAACCGCCACTCTCGATTACCAAACAAAGGTAGTCTTAAAAGAATATTGATTTTTGTATCCCTTTTCTTTATATTGAATATTATATGGCCGGAAACGTTTTTAATCTTGAACTGGGTGATAATTTTATTAGGGTTGCCGACAGCCAGCCGGAGGGTAAGTCGATTGCGGTTAATGCTCTTGGCGCCCAGGAGAATACCCCTAACTTCTTTAATACCGAAAGCGAAAAAATATCGCAGGACGAGGGACTGGTTATCGAAAAAACCGTTAACGCTTTAAACATAAAGAAAAAAAACGTCAATATCATTATCCCCGATGCCTACACTTACTCGCAAATATTGGAAATGCCGGCTTTGAAAGAAAAAGAACTGCTGGCTGCCATTAAATATCAAGCCGATCAGTTTATACCCCTGCCTCTTGACGAGACGACGATCGACCTTAATATTCTTTATGAAGATAAGGTCAATAAGAAAATCCTGTTGTTGATTGTTGCCGCTTCACAAAACCTGATTAACCGGGTAATAGGGACGGTTGAGAGAGCCGGGCTTATCCCCCAGTCAGTAGAAAACGAGATTAGTGCCTTCAGCCGTTTTGTCAGTACCTTATATAACGCTCCCCAAAATCCCGGAGGGGTAATTTTCGTAAATCTGGGATTTTACACGACCTCCCTTTATTATTTCGACACCAAACTGAGGTTGGTGACCAATCATCATAATTTCAGACTGGGTTATAACCTTTTTTTTCGGGAGATCCAAGTTAATTTTGACCTTAACGAAGAAAAGACCCGGGAGATTTTAAACAGTATTGGTTTGGAAAAGGAAGCTTCATATAATCTGGAGAACGTTCTGAAACCGGTAACCTCGGAGTTTTCCCGGGAGATTGAGAAATTTATTATTGCCCTTAAGGAAAAAAATAAGGATACCGCGGTGTCAAATATAGTTTTTTTTAATTTGACGAGCAAGATCCATTCACTCGAGAAAAAAATACAGGAAAACATCAACATCCCTGCCAGTATTTTTGACGGTACTCCTTATTTCAAAAAAAATCAGATAATAGATGCCCTAAACAAAGATCTGTCTTCTTTTGTTACGGTAGTTTCCGGCAGTCTAATATGAAAAAAAGGATCAACCTTTTGGTTAAACAGAAGAAATATCTTCAGATCGAGGAGCTCTTTAAATACATCAAACTGGGAGTCGTCGTCACCACCGTAATTTTTTTTGTCATAATATCAGTCTACCTTTTATTATTGTCTTCTTCAAAAAGGAAGATAGATATTTTAATCGTCGAAAAAAAACAGCTGCTCGAATATGTTTTGAAAAACAAGGAAGTCGAGGCCAAATTTAAGTATTTCCACGGAAAAAACTCCCAG
This sequence comes from Candidatus Roizmanbacteria bacterium, assembly GCA_012798265.1. Taxonomy (GTDB): domain Bacteria; phylum Patescibacteriota; class Microgenomatia; order UBA1406; family GWC2-37-13; genus JAAZNM01. Next base: position 95,331 of record JAAZNM010000001.1, on the reverse strand, counting down.
ATCCAAACCATCATGAAAAACGACGTTAATTTTTACCCTTATTATTCTTTGCTCAAAGAGAGTCTTAAAAACGCCAGTCCGGAGCCGGTGTTGGAGTCGGTTGTAATCGACCGGACAAGGGCAACCACGTTTACATTAAGTTTTAACAACTTAACCTCGTTACTGACTTTTTTGAAATATGCCGAATCTCCGGGATTTTTAAGCAACTTCAGTGAGCTTTCCCTGCATCAGTTCGGCATAGATCAAAAAAACAACGAAAAAACGTACAGTGCCAATCTTGTCGGAAAGTTTATCCAATTGAATGAAAATAAAAATTGATTTTTACATAGTTAAACTGGTTCGGGACAACATAACTTATTTCATCGTTCTTTTCATGGCGATTCTCGGATTGGTTATGTTTACCGTTTTTTTCATTAACAGGAATGAAGCTTATAAATCAGAAACCTCAACTCTAGAAACAGAGATAGATGATCTTAAAAACAAAGCCAACCTGATAGATTACAAGGAAAAAATCATCCAGGATGACCTTGACATTGATCAGATCAATAGCATAGTAAGCACGCTTGTTCCCGACAGCGAAGATTATTTTTCGGTGATAGTGGCTTTGGACGAGATATCAAAAAAAACCAACTTCATCATCACCAACTACGTTATCAACCTTCAAGGATCGACCAAAAATAAACTGGCTTTGACCATCAGCGGTTCCGGAGACCAGGAATCGTTCTTGAACTTCCTTAAAGAATACAATTACATAGGCGGAAGGTTGATAACCATCGATCGGATCAATTTCAACGAAAGAAGTTTTGCCAAGATGGAACTGGGTATAAATTTTTATAGCGGCAAGGGATCGTCAGCCGCTCAAAAAAACCTTGAACTGGCGACCAAAGACAAAGAATATATCCGCAAACTCCAAGAAAAAGTACAGGTGAACATGAAGTCTGACAATGAGATAGAGTCCGACACGAGCTATTCGCTTAAGGAGAATCCTTTTTGATTTTGCGGCTGCTTCCGAGTAGTTTCCTTATCCCTTCAGATAGCAAAGCCCCTTTTTGCATCCAATAATTAAGGCGATCTTTATTTATCTCCAGTTTGGCCGGGTTATGGTTTGGGTCATACGATCCTACTTTTTCAATATAATCACCGTTTCTTTTTTTTCTTTTGTCAACGGCGACTATACGATAAAAAGCCACTCCTTTTTTTCCGATCCTCATCAATTTTATTGCTACTGCCATAAGTTATATATTTTATATTATGTTTTCTATTTTTTCCAATGTTTTTTTGGCGGCCAACTCTTCGGCCTCTTTTTTTGACTTGCCTACTCCGATGGCGCCTTTCTTATTTTTGACAAAGACCTGGATTTTAAAAGTTTTTTCGTGTTCCGGACCTTTTTCATCGACGGTTTTATAGACTGGAATAACCTTATATCTGCTTTGGGTATATTCCTGAAGACGGCTTTTTGGAGACAGATAGAGCTTATTTTTTACGAGATAGTCGAGTTTGTCGGAAAACAAAAATTCGTTAACGAAAGCATCGGCTTGTTCAAAACCGCCGTCGAGAAAAACTGAGGCGATAAGAGCTTCAAAACAATCGGCCAATATGTTAATGTTTTTTCTTCCGTTTTCCTGATCCTGGCCGCGCGATAAAAAAAGATGATTCCCCAACTGGATCGATTCGGCCGCTTCGGCCAGACTTTCCGTTCTGACAATCGAGGCTTTTATATCGGTATAATCTCCCTCTTGGAGATGGGGGTATTTTTTGAACAGATAAAGCGAGGTTATAAGCGAAAGGACGCTATCGCCCAAGAACTCCAGTTTTTCGTTCGAGTTAAGATGAAGGTTTTTATGCTCGTTTAAATAAGAACGGTGAATAAATACGTTTTTCAGCAATTCAATACTCCTGAAGTTATATTTTATTTTTTTTTGTAATAGTCCGAAATTATTATGATCCTCTATCATTTAGATAAATTAAACTTTACTAATATTTTACCCAAAACAGCGTTAATAAAAGCATAGGATTTTTCGCCGGAAATTTCTTTGGCCAACTCGATTGATTCATTAATAACCACTTTGGGCGGCAGTGATTTTTTAAAAAAAAGTTCATAGGTTCCCCATCGAAGAATGGCCAAATCGGTCCTGGCGATTTTTTTGATCGGAAATTTGGTTGCTTGTTCGGCGATTAAGGGATCAATTTTTGGGATGAGTTTGATTATTGCTTTTGTGACGGGTTCGTTTTTTTCGGGCAGGTCGACCGAATCGGAGTCTTTATAGGAATAAGCAAACAGATTTTGGATTATCCTAATCCTTGCTTGATGACGGGGATCCATAAATTATTTTCCGCAATAACGGCAAATTCGATGGGGTAGTTTCGATTTACCGCACTTTTTGCACTTTACCAACTTCGGCAAAGCCACGATACGGCTTTTCATCCTTTTGCCTGTCCTTTGAGTGGAATGTTTTCTTTTTGGTAATGGGGCCATATTTATATGATATCAAAAATTTTTCCAAAAACAATCTTTTTAGTCATTATGGACAAGGTTTTTTTTAAGGATTTTCAATTTGGATTTTACTTTCGGATAGTCTTCAAGCGGGTAGTTGTTTACGAAATAATCAACGGCCTTTTTTACCTGATCTATCAACTTGAAGTCTCCAAGATTGGCTATTTTCAAGTTGATGAAACCGTGCTGCTCCGTGCCAAAAATGTTGCCCGATCCCCGTTTGCGCAGGTCATACTCAGCCAGTTCCAACCCCGAGATTGTCCGAGTAAAATAACCAAGACGTTGGACGACATCCGGAGCGCAATTTTGAGCAAAAAGGACGCAGTATGACTGTTCCTGTCCCCGGCCGACCCGGCCCCTTAATTGATGGAGCTGGGACAGGCCGTATCTTTCCGCTCCCTCTATCACCATGATACTTGCGTTTGGTATGTCTATTCCTACCTCAATCAGTGAGGTGGCGACCAGGATATCAAAACATCTATTTTTAAAATCGTTCATAATGCTGTCTTTTTCCGTCTGTTTCATCTTCCCGTGGATTAGGGCGACCTTATATTCCGGAAAAATGCTGTTTTTCAGATGATCGTATTCCTTTTTGGCCGCTTTGACGGAGACCATCGTCTCTTTTTCCGATTCGTCAATAAGAGGACAGATGATAAAAACTTGGGTTTTCAAGTCGCTTATCTGTTTTTTTATCCAGCGATAGCATGACTGGCGTTTTTGTTCATCTATCAAAAATGTCTTTACCGGCAGTCGGTTCCTCGGCATCTGATCGATAACGGACATGTCCAGATGTCCGTACAAAGTTAGAGCTACCGTTCGCGGTATCGGTGTCGCCGTCATCGTCAGTAGATGGGGATAATGGCCTTTTAACCGGAGCGCGGCCCTTTGTTCCACACCAAAACGGTGTTGTTCGTCGATTATTACTAAGCCGACCTTGTCAAAATTAACCCGCTTATTGAGTAAAGCCTGGGTTCCTATGACTATATCGTTTTGCTTTAAATCGTTTTTATGTCCTCCGGTTATTAATCCGACGGAGACCTTTTCCTTAATTAGGAGGCGGCTTACGGTCTGATAATGCTGTTGGGCAAGTATCTGGGTCGGGGCCATAAATAAAGTTCGGTAGCCGTTAAGGTAGGTTAGTAAGGCCATGACGGTTGCGACGACCGTTTTGCCCGACCCGACATCTCCTTGAAGGAAGTGGTTCATCGGAACATCGCCTGATATCTTTTGAATAAGTTCGTCTATTACCCTTGATTGGGCATCCGTCAATAAAAAGGGAAGATTTTTCACAAACCTTTGTAATCTCTCCCTATGATTGGAAATCTCAAAAACAAAGTCGTTTTTCTCGCCGAGCCAGCTTTTTTTCAGAAAAGCGGCCGATAGCTGTATTAAAAAAAGCTCTTCAAAAGCCAGTCTTTTTTTTGCCTCAAAAACCTCTTGCATATTCGTCGGGAAATGGATATTTCTATAGGCAATGGTTTGACTTGTCAAATGGTTGTAATCGACTATTTTTTTTGGAAGCCATTCTTTTTCTTCTTCCATAAGTCCGATAACATGGAAGATCTTTTCTCTCAATGTCCTTGAAGATAGGCCCTTTTTTTCAGGATATACGGGTATAAGTCTGCCGGTATGGATAGTGCTTTGTTCCGGACTTTTTAATATCTCATACTCCTGTGATATTAAAACGCATCTTCCGGCCTCTTTTTTTACCTGGCCGGACAAGGACAGACCCATGTTCTTTTTTAAAACCCTTAAGAGATAAGGTTGGTTGTACCAAACGGATTCCAAAGTACCGCTGTCGTCGGTAAGGTAAATTTTTTGGATTGTCAGGCCTGTTCGGGTACGGATATTTTTTATATCCTTTATCCAACCTTTTACCGTCGCTTTTTCTTCGGGTTGAAGTTGGCTGATTTTAGAAAAAAGCGAATAATCTTCGTATCGAAAAGGAATATAGTCGAGCAAATCTTCAAAAGTACGGATAGATATCGATCTCAATCTTTTTATCGTTAAAAAACTGGTTCTGGGTAAAAGTTCGATAGATTGTTCTAAAAACATGATTTACCTGATGAAAAGTAAAGGCCCTAACGATGATAAAATCAAAAGTATCGAAGAGACGACGACAATTATTTTCCAAAGCCTTTCTTTCTTCAAAAATTTTTTTATTTTCATAATAGATGTATTATACTTAAAACATGGCTTTTATCTCAAGAAGACTGCGACGTCAAACTGGGTTTAACAGGCAAGCGTTAATGCTTAGGTTGCTGGTTTTGGCAAGCGGCTTAATTTTTTTAGGTTTTATATTTTCCTTTTTGGTTTTTGCATGGTATGCCAAAGACCTTCCCTCTCCCGGAAAGCTGTCTCAAAACACCGGTTATTCGAATGTTTTTTATGACCGTGACGGGAAAATACTTTATCAGATGTTTAAAGACAAAAATCGAGTCCCTGTTCCTTTTAAGGACATATCCGACTATCTTAAAAAAGCGACGGTTGCGATTGAAGATAAGAATTTTTACAAACATGGAGGAATTTCCCAAACGGGCATTATCAGGTCCATATTCAATATTATTATTTACCGAAGGTTGTCTAGCGGATCGACGATTACCCAACAGTTGATCAAAAATGTTTTGCTCACTTCCCAACAGACGCTGCCGAGAAAGATAAAAGAAATGATTCTGGCGCTTGAAGTTGAAAAACGTTATACCAAGGACCAGATTCTTGAGATGTACCTAAACGAAGTTCCTTACGGAGGCAGTTATTATGGTGTTGGATCGGCCGCCAACGCCTATTTCGGCAAGCAACCCAAGGATCTTACCCTGGTCGAGTCGGCCATTATGGCCGGACTGCCGCAAAATCCTTCGTACTACTCCCCTTTTATCGGTAAATCCGATGCTTGGAGGGGTCGGACGACCGATGTCTTGAGAAGAATGCGCGAAGACGGATATATTACCTCCGATCAGGAAAAAAAAGCTTTGTCCGAACTGGCAAAGACAAAGTTTGTTTCGCCTAAATTCGCCATCAACGCTCCCCATTTTGTTTTTTACATAAAAGACTGGATGGAAAAGGATTTTGGCAGCAAGGTGTTTGACCAGGGGCTTAAGATAAAAACCACTCTTTCTCTTGAAGTACAGAAAAGCATAGAAGATATAGTGAAAAAGGAGATAGAGTCGCTTAAAGACTACCAAGTCAGCAACGGCGCCGTTGTTGTCCTGGATTCCAAAACGGGAGAGATTCTGGCTATGGTCGGTTCCTATGATTTTTTTGACGAAAAATTCGGGAAGTTCAATGCCTCTTTAGGTCTTCGGCAACCAGGATCGTCGATCAAACCGGTCACTTATGCTTTGGCCCTTGAAAAAGGATATACGCCGGCGACGGTGATAATGGACGTAAAAACCGTTTTTCCGGATCAGGGGGATGATGATTATATTCCGGTCAACTACGACGGTAAGTTTCGCGGACCGGTCCAGTTTCGGTTTGCCTTGGGTAACTCTTTGAATATTCCGGCCGTCAAAATGTTGTCGATGGTCGGAATAAAAAGCTTTTTGGAAAAAACAAACCAAATGGGGTTAACTTCCCTTTCTCCGACAGAGGCGAATTTAAAAAGGTTTGGCCTGTCGTTGACCTTGGGCGGAGGCGAGGTTACCCTACTTGATCTGACCTCCGCCTACAGTATTTTTGCCAGAGGCGGAACCAGAGTCGACTATCAATCGGTTACCGAGGTAAAGGATTTCAACGGAAAAACTATATATATAGGCAAAAAACCCAAAGAGGTACCGGTTTTTTCAAAAGAAATTTCATTTTTGGTTTCGCATATCCTTTCTGATAACAATGCTCGTTTGGAGGAGTTTGGTCCAAATTCTTATCTTAACGTTCCCGGCAAAACCGTTTCCGTCAAAACCGGTACCACTGATGATAAACGGGATAATTGGACGGTAGGTTTTACCAAATCGGTCACTGTCGGCGTCTGGGTCGGCAACAACGACAATTCGAAGATGAATCCAAAAATAGCCTCGGGAGCTACCGGCGCCTCCCCGATTTGGTATAAGATAATGAGGGAAATACTAAAAAAATACAACGACGGAATTATGGACAAGCCTGATAAAGTAAAGGCAGTTCAAATAGACTCTTTTTTGGGAGGTTTGCCCAAAGACGGTCAACCGACCAGAACGGAATACTTTATTGAAGGTACCGAACCTAAAGACATTTCCCCTTTTTACAAAAAAATAAAAATATCCAAGGCTACCGGCAAATTGGCTAATGAAGTTGAAATAAAAACAGGCAACTACGAAGAAAAAGAATACATCGTCATAACGGAAAACGATCCGGTATCTACGGATGGCAAAAATCGTTGGCAGGAGGGGATAGAAAGCTGGAGCAGGGAACAAAAAGATGACCGTTATCATCCGCCGACCGATCTGTCTGATGCTTCGTCCGACAGCGTCGTCATTTCCATAAAGTCTCCGGGCGATAAACAAAAAATCGACGATAACAGGATCAATATTCAGGCAAAGATAGCCACCGTTCGCAAACTGAAAAACGTAAAGATTTACCTGAACGGTGAAGAAAAGAAAAATTATAATGAAGATAAGAAGGATATCGACGAATCCATGGATCTTTCAGAAGGGGTTTATGAACTTAAGATAACCGCCGCCACCGAAAACGACAAAACCGGTGAGTCGATAGTAAAATTCGGAGTCAAAAAAGCCTGGGATTCCCTTACCCCAACACCAACGCCTTGAATTTTTCCAACTCTTTTTCCGCCTCTTCCTGATTGATGTTACGTACCGTTGAAGAAAAGAAAAAGCGAAGGCTGACTTTGTTTTCATAAATACCGATCAGTTCAATTTTTTGGAGAAGTTTCGATGTTTTGAAGGCTTTTTGCCTAAAGACGGCAAAAGGCATTTTATTGATTGTTGCGAATGTCAGGTCAAGCTTAATGACGGCAAACGGGTTGATCGGTTTATAAGGAGCCACCAGACGGTAATTTTTGATCAAAATGTCCAGATCAAACTCAGCCAAATAAACATCGTTTTCCAACTGATTCTTTATTCTGTATTTGCTTTTGAGAACTCCGAATGACCCCAACGATTCGCCGTTAACATAGATCTCGCCTTGGACAGAAGGGTTCATCAAACTATTTTTTCCTTTTTTAATCTCGTAGTTGTCAATATTCAGTTCGGCCAGCAAAATTTCGATCAAACCTTTAAGATCGCCGAATTCGGTATTGATGGCTATGGCGAGTTTGTACTTTTCTCCCGGAAGCGATAACTTTTTTGGCAGGTATACTTTGGCTATCTCAAAAAACCTTAAAGCATCTCTTTTCCCCTCGTTGGACTTGATGTTCCTTATCAAAGACGGGATAAGAGATGTCCTCAAATACTCGATATCGCTTGAAATCGAGTTGCTAAGCTTAAGATGATCGGTAACCTTAAGATCAAGCGATTCGATCATCTCCATAGAAATCATCGAGTAGTTGGTCGATTCGTTCAATCCCGCGTGTTTCAAAAAATATTTTATCTTCGACTGTATCTTAAAAAGATTTTCCATTTCCTTTGGTTGTTTGACGTAAGCGGGTGGGGGTAGATTGTTTGGGAGATTGTGATAACCGTAGATTCGCGCAATTTCTTCGACGAGATCTTCTTTTATATTTATATCATACTGACGGTAAGACGGAACGGTTACTGTCATGGAATTACCTTTAAAGCTCGTCAGTTCAAAGTTAAGTCGACTGATTATTTTTTCCAAAATTTCTTTTTTGATATCGACCCCGATCAACCTGTTTAAGTCGTCGGTTTTTAGCGAGATGCGTTTTTGTTTATAAGGATGCGGATAAATATCGTAAAGCTTTGATGCGATTTTTCCCCCGGCATACTGTTTTAGCAGCTCGACTCCATAGGTTAAGGTTGTCTCGACTCTTTCTTCATCAAGTCCTTTTTCAAAATAGGTGGCGGCAACCGTTCTTTGTCCGGTAGTCATCGAGGTTTTTCTGATAAGCTGCTTGTTGTATGTTTGCACAAAAAGAATCACGTTTTTTGTTTTTTCGCTTATTGATGAATTTAAACCGCCCATAATGCCGCACAGATCTATCAACTTACCTTCGCCGTCTTCGATGACTATGTCCCCTCCGGGTAAGGTTATCTCTTTTTCGTCAAGGGTGGTTATTTTTTCCCCTTTTAAGCTTTCCCTCATGATCATGGTCAGGTTTTTGATCTTATTGAAGTCAAAAATATGAGTCGGCTGGCCCAACGAGAGCATCAGGTAATTGGATATGTCGACGACATTGTTTATGGATTTGATTCCACAGAGAACAAGTCTTTCCTTAATGAATTGAGGAGCTGATCTTATCTCAAGGTCAGACAAAACGATCATGGTGAACCGGGAACAGAGTTTGGGGCTTGTGATCTTGACTTTAAGGCAATCGGTTCCGCCGTCAGGTATCCGGCTAAAACGGTACTCGTCCAAAGGATTGAACTTTAGTTCGGCTTTCTTTCCAAACTGCGGCAATATAGCGACACATTCTTGAGCTATTCCGATGATTGAGGCCGTATCGATTCTGTTTGAAGTTATCTCGATGTCAAAAACATAGTCGTCATCGACTTTTTCCACTTTCTCAACCGAAGGTCCGGAAAGGGAAAGGTATTTTTGGATGTCATAAGGATTCGCGTCGGTATCGAGATATTCCAAAAGCCAGTTGTAAGTAATTTTAATGTTCATGTTATTGTTTTATTTATATAGCTTGTCAAGTCCATCAAGATACTCCTTGACGAACTTACCAACTTTATTACTTTATAAACTTATTTAAAACTGTTCCAAAAACCTGATGTCGCCGGAATAAAGAATTCTCATATCTTCAATATTCAAATTTTCTTTCATCATAAAGACACGTTCAACTCCCCAACCGAATGCCCAACCGGTATATTCCTGGTGATCGATGCCCCCAGCCTTCAAAACATTCGGATGGACCATTCCTGCTCCTCCGAGCTCCAGCCATCCCGATTTGCACATCCGGCATTTTTGTTTTTTTATCTCGCCTTTTCCGTGACAAAGGCTGCAGGATATGTCGACCTCAAACGACGGTTCGGTAAATTGGAAATGAAAAGGTCGCAATCTGGACTGTCTTTCTTGACCGTAAAACTCTTTGACAAAATAATCAATGGTTCCTTTCAGATGAGTGATGTTTATTCCTTTGTCGATGCATAGACCTTCAAACTGGAAAAACATCGGGGCGTGGCTGACATCCCAGTTCGGACGGTAACATTTAGCTATATTTATCATTTTTATCGGTGGTGTTTTGACACGATGCATCTCTCGCGTCTGCCCTGAAGAAGTGTGTGGTGAAAGAACCACTTTTCCGTATTTGTCATCTTCCGCCTGGTCGATAAAAAAAGTTTCAAAATCGTCGCGGGCCGGATGTCCTTTCGGCATATTCAGTGCTTCAAAAGAAAAATGTTCCCATTCGACTTCCGGATAAGAAACCCTAATAAACCCGATTTTTTCGAATATCGACGACACTTCCTCGATAGCTAAGGTTAAAGGATGGAGACTGCCCTTTTGGTATTTTTTCCCCGGCAAGGTAGTGTCGACATATCTCTCTTTTTCTTCGGACTCTGCCAGTTCTTTCAGCTTGTCTTCAATCAGACGGGAGACGTCTTTTTTTAAGACGTTTAGATTTTGACCGTAAATTTTTCTTTGATTGACAGGAACTTCGTTAATTTTTTTGAAAAGACCGTTTATTTTCCCCTGGCGGCCTAAATAATCAATCCTGATCGACTCTATTTGACTTAAAGATTTTATATGAGAAAGTTGATCGATGAAATCGTGATGAAGTTTTTTTATAGCTTCGTCCATATTAAGATTATTTCACCTTAGTGACGATTTTTTCAAATGCTTTTGGATAGTCGGCGGCGATTTGTGACAAAATCTTCCGATCAATCTCTATTTTATTGTTTTTTAGTCGGTTGATGAACTGACTGTAAGTCAATCCGAAGAGCCTTACGGCGGCGTTTATTCTGATAATCCATGTTTTTCTGAAGTCCCTTTTTTTGTTTTTTCGTCCAACAAAAGCATATTCTCCGGCGTGAAGAACCGCTTCCTTGGCTTTTTTAAACTGTTTGTGCCTGGTCATCCAATAACCCTTAGCCAGCCTGAGAACTTTTCGGTGTTTTTTTTTCGTAGCAATCCCGGATTTGATTCTTACCATAAAAGATTGTTATTATAACTTATTTCCCTAACATTTTCTTGGCTTTTTTTCCAAAAACTCCTACGATGGCTTTCATCTGTTTTAGCCTTCGGATATGTTTTTTTGACTTTTTCGATCTTAAATGTCTTATAAAATGTGATCGATGAAGTATCTTTCCTTTTTTGGTCACCTTAAATCTTTTGGCGGCAGATTTCCTTGTTTTATTTTTTTGTTTAGCCATTTTAGTTTAAAAGTAAATTGTTATTTTTTTCGGGCAAGAACCGTTCTGATAACCCGACCTTCCATACGGGGTTCTTTGGAAACATTAACTTCGCCAAGTTCACCTATAAACTTCTTAACAAGGTCGAAAGCCATGTTTTTCTTGCCCAGTTCCCGACCCCTTAAAGTCAGGTTGAGCCTAAGTTGGTTTCCTTCATTTAAGAACTCCTTTCCCCGATTGACCAGCCTTTCAAGGTCGGCCGTTCCTATAAAAAGGGATAACTTAAGATCTTTGACAGAACTTTTTTTTATACCTTTTTTAGCTTCCTTTTGTTTTTTCTTTTCCTGGTACAAAAACTTCTTAAAATCAATTATCTTGGCCACGGGCGGATTGGCTTTTGGAGCTATCAACACCAAATCCAATCCTTTTTGTTGAGCGACATTCAAAGCTTCTTGTTTGGACAAAATCCCAATCTGTTTAGCTTGTTCATCAATAACCCGCAAATTAGGTGCCTCGATTCTGTAATTCAGGAAATAATACTTTTTGGGTGTATGATGTCTGTTACTCCAGCTTCTCAATTTGATCGGTTAAACGTTTAATAAACTCGTCAATCTTTACTAATCCGAGGTCGCCTCCCTCTCTTGTTCTGACGGAAACAAATCCGTTTTTTTTCGATTCCTTTTCTCCTATTATAATCATATAGGGAGTTTTTTGCAAGGTAGATTGCCTGATTTTAGCGCCAAGGGTTTTGTTTTCGTCGTTTATTTCGGCTCTTATTTGCTTTTTAGCCATTTCGGCAAGCATTTTTTTAGCCAACGGCGCATATTTTTCCGAAATCGGCAAGATCTCGACCTGTATCGGAGACAGCCAAACGGGGAAAGCACCGGCGAAATGTTCGATAATGATTCCCAACGTTCTTTCGATTGACCCCGTCAGTCCACGATGGAGTATTACCGGATGTTTTTCTTGTCCGCTTTCGTCGGTATAAGTCAATCCGAGCCGTTTACCCATAAAAAGATCAAGTTGCAGCGTACTCATCTGCCACTCGCGGCCGAGCGAATCCCTGACCATAAAATCGAGCTTGGGACCGTAAAAAGAAGCCTCGCCTTTAGCTACCTTGTAATCGAGACGGTTGTTTTTGACTATTTTTTCAAGCAGATCCCCTGCCCTTTTCCAGGTACCTTCATCAGCTATGTACTTGATGGCATCAGACGGATCGGAAAGCGAAAGCCTTACGTAGAAGCTTTTTAGTTTAAAAGCGTCAAACATTTTTTTTACCATATCGATACATAGGGCGAACTCATCTTCTATCTGATTTTCGGTCATAAGAATGTGACTGTCGTCAATAGTAAGCGATCTTACCCTTAGCAATCCGGCAAGCTCGCCGGTTTTTTCGTATCGGTAGCAAGTTCCGGGTTCGGATAGTCTTAAGGGGAGCTCACGGTAACTTCTTGGTTTTGAACTGTAGATCATATAGTGATGAGGACAGTTCATCGGTTTGAGAACATATTCGTCACCGTCTATCCCAAAAGGGGCATACATGGTTTCCCGATAATGTTGCCAATGCCCGGTTTTTTTGTACAGCTCCGATCTGGAAATGTGAGGAGTGGAAACTTGTTTAAATCCGGCTTCGACTTCAAGCCGGTATTCATAGTCCAATATCTGTTTTTTTAGTAAAGTTCCTTTAGGAGTTAAAAGAGGCAAACCTTTGCCGATACTGTCATTAATGACGAACAGATCAAGTTCGCGGCCCAACTTGCGATGGTCCCTTTTTTTTGCCTCTTCCTGTTGCCAGAGAAAATGATCAAGTTCCTCCTTTTTTTCAAAACAGGTCCCGTAGATACGGGTAAGCATTTTGTTTTTTTCATCTCCCCGCCAATAGGCGCCGGCGATGTTAAGAAGCTTAAAATAACCGATTTCCTTGGAGGAAGACAGATGAGGACCTTTGCATAGATCGGTAAATTTACCCGATTGGTAGATCGATACCTTGCCTTTTTGTCCGAAATCATCGCGGCCGCCTTCGGATATCTCCTTTATAATTTCCTGCTTGTAAGGTTGATGGGAAAAAAGCTCCAAGGCTCGGTCTACCTCAATCCAGCTTTGGATGTAGTCGAAACTTTTTTCTTTCAACTCCGACATCTTCCTTTCAATTTTTGCCAGGTCGGTTTCACCGATAGGACCGGGAAGATCAAAATCATAGTAAAAACCGTTTTCTATGGTCGGTCCGATGGCAACCTTGGTTCCGGGATATAGTTCGGATACTGCGTATGCCATCAGGTGGGCGCAAGAATGACGCATTTTATCTAAAGATAAGTCTGACATATGTTTTTATTATATAAAAAAAATAATAAATAAAGACAAGTTAGTAGACCTCCGGTTAACGGAGGTTGGTAGTGCAGGCAAGGATAAAAAAAATATATTTCATGGCGAACCTCAAGTTAATATTGGTGAAACGTAATTAATCTTCGATTTAAACGTTTCAACCACTTTTAAATTTGCAAAGCAAATTTATTACGTGGTGGACCCGACAGGATTTGAACCTGTGACCTCTTCAATGTCAATGAAGCGCTCTAAGCCGCTGAGCTACGAGTCCGCACATAGCTAATATATTTTATCAATATTTTTGCTATTTTAAACCGAAGATTGGTTCAGTAAATGTTTTTCCAAAAACTCCTTTGCCTCGGCGATCGTGTTTTTAGGCAGAACTTCGAATGCACCTATTTTCTCTCCTTGATCGCTGCCGCGAGGTGTACCCGATACGATGGTACACAAAAAGGCGATTCCGATACTCCATCCAAAACCTCTTTCCTTTTCTTCGCTGGGATAATAGATATGGCCAAGTTGTTTATTTATGGCTATTTTTACACCAAGTTCCTCCTCGGCTATCCGAGCGGCTGCCCGTTCCAACGTTTCTTTATAGAGGACGGTTCCTCCGGGGATATGCCACTGACCTTTCCAGGAGTCAAGTTTCCTTAAGGTAAGGATAATTCCCTTGTCGGTTTTGATAATGACTTCGACTGTTAGGCGAGGTACTTTTGAATATATTTCCCTGAACTCGTCGTAGCTGAAAGGTTTTGTCATAGTTTAACGTATTAATATTTGCTGGTTTTTATCTTGGTAATTAACGATGCTTCATTCTGTGCTTTTGAGTTCCTTATATTTTTGATGTAATAGTCGCGATGGACGATTTTTTTGTAGTTGGATATTTTTTCGACAAACTCAATACCGTATAGATGGTCATACTCATGTTGGATAACCCGAGCCAGTAATCCATCACAGAAAAGGGAAAACCGATTGCCGTTTTCATCAAAGGCATCTATTTTTATCTCCCTAGGTCTGATAACCGGACCGAACAGATCAGGTACACAACCGCAGCCTTCGTAGATCAAGCTAACCGTTTTTGAATATGAGACAATGTTCGGATTAATATATACCCTGCATCGGTCTGCCCTGCCAAAATCCCTTGCCTTTGTTTTTCGGGGTTGAGTAACAAAAACTTTGTAGTTTTCCGCGATTTGGGGAGCGGCCAATCCGACCAATCCTTCCTTTTTCATCGTGTCTTTAAGATCACGGATAAGATTTTTAAGTTTTTTTGATCCGAAGTTTTTAACCGCCGAGTTTTTGGCTTTCAAAGCAGGATCGCCGATAAAAACGATCTTTTTAGATGGCATAACTTGGCGGAACCAACGGGACTCGAACCCGCAACCTCTTCCGTGACAGGGAAGCGCTCTGGCCAATTGAGCTATGATTCCATTCAAACAAGTTTTCCTATTAAACGACCTTTTTTGACCTCAAGTATTTTAACATTTTTTATCTCGCCTGCCAAGGCCTTATCAGAATTGACTAAAATCGGAAGTTGATTGTCAAGAAGTGCTTGGCAATAATCGCCCTTTTTTTCGGCCAGAAACAAGGCAGATGAAGTCCTTCCCAGATTCATTTCCAAAAACATCAGATATTTTTTGCGGCTTAAACCCCTTAAGGTTTCGGCCCTACTCTGTTTTTTCGACTGGCTTGGTTCTGCAATCTTCTTAGCCATGAAGAAAGCGGCAGTCATTGGTCTTTGGGAGAACCTGAATATATGAAATCCGCTGATGGGTGATTTTTCCAAAAAATCAAGAGTTTCCTCAAATTCTTTATCTGACTCGCCGACAAAACCGGCGATCAAATCAGTGGAAATAAAAGCATAAGGATTTGTGGCGGCAATCACCTGCAGTTTTTCCGAAAACTCCTCCTTGGTATATCCCCGCTTCATCAGGCTCAGGATCCTGTTTGATCCCGATTGGAGCGGAATATGAAAAAAATCAACCAGGCGTTTTAGGTTAAGGATATTTTTGTAGAGATTAAGAAAAGTTTTGTCGATACTCCACGGATGGATTGAACCAAAGCTTATTCTCGGTATTTCCGTCTTTGCGACAATTGTTTCTATAAGTCCGGGAAGACTTTCGCCGTGGTCTCTGCCAAAATACTCCGTGTTGATTCCGGTAAGGATTACCTCTCTGGTTCCTTCCTGTTGATTTTTTATCTCTTTGAGGATGTCCTTAATCGTTTTTGACCTGGGGATTCCTCGTAGGCGAGCGGTCAGGCAGTAGGAGCAAAAACGCTGACAACCGTCCTGGATCTTAACGAGCAACCGTCCCGATTTCAGAAAACGGCTATTTTTTGCCCGCAAACCTTTCGGTAACGTTTTTTTGAGTTTGAGTCGATTTACGATAATATCAAGCATATTATCCTTATCTTTATTGTCGATAATAAGGTCAATATCCGACGGGTAGGAACGGTTTTTGAGCCAAAGCGTGGCGCTGCATCCGGTGATAATGATCTTTGTTAGGGGCAG
This sequence comes from Candidatus Roizmanbacteria bacterium, assembly GCA_012798265.1. Lineage (GTDB taxonomy): Bacteria > Patescibacteriota > Microgenomatia > UBA1406 > GWC2-37-13 > JAAZNM01. Next base: position 79,607 of record JAAZNM010000001.1, on the reverse strand, counting down.
TTTTCTCCTTATCTGGTACAAAAGTTGCCTAGTCTCCCTTTCGGCTTTTTGGGTAACTGCACAGGTATTTATGATGTAGAAATCAGGAGAAATTGGATCTATACAGCAACCTAAATCCAATAATTGCCTATCAAGAGTTTCCTTTTCAGCCTGGTTTACCCGACAGCCAAAACTGTGACTATAAAAGCTAAAATTCATATATTTGACAATCTTATAATATTATGCTATAATACTTCCAGGTCCTAAGGTTTTTCAACATTAGTTCGAAAAGCTTTAGGATTTTTTTTATGAGAAAAACTGTTGGAATAGTATTAATGTTTATAGTTTTTTTCTTGTTTGCCGGGATCGTTAAGGCTGAAAAAATAGCCGGTGGTTCCGCTCTTATATCCTATAATGAAAACCAAAGTAATGCTTATACCAATTCTACCATAAAGAAACTGACAATAAAAAGACTGCTTGAGAGATATTCTTCGCCTTTGCTTGGTGCGACCGACGCTTTTATCAACGCTTGCACGACGTACAATTTAGACTGTTATTTATTGCCTTCGATCACCGGTCTAGAATCATTTTTCGGAAAATACGTTTATCCCGGATCAGCCAATCCTTTTGGTTGGGGTGGCGGTTATATCGTGTTTGACAAATGGGAAGATAGCGTTATGACGGTCGGTAAAGGACTGCGCGAAAACTATATAAACAAAGGTGCGGACACGGTAGAAAAAATCGCCCCTATTTATGCCAGCAATCCCGCCTGGGCTGACAAAGTCAAATATTTTATGGCTCAGTTTGAGAAAGAAGAAGAAAATGTTCGATTGCTTTTGGGCCAGAATACGGTACAATTATAAAGTATGTCCACTCACAAGGTAAAAAAACTCCCCAAAAGAACTGCCGAAATAATCATCGACATTCCCAAAGAAGACATAATTAAAGAGTATAAACTAGCCTTTAATCTGCTACTCAAGGATTTGACCGTTGAAGGTTTCAGAAAAGGAAAAGTGCCGAAGAATATTGGCGAAAAGCACCTGAAAAAAGAAGAGGTCTACCAAACCCTTATCAAAAACGTCCTTCCCAAGATCTTTGAGGATATCGTTAAAAAAGAGTCCCTGACACCGGTCATCTCGCCAAAGATCGAATTGGTAAAAGCCAAGGAAGATGAGGACTGGCAGATAAAAATGACAGTGGCTGAAAAACCGACCGTTATGGTCGGAGACTACAAAGAAATCGTCAGGAAAGCCAAAGCCAACCTCAAAAAAGACGATATTTGGCTCCCCGGAAAGGGTCAGGAACCGGAAAAAACCAAGGTCGAAAAAGAACAGAAAATGCTGAACACGGTTTTAGCCGCTTTACTGAAGGAGGCTAAGCTGGAGATGTCGGATCTGATCGTTGAGGAAGAACTTAACCGCAAGCTTGCCCAACAGGTTGATGAGATCCAGAAGATTGGATTGACCGTTGACGCCTATCTTAAATCCAAGGGTTTGACTATGGAACAGTTGAAGCAGAGATATGCCCAGGAGATAAACGATACTTACAAGATCGAGTTTGTTTTGCAAGAAATAGCCGACAAAGAAGGGATCAAGGTTGAAGAAAGTGACCTTGACAAGCTTTTCGGTAATATTAAGGATGAGAAAGAAAAAGCCTTGGCCAAACAAAACGCTTATTTTTATGCTTCGATTTTGAGGAAGCAGAAGACGCTTGATTTTCTTTTAGGCCTGTAGTATAATTCCCGCATGAACCAGATCAAACCCAATCAAACTAAAAAGGTTCAGACATTTCCCCAGAACAGCCTTGAATCAATAAAAAACAACTATTATGATGGCGGTTTTGACTCTTTTTTAACCGATTTCGAGGACAAAACAAGCTTTTTTCCTAAAGAAAAAGACCGACCAAAGTCGTCTAGAAAAGAGTTTACAATCTTTAATTACCAGGAATATTATGAGAATGAGATCGTCAAAAAACAAATCAAAGAACTAACAGAACAGGTAAAAAAAGAAATTGCCGCTCTTAAGCGAGCCGGTACTAGTTTGTTGTCAGACGTCAGGGATATTGATAAATTGGCTGTTGAGTCACTCCCCGACAAACCCGGAATATACCACATAAGGTTCCTTGAGATAGTACTCAATATCCTCAAGACCCTAAAACAAAAAGTAAACGAGTCACGGACATGGTTGGGAGCCATGACTTCACGCCGGAAAAAACGCGGTTCGTTGTTTGCCTCATTATCCAAAAAGAAAGGTACCCAATATTCGCTTTCGCAAGAATTACAGACTTCAAGAAGCGTCCAATAACTAAGTTTTTTAAGTTATAAAGTCTATAAAGTTCGTCAAGCACAAAAAAACGCTATGAACGATTTTTCTTGACAAACTTGTCGTTTGATAAGCTTTATAACTTGATGGACTTATTCTAAAGCTTTCAGAAAGGTATTGACTCCATGTGCCCAACTGCCGTTTGAAGAAGGCGTATATTTTTGCATTATCGCGGAGGCGGTAATCAGCCCTTTATCTATATACTCCTGTTTTATGCCTTTGGCGACAGTTTCAATAGCCTCGTCGTAAGAATCGAACTTGGTGACGGTATCGCCGTATATACCCCATCCCCAACAGTTATGCGATCCCTCGGGAATATAGCGGCAAAGATTTGATTCCTGCATGGCAATGGCGGGCAGAAGGCGATAGTCGAATTGATATCTGTCGGAGACGCTGACAATTAGATCGGCCTTGTCATAAAGAACCGAGTTGTATTTACGAAAAAAAGCCTTGAGATTGGCTATTCGGCTGTCACTCAGTTTGACCTCGCTTTGGTAAGCGCCCAGAACCATTGGTCCAGATGAAAAATTGAACTGGCTTTTGGAATCGATATTCTTGGCGATTTCGTTAAGGATGGTTTTAATGTTGGCCTGTTTTTTGCTTATTGCGTAAGCTTTGTAGGCAATATAAAAATTAAGAGAGATCAAACTCAAGAACAGACCCAAATATATGACTATTTTTCGCCACATAATTTATGGTAAAAAAAAAGACCGCCAAAGTCAAATCTTCGGCCTAAAAATATAATAATAAGTCGGGAAGGGTCGACGATCCAGGAACTTGACCAAATACGGGCCGAAACCTTTGACCTTAAACCCGTGGGAGATTATCAAAGTTTTTTTCCGGAGCTCCTTTTTAAATTTTGGAACAAGTTTACTGATAAGCGCAGGCATCAAAAAAAGATATATGACATCGGCTTTTTCAAGCGAAACGTCAAATATATTTTTACGGCAGAATTCAACATTGTCCATTTTTTTTAGAAAAACCTTAAAATTGGCCCATCGGATGAGAATCGGATTGACATCGATGCCATAGCCTTTGACCTGATACTTGGTAACCGCTCTTATGGTTACTCGACCTTCGCCGCAGCCGAGTTCATAAAAATTTTGGTTATGTTTTAATGAAGCCCCTTTCAGGATGTCGTCGATTTCCTTGGAGTTGGTCGGGACAAAAGGCGATCCTTTAAGGCTGGAGTAAATTAAAAAAACGACGAAAACGGAAAAAAAAATTAGAAATCCAATCTCGGTCATTAAAGCCAATATATAGATAATCGTAGCAAGCATAGGGTGTAGTATAATATAAAAATCAGTATAATTGGCGCCCTTGTAGCTCAATGGATAGAGTAGCGGTCTTCGGAACCGTTGATGGGGGTTCGATTCCCTCCAAGGGCACAAAAACTCAGAATATCTCTTCTTTTCTCTTTCTGACGAACGATATCCACTCCTCGATAATCTCAAAAATGAATTTGAATGGGGCTTCGATCAAAAAATCAAATATAAAGATAAAAAAATTAAGTCGGGCGATTTCCTGACTGAAGAATTTACCCAATGACAGTATCGGCATAAAAAAGAAATCGCTTATCGGCGTCAAAATTCCCTCTTTTTCCGACAATGTATATTCGACCAACACCTGTTTTATCCTGTAGGAAAAAAAGGTAACCACCGAGACAAAAAAAACAAATATTATCTGGCTAATCAGGTTAAAGTTGATGACAGTCAGAATTCTATAGATCAGAGAGAAGGTAACGAAAAATGTAAAAGTATAAAAGATGGTAAAACCAAAAATCAAAAAAGGCTTTTTTTCCTTAGGTTTTTTCTTTACCATGGCTACTGACGTTTCGAAACTCTTGTCGGCGTCGGTAATGTCGATTATCCGGTTATATATTTTTTGAGTATTGTCATCGCCGGGAATCCGGAAAAAAGAGATTATTAGGAGCATAAAAAAAGGAGGAAACAAAGTGTTTATGATTATCGATTCATAGTTGATTTCGCCGTAAATGTAGTTGGAGAGTGGGTATTCGAGTATCAAGGCGAAAACCATTTTCGTCAAAAAAATATAGATGAAACTCCGTACGGCCAGTGAGACGAGGCGGGAACGAAGACCTTGGTATTTATTGCGACAGGTTATTTCGACTTCTTCCCATAGGCGGTTTTTGTCGGAAACGATTGCCTGAATCTGATCAAACTTTTCCTGAAAGATACTGAAAAGAATCAAAAAAGGCGGCAGCTGTTTTTTTATAAACCGGGAAAGATGGTCTACAAAAGGATTTTTTATCATTTGATCAATTTTTTCAAAAATAGATGGTAGTTTTGGCGCTAGAGTATGAATCTCGTCATTGGTCAATTGAGAGATGTTTTTATAAAAAATATTAAAGAGATGATATCTTTGGTATGCTTTGTCGCTTCGACGATAGGTTTTTTCCAAAGCCGCCAAAAAAAACGCATCTTTCTGCTGATCGGTGATTCCCTCAAGCTTAACCTTGTTGCGAAGTACCTGATAGATAAAATAAGTATAGTTGGCGTTTTTTTGAGTGCCGGTGGGATTGAGTGTTTCTTCAACCTCGGCTGTTAAAAGTTCTATTATAAACTGGTTAAGGTAATCTCGAGAATTGACGTCGCGTCCAACCAAAATAAGCTTGCGCAAAAAAACATATTTGTCAAAGATAAGTTGAATAGTCTCGGCATCTTTGTTCCCAAGAGAACCGTTGTCAAAATAACGGGCCCAAAGAAGTTCTCTGACCAGATTTTCCCCTTCGCCTCTTCCTTCAGGGTTAAGAGCCAGGCGTCTTTTAATGATCCTTTCCATTGCGGCCCGCGGTATTTGGTGTTCTTCGCGGTATTCGACGGCGTTTCTGACCTTTTCATAAACCAAAGCAAAAAAGGAAACCGTCTGGGAAACGGTAATTTTCGAAAGATCATCAGGGGTTGTTCTTGCTTTAACCGATCTAAGACTTTCTATCAGGGCGGTCGTATATTTTGACAGTTTTATCGGCTGGGGATTTTTAGGTTTTTGATCTTCCATATGGGTTGTCCTTATTGTCTATCCGTATTATATCCTTTTAAGCGTAAAGGTTCAACCAGGTTAAGCAGCTGGTTATGTATACGTTTGTTTGAAGCAACAATCCCTTTGGACAGATCCTGGTTGGTTATCGGATGACCATATATGTCGGTTACCTTACCTCCGGCTTCTTCAACCATTAGAAAACCTGCAACAACATCATGCCATCTAGGCCCAAATTTATCAGTAACGATAGGTATGGCAAAGCCTTCAAGATCGCCTATAGAAACAAATACCAAAGCTTGGATATCCCAAGTTTCTGAACGAACACGGTAACTTTTACGTATAATCTTGTTAAGAACATCCATATAGCTGGTTAAAACAGTATTGTCTAATCGAGTGTCAGGTACACGGATGTTGATAAAAGATTTAAGCAGCGTTTTTTCATTTGAAACTTGGTATTTAGATCCGTTATAAATAGTTCCTAACCCTTTTGCCGTTATGGCCGTATTATTTATTTCGGGTTGGTAAAAAAGGCCAAAGATAGGCTTCTTTTGAAATTCAAGGGCAAGTATAGTCCCATAATAAGGACTGTTTCTGATGTATTCTTTTGTACCGTCAAGAGGATCGATTATCCATTGAAAGTCTGATGGTTGGTAATTTAGTCCGCTTTCTTCAGCAAGAGTACTATGATGAGGATATTGTTTCTTTATCTTGGTTATTAGATATTCTTCTACTTCACGGTCGGCATCTGTGGCTATATCAAAAAAATCCTTCTTTCTTTTTTCAATTTTGAAGTTTTTCTTATGTTCTAACAATATTTTCCCGGCTTCACGAACTATTCTCTCTCCAAATTTTCTATATTCTTCTATCTCTTCTTTTAGAAGCATATTAATTTAAAGAGTTAGTATTGACACCCGATTTAAAATCTATTTCGGCAAATTTATGCAGTATTTCGCTTATCTGCTTTTTCAACAGATCGTATTTTTCACGGCTTTTCGCTTCAAACTTAACCGTCAAGTACGGTCCGTTTTGGGATGCCCTGACAATCGCCATCTGATCGTCGGTGTCCATTCTGACTCCATCGATTTCAAGATATTTGGCTTTAGGATAAAGTTTTTTTATTTCCTCACCGATCTTATGGCTAACGATGTCAAATTTTATATTGTCTGGACAACCTACTTTAATTTCCGGGCTGGAAATATACTGGGGCAACTCTTTTATGGCTTCCGACAATGACTTGTTAATCCTAGTTAAGTAAGCGAGCAGCCTTAAGGAGGCAATCGCGCCATCGTCATGGCCATAAAAATTGTCGACGAAGAAAAAGTGACCGCTTAGTTCGCCGCCAAAAGCGGCTCTTTCCTCTCGTACCTTAGCTTTAATAAACGAGTGACCGGTAATCCACATAACCGGTTGACCGCCGTTTTTAACGATAACCTCATCGACTTGTTTAGAACAAAGACAGTTATAAATAATTTTAGCCTTAGGAAGAAAGTCCAAAATATCTTTTGAAAATAAAGAGACCAAGGTATCATTCCATATTAGGCCGCCATTTTCATCGACTATACCAACGCGGTCGCCATCGGTGTCGTATGAAAAACCAATATCGGCTTTTTCTTTGATGACACGTCGCGCCAGTCTTTCTTGTACCTCTTTTTCAGTCGGATCGGCAACCCCGACGGGAAATTCAGGATCCGGTTTGGTGTTTTGCTCTATCACTTCGCATCCGGCTTGGCGGAGGATTTTTGGAAGAAACAATCCGGTGGTGGCGGCACAGGAATCGACAACGATTTTGAATTTTTTTATTTTGTCGACCCTTTTCAAAAGGTCTTCCAGGTATACTGGAAAAACATCTTTTTTTATATGCTGTCCTTTTTGGCTTTTGCTGACAAATTTTCCCGAGTTTAGCAGGTCTCTTAGTTGAATAACTTCTTCAGTGATCATTGTTTCCGAATAACCGGTGCCAAACTTAAATCCGTTAAACTCCTTTGGATTGTGGGAGGCGGTAATCATCACCATTCCCCTGGTGCGGAAATAATACTGGGAAAAATAGGCTATTTGCGACAAAGTAATGCCAATATCGTAAACCGTGACTCCCGAGTCGGTTAGACCTTTAACCATGGCATCGCGGAATTTAGGACTGGACCTGCGGGAGTCATAACCCAAAACGCAGTCGTACACACGACGGTTAAGGAGCCAGGTGGCATACGCACGTCCCAACAGTTCAACATTTTCCTCATCAAGTTCCGATCCGACTAAACCTCTTAAATCGTAACCGCGAAAAACATTGTTCGGGATTGTTTTCATATTTTTTACGTAAATTTTTAACAGGCTAAACTATGATGCCAAAAATTATAAAAAATAGCAAGCTAATATGCCAAGAGCTTTATCCGCCGAAAAAGGACTGCTGCTGGTTTTTAAAGACAAATCGATTTTATGCAGACTTTCATAGAAACTAATAAGATTGTTCAGTGTCCAACTTTGAGACTGTTTCTTTAATTTAAATATCTGCCAATCAGCCAGTTTGTCCGGTTTTTGATTTTGTTTTACAAGCAACAGTTTTTTTATGTGTTTTGACAACATAAGAAAGATAAAGGCCGCTTCAACATCCTGATCGATCAATTCCCTGAGATGATTTGAAAAAACGGTTAAATTCGACGGATAACAGCTGTCCAACAATTTGAATATTGACTGCGTCGGTTTGAACTCCTTGACGGAAACATTTTTGTCGGGCCTTATCTTTAGTTCCCTTGACGGAATGGCGTCTTCCCAGTCATAAAACGACAACTCTCTTCTTGAAGCTATATCCTTAATTCTTTCAAAATGAAATCGGTTTTTCCTGTTTATTTTTTTATTTAGGTTTTCCGTAAAAAAAACAACGTCGGTATAGAAAAGCGAGGCGTTCTCCGGAAGCCAATCGTCTCCTCCTATGATGTCCGAAAAAATAACATCTTTTATTTGGATCCCCTTGTCTGAAAATTCTTGACGGAGATTAACGTAGTAGTTCCGCGAGGCGACGTTGTTTTCTCCGCAGATGATGTTCAGCATAAAGCTAATTTTACCAATTATTTTTGCTATAATCATTTTATGCTTGATTTGATTGCGATCGGCAACATCAGTATTGATCTTTATTTTAAGGGGGACAGTTTGACATTCGCAGATAACCGTTTTCAGTTGGCCGTAGGCGGAAAATATTTTTGCAACTATTTTTTCGAAGGGGTCGGCGGCGGCGGCGCCAACGTAGCTATCGGAGTATCAAAACACGGTTTAAAAACCGCTGTCTACGGAAAAATCGGTAACAATCCTTTTAAAAATATTATTGTCGAAAAGTTGAGATCAAACGGGGTGTCCTCCGACCTTTGTCAAATAGAAGATAATTATTTTAACGTATCCTCCATCCTTTTGACTGCCGGTGGTGAAAGGACGATAATCAACTACAATACTCCACACCAACATATGATCAACGACGAACTGCTCTCAAAACTTTCCAACTCAAAGTTTGTATATCTCGGTAATCTCCCCGACGTTTCCCTTACGGAAAAAGAAAAATTATTGTCGGTTTTGAAGAAAAACCAACAAACCACGATAGCGAATTTGGGCGTAAAAGATTGCCGACGGGACTTTGAACAACTAAGCGGATTTCTTAAAAAAATCGATATCTTAATAATTAATGGATATGAATTTGCCGAGCTGGTGAAAAAGCCTTACGAAAAGATCGATTTTAGAAAATATCAAACGGTTGCCGCAGATTTTTTTGAAGGAAAAATAGTCGTAATAACCGATGGGGAAAAAGGCAGCTACGGTTATGCCGATAACCGTGCCTTTTTCCAGAAAGCGATAAAATTGGAAAAAGTAACAGATACAACCGGCGCCGGGGATGCTTATACGGCAGCTTTCATCAGTGAGTTTATCGCCTCCGGTGACATCAAAAAATCAATGCTTAAGGGTTCGAATTATGCCGTAAAGATCCTTTCAAAAATAGGGGCAAACTGACTTAAAAATTTATACCTTCTAGAAGATTCCGTCCTGACATGCTTTCGGGTATCGGAATACCGATAACCGAAAGGACCGTCGGGGCGACATCAGCCAAAATACCCGGTTGCAACTTGATATAGCGGCCCTGGAGATGACTATTGATCGCAATAAAAGGAACGGGATTAGCTGTATGTTCGGTTGATATTTCTCCGGTTTGGGGATTGATTTTTTGTTCCGCGTTTCCGTGATCGGCGGTGATGAGGACGGTATAGTTGTGGTTAAAAGCTTCATCGACAATTCGACTGACGCAGGTATCGACGGTTTTTATCGCTTGTATGGAGGCTTCAATATTGCCGGTATGCCCTACCATATCAGGATTGGCAAAGTTTACGAGAACGAACTTATATTTATCCTCGCGCATTTTCTGAAGAAGAATGTCGGTAATCTCGTAAGCTGACATCTCCGGTTTAAGGTCATAGGTGGGTACTTTTGGAGACGGAACTATCAACTGGTCTTCATTGGGAAATGGTACCTCCCGTTGTCCGTTGAAATAAAAAGTGACAAATCTTTCTTTTTCCGATTCCGACATCCGTAACTGGGAAACCTCTTTATCGGAAAGAACTCGACCTAAAGGAATCTGGACAAGCAGCGGCGGAAAAGCGATTTTGACAGGCAAATTTTTTTCATACTCGGTCATGGTGATAAAAAAAAGATTGTTTATTTTTTGTCCCCGGACAAAAGGATCTATAACCAGCTTCTCGTCGGGATAATGGGTCTTGTGGTATTTGGTCGAATAAGGGTCGAATGAAAGGCTTTTGTTCGCATCCGCCTCGAAGTTGTCAAGGACAAAAGCTTTGGTCAGCTGTCTGGGACGATCGATTCTGTAGTTAAAAAATATTACGGCATCATTTTCCTTTATAAGAGAAACGGGTTGGTTGTCCGAAAAGATATTTGTTGGTTCGATAAACTCATCGGTTTTTCCGTCTTTGTAAGAATTTTCTATGGCCTCGATGGCTGAGTTTGCTTTAAGTCCCTGACCTTTTGTCAGGCAGAAGTATGCTTTGGCGGTTCGATCCCAACGCCGGTCCCGATCCATGGCATAATACCTTCCCATTACGCTGGCGATTTTACCGATACCGAGGTTGACGGTTTTTTCTTCAATCTCCTTGATTATTCCCGGCGAAGATTTCGGAGAAGAGTCCCGGCCGTCGGTTACGGCATGTATGAACAAGTCTTTGACATTATTTTCTTTGGCAAAGTACAAAAGAGCAAACATGTGTTCTATACTCGAGTGGACTGAGCCTTCGCTGGTTAATCCGATAATATGGAGACTGCTATTGTTTTTTTTGACATGCTCGATTCCCTGGAGAAAAGCTTCATTTTTATAAAAATCGCCGTCGGCTATGGCCATATTGATACGCGGTAGATCCTGATAAACTATTCGTCCGGCACCAAGATTGATGTGCCCGACTTCGGTGTTACCAACCTCATATTTGGGTAATCCGACGGCTTCTCCTGAGGCTTTAAGAGTGGTATTCGGATAAGATCTGAGGTAAGAAAATATGTTGGGCGGATTAGCCAGATAAACAGCATTTCCCGGACCAGGCGGCGCCAAACCGAACCCGTCCATCACGATTAGAATAACCGCATTCACAGTTTTTTTTCGATAAACATATAATTAAATTCGGTTTTACCGCCTATACGTTTATCCATTATAGTAGATTCTGATTCATCGAACAATAAGCAAATCCACAAGCGATAGCGTCATATTCGTCATCCTCCTTTATTTTTTTGTTTATCTTTATGGTCAAATCTATCATCTTCTTTATTGATTTTTTGTCGGCCCGACCGTATCCGGTAATGGATTCCTTTATCTGCAACGGCGTAAGGAAATGTATTTTTATGTTTTTCATACCGGCTATAAGAAGGACTATTCCCTGGGCTTGACTAACCTCAATCACGGTCTTTTGGTTTTTAAAAAAGAAAAGTTTTTCAAGGACGATCGTCTCCGGACGATATTTTTTGACGACTTCTGCAAGTTTATCGAATATGATATTTATTCTTCGTTGAGAAGGCAAATCTTTATCGGTTTTTATGAGTCCGGAAACAAGAAGCTCTGTTTTTTTTTCAATCGTTTTAGAAAAAACAGCATAGCCGGTTTTTTCGACTCCTGAATCGATGGAAAGGATTACCACAGATAAATTTTACAACACCGGAGGGCAAAAAAAAGACATCTTTTGATAACTAAAATAACAGAAATGATGGGAGAATCACTACTTAGTACGTCTCAGCTAAACCGCTTGCACGGCTTACACTTGACGCCTATATGGTCGGTGATCTACCGACAAGTTAATAAGGATTTTTAATCTCGAGGTTCGCTTCGCACTTGAGATGCATTCAGTGCTTATCGAATGAAAATATAGCTACCCGGCAATGCTTTTGACAACCGGTACACCAGGGATTTTCTCTTCCAGGTCCTCTCGTACTGTGGAAGACCCCTCTCAAAAATCCAAACGCTTACACCGGATAGAGTCCGAACTGTCTCACGACGTTCTGAACCCAGCTCGCGTACCGCTTTAACGGGCGAACAGCCCGACCCTTGGGACCGACTTCAGCCCCAGGATGCGATGAGCCGACATCGAGGTGCCGAACCGCGCCGTCGATATGAACTCTCGGGCGCGACCAGCCTGTTATCCCCGGAGTAGCTTTTATCCGTTAAGCCCCGCCCGCGATCACCGCGTGACGGGGGATCACTAACGCCTGCTTTCGCATCTGCTTGAATTGTAGCTCTCACAGTTAAGCCAGCTTATGCGTTTGCACTTATATTCCGATTTCCATCCGGAATAAGCTGACCTTTGCGCTTCTCCGTTACTCTTTTGGAGAAAACCGCCCCAGTTAAACTGACCGCCAAGCACTGTTTCCGTCTAAGACGACGGATAAGGCAAAAAAGAATCAAAGAGAGGTGTTTCATTGGCGCCCGGGGGCTCCCTCCTACGCTCAACAGTTAACTCCCTTTTACCAATACCTAGTTTCAGTAAAGCTTCCGGGGTCTTTTTGTCCAGGTGTAAGTAGGCCGCATCTTCACAGCCATTTCAATTTCGTCGAGCAGTGGTTCAAGACAGTTATCAACTCGTTAGACCTTTCATGCGGGCCGGAACTTACCCGGCAAGGGGCTACGCTACCTTAGAACTCTCAGGGTTAGAGCTGTCGTTCGCTGGAGCTTGCATCGGAACCTATTCTAACCGAAGTTAGAGTCAATCCCAATGATTAACTTACCAGCACCGGACAGGCCTCAGCCCCTATACATCCCCTTTTGGGGTTAGCAGGGACCTGAGTTTTTGCTAAACAGTCGGTTGATAAACTTTAGTTGCAGTCCCGCTAGGCGGGACAGAGCATATTGCATAGCTTACGCTCAGTTTTTTTGCCGAGTTCCTTGAACCACCCTTACTCGTCTGCCTTGGTGTACTCCACCAACCCACCTGTGTCGGTTTGTGGTACGGTCTTTGATAAAACTCTTTATTCGGCTTTTCCCGGAGGCTTAAGTCGTCCCGCTTTTCCGCCCGAAGGCAGAATTGCATTTGTTACTCGCCTTTACTTGCATAAAGATTTATAACTTGGCCCCCCGTAGAGGGCGGGATTATCAAACCTCGTCACCAAATAAATAATAACGCTTTACCAAAGGTAGCCGAATATTAACGGCTTGGACATCGCCTTGCACCAAATAGATGCAACGCTTAGTACCGACTAACCCTCAGACGATTGACGTTGCTGAGGAAACCTTGGGTATACGGCATCCCGAGTTTTCATCGGGAGATAACACTACTCATGCCAGCATTCTCACTTCTTATCGCTCCACCATGCCTTACGGCTTAGGCTTCGTTGCAGATAAGAAAGCTCCCCTACCCCCCGCCATAGGCGGGGCTCCGTCTTCGGTAAGCTCTTTAGCTTCTATCATTTTTGGCGCCTGTCTTCCACCCCGCCTTAAAGGCGAGGTATTCAGGTGAGCTGTTACGCACTCTTTAAAAGGTAGCTGCTTCTGAGCTAACTTCCCTGCTGTGTTGGAAAACAAACGGCCTTTACCACTTAAGAGCTATTTAGAAACCTTAGACGGGAGTCTGGAATGTTTTCCTTTCGCCACCGCCGGCTTATCCCGGTGTGACTGACTCCTCTCAATAACATCTGCGTATTAGGAGTTTGGTTAATCCCGATCGCCAAAGGCTCTCGGGACTATCCAGTCGCTCTACCCCACAGACTAGTTGAGAAGGCTATACCTAAATATATCTCGGGGAGAACCAGCTATCTCCAGATTCGATAGGCATATTACCCCTAACCACAAGTCCTCCCATGCCATTTCACCGACAACGGGTTCGGGCCTTCCCTCGCCTTTCGGCGAAGTTCACCCTGCTCATGGTTAGCTCATCTGGTTTCGGGCCATCCGATAACTGTAAACGCCCTGTTAGGACTCGGTTTCCCTTTGCCTCCTCCCGCTTAGCGGGATTAAACACACAGTTGAATCGGATACTCGCTGGCTCATTCTTCAATAGGCACGACATTATCCCGCCAAAGGCGGGACTCTGTCTGTTTGACAGCCAATGGTTTCAGGTTCTATTTCACTCCCCTTACCGGGGGACTTTTAACCTTTCCTTCGCAGTACTAGTTCACTATCGGTCAGTTTGGGTATTTAGTCTTGGATCGTGACCGACCCAGTTTCCCACAAGGTTTGCCGTGCCTCGTGGTACTTGGGAATTCCACCGGAACAGTTTTCAATTTAGAGTACAGGACTTTCACCTTCTCTGGTCGTACTTTCCAGAACGTTCTTCTATCAAAAACAGTTCCTACTGTGGACCCACAACATCTCGTCCTTGCGGACGGATTTAGACTCTTCCGCTTTCGCTCGCCGCTACTAACGGAATCTCATATGATTTCTTTTCCTCCGGGTACTTAGATGTTTCAGTTCCCCGGGTTCCCTACCCGGCATAAATGCCGGGTCATCCCGACTTACATCGGGACAGGTTGCCCTATTCGGAAACCAACGACTGATAATGTCTATTGGAGGACTGATCGTTGTTTTCGCGCTCAAATACGCGTCCTTCTTCGGCCCAAACTACCAAGGCATCCGCCATTGGCCTTATTTCTCCCATCATTTCTCGTTATTTTTTTAAGATGTCTCCAGATTGTCAATGAGCGGTGGACCTATGGGGAGTTGAACCCCAAACCTTCGGAATGCAAATCCGACGCTCTAGCCAATTGAGCTATAGGCCCAGACACTTTTATTAGTTGATCAAGTTTGTCAAGTTGTAGGATTAATCAAGGTTAAACAAAATTTTTGCGCAACAATAACTACTCAATTAATTTCTACTTGATAAACTTGATGAACTATCTTATGGGGGCTGTTAGGAGAGCGTTTCACCGTCTCCAATGATGCCTTGGGAAAGATAAACTTTCATTGGTAAATGAAATAATATCAAAATCACATTTTCTTGTCAAATGATATTTGGTTTAAGATAACCGCTTGCACCTTAGGCCAAAAAACCCTATATTGATATTATGTATAAAAAATACGTTGTTTGGTTTGATGAGGTCGATAAAAACTCCGTAGGACTGGTCGGGGGAAAAGGTGCGAATCTGGGAGAAATGGTCAACGCCGGGCTACCGATTCCTTACGGTTTTATCGTTACCTCACATGCCTACTTCTACTTTATCAAAAAAGCCAATCTCGAGAAAAAAATCCGTGACTTGCTTTCGATTATAAATTATGAGAGTCCGAACGAACTGAGACAGGTGGGAACCCATATACGTAATCTGATTTTACAGTCGGAAATTCCTCACGATCTGGAAAAGGTTATAGTGGATTATTACGAGCGTTTTTCCGAAAAGGAAGAGAAACAGTTCGACAAAAAACCTTCTTTTTTTAGGCTTGGCCTTAAAAAGATCAAACATGCCTATCGTCCACCTCTTGTTGCCATAAGATCTTCGGCTACGGCTGAAGATCTGCCTTCGGCCTCTTTTGCCGGCCAGCAGGAAACATATTTAAACATAAAAGGGGAAAACAATCTCTTAAACAAAATCAGGCGCTGTTGGGCGTCACTTTTTACCGAAAGAGCCATTTATTATCGCCACGAGCAGAAGTTCGATCACTTCAAAGTCGGGTTGGCCGCAGTGGTCCAGAGAATGGTCGAATCCGACAAATCGGGAATCGCCTTCAGTATCGATCCGGTTACCAATGATAAATCAAAAATGGTCATTGAGGCGATTTACGGATTAGGAGAATACATAGTCGGCGGCAAGGTCACTCCGGACCACTACGAGGTTGACAAAAAATCTTTTATTATCCTGAAAAAAGAGAACAAATATCAACAAGCCAAACTGGTGAAGAGCTATACCGAAAACAAAGAGATAAAACTGGGTCGCAAAGAAGGGTTGGCTGTCAAATTAAACGATCAGGAGATAATCAGAGTAGCTCTTTTGGTAAAACAAATAGAAGACCATTATTATTTTCCTCAGGATATCGAGTGGGCCATCGAGGGAAACAGAGTATTTATAGTTCAGTCAAGACCGATAACGACGATCGCCAAGACTGCCGGGGTAAAAAGCCAAACGGTGACAGGAAACAAAGACGTAATTGCCATAGGGTCACCCGCATCTCCGGGTATCGGGGCCGGTCCGGCCAAAATAATATTCAAGCCGGCAGAAATCGATCGGATCAAAAAAGGAGATGTGTTGGTTGCGCCACAAACCAACCCTGATTATGTACCGGCTATGAAAAAGGCGGCCGCCATCGTTACGGAAAAAGGGGGTAGGACATCGCACGCGGCCATCGTCTCAAGGGAGTTGGGAATTCCGGCGGTTGTCGGTGCCGATAACGTCACAAAGATCGTCAAGAACGAGATGTTTATTAGTGTCAACGGAGCTACCGGCGAGGTTTTTAAAGGTAATATACTAGGTCCAAATCAAAGATCGAAAAATGGTTCCGATATCGGCAACGCCGATATCAAAAAGTCAAAGCAAGAAGTTTTCCGTAAGAAATTGAGGACGGTTACAAAAGTTTATGTCAATTTAGCCGAACCCGAACAGGCGGAAAAAGTGTCTTTGCTTGATGTCGACGGTATCGGATTACTGAGGGCCGAGTTTATGATCGCCGAGATCGGGGTTCATCCGAAGGAGTTCATCAAACAAAAAAAACAGTCTGTTTTTGTCAATAGATTGACTCGCGATCTTATGAAGTTTGTCACTCCTTTTTCTCCCCGACCGGTCGTTTATCGGGCTACCGATTTTAAAACCAACGAGTATCGCCATCTTTCCGGCGGTCAGGCTTACGAACCGCACGAAGAAAATCCGATGCTTGGTTTCAGGGGAGCTTCCCGCTATACGATGACTCCGGATGTTTTCGGCATGGAACTTGAAGCTATCCGCAATGTCTGGATTAAAGGTTTCCGCAATCTTCATCTGATGATCCCTTTCGTCAGGGTACCTTGGGAACTCATCAAGATAAAAGAGATCGTAAAAAACTACGGTTTGCTTGATCTACCGGGTTTCAAGTTGTGGATTATGGTTGAAGTACCGGCCTGCGCTTTAAATCTGGATGAGTTCATAAAAATCGGTATTGACGGCGTTTCTATCGGAACCAATGACCTCACCATGATGCTTCTCGGGGTCGACAGGGATAATCAAGAGGTTGCCAATATCTATGACGAGCGTAATCCGGTAGTCATCGATACGCTGAAAAAAATAGTTTCCACCTGCAGTAAAAGCGGCGTTACCTGTTCCATCTGCGGTCAGGCGGCTTCTGATTATCCTGAGATTATCGGGCCTCTTATCGAAAGCGGCATTACCAGCGTGTCGGTGACTCCCGATGTGGCTTTACGGACCAGACACCTGATCTATGAAATAGAGTCTAAGAGATTTGACGAGATAAGAAAAATAAAAGGGAAATAAACACAGATTATGGCAAAAATAAAAAAAATAAAAGCAAGGCAAATTATTGATTCCCGGGGATATCCGACACTTGAAGGACGTTTATGGCTTGATAACGATACCGAGGTTATAACATCCATACCTTCAGGCAGTACTGTCGGCAAATATGAAGCAGTAGAGCTGAGGGATCATGACCCAGGCGCTTACGGTGGAAACGGGGTTGGCAAAGCCGTATCTTTCGTTAACGATTTGATCGCTCCAAAGCTTGTCGGCATCGCTCCGGAAAAACTTAAGGAAATTGATTATTGGTTAATCGGGGCCGACGGAACAAAAAACAAAAATCGGTTGGGAGCCAATACTACTTTATTGATCTCACAACTTATGGTTAAGGCCGGGGCGAAAAATAACAATCTGCCGGTATTCCAATATGTAAACGCCCTCTATCAGAGTTATTTTTCCCAAAAGATAAAAATCGAAAGGATTCCGATCCCCATATTTAATATTATTAACGGGGCCAAATACGCCAACAACGATCTAGATTTTCAGGAGTTCCAAATAATACCGTCATCATCCCTATCGTTTTCCGACGGATATAAAATGGGAATAAATATTTACCATCAGTTGAAAAAAGTCCTCGAATACCGTAATACGATGGTGGCCGTAGGCGAAGAAGGTGGTTTTGCCCCACCGCTTTCCGCCAATGTCGATGCCGTCGAGGTGCTGGTCGAGGCAGTCAATAACTGTGATTTTAAGCTGGGTAAGGATTTATTTCTAGGTATTGACGTTGCCGCCTCAACTTTTTATCGCAACGAACGATACTCGATAAAGGACAAACCTCAGCCTTTGACGGCCGAGCAGTTAACCGAATTTTTATTAAGTTGGGTCAAAACTTATTCATTTTTGATGGTGGAAGATCCGTTGGATCAGGATGACTGGGATAATTGGAAAAAGATCAATAAACAGATGAAGGAAGATCTGTATATAGTCGGCGATGATTTAATCGCTTCCAACAAGGAGCGTTTGGAAAAAGCCATAAAAGAAGAGGTTTGTTCTACCGTCCTTATAAAACCGAATCAGACAGGAACCATCACCGAAACCATGGAGATCATAGATATTTCAAGAAAAAACAACTTCAGCTACATCATTTCCCATCGGTCGGGCGAGACAAACGACGATTTTATCGCCGATCTGGCCGTTGGAGTCCAGTCAGACTTCGTCAAGTTCGGTGCACCGGCCAGGGGAGAACGGGTAGCCAAATACAACCGACTTTTGGAAATAGAGTCGGATGGACTAATCAATAAATAAGAGCTGCTATAATATTTAAGATATGATTGGAAAGATAAAAGGAACGGTAAGCGAAATAAAAGGTAATATGGGTCTTATAGAAACGTCCAGTGGTATTTTTTTCCGGTGTTATCTTACGCCGGCGATCCTTTCGGCTAAAACTCCGGGTGAAAAAATAGAGATATACACTTATCTTCAGGTTCGGGAAGACGCCTTAATTCTCTTCGGATTTGAAGACCAAAGCGAACACGATCTATTTACCCTACTTTTGACGGTTTCGGGGATCGGACCAAAAACGGCTTATAGTATAGTATCTTTTACCAAGCCGACTTTATTGTATGAAGCGGTGCGATCGAATCAATTGGATTATTTTACCAAAATACCGGGTTTGGGCAAAAAGACGGCAATGAAGATCATACTGGAACTTTCCCAAAAACTAAAAGAAAATTTTTCATTGGATAAGATGTACCTTTCCGAAGACGACAAACTTGTCGTTGATGCCTTTGTTTCTTTAGGATTCAAATCTGCCGATGCCAAAGATCTTCTTTCCAAACTTCCCAAAGGATTGACGCTTGAAGAAAAAATAAGGCAAGGCCTGCAGAAAGTCGGGAAAATATAATATAATACTATATATAGTATGGCAAAAACTGACCCCGTTAACCTTCGACCGCAACGTTTAAACGAATATATAGGTCAAAAAAATATCGTCAAGAGTCTCAATCTTTTTATAAAAGCGGTAAAAAAACGCGGCTTCGCTTCGGAACACCTGCTTTTTTACGGCCCGGCCGGAACCGGCAAAACCACATTGGCCAATATTATAGCCAATGAGCTTTCCGGTCAGATAAGAATAACCTCCGGAGCCACCGTGACGAAAGGCGGCGATTTGGCAGCGATTTTGACCAATCTGAAAGACGGAGACATTCTGTTTATCGATGAGATTCATCGACTGCCTAAGCCTGTTGAAGAGATGCTTTATCCGGTCATGGAGGATTACTCTCTTGATATTATTATCGGGAAGGGGCCGTCGGCCAGAACCGTCCGGTTACCGGTCCCAAAAATTACCATAGTTGGTGCTACCACCAAGCTTGCTTTGCTTTCGTCGCCGCTACGTGACCGATTCGGCCTTCTCTTGAGGATAGATTATTATGATAATGAGGAGCTAAAAGAGATAGTCATCCGCTCCGCCCGAATCCTCAATATTCCGATTACGGAGAAAGCCGCCGTGCAAATAGCTAACCGTTCTCGACATACGCCTCGAATCGCCAACAGAATCCTTAAACGGGCCAGGGACGCCTTTGAAGTAGAAAAATATAAAATCATTGACGAATCGCTTCTTGACAAACTGTTTTCTCTGCTTGAAATCGACGAACTTGGTCTGACCGATATTGACCTTCAATACCTCAATCTGCTCGGTCATAAGTTCCAAAACTCGTCGGTCGGAGTGGAAACGATCGCCTCTTCACTTGCCGAAGACAAGGAGACGGTGGAACAGTTTATCGAGCCTTACCTGCTCCAGATAGGTTTTATTAAAAAAACGAGTCGGGGCCGCGTGCTTACACCGAAAGCCCTCTCCCATTTGAAAATCGGAGTTAGCCAAAAAGAAACCCACCAGGACAAACTGGTTTGATATAATTCTTTTAGCCAGCCGTGGTGGTGGAATGGCAGACACGCAGGACTTAAAATCCTGTGATTGCATAAATCGTGAGGGTTCGACTCCCTCCCGCGGCACCGAAACCGGGGGAGTCGGGTAGAAGCCGCCTTAGCTCAGCGGCAGAGCAATTGTTTTGTAAACAATAGGTCGTCGGTTCAAATCCGACAGGCGGCTCTGTTTTTTTTGCGCTCGTAGCTTAACTGGATAGAGCAATTCCCTTCTAAGGAATAGGTTGAGCGTTCGAGTCGCTCCGAGCGCACCAGAGCTTACGAAATCTTATCGGCCAAAGCGACAATCTCCGGCACTTCAGCAAAAGAAGGTTTTCCCATAATCTCGTTATGATTGAACCAGGCATATTCCGAGGCTTCGTGGTTTAAAGTTATTTTGGCTTTGTCATCGATCATATCGCACAAAAAATAAAAAAAGATAAAATGATAGTTGTCCCGAAATATATCGTGTATCTTCGGGATAAATCTCGGGTTTTTGATTTTTATACCAAGTTCTTCACTCAACTCGCGATGAAGACAGTCAAGTAGATGTTCTCTGGTCCTCAATCCTCCGCCAGGTATCTGCCAGATGTCGTGATAGCGTCGATCATGTCTGGAAATCCTTTTTGTAAAAAGATATCGGTTGTTCTGTCTTATTAACCCGCTGACTCCAATGATTAGTCTCATTTTTGGTGTCGGGGACAGGACTTGAACCTGCACTCCTTTTAAAGGGAACTAGCCCCTCAAGCTAGCGCGTCTGCCAATTCCGCCACCCCGACTTTTGATGATTATATCACTTCCGCTTTATCGTGTAAATATAAGGATAGTACAGGAAGACTGCCGGCGGATCGTCTTCAAGAATCCTTTGGAACTCAAGATATATCTTTTTACGCTCAAGGGGATAATAATTATTCCGTCCGTCTTCAAGCAACTTATCGATCTTCAGGTTGACATAATTGCCGACATTACTGTTTTTCTGGGTCGAATGCCAAAAAAAGTACTGATCCGGGTCGACCGGTATCTTCAACATTCCCAGAAAAAAATTAAAGTTTTCGGGAACGGTTTGGTTAAGATAGCTTATTTCGGTGTTTATTCCCATCTTTTTAAGTTGATCGGAGATCTTTTCATTCAGATCGGCATAATCATAGGAAGTAACGAAGCTGAAGCTGGCTTCCTGCGAAGCGGGAATGGCTTTTTTTATTATTTTTTCAGCCGTTTCGATATCGTATGCAATCGGTTTAAGACTGCTGTTGAAAGCCCATGAGGTCGGCGGTATCGGGCCAACGGTCGTTTCGCCAAGATCATTGAATAAAGAAGGATCTATCCCCGTCCTTATAGCTGCCCTGATATCCTTTTCCTTAAGTAAAGGGTGGGAAAAATTAAAAAACAGAGTCAGAAGTCGTCCGTAATCGACGCTCTTGATGACTTTGGTGTTTTTCCACGATTTAAAAGTATCGGCTATCGATTTTTTGTAAACGATGATCTCTTTTACTTCGCCCAGTTTATAAGCGTTCAATAGCTGGTTTTCATTTTCGTAAAATTTATATATATAGTAGGGAAGATTTGATTTATTGGGAGACAGGTGGACTTCCTTGAGGCGTCCGTATTTTGATTTAATGGTCGATACCCGATAAAGTCCGGCTACGCCGGTCAGAGGCGGCCTGATAATCGCTTTTGACAGGTAGGTGATAAAAGTGGGAAATGGGTTTTTAAGCTTAAAAACGATCGTCCGATCATCATAAGCTTTTATTTCGACATCCCGAAAACCGTAGTCGATCTGTGAAGCCTTAAAAGGCTTGCCGTCGTTCCACAAAAGATTGTTTTTCAGATGAAAAAGAAACTCGCGGCCGTTGTTCTTAATTTCCCAGGAAGAAGCTAAGGCAGGAATCGACTCGCCTTTTTCATTGACGTAGATAAGGCCATTGGAAATTTTTGCCGATATTTCTTCGGGAAAGTTGTTTTGATCATATTGGCCAACGATACCGATAATATTTTTTTTGGCAACGACAATATCTTCTATAAAGGGAAGCAGCGAGATTAAGGCGATGATAAAAACGAAGCTCAGAAGAAAGGTCATGACTATCAGTTTGAGGTTTTTCTTGAGAAACTCGAGAATAAGCCAGTAATAATACCGAAACGTCTTTTTTGGCAAAATCATAGCGTTTACTTAAGAAACAAATTGATTACCGAAATCACAAAAAAGAGGATAATGAGAACGACGGTTAACCTGAGGGTAAACTTTTCAATTCCCCGCCTGGTCTGGAAGTGTTCTCCCCCGCCTCCCCAAGCGCTTCCAAGTCCCGCTCCCCGACCTTGGATAAGGATAAAAAAAACAATGGCGACACTAAGGATGATATTCAATATCAATAAAAAATTTTTCATAATATCTTTTCAAAAAAATTAATAATTGTTGATACCGAAAAAGCGGAAACGGCCACATTGGCCATATAACTGATCTGAGTTTTCCCTATAAAATATAAACCGGGGAAAGTCCATGACGTAATCGAAATAAGAGAAAATTTTACCAGAAAAAAATGAAAAAGAAGAAAGTAAACGACCAGACCGGCCAAACCCAAGGTAATCACGTTTAAAGGCATCAAGACTAGCTTGGCAAACGGAAAGATCAAATAGTACAAAGCCGCGGTTATGATAACGGTCTTTATAAAAACCTCCGTTTGGAAATTAAGTTTGAAACCGGCGTTCCACAAGGTAGTCAGATATAAAGCAGCACCCGAAAAAGCAACCATCCGAAAAATCTTTTTCATATGCAAATTATATCATCTCCCTCCTTCTCAATAACAGGTGATATTTTTTTGCGAAGCGATGGGATTCGTCTCTGACAAGCCGGACAAGATTGAAACCGGTATGATTTATAGGAAGTTTTACGGTGGGAAAACCGTCTGTGCCGGCAATCAATCTGTCGGGGTCTTTGGCAATGCCGATAACGGGTAGATCGATCCTTAAAGATCTTATCTCCGATATTACCTTTTTGACTTGAGGTCTTCCGCCGTCGACGACAATCAAGTCGGGATAGGGCCAGTCGTTGGCAAACCGTCTTTTGATTACCTGAGCCAAGCTGTCAAAATCGGATCGTCTTCCCTCTTTTTTTACCCGGAAACGACGATACTGCGACAAATCGGGCACACCTTCGTTCATGACCACCATCGAACCGGTCGTTTGCTTTTGGCCGAAATGACTTACATCGTAGCACTCTATCCTTCGTAAAATATTCATATCCGGATAATATTTTTTCAAAACTCCGATCAGGGCAGTTAAACCCGCTTTTGCATCAAAAAAGTCCGCATCAAGATCAAGGTTGAAATTCCGTTGTCCGACAAGGTATTTAAGCCTGTAAATGCGATCGCGCAGTTTAATCGCTTCCTCGTATTTTTCGGATTTTGACATAATATTAAGCTCTGCATTAAGGGATTTAACAACTTTTTCCGGATTGCCGGACAAAATCCTGATAACGTTCCTTATATTTCTCTTGTAAAGGGCAGATGCTTTTTTCTTGATTGTCGGCTCGGCAATCGACCCTATCTGTCCGGGACAAGGACTACAGAGACCGATTTTACTGTAAAAACAAGGATGTCCGTCTTTTTTCTGCGTGCAAAACGGCACTATTTTCCGGATTTCGGAAAAGAGACTTTTGGTTATTCTGTATGAGGAAAAAGGACCAAAATACAACGACAGACCATCATTCTCCCGATGGCAGATAAAAACCTTGGGATATTTTTCCTTGACGGTAATTTTCAGGTACAGGTAACTTTTGCCGTCCTTAAGAAGTGAGTTGTATTTTGGAGAATATTTTTTTATAAGCGATGACTCCAGTAAAAGCGCCTTAAAATCGGAGTCGACGGTAATCCAGTCAATCGAGTCAGATAGACTGACGATTTGCGCCTCTTTCTGGCTGATCCTGGCATTTTCAAAATGGGATTTGACCCTGGCTTTGATATTTACCGACTTTCCGATATAAAGATAGTGTTTTTCTTTTTTAAAAACATATACGCCGGGAGAGCTAGGAAGACTGTCAATTATTTTTTTGTCCATAAGAATCTGCCCGCCAAAAATACCAAAACAAGAAAAAGAATTCCTAGGCTTATTTTAATCTCAAGATCAGCGTAGTAATCGACGATCTCAATATCAAAATCAAAGATTTTGCCGTACTGGTTGCTTAAGGTTATCTTTGATTTTTTCCCTCGTTTGACACCGGTTGACGAGTAAGAAACGGAAAACTCTTTAGTTTCAAGAGGGGCGATTGATGTTACCGACAGAGCACTCGGGTTTATCGATATGTCAGGGCTGTCAAGGGAGAAATTTAGGTCGTTCAAAAAAACATTGCCGTTATTTTTTATAGTTATCTTGCCTTGATAAATATTTTTATTGTTGATTTTTTTCAAAAAATCTCCCCTTCCCTCCAAACTGGTCTTTTCCTCAGGTTCCTGGTTAACGGCATTAATTATAATGTCCTTGGAATTCTCTATTTTGTACATGCCGGCCGGATAAGGATACTGGGGATCTTTCCCGTGGATAGCAAAGACGACGTGGT
The DNA here is from genome assembly GCA_012798265.1 of Candidatus Roizmanbacteria bacterium. Lineage (GTDB taxonomy): Bacteria > Patescibacteriota > Microgenomatia > UBA1406 > GWC2-37-13 > JAAZNM01. Next base: position 54,953 of record JAAZNM010000001.1, on the reverse strand, counting down.
TGAGATCAAACGAAGAATGATAGTCTATGCCTGACGTATTTTCCCAGGTCGGATCTATGGGGATCCAGATTTTTTTTGACTCGTCGTAGTACTCCGGCCAGGCATGAAGAACGTCGGAGGCAAGAGAAAGAGGGCGCAATTGGGGATCGGCTGAAAATCCGTATCCCTCTATTTCTCTTGCAGGAATACCCTTTTCCCGACTTAGGGCGACAAAAAGATCGGCAAACTCCGTACAGACGACCGATTTTGGGTTTAACCAAGCCTGTTGCGCCCCCAGACGTTTACTATCCAAGGATAAGGCCTTTTTGTAATCATATTGGAACTGTCCAACCAGGTATCCATATATGTCGGCCATCGATTTCAGGGAGTTGATTTTGACGTCGGGATTAATCTTCCATAGGGGTTTTTCGGTCAAAAGGTACTTTTTCTGCTGTTCTATAGTGCTTCTTATCACCGGTAAGAAATCGGGTCTCGCCTGGTTGAATACCTTTATTATCCCCTGGTAATTAACCGTCATATTTTCTTTAGGCTTAAGAAAATATCTGGCCATGAAGTTACCGTCTTCGTCGACGTATACCGATGACGGTTGGGGATTGAGGTGTTGCAAAAATGTCTTTTGATAAAGCGTATCGGGGGGCAGAGCTATCTCGGTAAAAACGGGAACAAGCTTGGAATTTTTCAAATTATAGGTTAGTTTGGCTTGGTAATACTGATATTCTCCAAAAACTGCATAAATGGTTTTTGAGGTGGGATTGTTCCAGGTGATCGACCTGAAATCGCCCTGGTTCACAATGCTGTCGGGCTTTGGTTTAGCTATCGATATTTTTTTTTCGGTATTCTTCGGCAGGACTACGTTTACTCTGTAGTTTGATCCTGAGCGATTGTCGACGGTCGGTAAGATTACCTCCCAAACATTGCCGTTTACCTTAAAAAGATTTTCCTGAAAGAACTTAACGTAAAAATTATTGACACTGCCTTTTCCCGTATTCGGATCGGAAAATTCAAGTTCGATTGTGATCTTCTGATCATCTGAGACTATTTTCGGCACCACCTCTCCCCTGTCGTCAAACGCGGATATTTTTGAGACTTTGAAGCTACTGGGGAAAATCAGCGAAAATTTTTTTACGTAGATATCAGAGCGGAGATTGGTGGTTTTTATGTTAAAACCGACCTCAGTCTGAAGAGAAGAACCGTTTTCTACAAGATAATAGTTGACGTCGTAGTCAGCCGTGTAGTCGTCGGCCTGAGTGGGTTTAAGCGGCACAAACAGAAACAAAAGAAAAAGCAAAAAAAAGGCAGCAGTTTTTTTTAGCGCCATGCTAGTCATTATATAGAATTTTTCAAGTATTTGCCGGTATGTGACCTCTGACAGTCGGTTACGTCGGCCGCTTCGCCCTGGTAAACGATCTGTCCGCCGGCATCGCCCCCATCGGGTCCGAGATCGACGATATACTGACAGTTTTTTATGACGTCCAGATTGTGTTCGATTACGATAACCGTATTGCCTTTTTCCGTCAAGCGGTAGAGTATGCTTATAAGTTTTTCTATATCATAAAAATGAAGACCGGTTGTCGGTTCGTCGAGTATGTAGACGGTTCTGCCGGTATCTTTTTTTGAAAGTTCGTGGGCCAGTTTGATCCTTTGAGCTTCGCCTCCTGACAAAGTCGGGGCCGACTGGCCGAGTTCGATATATCCAAGACCCACCTGTTGCAACAGGAGCAGTCTCCTGTATATTTCGTGATGGTTGCGAAAAAAATCAACGGCGGTGTCGACCGTCATCTTTAAGATGTCATATATCGTTTTACCTTTGTATCTAATCTCCAAAGTCTCTTTGTTATATCTTTTTCCATCGCAAACGTCGCACTTTATATAAACGTCAGACAAAAACTGCATCTCGATCTTCAAAATACCGGCCCCTTGACATTTTTCGCAACGGCCCCCTTTCACGTTAAAGGAAAATCGTCCTTTTTTAAAGCCTCTGGCTTTGGCGTCGACGGTCTCGGCAAATACTTCCCTTATATCGTCAAAAACGCCTATGTATGTGACCGGATTGGATCTGGGAGTCCTGCCTATTGGCGACTGATCGACCAGGTATACCCGATCCAGGTACTGGTAACCTTCCAGACTATCGAATTTGCCCATCTTTTCGTAGAAATATCCGTCGATATAATATTTTAGGGCCGGATACAGGGTATCGATCACCAAGGTTGATTTACCCGATCCGGAAACACCGGTAACCGCTATCAGATTGCCCAAAGGAAATTTTGCCGTGATGTTTTTAAGGTTGTTTTCTTTAACTCCCGAAATAGTCAAGAGGCCTTTGTTCCTGGAAAACTCCTGTCGGTTGGACTGGATTTTCTTTTTGCCGCTTAAATATAGTCCGGTAAGGGATTTCGGGTCCTCCGTCATCTTTTTTATCTCTCCCGAAAAGATCAGTTGACCGCCGTAGTTACCGGCTTTAGGTCCGAGTTCAACGGCGTAATCGGCCGATTCAATAGTTTCCCGATCATGCTCAACTACCAGTATGCTGTTTCCCAGGTCACGGAGTTTTTTCAAGGTGTTGATAAGGGAGGAGACGTCTTTAGGATGGAGGCCGATCGACGGTTCGTCGAGGACATAAAGGACCCCCGTCAACCCGGTGCCGATCTGTGAAGCCAATCTTATACGCTGGAGCTCGCCTCCGGAAAGGGTTTTTGCCGGACGACTAACAGTCAGATATCCCAACCCGACGTCTTTTAAGAAATCCAGTCTGGTTATGATTTCCTTAATTATCGGATTGGCGATCTGACCTTCATAGTCGTTTATCTTCGATAAGATCTTTTCCTGAAGAAGTTTTGCCAACTCGATAACGGTAAGGTCGGCAAACTGGTTTATGTTTTTGGAATCGATGGTAATGGCAAGAATTTCTTCTTTGAGTCTTGATCCATGACATTTCGGACAGATTTTTTCTCTAAGATACTTCTGCCAGTCGTAAAAACCTTCCTGATTCTCGTAGTATCGGCGCTCAAGTTCCTTGACAAGACCGTCATATTTTTCAAATATGGCCGTTTCCCTTCCGAAACGGTTCTGACCATAAACACGGTAAACCTTGCCGGTTCCGTAAAGCAGCGTGTCGACTTGTTTTTTTTGGAGATCCTTTATAGGAGTATCCAGGGGAACGTCTTCCTCTTCGGCAACCGTTCTTATAAGTCTGGCATACCAGGTTTCATTGAAAAAAGATTTGTTAAAAGGCAGTATTCCTCCTTCGTTGATGCTAAGGCTCGGGTTGAGGATCAGATCGGGTTCGACCTGGTAGATTGTTCCGATGCCGTGACATTTATCGCAAGCTCCAAGAGGCGAGTTAAAAGAAAACATTCTCGGTTCAATTTCCGGAAGTGAAAGGTTGCAGTTGGGACAGGAAAACTTTTCGGAAAAGAGTCTGGTATGGTCATCTGCATCAAGGACAACCAGTCCATCCGAAAGGTTGAGTCCCGTCTCAACCGAGGCGTTAAGTCTTGAACGGATATTGGACAAAAATATCGGGTTTTTCATTTCTTTGGCCGTCAGGCTGATAAAATCAACAACAACGTTGACGTCGTGTCTATTGTTTTTCAAAAGGGAAATATCGCTTCCCAAGGAAATTTTTTTACCGTCGACAATCAAGTCTTTGAAACCCTTAGCTTGCAGATTATCAAAAAGATCCTTAAACTCGCCTTTTTTTTGCCTGACAACGGGCGAAAGAATGGCAAATCGGTGTGGTTTTATTTTATCGGTGGCCAACGCGCTTTTGATTTCGTTGATTATCTTATCGACGATTTCGTCAAGGGAGAGTTTACTGATCTCTATATGGCAGTTGGGGCAATGAGGGTGACCTATACGGGCAAAAATCAACCTGAGATAATCATATATTTCGGTAATCGTTCCAACGGTCGAGCGGGGATTATGGGAAGAAGATTTCTGGTCGATTGAGATTGCCGGAGACAATCCCTCGATAAGATCGACATCCGGCTTGTCCATTATTCCCAAAAACTGCCGTGCGTAGGCGGAAAGCGACTCGACATAACGTCTTTGACCCTCGGCATAAATAGTATCAAAAGCCAGAGACGACTTGCCCGATCCGGAAATGCCAGTCATTACGACAAGCTTGTTTTTCGGAATTTCCAGGCTGATGTTTTTCAGATTGTGTTCACGAGCTCCTTTTATAGTTATTTTGTCCATTTTGTGTTTATTAGAACGGCAGATGATCAATTTTTAAGGTCTTTAATCTTATCCCTGATCCTTATGGCCAGTTCAAAATTTAGGCTATGCGCCTGCTCCCTCATCTCCCTTTCCAGTTTTTTTATAATTTTGGTTTTGTCGTAAGGCGTCATTGATTCGACATTTATTTCCTCAAGATATTTGTAACCTACCTTAAGACCTTTTTTTTCGACATACTTGGAAATTTCATCCGATTCAACGATCTTTTCCCTGATCGGCTTGTTGATGGTTTTCGGCTTGATATGGTGTTTCATGTTGTAAAGCTGTTGGTATCGGCGTCGACGTTCGATCTCTTCCGTTGCTTCTTTAATCGATTTTGTAATTTTGTCGGCATAGATGATCACTTCACCGGCAACATTCCTGGCCGCCCTTCCCATAGTCTGGATTAGGGCGGTTTTTGACCTGAGAAATCCTTCTTTGTCGGCATCAAGTATAGCCACCAAAGAAACCTCAGGCAGATCGAGGCCTTCTCGAAGGAGATTTATGCCGATAAGGACATCAAACTGATTTTTCCGCAGATTATCCAAAACATTGGATCGCTCAAGGGTCTTTATGTCCGAATGAAGGTATTCGGCTCTGATTTTTTTCTCTTTTAAAAATTCTGAAAGATCTTCGGCAATCCTTTTGGTTAACGTCGTCACCAGGATCTTTTCTCCCTTGACCACTCTTTTTTCGATCTCGGATACAAGATCAGCGACTTCGTTTTTTGACGGTCTGACGATGATATCCGGATCAACTATGCCGGTAGGCCTAATCAGTTGTTCAACTACCGTCGATCGCTCCATTTCCCATCGGTCTGGAGTCGCCGACACATAGATGATTTTACTCGGTATTTTATAAAACTCCTCAAATTTAAGCGGTCGATTATCAAAAGCGGCCCTTAACCGAAAACCAAAATCAGTAAGTATCTTTTTACGGGAGTAGTCACCGTTAAACATCCCCTTTATCTGGGGAACGGTCATATGCGACTCGTCTATAAAAACCAAAAAATCATCACCATAGGCCTCCTTAAAATAGTTAAGTAGACTATAGGGAGGATCACCGGGCGCCCGACCGTCAAAGTATCGGGAATAGTTTTCGATGCCGTTGACATAACCTACCTCCTTGATCATCTCAAGGTCATAGTTGACGCGTCGTACGAGTCGGTCGGCTTCAACCGCTTTGTTCTGGCGCTTCAACATATCGTGTTCAACATGCAGGTCTTGTCTTATATTGGCTATCGCCGAGTTTATGATGTCGGGATCGGCCAAAAAATGTTTCGCCGGATAAACTATTATTCTTGTTTCAACGGAGATAACCTTTCCGGTAAGCGGTTCTATCTTCTCGATTTTTGCGACGGAGCTATCTTCAAAATATATCCTGAAGGCAAAATCCTCATAGGCCGGATAAACATCAAAATAACTTCCTCGAATGCGGAAGGTTCCCCTTTTAAACTCAAACTCCGATCGATCATACTGAAGCTGCACCAGTTGATAACTGACCGTATTTATGTCGAACTTTTGCCGTAGGGCGAGCTGTAGAACGAAATTGCCGTATTCTTTTGGCGATCCGATATTGTAGATGCATGACACAGACGCAACAACGATCACGTCTTTTCTTGTCAAAATATTGGCCGTTGACTGAAGCCTGAGTTTGTCGATAAGCTCGTTTATCTGAGCCTCTTTTTCAATGTAAGTGTCACTTTGGGGTATGTAAGCCTCTGGTTGGTAATAATCATAATAGGAAACGAAGTAGGAAACGGCATTTTCGGGAAAAAAATCCCTCATTTCCTGATAAAGCTGACCAGCCAGGGTTTTGTTATGGGAAATGATAATGGAAGGCATATTGAGGCGCTTGATGATGTTTGCAACCGTGAAGGTCTTGCCTGAACCGGTTACGCCAAGAAGTACCTGATTTTTAAGGCCGCTATTTACTCCCGCAACCAACTTGTCTATAGCCTGGGGTTGATCCCCGGTAGGCTTAAAAGATGATCTTAGATTGAACATAAGCAAACCAAATATTATAGCAGTTTTTAAGGGAGAAAAACAGAGACATGCAAGCCGGTTACTTTTCCTTCCTCAGTTTTTTTATTTTATGGATTATGTAATAAAGGACCAGGGCAAGTGCGGCAAAGATTATCACATACTCGAATTTTCGGTAATAACCCTCAAGACTGTGCCAGTTGTTGCCTAAAACAAAACCTATGTAAGTCAACAAAGCCGACCATATAAGCGAACCGACAAAGGTAAATATGCAGAATTTTGTAAAGTTCATCTCGGCGATGCCGGCCGGAAGTGATATAAATGTCCTTACTACAGGAAGCACCCTTGAGAAAAAAACGATCTTTTCACCGTATTTCCTGAACCATTTTTCCGATCGGTCATATTCTGACATAGTAATCAAAAAAAACTTTCCGTATTTTTTTATCAGTTTTCTGACAAATGTTTCTTCGCCCCAATAACCCAACCAGTAAGCAAGAATCGATCCAAAGAGATTGGCGAGCGCTCCGACAACTATCACCCAGTAGACGTTAAGACGACCCAACGATGACAGATATCCGGCAAATGGCATGGTTACTTCCGACGGAAAAGGGATGAGGGCGGACTCAGCGGTCATCAAGATAAACACTCCCCAGTAACCGGTACCGCTGATAAAGGAGATTATAATATGGGTTAAAAATGAAATAATTTGGTTAATCATAAGGACTAATTATAAAGGAAAAAACAAAAAAGTTTAATAAAAAGTCAGATAGGGAGCCACGATTTTGGCATCGGCCGACGGAAAAAGTTCGGAAAACAATCTGAGTAGTTGGTCCTGTTTTACGACTAGACCTCTGGATTTAGCCTCTCCAATTAGATAACTTTTAAGACAAGCCAACACCTCTCCCTCAGTCTGCTTTTGGACATCGGGGCGGATCTGAGGACTAAGTAAAATCTTGGGTTCAACCGACATGCCATCCGTACACCAGCGGATTAAGGTCTCCGGGGTTTTAGCCATGTTAAGAGGAACTCGATATACGGAATAAGGCAGTTTAGATCCTTCGAGGGTTTTCAACACCGTCTCCCTTGAGGTTACCGTTTCGTTAACTTTTGCCGTCAGTCGATCGGCGTTTGATCTGGTAAGGCTTGGCCTAGGTTCCATAATTTTTATTATAGCAGATTGAGCCTATTTGACCTCGCAGGTCGACCTGCGAGGTCGCTCGGATTGAAGTATAATTAGGAAATTATGTTTATTGATGAAGCAAGGATCACGGTCAAAGGCGGTCAAGGCGGTTACGGAAAGGTAGCTTTTTTTCGTAACCGAAAAGGGCCTTCAGGAGGTAACGGCGGTAAAGGAGGCGACGTATACGCCGTCGCCACTTCCAATCTGACCCATCTAAAAAATTATGTCGAGGTATTTGAATATATGGCGGAAAACGGTGAACCGGGTGGCGATAACCATAAGACAGGCGCCGGCGGGAAAGATCTCTTATTAAAAATGCCCATAGGTACGACAATAATCGACACCTCCATTAAAAAAGAGATCGTCCTTGATAAAAATCATCCAAAGATCCTTCTTTGCGCGGGTGGTCAAGGAGGTTTGGGAAACAGCGCTTTTAAATCGTCGGTAAATCAGACCCCGAAAAAAGCCGAAGTTGGCAAAAAGGGCGAAGAAAAAGAGTTTGCGCTTATCTTGAAGTTGATCGCCGATTTCGGATTGATCGGGCTGCCTAATGCCGGTAAAAGCAGCCTTCTTAACTCGCTGACGGCTGCCAACGTAAAAACCGCTGACTACCCTTTTACTACCCTAGAACCCAATCTAGGCGTTTATGAAGGCAAAGTGATTGCCGACGTTCCCGGTCTTATCGAAGGGGCTTCTTCCGGAAAAGGATTGGGGATCAAATTTCTGAAACATATTGAAAAAGTCAACCTGATATTCCATTGCATATCGGTGGAGTCGAACGACGTTGTCAAAGAACATGACACCGTCATTAGCGAACTGGCCAACTACAATAAAAAACTGGCCGACAAAAAAAGAGTCATTCTTTTAACAAAAACCGATCTTGCCAGTCCGGAAGAAGTATTAAAAAAAACAGCCGTTCTCAAAGACTTTGGCAAAGACATACTACCTATTTCCATTTATGATGAGGAGTCCCTTTCGGAACTAAAAAAAATCATCGCAACAACCTGATTATCCAAACGGATCAAGAAGATTTTCAGAAGTCTACTATGGTGATCCCGAGGGGATTCGAACCCCTGATTCTCTGGCTGAAAACCAGATGTCCTAGGCCGCTAGACGACGGGACCTGAAATAATCCGTTAACATTAATTTTAAAGTACGTTTTCCTTTTGTAGTCTTAAAATATTTTTCTCTTCTCTGTGCATCAGTCTTTACCAGATACGCTTCATAAAAAATTAGTTCAATATTTCCCATTCTTTTTGTTGTATGGACTCTTTTACTTAAATGATCATGTAATCTCTTTTTTAAATTACCTGAGAATCCAACATAAGACTTGTCAGTTGTTTTACTATACAAAACATATACGTAAAACATATTATCAGCCTCTATCCTAAACCAGAACAAGTTCGGTTTAGGACCATGAACCGTGCTTGCACTGGTTCATGGGACGACGGGACCGGCCAAACCAATAAAAAAACATCTATATTTTACCAATTCGCAACCTCTTATTCAAAAGGTTATTTGAGCTTTTTTTTCAGGTCATCCAGCAAATCCTTGGCTATCGATTGTCCGCCCAGGCCAAAAGCCAAACCTCCGGCTATAGCCAACATAGCGACAATACCGGTAAAAAGTATCCTTATCAGGTCCTGGGCGACGCCGAGTTGGTTCATCACGACAAGCACCGTAAAAAAAATTATAGTTGATTTTGTGAAAACCGATAAGGCGTTAGCCGAAGTCGAACCTATGGTAAGAATACTGTTTTTAACCAGGCCGGCAACCAGATTGGCAGCGATTATCCCGATAAATCCAATAATGACGGCAATTATGACGTTCGGGATGTAAAAGAGGAATTGATTGATGACCGCCGTCGCTTTGGATAACCCCCAAACTTCAAGCGTCGGAACAAGGAAAAGTATTATCACCGTCCAACGAAGTATTTCCGCCAGAACCTCCTCCCAAATTTTTATTTCTTCCCTTGAGAGAAGTTTTGATTTCTGGATCAAGTTTTCCAGGCGAAAAAAATTCAGTATGGTGACGATAAACTTCTTCAGAAGTTCGGCAATAATCAGACCGACGACAAATATGAGCAGGCCAACGAAAAAATCGGGTAAGAAATTGCTGAACTTGGACCAAAACTGGACCAATATCGAATTAACAGGTTGTAACATATTTTTCACCTCCTTTCCGTATCCACATTTTCAAAATGACTAAGTTTTCCTATACTCATGTCGTTGTTCAACACAATCGAAACTACGTCTAATGAAAGCTTATAATCCTTGTATTTGTTTTTCAAGAGAAAATACTCAATAGCCCTTTTAAGATCGTGTATTTTTTTGAAACCGACCGCTTCGTGAGGTTTACCCATCCGGTCGCCCAGTCTGGTCTTAACCTCAACGAAAACCAACCTGTTGCCTTTCGAAACGATAAGATCGATCTCGCCCCAACGGCAACGGAAGTTTTTTTTGACTATCTTGTAACCGAGAAGGGTCAGATGTTTGGAGGCGGCAGTCTCGCCAATTTTTGCTACCTTTAGATTGGTAGAGGTCATTTTTTATGGTAAAGTTTACGCCGTAAATCCTGTTCGGAAAGTCCCCGAACAAAGTAGATTTTCGACCTTCTGGTTTTACCGGTTTTGACGACCTTGATACCGGCTATATAGGGAGAAAATAAAGGAATTATTCTTTCCACTCCGACACCGGAACGGGTGATTTTCCTAACCGTAATCATTTTGTTTTCGGCAGTGCTTCCTTTTATTCTGAGAAGTATTCCGCGAAAAACCTGACGACGTTCTTTGTTACCCTCCTTGATTATATAGTCGATGGAAAGAGTATCGCCTATTTTCAAATCACTATCTTTATATTTGATTGCATTAGCCATAAGTTATAATTTTATCACACCTTGCGATTTTTACAAGCTTCAATAAACGCCAAAAATATCGGATGAGGCGACAAAAGCCGGCTTTTGTACTCCGGATGTCCCTGGGTACCCATGTAAAAAGGATGGATTGACCGGGGCAGTTCAATGATTTCGGCTAAGTTTTCGACCTTGGATCGGGCGCTTACGATTAATCCGGAGTCCTCCATCTTTTTGGCGTAGCGGTCGTTAAATTCATAACGATGGCGGTGCCTTTCGCTGGTAAGAAGATTTTTTTCATCAATGTAACCGTTGTATTTTTTGTATATTTCCTCAGCCATTGTCCCCTTTTTAATAATGGCTTGCCAGGCTCCAAGTCTCATGGTCCCGCCATAAGCTCGTCTTTTCATCGCCTTTTTTTGCGAAGGCATAAGATGGATTATCGGATTTTTGGTTTTAGTTGAGTTTTCGGTGGTGTTGGCATCCTTTATTCCAAGCACATCCCGGGCAAAAGCAATAACGGCCAACTGCATACCATAACAAAGCCCAAGATATGGAATCTTATTGATCCTGGCATAACTGGCCGCTTTAATCATTCCCTCGGCTCCCCTGACCCCCCAGCCAATCGGAACGATTATTCCGTCGGGACTTCCTATCGAATCGGTACCGTTCTTCTCTATTTTTTCAGCGTCAATCCATTTGGTTTTAACCTCAACACCAACCCGCCACGAAGCATGATCAATAGCATCAAACAAAGCCACATAAGAGTCGCGTAGTTGATAATTGCCGGTACCGAAATACTTGCCGACTATGGCAATCTCTATCTGCTTTGATTTTTTCGATTTGATACGGCCGATGAGATTTTCCCAATCGGCTAGACGCGGTTTTTTATAAGAAAGCCCGAGCTTCCGCAGGATTTTTCCGTCCAGGCCCTGTTTATGCAAGATTAGGGGAATCTCGTAAACGAGTGAGGTATCGGGATTGGAAATTATATTGTCGGGATGGACATTACAAAAAAGGGCAAAACGTTCTCTTCGCCTTTCGTCAAGATAAGCTTCGGAACGGGCAATGATAAAATCTGGTTGGATACCCATTGAGTTTAAGGTCCGCACCGAAAGCTGTGTCGGTTTGGTCTTTGGTTCGCCGATATGTTTTGGAATGGGAACGTAACTGACATGAATATGGATAACGTCGCCTGGATATTTAAGTGTCAGGAGACGAGAAGCCTCGTAATAGAAAACGTTTTGATATTCGCCGGCGGTTCCTCCAAGTTCGATAACGACAATGTCGGCATCCTTTTTTTTGGCCAAATAGCCGATCCTTCTTATGATCTCGTCGGTGATATTTGGAATGGCCTCCACATCTTCGCCTTTATACTCAAATTTCCTTTCTTTGTCGATAACCGTCTTATATATTTTTCCCATGGTGATGAAGTTATCGACTCCCATGTCTTCGTTAAGGAACTTTTCGTAAGTACCTATATCCATATCGGCCTCCGTCCCGTCTTCGCATAAAAAAGGATCGCCATGTTCGATTGGATTGATGGTCCCGGCATCGATATTCAGATAGTTTTCGAACTTCAGCGGCGCCACCCGATAGCCGGCCGATTTAAGAAGAAAGGAGATCGAGGAAGATGTAAGACCTTTACCGATACCCGATATTACGCCTCCGGATATAAAGATGTATTTTAGTTTTTTCATCAAACTGATTTTAACTTCCAAAGCGAATAATCACACTTTGGGTAATTTTCGCATCCATAAAATCTTTTTCTTTTTCTTGTGAAACGGATAACCAACCTACCGCCGCACTTTTCACACTTTTTGCCCTCGACAAACTGCAAAAACGGCTTGGTATTTTTGCACTTCGGATAATTGCTGCATGCCAAAAATTTACCGAACTTCGAATACCTAACCACCATCTTGCTGCCGCATTTAATGCACTTTTCGTCAACCTCTTCTTCAACGTCAATCACTATTTTATCATCTTTTTTTTGTTCAAGGGCGGATTTAAACGGTTGGTAAAACTCATCGAGCAACTGGACCAGTTCCTTATTGCCTTGAGCCACCAGATCCAATCCCTCTTCCATCCTGGCCGTAAATCCGAGATCAAATACCTGGGAAAAGGATTGAGACAGATAGTCGCAGATCGCCTCGCCCAACTTGGTCGGAACAAAGTACCGCATCTGTTTTTCGATATAGTGTTTATCCTGGATAAGGGAGATTATCGGAGCGTAGGTTGAAGGTCTGCCGATACCTTTTTCCTCAAGCGACTTGATCAACGAAGCTTCGTTATACCGTACCGGCGGTTTGGTGTTTAGCTCGACCGACTCTGTGTCTTTAAGAATGATCGATTCTCCTTTTTTAATATCTACCGTCTGAATGTTGTTTTTGACGAAATCCGGATTAAGTACCTTCAAAAAACCATCAAAAAGCACCTGTTGAAAATCGCTTTCGAAAAAATACTGTTTTTTTCCCGAGATAACCAGTTTGATGTTCTTTATCTGGGCTTCTTTCATCTGGGTTGCCAATGCCCGGTTAAAGATAAGCTGATAAAGCCGTTTGTGGTTCATAGTGAGCTTTTCGTTGTCGAAAACCGTCGCCACATCCTTATTGACGTTGGTTGGGCGGATAGCTTCATGAGCCTCTTGAGCCATCTTTGATTTGGTCCGGTAACCTCGAGGCTTGACAAGAGCATATGCCTCTCCGAAGTTTTTGACGATATAGTCTTTGGCACGAAAAACAAACTGAGTCGAAAGATTAAACGAATCAGTGCGGTGATATGTGATAAGACCGCGCTCATAAAGATCCTGGGCCAGTTTCATGGTCAACTTCGAAGAAAAGCCGTGTTTTATGAAAGCATCCTGCTGCAAAAGCGATGTCGTGTGCGGCGGCGGCGGAAAACGGCTGATGGTGTTTTCCTGAAGATCTGTAACAAGGTAATCGTCCGGCAGATCAGCTTTGATTGTCTCGACGTTATTCCTGACAATACTTGTTTTCGTGTAAGTGTAGTCTCCGTCGAAAAGAGAGATCTTGTTTGATATCTCAAATGACTGCCCATTTTTTTTGACCAATTTCGCTTTGAATGGTTGTTTTCCTCCAAAATGACCATAGATCTGGAAATAAGTTTCCGTGACAAAACGACGTATCTCTTTTTCTCTTTCGACGATCAATCGTAAAACCACGGTTTGAACCCGCCCGGCCGAAAGCCAGTTTTTGCCGATTTTTTTCCATAATAAAGGTGAAAGTTCATAACCGACTATCCTGTCAAGAATCCGCCTGGCCTGCTGGGCCTTAACCAAGTCAGACCTGAGGTTTTGGGGATTTTCCAACGCTTCCTTAAGGGCTGATTCCGTAATTTCGTGAAAAACGATTCTCTTAAGCTTGTCGGGGTTTGAGATGTTGAAGTCTGGCCATTTTTCCTTGATCAGATCCAAAAGATAGGCAACATGATAGGAGATGGACTCACCTTCACGGTCCAGATCGGTCGCCAGAATGATCTGGTCGTTTTTTTTGGCCAATTTTTTCAACTGGTCGACTACTTTTTTCTTGATTTTGATGATTTCGTACTTGGGTTTGTACTTTTTTTTATAATCGATCGAGATTGATTTGGTCGGCAGATCTCGAATATGACCCATAGTGGCAAAAACAAAGTAATCTTTGCCTTTAAGGATCCGGTTAAATGTCCGTGCCTTTGTCGGGGACTCTACGATGATAAGGTTCATAATAACTTAAATTGTACATCAAATATTCTGTCCCATCGGCGAAGGAGACGTCTTCTTTCGACGTCGGACGAGTTTTAGATCGATAATCGATCGTCGCAGTACAGCGGTTGCTTCCTGTCGCTGTCTTATATCTTTGGCTTCCTTAAGAATGTTTTTTGCGTCGTCTATCGCTTTTTTTGTCATCTCTTCGTCAATCTGATCCTGGCCGTAGGCACGGGAAACAAGAACATTGACCGATTCGCCATCGGTCTGGAGATAACCGCCGCCGATAGCCAACATCTCCTCTGAGCCAGACTGTCTTTTTATTCTGACGACTCCTTCTGACAAAAGGGTAAAAAGATTGGTATGCCGCGGCAGAACCGTGATCTCTCCGTCAAGTGCTGGAACGCTCACCGACAACGCCTTGTCTTCGAGAACAACTTTTTTCGGAGTAATGACTCTCAGTTGTAAAATCTCCATTAGTCAAATTACTTAAACTTTTATTTTTTAAGTTCGTCAATCGTACCTTTCATGTAGAATTCCATTTCCGGCTTGTCATCGTGCTTACCTTCAAGTATCTCCCTGAAGCCTCTGACCGTCTCCGACACCGGGACGTATTTGCCCGGTCGTCCCGTATAGGCCTCAGCCACCGCCATCGGTTGAGTAAGAAATCTCTGAATCTTTCTTGCCCGAGATACGGTCAGTTTGTCATTTTCCGAAAGTTCTTCCATGCCCAATATGGCAATAATATCCTGAAGGTCTTTATATCTCTGCAGAATTTTGATAACCTCACGGGCCACTTGAAAATGTTCCTCACCAACCACATTGGGATCAAGGGCTCTTGAGGTTGAGGTTAAGGGGTCGATAGCCGGAAAAAGGGCCTGTTCGGACAGTGACCGATCCAGGTTCAAAAAAGCGTCAAGATGGGAAAACGTCGTTACCGGAGCCGGATCGGTATAGTCGTCGGCCGGTACGTAAACCGCCTGGATAGAGGTAATCGAACCTTTGTTGGTCGAGGTAATCCTTTCCTGGAGCGAAGCCATCTCTGAAGCCAAGGTCGGCTGATATCCGACGGCCGACGGAATTCTTCCCAAAAGCGCCGACACTTCTGAACCGGCCTGGGCAAAACGGAATATATTATCTATAAACAAAAGAACGTCCATATTTTTCTCGTCACGGAAATACTCAGCCAAAGTAACACCGGTCAAAGCGACCCGGAGACGGTTACCCGGCGGCTCGTTCATCTGACCGAAAACCAAAGCGGTTTTGTCAAGAACCTTACTGTCCTTCATCTCGTTCCAAAGATCGTTTCCTTCACGAGAACGCTCGCCGACTCCGGTAAAGACCGATACTCCCTTATGAGCTTTGGCGACATTATGGATCATCTCCTGAATAAGAACCGTCTTGCCGACACCTGCCCCTCCAAAAACCGCCACCTTCCCTCCTTTGATAAAGGGGGCGATCAGATCAATGACTTTTATACCCGTCTCAAATATCTTCTCTTCGACCGACTGTTCTGACAGAAGCGGGCTGTTTTTGTGGATACTGGCGGTTTTTTTGTTTGAAATTTTCTCTCCCTCGTCTATTTCCTCACCGACGACATTGATCAAACGGCCGAGCGTCTCATCACCGACCGGTACCTGAACCGGTTTTCCCGTATTTTTGACAGGCATCCCTCTTCTTAAACCGTAGACGTTACCCAAGGCCACCGCCCTAACCGATCCCGGAGCCAACACTATCTCAACCTCAAGGATCAATCTGCCCAACTTTTTATCTTCGACAAGCAAAGCATCGTATACCTGGGGTGTCTCTTTTTTGTTAAACTCTATATCTATAACAACGCCTCTGATCGAGGTTATTTTTCCTTCTGTCATATTTTTAAAAAATTATTAATTTAGTTGTTTTCAACCGATTCTTTGGCCGTTATCATATCCAAAAGTTCATAGGTGATTTTTTCCTGTCTTAATTTATTGCGCAAAAGGGTCATCTCATAAATAATATCGGAAGCGTTTTCAGTGGCGTTTCTCATCGCCATCATCCGTGCCGAATGTTCACCGGCTTCGTTACTGATAACAGCGCCTCTTATTTTGTCTTCGACAAAGCTTTTGAGCAAAACATCGACTATAGATTTGGCTGAAGGTTCTATCAAATATTCCTCCCTGATGTTTTTTACGTCTTGTCCATGGCCGTCTGCCTCAACCGACAGTTCGGATAAAAAGTTGGCCGGCAGAATGGTCTCCTTGACGGGATTATATTGCAAGGCGGAGATGAATTTGTTGTAGACTAAAGAAACCGAGGCATATTCATGACTTAGGAATTTTTCCAAAACCAGATTGAAAATGGCCGATATGGCCGACTGCGGTTTTCCAGTTGAAAAATCGGCAATGATATTGCCACCCATTTTGTTTACCAAAAATGACGCTTTTTTGCCAAGGATTATGAAGTCGGTTTTTTCAAAGTCAACGTTTTTCAGACAGAAACGGAAAAGGTTGAAGTTGAAGGAACCGCATAACCCTTTGTTGCTGGATATTATTATCGCCAAATGTTTTTCAGAGACGGTACTCGTAAGAAGCGGTGAAAGATTGACATCGACAAGGCCGATTATCCTTTTGATCACGTCTTCCAACGTTTCCCGATAGGGACGGCTGTCGACCGCTTCCTGTTGGCTTTTTTTCATCTTGACCGCCGAAACAAGTTCCATGGCTCGGGTGATTTTTTTCACGTTTCCGATCGTCTTAATTTTTTTTCTGACCTGTCTGATGTTCATATGGGTTATTTTTCCTCTGTCTGATATGGCTTAAGAGCCTCTTTAACAAATTTCTCCAAACCTTTTTCATCCTTATCGTTGATAGTCCGTTGCTCCTTTATGTTTTCCATCAACTCGGACGCTTTTTTTCTTAGAAGATCAAGATATTTTTTTTCGAACTCCTCGACTTTTTCCAGGGGAAGTCTATCCAAATAACCTTTGGTGGCGGCCCAAATTATGGCCACTTCAGAAGCCAAATCGTAAGTTTCCTGTTTGTTCTGTTTCAACACCTGGGTAATCTTTGCTCCCCGATTGAGGAACTTTTTAGTCTCGTCATCAAGCTCCGACTCAAACTGGGAAAAAGCAGCCATCTCCCGATACTGGGCCAAATCCAGCTTAAGTTTGGCGGCTACCTGTTTCATGGCCTTAGTCTGGGCGCTGCCGCCGACACGGGAAACAGAAAGTCCGACATTGATGGCCGGTTTGACACCGGCGTTAAACAGTTCTGTCTCCAAAAAAATCTGACCGTCGGTAATACTGATGATATTGGTCGGAATATAGGCCGACACATCCCCTTCCAGCGTCTCAACTATGGGTAAAGCGGTAATCGTTCCTCCACCATATTTATCGTCCAGACTACAAGCCCTTTCCAAAAGACGGGAATGGAGATAAAAGACATCTCCCGGATAAGCCTCACGGCCAGCTGGTCTACGTAAAACAAGCGACACCTGACGATAGGCCCAAGCGTGTTTTGAAAGATCATCGTAAACTACCAATACGTCTTTCCCTTTGTCCATAAAGTATTCGGCGATCGCACAAGCGGCATAAGGAGCCAAATACTGGGCGGCAGCCGGATCACCGGCCGATGAAGAAATAACTACCGTATAATCCAAGGCGTTGTTTTTTCTCAAAAGATCGACTATCTGGGCAACCTTTGAGTTTTTTTGGCCGATAGCACAATAAACGCAAATGACCTTTTCTTTTTTTTGGTTTATGATGGTATCGACGGCAATGGTTGTTTTACCGGTACCCCGATCGCCGATAATCAACTCTCTCTGTCCGCGACCAATGGGAATAAGGGCATCAATAGCCTTTATCCCCGTTTGCAGCGGTTTCTTAACGCTTTTCCTGTAAACGACTCCTGGAGCGATCTTTTCCAAAGGATAATTTTTTTCGCTTTTTACCTTTGGCCCACCGTCAATAGGTTCGCCTATGGGATTAACCACCCTGCCCAAAAAACCGTCACTGACCGGAATCGATGCTTGAACTCCGGTTGCTTTAGCGGTATCCCCGGATTTAAGAGTCAGATAATCCCCCAAAACAATCGCATCGACCTTGTTCTTATCCAGATTGATAACCATCGCATAGACTCCGTTCTCAAACTCAATCATCTCGCCGTAGGCGACCTCATCCAAACCCGACAGAACAACGAC
Source organism: Candidatus Roizmanbacteria bacterium (assembly GCA_012798265.1). Classification (GTDB taxonomy): domain Bacteria; phylum Patescibacteriota; class Microgenomatia; order UBA1406; family GWC2-37-13; genus JAAZNM01. Next base: position 36,847 of record JAAZNM010000001.1, on the reverse strand, counting down.
TCCGTCTTTAATCTCGTCGATATAACCTACCTCATCAATTTTATAGCCCGTTGATTCCGTCTGAAGCTTTGATTGAATTTTTTGAAAATAATTATCAATCTGTTTCATATAAATATCGTTTTAAATTAAATAACTTACCTCTAAAAGACAAGTCGATCACTTTGGAACGATTTTTGATAACCACACCGGCTATCAAGCTTTCGTCAACGACATTTTCCACCTTTTGCAGATCAATAAACTCAAAATTACGACCAAGCGACTCTAAATCTGCCTGTTCCAGTTTGTAAGGTGAAACTATGATTGTTTTGGGTTTTGACTCCATAAGCTGATTCAGTTTCCTTTGTTTAAATTTTTAAGCATCTGTTCGGTGATCTCTTTACGCATCGACAAGCTTAAGTAATTCTTAAAAGTGTTTTCCACGATAGCCACAGACAGATCGATTATCTTTTGTTCCAAATCCTTTTCGGCGTTTTTCCGTTCCGCCTCTATCTCATTTTTAGCCTTGTCTTTGAGCTGAACTACCTCTTCTTTGGCTTTGGCTATCAGATCGGCTTTAAGCTGGGAAGCTTCTTCGCTGGCCTCTTTTATCATCGCTGCCTTTTCCTTATTGAAAAGAGTGCGCAGCTTAACTTCTTCCGCCTTCCAGGATTCTTCTTTTTCCTTTATCTGTTGCTCAAGAGCCTCTTTTTCCGCCTCTTTCTCCTTCTGGTTTTTAAGGAAGTGCATAAAAGGCTTGGCGACAAATTTTTTGAAAATAAAAAGAAAAACGACAAAATTAAAGATCTGGGCTATTAACAAATTTACATCAATGCCTAAATTTTCCATAAAATATTATTAAAATAGTACCTTTTTCCGACCGATCCTTTAAGTGAACTTCAGTATCAAAGCTATAACCAAGACATAAATAGCGATAGCTTCGGCGAAAGCAATGGAAAGGATCATGCTGGTTCTGATGGCAGATTCTGCCTCAGGATTGCGTCCGATGGATTCCATCGCACTAGAACCAATTTTACCGATAGCCATAGCCGGACCGACGACACCAACGGCAATCGCAAAAGCGACGCTTAATGATTTTACGAATTCAACGCTCATTATTATCTGTCACCCCCTTCCATAATAAGTTAATGATGTTTAACTACGGCCAAACTGATAAAAACCGATGTCAATGTGGCAAAGACCACCGCCTGGATAAACCCGACAAATATCTCCAGCGCCAAAAAAGGCAACGAGGCTAGGATAGGAATAAGGAAGGCGATTACCGACAACAAGACCTCTCCGGCAAAGATATTGCCGAAAAGCCTGAAACTGAAAGACAAAACCTTTGAAAACTCAGAGACTATCTCGAGGGTCCCGATAAACAGTGTCATCGGATCCTTCAGGTTGTAAAAACGCCTGATATATCCTTTGAAGCCAAGGATTTTAACACTGAAGTATTGAGTGATACCAACAGATATCATCGCCAAACCCAGGGTGGCATTCAAGTCGGCGGTGCCGCCGCGGAAAAGGGGGATCATATGATGTTCTTCGCCGTGGCCGACTTTAACGAGCAGACTTCCCACCCCCGGCAAAAGGCCAAACCAGTTCTGCAAAAGGATATAAAGAAAAAAAGCTCCCAACACCGGATAGAAAATCTTCGTCTGTTCGCCGAGTATACTGTAGAAGAAACCGTATAAAGCGTTATTAATGAAATTGATGAAAAAGAAAACCAGGGATTTTTCCTTAAGAGGTTTAGTCGACTGATTTTTATAATAAACGGCAACAAGTATAAAGAAAAAAACCACTATTAGGGAAGAAAGATAAGAGTTGGTAAAGGGAAAATGAAAAAGACGGAATACCTCCTCGGCTTTTAAGCTAATGTGAGGCTTATGCATAACTTAAATTATTTTTGTTCTTTGACTATCTTCCAAATATTATAAATAGACGACAAAGCTCCAAAAATTATCAATAACGAAACGAAAAACCCTTTTGTTTTGAAAATTTTGTCAAAATAAAGTCCAACTACTACTCCAAGAATTATCGGAGTTAATATATAATAACCGATATTTACAAAACTTGCAAGTACAAAACGATTCTCTTCGTCTTTATCCGCGTTTTTTTTGATGTTAAGGGAAGATCCGCTATCGACTCTTTTCATCTCCAAATAACGGTCGATTTCAAAATAGCCTTTTTTCCTGATTTTTTCCTTGAGACGGCTTGTTTTCAGTTTGAAAGAATAATAAAAAGGAGTGTCCTCGTCCTTACCGAGCTGATCGGAACTTAAAGGCCGGTGTTTTTTGTGACGACCGATCTTAAGGGGAGTAAAAGAACTCATAGTTTTTTTGCCCTGTCAATGATAATGCTCAGTTTGCTGTCTTTTTCCACAATCTTGCCCTTAAGGATAATCATATGGTTGATGGCGATGAACTCCCGCATCTCCTTATAGGTCCTTGGGAAGACAACCCCTTCGATGGAACCGGTTTCATCAAACAGGTTAATAAAAGCCATTTCCTGATTGTTTTTTTTCGTTTTGATGATTTTTTTGCCACTGATTATTCCGGCAATAACCAGAGTCTTGTTAATATCGGTACTGTTTATTTCCCCTATTTTTTTTGAGATCCTTTTGCTGATGACATCGTTATGTTTGGCCAAAGGATTTTTACTTATAAAAAAACCGATTACCTCCTCTTCCATCGCCGTTACCTGGTCCTCGGTGAACTCGGGAAGGACTTCATACTTGTCCTTAAGGTTTTGCTCTGGATTTTGACTGGATGAAAAAAGACCGAATTGGCCTTTTTCCTGTTCCAATTTCATATTGTTGACCTCCTTAAGGACTACCGGATAATAAGCAAGAAGGGAAGCTTTGTTGCCGAACTGCGAAAAGGCACCGGCTTTAACTAAACTTTCGATCGTTTTTTTATTTACCTTGCGCAGGTCAACCCGGTAAAGAAAATCCTTAAAACTCGTATAAGGTCTCTTCCGGGCGATGACGATTGACTCGATCGCCGCCTGTCCGACGTTTTTGATCGCCGAAAGACCGAACCTGATTGAGTTTTTTTCGATGGTAAAGTCCTGACTTGACTTGTTGATATCGGGAGGAAGAACCTTTATTTCCATGCGACGACATTCCTCCAAGGCCTGGGCCATCTTGATAGCCCGTAGCGGACCGGCCACCCCTTTAAGCTCGGCCGAAAGAAGAGCGGTCATGAACTCAACCGGATAGTTGGCTTTCATATAAGCGGTCCAGTAGGCTATCAGCCCATATGAAGCCGAATGCGGCTTATTGAATCCGTAACTGGCGAATTTTTCGATAAAGTTAAAGATGTTTTCGGCGAGTTTTTTCGTATAACCGTGTTTGACGCAACCGGTAATAAACTTTTCCTTTTCTTTTTCCATGAGTTCCTTTTTTTTCTTGCCCATGGCCATCCGCAAATTGTCGGCTTCACTCATCGAGTAACCGGCTAGACTATGTGCAATTTCCATTACTTGTTCCTGGTATACCAAGACTCCGTAGGTCTCCTCAAGAATCGGTTTGAGGTCCTGGTGCAGATATTTGATCTTTTTCAGATTCTTTTTTCCCTCCAAGAATGAGGGGATCAGGTCCATGGGACCGGGCCGGTATAAAGCTACCATGGCCGAAATATCTGTCATTTTGTTCGGCTGCAGTTCCTTGGCTAAATGCCGCATGCCCGATGACTCCAGCTGAAACACTCCGATAGTCTCGCCGCGTGAGATCAACTCATAGGCTTTTTTGTCATCAAGAGGAATATGATGGATATCGATATCTGTGCCTGCCGACTGATGGACGAATTTGATCGCCTCTTCGATAATCGTCAGGTTTCTGAGACCAAGGAAATCGACTTTTAACAGACCAACAGCCTTATTATTCGATACGGCGTTAAGGTCGATACAGTACATGTCGTATTGGGTGATAATTCGTCCTTCTTTAGACTCCCGTTGCAGGGGAACATACTCGGTCAGATCCTTATCGGCGATGATTACGCCGGCGGCGTGGACTGAGGCATGACGCGAAAGTCCTTCCAGTTTGGTGGCGACGTCTATGACCTTTTTTGTCTCCGGTTCGGAGTTGTAGGCAAATTTCAAAGGGGGTGACTCCTCAAGAGCTTGACTGATCGTCATCGGGAACCCCTGTTTTCCCTGGGGAATCATCTTTGCCAGACGGTCTCCTTGGGTATATGACATGCCTAAAGCCCTGGCAACATCCCGAACAGCCAAACGAGCCTCCATTGTCCCGAAGGTAATTATCTGGGCGACTTTTTCTTCGCCGTATTTCTTTGCCACATAACTGAGAACGGTATCCCTTTTTATATCGGCAAAATCAATATCGATATCCGGAGGGGTCGGCCTCTCCGGATTCAAAAATCTTTCAAAAGGCAGATTGTATTCCAGAGGATTGATGTCGGTTATACCCAAAATATAGGCAACCAAAGATCCGGCTACCGATCCTCGGCCCGGGCCGACTCCAACATCGTTGTGTTTGGCCCAGTTGACAAAATCCTGGACAATCAAAAAATAAGTCGAATAGCCTTTTTTGTTGATGATATCCAGTTCATAATCGACTCTTTTTTTAACCGATTCTATGTCGTAGTTTTTTGGCACCCTTTCGATCCGCTCTTTCACCAACTGCCTCAAGTAATCGTTGGCCGGTTCGTCTTCGGGAGTCTTATACCTGGGGAGCACCCATTTGCCGTAAGGTATCTCAAGCGTACACTGCGCGGCGATCTTAACCGTATTATCGATCGCCTCAGGCAAATCCAAAAACGCACCTTTCATTTCCTGGGATGATTTCAGGTAATAATCAGGAACATCAATCATCGATACCGGCCGGTTTTTTTCGAAAACCACCCTTTGGGTCTGGATACAAAGAAGAACCTCCTGGGCATAAGCGTCATCAGCCTCAAGATAATGAACGTCGTTAGTGGCCACCAAAGGAACGCCGAGTTTTCTTGATAATTTAACCAACTCGCGATTGACTTTGTCCAGATTATCCATCTTCGGATGCCGTTGAATCTCCAGATAAAAATTATCCTTATATATGTCAAGATATTTTTTTGTGACAGCCTCCGCCTCTTTCATCTGATCCTGAAGCAGCAGATTACTGATCTCTCCCTGAAGGCAGCCGGACAAGGCAATCAAACCTTCGCGGTATTTTTCCAGTATTTCGAAATCAACCCGGGGCCGGTAGTAAAAACCTTCAAGATGAGCTATAGTCACTATCTTCAGAAGATTTTTATAACCTTGAAGATTTTTGGCCAAAAGAACCAAATGGTATTGATCGCGCTCCAATCCGGGCTGTTTATCGAAGCGTGATTTTTTGGCTTTATATATTTCTACTCCGATAATCGGCTTTATTCCGTACTCCTTGGCTTTTATAAAAAATTTGAAGGCTCCATACAAAGCTCCGTGATCGGTAATCGCGACCGATGACATCCCCAAGTCCTTTACTTTTTGGAAAAGGTCGTCGATTCGGCACATGCCGTCTAGCAGCGAATATTCCGTATGAACATGAAGGTGGACAAAAGACATGATTATATATTAACCTAAAAATTACAAATCACAAAATATTTTCAAGTAACTGTTGGCGAACAAGGTTGGCGTCCGCCCTGCCTTTCATCGCTTTCATCACCTGGCCGACTAAGAACATGAGGACGTTTTTTTTGCCGGCTTTATAATCGGAAACAACCTTTGGGTTGTCGACAATTGTTTTTTTGACAGTTTCACTTAACATCTTCCTGTCGGTTACTTTCGGAGACAGCAGAGCTTCTACTTTTTGACAAAACTTCTCGGGAGTAAGATCGATACTGATTTTTTTGTTGATTATCAAGTTGGCAACCTGCTGGGGTTTTTTTGATATGGACACGACCTTTTCAAAATATTCGGCCAGTTTTCGACTACGGGTCAAGACAAAAGCATCACTCTCCCTTACCTTGTAATCAGCGATATATCTGTCAATCTTTTCCTGGGGAAGTTCCGGCAAACTTACCCCAACCTCATCCAGGTAATTTTCTTCAAAAATAAAGGGAGGTATGTCTGGCTCGGGAAAATAACGATAGTCCTGAGCTTCTTCTTTGGACCTTTGCGAATAAGTCTTGTTTTTTTTGTCGTCCCAACCACGCGTCTCCTGAACCGGAGTCTTTCCTTTTTCCAAAATTTCCGTTTGTCTTTTTATTTCATACTCAATCGCCTGCTTGACAAAACGAAATGAATTAATATTTTTCACCTCCACTTTATAATTTGGTAGTTCGGATTTTTTTGTAATTTGTGATCTGTCATTTGTGATCTTTTGCAACGATATGTTCGGCTCCATTCTCATACTGCCCTTTTCCATATCGGCATCCGATACGTCAAGATATCTGATAATCACCTGTAGTTCTTCCAAAAACATTTTGACATCATCGGCATTGTGGAAGTCGGGCTCGGTGACGATCTCGACAAGAGGAACGCCGGACCGGTTGAAGTTGACGTAAGTACCGCTGCCCCTATGGGTCAACTTGGCCGTATCCTCTTCCATATGGACTCGGGTAATTCCGAAAGATTTTTTGGTTTTGTTGCGGGGATTGCAAACCGTTACCCGGCCGTTGACGGCAAAAGGCTCGTCATACTGGCTTATCTGGTAACCTTTAGCCAAATCCGGATAGTTATAATGTTTGCGGTCGAACTTTGAGTGCGGTCTTAACTTGCAGTCCAAGGCGGCTCCGATTTTCTGTACCCATTCTATGGCTTTTTTATTGGGTACCGGTAAAGCGCCCGGCAATCCAAGACATACGGGACAGGTCTGGGTGTTCGGTTTTTTGGCAAAATAGTCGGCCCGACACTGGCAAAACATCTTTGATTTGGTTTTCAACTCAACGTGAATTTCCAATCCGATCACCGGAATGTATTTATTCATAGTTATGAATGCCTTTTTTTATAACTCCATAGTAATCGGTTTCCTGTTCAAAAAGATAGGCGGCATTTAAAATATCTGCCTCCCTAAAATAACTCCCCATAAGCTGCATCCCTATTGGCAATCCGTTGCGGTCAAGGCCGACCGGCAGACTGATGCCGGGAATACCGGCCATAGCGCCCGGTTCGTTGAACTTGTCCATCAATTCGCCAAAAAAAGGATACTTTTCGAACTCGCCCAGTTTCAGGGCCGTAATCGGTGTCGGCGTACCGATAACAAAATCAACCTCCGTAAAGACACGTTTAAAATCTTCGATTATAAGAGTCCTTACCTTCTGGGCTTTTTTGTAAAAGGCATCATAATAACCGTAGGACAATGTATACGTCCCGAGCATTATTCTTCGTTTTGCCTCGTCCCCAAAAGATCGCCGGTCATTGCCGTATCGTATACCATCGTATCGGGACAGGTTTGAAGACACCTCGGCTCTCTGAATAATCGTATAGACCGAGATAGCATATTGAGGCGAAAGCAGTTTGACTTTTTTTGTTTTAAAACCAAGCTTCTTAAAAACTTCTATTGATTTTTCGACGGCATTTAATACATCCCTGTCAAGCCCCTCGAAATAATCGTCGCAAAGACCGATCGTATATGATTTTTTTTGTTTGAGGGCTTCCAGATAGTTCTCGATCGACCTCGGTGAGGAAGTGGCATCCATACTGTCATGGCCGGCGATCACTCCCAATATTAGGGCAGCATCCTTGACACAGAGAGTTAGGGGACCGGGACAATCAAGTGATGAACCCATTGCGATTACTCCATATCTGGAAACACGGCCGTAAGTCGGTTTTAAACCAACGACACCGCTCCAGGCAGCCGGTTGTCTGATTGAACCGGCCGTCTCGGAACCGATCCCGCCCGGTGCCAGATAGGAGGATACGGCGCAGGCAGTCCCGCCTGACGAACCTCCAGGAACCCTGGTAAGATCCCAAGGATTTTTAGTGGCGCCAAAATCTGACGTCTCGGTAGATGAACCATGAGCCCAAGCATCCATGTTGGTCTTGCCCAAAAAAACCGCATTTTCTTTTTTCAGTCGTGCCGTAACCGTAGACTCATAAGGAGGAATGAAATTTTCCAGTACCTTTGATGAGGCGGTTGTCCTCAAGCCATAAGTGCAAAAGTTATCTTTGATCGCCAAAGGAATTCCACCTAAAACGCCGCTATTCTTAAAGTCCACATCCTTATTTAAGGTAAGATAAGCATTAAGCTTTGGGTTATATTTTTTTATTCGTTGCATAAAATACTTAAAAAGTTCATCTGGAGAAATCTCCTTGCTGTCGATAAGCTCCTTAAGTTCGACTAAAGTTTTTCCAAGTAACATAGTATGGTTACATCAAATTTAATTACATAATTCTTTTTACGGCAAACTCGTTTTTTTCGGTTTCTTTGGTGTTTGACAGGGACTCGCCAACTGTCAAACCTTTTTTATTCTCCGCTCCGTCTTCAAAGGTGACGTTTTTCAGGTCGACGACCGAGTTGGTGGGAACAACTTTTGACGTATCAAGTTCTTCAAGGTTTTTAATATAATTTATCGTCTCGTCAAGCTGTCCCTGGTATTTGTTTATTTCTTCATCAGACAGATGGAGTTTGGCCAAACCGGCCAGATGAAGGATCTCTTCCCTGGAAAGGATTTTTTTTCCCATAGCTCATTATATTACACTACTTGGCGATTTTTCTCACCAGTATTATCGGAGTTTTTTCATCTCCCTGGCCCATGGGGTTGTCAAGCAAAATCAATCTGATCGTTTTTTTGTCAAGATCGACACCATCGCTTTTCCCCAAAACTTCGACGTTTATGTTGTTGCCGTCGATAATCACCGAAGGAATACCGAGAGTATCTTCTATAGTCTGACAGGTTTTATCCGGGTCCTTCGGACCGATCATCGCATAGTGGTTGAATGGAGGGATGGCAGCCGGATTAAAACCGTCTATCTCAGATATCCTGTGTCCGGCAATCCGGTAAAAATCACCGTGGCGACCAAAGAGTCTGGTGACCGATCCGATTATCATAGCCGCAAAGACCCTCAACCAACCGGCCTGATCGATGGCAACCTGCATCTTTCTCGGATGCGAATAGCCGATATCGTCTTCGTACTTTTTTACGCCTTTAACTATCAATCTGGCAAGCAATCCCGGCTTAACCTGGGACTCATGAATCACCCGACCTTGGGTTATCGTCACCATCTTTTCCGATAAAGCTACCCAGTCTCCCTTTTTGAAATAAGGTTTAACATAATTCTCAATAAAGGGAAGGAGCGGTTCTTTTATTTTAACAAGATGCGTCCTTATCGGATAACGGTTATAACTAATTCCCTGGATGACTACGGTGAGCTTTTTTTCCGGGTTAGGCCTTAAATCCAAAATATTCATAAAGTTTTTAATTTTTAATCTATAAACTCCCTCATCCACAACTCGCTGACCATTATCCTCCAAAAAATCAATCCGTCGCCCGGAGAACCATCGAGCCACTTTTCAAAAGAGTTCAGCAATTTGTCGTTATCATACAAGGCCCTGTTTTTGAAGGTATTCGACGAAAAAATATCGGTTATAACATCGGCTTTTGCCTTAAGCCAGTCGAGTTCGGGATTGGTAAAACCCACCTTACTTCTACGTAAGCGGTTTTTTTCAGGGATCCGACCTTTCATGGCATTCCGGTAAACATATCTGGTCCAACCGTTTTTGATCTTTTGGTCGATCGGCAAGCCGAATATATACTCAACCAACTGGTGGTCCAAAAAAGGCACTCTGGCTTCGATCGAAAAAGCCATTGAGTTTTTATCTTCGTATCGAAGCAGGTTGGGCGTCGAATAATAAAGAACATCCTGCATCAATCTTTCGTTAAGATTGCGGCTTATAAAATATTGGAAGTCGCCTCCTTGGCCAACAAAAGCCCGGGAAAGCAACTCGTTCATCTTCAGATTTTTGCTAAATGGGTTTTTCTGTTCTATCAAATCGCAAAAATACCTCTTGTATATATCCCATCCGGCAACAACTTCCTTGACGGCGTTGAAATATTTTTTTTGGTCAAGAGCGGCAGTCAGGTAGGACCGGAAATAGGGAAGATATCCTGCCAAAAGTTCATCCCCGCCGTTCCCGGATAGGGTTACCTTGACGAATCGATGGGCCAGTTGATAGACTCGGTAGTAAGCATAAGGGGCCGATGAGATCGTCGGCTCCTCTTGATGGTAAATCCAACGTGACAGATCCTGCCAAAATTCCTCGACCTTCGGATAGACATAATGCGGTTCGCTGCCGATGTACCTTTCGACCGTATGGATATAGCCGCTCTCGTCTATGGTTTTGTTCGGGTAGAGAGAAGAGAAAGTATGGAGTTTGCCTCCCAGATGGAGATCGACCCCTTCCCTCATCAACTCGGCCGTCAAAGAAGAAACGCCGCTGGAATCAAGTCCGCCCGACAAAGTAATCCCTACGGGGACATCGGCAATGAGATGTCTTTTGACGACTTTTTTGAACAGGTGTAGAAATTCATCGGCATATTCCCGATCCGTCTTTTCCGAGGAAAACTGTGGGTTGTGTCTAGGCTGCCAGTATTTTTTTATTTTTTTTATACCTCTTTTACCCACCGTCATGTAATGACCGGGAAGAAGCCTTTTTATGCCCTTAAAAAAAGTCTCTTCTCCGTTATCATGGACCCTGAACATGAGGAACCGGTAAAGCACGGGCAAATTAACCTCTGGCTTTATCAACTTGGATTTTAACAGCGCTTTTATCTCCGATGCGAAAAAGAACCGACCGTTCCTTTCGAAATAATACAAGGGTTTTATTCCAAGTCGATCGCGGGCGATAAAAAGTTCCCGTCTCTTTTTGTCGTAAATAACAAAAGCATACATCCCGACAAGATGATCGACCACTTTTTCTCCCCACTCTTCGTATCCGTGCAGAACCGTCTCGGTATCGGAGTGATCGGTAGTAAAGCTATAGCGTTTTTTCTTCAATTCTTGCCAAAGTTCCTGATAGTTGTAAATCTCGCCGTTCAAAACGATCGCCAATCTTTTGTCATGGCTATAAATGGGCTGCCAGCCGGAGGCAACATCAATTATTGCCAGACGCCTCATACCGATTGAGAAGTCCTCGTTCACTTCTTTACCTTGGCCGTCAGGTCCCCGGTGTTTGATCGAGTTCAACATTTCGTCAAGCAGAATCTCGCTTTTATCCAGATTGTCCGCAGTGGCAAAGCCGGCGATACCGCACATAATTTTTTAAATTTTGACTTTTTTGTGCTATGTAATTTGTAATTTATATATCTCTACATATTTCTCAACATCCTTATTCTTTCCTCAACCGGCGGGTGAGTGCTGAAAAGGGACAAAAGCCAACCGCCCTTGTTTTCGTTTCTCTTAAAAGGATTGCTTATGAAAAGATGGGCGGTTGAGGTCGATGCCGTCTGCAGAATATTTTGGTCGGCATTGATTTTTTCAAGGGCCCGAGCCAAACCTTCAGGATACCGGGTAAGCAAAGCGCCGCTGGCATCGGCCAAGAACTCCCTTTTTCTGGAAATGGCCAGCTGAATTATAGTAGAAACGAGCGGAGTAATGATAAGGACCAAAACGAAAAAAATAAAAAGAAGGGGATTACGGTTGTCCCGGTCATTACCATCGTCCTTCAACCCCCCCCACCAGAGATTTCTCATCAACCAGTCGGACACGAGAGATACTGTCCCAACCAAAACGGCAACCAAAGACGACAAAAGAATGTCGTAGTTTTTGATATGGGAAAGTTCATGGGCAACCACACCTTCGAGTTCACTCCGGCCCAGTTTTTCCAAAAGTCCGGTTGTCGCACAAACTACCGCATGTTTGGGATCGCGTCCGGTGGCAAAGGCGTTAGGCGACGGATCATCGATCACGTACAATGCCGGTTTCGGTAAACCTGAACCTATCGCCAGATTGTCGGCCACGGTATAAAAATCAAAGTATTTTTCCTTATCCGCCGGAACGGCCCCGGTTGTCCAAAGTACCACTTTATCCGAATAAAAATAGCTGCCGAAAGAAGAAGCAAACGAAAAAGCCAGCCCAAAAAAAAGATAAGTGTTGGGAGAATCGAAAAACTTGCCGATCAAATAAAAAAAACCGGTGACAAGAATGATAAAAAGAACAACAATAAGATAACTCCGCCTTTTATTGGCGGATATCTGACTATATATAGTCATAGATATTTTTATTCAAATTTAACCTCAACCTTTTTCCTCTCCTCCTCCACCGCTTCAAAAAACTCCTCTTCCTTGAAAGCAAACACTCCGGCGATTAGATTGGACGGAAAAACTTTCACTTTGGTGTTGTATTCCAAAACGTTGCTGTTATAGAACTGTCTTGAATAAGCGATCTTATCTTCGGTATCGGCCAGTTGTTGCTGCAAGTCCTTGAAGTTTTCGCTGGCTCTCAACTGGGGATAGGCTTCAGCTACGGCAAAAAGGTTTTTTAGCGCTCCGGAAAGCTTGTTGTTGGCTTCGGCTTTTTCTTTTGCGCCTTCGGCCGACATTAACGCCGATCTGGCCTTTGTGACGTTTTCAAAAACGCTTTTTTCATGTTTGGCATATCCTTTAACCGATTCAACCAGGTTGGGAATAAGATCCGCCCGCCTTTTAAGCTGAACGTCTATGCCTGAGAAAGCTTCCTGGATACGGGTTTTCAAAACTACCAAACTATTGTAAGTGGCCACTAAAAAAACTCCGATCACGACCAATATTCCTATAGCAATCATAAGTTTTCACCTCCTCAATTTATAAAAATAAATACATTAACTGATAATGCTTCATTATAACATTTATTGCAAAAAGATAACTGTTGCAAATCAGAAATTATTAGTTTAATATATGCTCAAAACTTAAATATGAGCAAAAAAGATCCTTCGTCGGAAAAGCCTGAAGAAAAACTTGATTATAAAACAATGACCATCGAATCCGTCCGAAAAAAATATCGGGCGCTTATCGTCGGTCTTGTTGTCACCGGTCTGTTTTATTTTGCTGTATCCGGCCTGGTGGCCAAAGCCAAACTTTTTCAGGCTCGCATCGTCAAAAAAAGCGATAAAAATGCCCAACCGAAAAAACCGACCTACAAAATATACACGGTAAAAGAGGGAGACGACCTCTGGAAGATCGCCGAAGACAACTACGGATCAGGATACAACGCCTACGACATTGCCATAGCCAACCAAATAACCGATTTTAATCTTATTCACGTCGGCAACACCCTGATTCTGCCCGAGGTGCCGAAAAGAAATCCCTCAAGCGGCGAAGTGACACCGCAGGCGGCAGCAACTACTCAGGTAACCGCCACAGTTAAGACGTATGTCGTCCAATCCGGAGATTATCTATGGCAGATTGCCCAAAAATTTTATGGTGACGGTTACGCCCAAAACCGGATTATAGATGCCAATAACATTCCCTATCCTTATAATATTGAAACCGGCCAAAAACTGGTTATTCCCCAGTAAATTCCTTCAGTTTAAAACCGCGATAAAAAGATTCAGGACCGAAGCAAAACTTACCCAGATTAAATAAGGAATAAGAAGGGCGGCCGCGACCTTATTTATCTTCATAAACTTCATTATTGTGATAAATATGAAAACCCAAAGAAAAATTATCTCGAAAAAAGCGGCCAAGGGTAGCTTCGCCCCGAAAAAAATCACCGACCAAAAGAGGTTGAGAACGAGTTGTATATAAAAATATTTAAGACCTTGATTTTTGACGATTTTCTTCGTTTTGGAGTTGATTGCCAAATATAGGGCCACAGCCATCATAAGATAAAGAAGAGACCAGACAGGCCCAAATATCCAGTTGGGAGGGTTAAAGCTCGATTTGTTCAAAAAAACATACCAGGTTTTTATCGCCGGATAAGTGAATATCGATCCGACAATACCAGCCAAAAAACAGATGCCGACGGAGAAAAAAAACGAAACAACTTTGTTGTTTTTCATCTCTTTTAAAAAAAATTATAACAGATCTGGTAATTGGTATTTGACTTTGTTTGGTTTTTTTGGAACAATTTCTATATTAAAAGTCGAATTAAAAATATGGATATTATTCCCCATGATAAACTGCTTAACCTTTCCGGGAAAACCGCCATCGTTACCGGCGGCAGTATCGGTATCGGCTGGGGCATTTCCTATCGCCTGGCCGAAGCCGGAGCCAATGTCGTCATTGCCAGCCGTAACCAGGAAGAAGCCGACAAAACCGTCAGCGAGTTGAACTCGAAAGGCTGGAAAACCAGGTTTATCAAAACCGACGTCGCCGACGAAACCCAAGTCCAAAATTTGGTTTCCGGAACCGTCAATGCTTTTGGGTCGGTTGATATTCTTGTTAACAACGCCGGTATCTACCCTTTTGTCACTCTTGAAAAACTTACCGCCGAAGTCTTTGACAAAGTAATTGCCATAAATCTTAAGGGATTGTTCCTTTGCACCAAATATGTCTCCCGACAGATGATAAAACAAGGAAAAGGCGGCCGTATCATCAATATAACTTCGATCGATGCCCTCCACCCATCCATGATAGGACTGGCTCATTATGACGCTTCAAAACATGGCGCTTGGGGTTTCACGAAAAACACCGCCCTTGAGCTGGCTCAGCATAAGATTTGGATCAATGCCATTGCTCCTGGCGGCGTCAATACTCCGGGCACAGGCGGCAAAGCCGATCCCAGTTTCACCGCCAACATCCCCATGAAAAGGATGGGCGACCCTGACGATATCGGAAAAGTGGCTTTGTTTTTAGCTTCGGACATGGCTTCATATATGACCGGAAGCCAGATCGTCGTCGACGGCGGTGTTCTGATAACCTGATACCTGTACTCGCGCCTCCGCCATAGATCGTGATAAAACCGGCGAACAGGAAGTCCGTTCACCAATTATGCGACGATCGTCGCATAAAAGGGGAACGCAATAATTATTGAGGAGAGTATGGTTGTTTGCTATACTTTATTCAAATTATTTTCAAGTAAGCGGTGGTAGTTCAGCGGTAGAATGTCTCCTTCCCAAGGAGAAGGTCACGGGTTCAAATCCCGTCCACCGCTCCAAATTGTATTAAGTCACCAAAATTTAAGTATTTTATTGACTATTTTCTCGTTTCCGATTACGACTGCTTTTTGATTGAATACGGAAAAGTTGCCTACATTATATGGATCTACCATTCTGCCTCCCGCTTCCGAGACTATTAATTGAACCGCCGCGATATCCCAAGGTTTTAAACCAGCTTCAAAGTAAGCCCCGAGTCTTCCGGAAGCTACCCATACGCCCTCCAATGCGGCAGAACCAAAATTCACCATTCTTGCTCCTTTTTCGTAAAATACTTTCTCCATAGGATAGGTCAATCGGAAATTTTCTGTACTGTAAGGTGAACCTATATTGACAATTAAATCCTCTAACTCCGTTTCGTTTTTGACCGATATTTTTATTCCGTTGCAATATGCGCCTTCCCCTTTTTTTGCCAGGAACAATTCGTCCCTATTCGGATCATAAACTCCCCCCACCCTCACTATTCCGTTTTCAACGTAAGCGATAGAAACGGAAAAAAAAGGAATGTTGTTTTTTGCGTTTGTCGTACCGTCCAAAGGATCAACTATCCAAAGACCCTTTTCGTTTTCAGGATTGTCGATCCTGTCCGTATTTTCTTCTGAAAACACCTTATGAGAAGGATAACGTTTTTTTATCGACTCAAGTATATATTTTTCGCTGATTAGATCGGCTTGAAGAACAAAATTACCGACGCCATCTTTTTTGGAGACGATATTTTTGGAAGAGTTCAGTATCAATTTTCCCGCCCCTCTGAGAATCCTTTCTACGAATATTCTCATAAATTGGACTATCTAACTTACCTTAGTAAAAAAACCACTTCCTCGTCGTTTTTGAAAACGGTTGTGTAAGGATAATCTTTAAGGAACTCCCTGGCAAAAGTTACGGCTTTATCCTTATTTCCGATAAACCAACGGATCTGTTTTTTGCCGAGCATCTCCGACAGGTCTTTCCAACCAATGAAAAAATCGGAGATGGCCGAGTCGACGCTAAAACTTAAGACTTTACGGTCAGTATAATAAATACTGGTCGGGTACATCTCGTCCATCCTTATGACTATTTCGTCATAACCCGAATGGGCCTTGACGTATTTTGAGCTCTCCGCCTGGAATCTGGTCGAGCTGGTGTTCACAATCGGCATGATATTCACTCTTAACGTCTTGATGAAAAGATAAAAACTCACCAGTACGAAAGCGGCTATTATCAACGGGTATTTTTTGAAAAAATCAGCGATCTTTTGGGCGGCGTAGCCGATAACCAACGACCAAAAAGGCATCGACGGCATAAGATACCAGTTGTTTTTCCGCTCGGTAAAACTGAGCATAAACAAAAGAGCCAAGGAAAAACCAACAAGCAAAAAAGATTCTTTCTTTTTCCATTTCCATAACAAAAAAACCAGTCCGAAAACCAAAAGGTAGGTAAAACGGCGCTGCAGCGAATAATAAGTGAACATTATGTAATCTGTCTTGAAATTTTCTTTTGTGATATGGGCGACGTTTTGGTCGGAGTGATACAGATAATATTCCGAGAACCGGCCGCCGATCTGCATATCCCCGGTATGAAGCCAAAATCCGCAGATGATGACGGGGATGGCAATCATAAGCAAATACCATCCGAAACGACGCAAAAGATGTTTGAATTCATAGAGAATTTCGCCGCTTGCAATCAAAACCAGCGGAAAATAAGCCAGTGAAGCCTTGGTAAGATAAGCACAGGCAAATATTATTCCCAGCCAAATATATTTTTTGTTGCTCTTTTGCATGACGGCTATAAAAGACGCAAATATGAAAAAGGTTGCCAAGGCATCAATATTGGCCGTCCGCGTTCTCCAGATAAAAACGTTGTTTAAAGCCAGAGTACCAAAACAAAAAAACATGGCCACCGTTCCCCATCTTTTCCAGGCATAACGACAGGCCATGACGATCGTTAAAAACCCGGCCAACCCGGAGACGAATCTGACGGAAAACTCCGACAAGCCGAATAGTTTTGAAAAAAAAACGCCGAACCAAATGAACATAGGTGGTTTATCCAGAAGAATGTGACGGTTAAACACAGTGGCAATATAGTCTCCTGTGCGAAGCATGTTTTTGACCATATCGGCATACCATGACTCGTCCCAGTTCTCAAGACTGGCGACTCCCAGCTTGTAAAAACAGAGATAGGCGGCAACCGTGACCAATAAAACGAACAAAAGGCTGCCCGTCTTTTGCCTGAGAGTTTTTTTTGTCTTCATATTTAAATAGCAGTTGAAACTATGATATTATAGCAATAAAATAAAGAAGTCGATTGCCGACTTAGCTCAACGGCAGAGCAACTGTATCGTAAACAGTAGGTTGTCGGTTCAAGTCCGACAGTCGGCTCCCTTATATGAGAAGACTGGAACACCATCGCAAAAAACAGCTGTCACTGACTCTTTTTACCGCGATTCTTGTCCTTATCGCTCTTGTTTTTTTTATTTCTACGATCGGCCTTAAGATTGTTCTTAACTCGGCTGTCTTCGTCGCCCAGATAACCAATAAAAACCAGAAGGAAACCACGGTAAACAAGGATGCTGATTTCTATGGCCTTATCGATGTTGCCTCGATCCCCTCAGCCACTAACTCGGCCAAGATTTATATCTCCGGATCGGTCGCCAACTTCGATAGGATTGAGGTTTACGTCAACGGAAAAAAAGTCCAGGAGTTAAAGCCGACCGACCGGTTTGATGAACAGATAGGCGATCTTAAACCGGGCAACAACGAAGTCTACCTTGTCGCCAAATCGTCAAAGTCATCTCAAAAAAAAGAAACGAACAAGTATTCGATTTTATATATGAATGAAAAACCGAAGCTTGAGATAACCGAGCCGTCGGACAACAGCAAAACCTCCAAAAACGAAATCAAGGTAAGCGGCAAAACCGACAAGGAAGTGATGATCAAGATCAATAACCTACCGGTAGTTGTCGATGCTTTGGGCGTCTTCCAATCCGCCGTTTCACTCAAAGAGGGCGAAAATAAAATTGAAATCACCGCCGAAGACCTGGCCGGCAATACAGACAACAAAATCCTGACCGTCACCTATCAGAAAGAGGACTGACGGAAAAGGTAAACATCAAAAAAAGAATGAAGGGATGAAGAATTATATTGTCGGTCAAAGACATAACTCCGGCAAAAAAAACCAGACTGCTCGCCAGACTGCTTATCCTGCCGACTGCAAACATAGCCGCCAAAAAAAGCAACAAACCAACTAGACCGCTTGAGACAAGGATAATACCGTAACTCGAATGAAAAGAAGCGCCGGCATGAGTCATCTCATAATCTTGGGGGTTTATCAGGTTAAATTTTTTTTTGACATAGCGGATTCTGTTATACCCCCAACCGAATATCGGTTTCTTACCCCACAGACTCAGGGCGGTTTTGTTGTCGGCGATTCGCGATTCGATGGAAAAAGTCCGCAATAGATTTACCCCTTCGCCTGTCCGTTTCGGGACAAAAAAATAAAGAACCAGAAAAAACCCTATCAGCAAAAAAATTGCCCAATACCGTTTTTGGCTTACCGTAACGATACCGAGAGTAAGGATAAACGCCAAATAAAGACTGCGCGAGTAAGTAAGATAGATAGCCGCAAGCAGGACAACGAGCAAAAACCACGGCCTTCGACAGCGCTTGTATACGTAAAACCAAGAAAGGCCGAAAACCGCGCCGCTAACGCCGGTATCAAAATAGACGCCGAAGGTCCGGTAATAATGAGGATCCCAACCAAGATAAAAAAGATTGATCAGGTCCGGATAAAACAGGTACTGGATAGCCGTAAAAACTACGGTTACGACTATAAAGATTAGTATTGATCTGCTAATGGTCTTTCCGGCCGACTTTTCTTTCTTCAAATAAAACATGAGATAGGCCAGATAAGTGAAGTACAGACAAAGCCGTCCCAAGTAAAGAAATGCGATCCAATTCTCCCTAACGCTAAAACCACCTGCCCCAATCAAAAATGACAGAAACAAGAAAAATAAAAAGGCAAAAACAGATCTCAAGTCATTCAGAAAGATCTTTAAGGGAGACGGTCCGTATTTGAATAAAAAATAGATCAACGTGAGGAAAAGAGTTATTTCGTAAAGATAAAGATTTACCTGCTGGCCAAAAAAAGATACCCTCGCCAACTGTCCAAATGAAAAAAAGAGAAAAGTCAGGTAAATAAGCAATCTAGCCGGCATTTTCAAAAGACAACTGGTAGAGTTTGGCGCGCACTAAAAACGAATGGAAACTCATTAAAAACGCGTAGGCAAAACCCGCCGGTCCGTCCAAAAAACCGAGATAGACAAAATAGTTCAGGATAAACTTGGCGGCCGGCCACAGAACAATCTGAACTATGTTGGTTCCGACCCCTTCTTTTTTCAACTCATTTGCCCTTATGGAACTATAATTATTAATCTCCCTTATAAACTCGGACAAGGTGGGATGGGGATAGTGATCAAGGAATCCGTCCAAAAAACCGACCTTGTTTCGGCAGGCCAGTTCCTCATGAACTTTACCGTGCCATACCCCGGCCTTTTTTTTAACAAGACGAACCAAG
Organism: Candidatus Roizmanbacteria bacterium; assembly: GCA_012798265.1. Taxonomy (GTDB): domain Bacteria; phylum Patescibacteriota; class Microgenomatia; order UBA1406; family GWC2-37-13; genus JAAZNM01. The sequence goes on along the minus strand of JAAZNM010000001.1, from coordinate 17,325 downwards.
CCACGGTTGCGGACTTTTTTTGTCTCTCCGAATCTCAATTCTCTTTCCCACCAAAAATCACGTCGTTTAATGTAATAGGCAAAAATATCCCCATCTGTTTCCACCGCCCTGATTATATTATTCTTCAGATCGACCGACACTCTTTCGTCGCCGTCGACAAAAAGAATCCAATCTCCAACGGTCTTTTCCATCCCGAAGTTTTTTTGAGCGGCAAAATCACCCTTCAACTCCCTTTTATAAACCCTGGCACCATATTTTTCGGCCAAAAGCGCCGTTCTGTCTGATGAAGCATCGTCAACGACGACCACTTCGTCGCAAAAGGAAAGCGATGCAAGACATGACTCTATATTTTTTTCTTCGTTTTTGGTAATCAAAACGGCCGAAAGTTTATTTTTTTTCATATAAGTTGCCGATAAAGGTCTGCCAGCTTGCGGGCTTGCTGACGACAATCAAACTCCGCCTCCGCCCTCTCTCTTCCCATTTTACCAAGTTTGGCGCGCAAATGATCGTCCTTAGCCAATCGTAAAATCGCCCTTGCTAAAGAATCTGTGTCGCCTTCCTTGACCAATAATCCTTTTCCGTCCATAAGTTCGGGCAGACTGCCGCTGTCGTAGGCGATCAGCGGCAAACCGCTTGCCAACCCTTCAACCATAACCATCCCGTACTGCTCCTCCCAGGTTCTGGTTGTTTTCGAAGGAATGATTAGGATATCGGCATGTCGGTAAATATCCGGGATATTTCTGTAGCCGACATCGGCTATGGACACTTTATTTTTCAAACCATCTTTTTTTATCCGGGTAAGAAGATCTTTTTTCAAACCACCGTTACCGATTATCTTCAAACACCAGTCCTTAAGTCCGGCACCCCTATAAGCCTGATAAAGATCGATTACTCCTTTTTCCTCAACCAGACGTCCGACAAAAAGAAGCGTTTTAAACGGCTTTTTATGAAACTTCGGAAAAAAATTCTTCAGATCGACGCCCGCCCTTATTAAACTTATCTTATCCTGACCGACTCCCTCAAGGATCAAGCTCTCTTTGGCTCTAAGGCTATAACATAAAAACGCGTCGCTGTTTTTCAAAACAAATTTTTTGTTAGACGATTTTCTTAGGGTTCCTTCGTTGTTAAAAGGTATAGTTTCCCAACTGGTAACCAACAGTTTGTTTATCAGTTTTTTTTGCCTTAATAACGCCAGTTGATAACTGTAGTAATAATGGGGATCGGCGGTATGAAATATATCGTAATCGTTTCTGATTTTTTCCAATCCGAAAAGTATCTGGCGATCACCTATCAGTCTATTGGTTAGGTATTTTATAAACAGATCGGCGAATATCGGCCTATTGATATCCGGCAGACTCGGAAACCGGATCACCGGAAAAGGCAGGCCTCCGTCTATGGGGCGCAACGATGATATGCCGGTCAGGCGTATATCCGGATCGGTAAACACGTAATTTTGTCCTTCAAAAGGATTAAGATATTTGCCCCTGACCCAGGCGACTCTAATCATAGAGCTTAAGCAAACTTTCGACATACTTTTTCCAGGAGAATTTTTCTTTGATCTTTTTTGCTTCCGACACAGTCCTCTCCTCCACGGTCTTTGACATATTGCTAACAAACTGTTCCTCGTCTTTAGCTGACAAAACATAAGGGTCGAATTCGGGAATAATCGCGCTTGCCATTCCAACCACCTGAGTTCCGCAAGACAGAGCTTCCAAAACCGGCAGATTAAAACTTTCATAATATGAAGCGGTCAGGTAAGCGGTCGCCTGACTATACTGTCTTTTCAGATTGATTCTATCCAGATTACCCAAAGAAAAAACATTCTTATTGTCGGCATAATCGGAATAATCGCCGACCAGTCTGAGTTTAAAATGCCGATATTTTTTATCGGAGATAAACTTCTTAAAAACCTTTACTAGAAATTCGATATTTTTGATTGGATGATTCATGCCGACAAAAAGGAAATAGTCTTTTTTTTGGCAGGACGAATTTACGAGCATGTCAAAAGGAACTCCAAAAGGAATGACCTCAATCTTATTAAGTTTTGGGAATATATTTGCGATTTCCTTTTCGACTTTTTTAGAAGAAACAACGATTTTATCCGATCTTCCGACAATATCTTCCAGCTGCTTGGCCATTTTGTTGACCGAGTCAGGATAATACTTGGGGTAAAAATGAAAAGACAAACCGTGGGAGAAGCTAATGATTTTCTTGGAACGGAAGAAAAACGGTAAGCTCTGGTTAAGGGCCAAAAAAACATCTTTTGGAAAAAGGTTCTCCTCAAGCGCCACCCTAAAATTCATCCAAAGCTTTTTCGGACGGAGATCCTGATAAACCAAGTTTCGGTCAAGCCAAGGCGGTCTTTGGCAAAAAGAATATATCCAATAGTCATTTTTTTTGTCGTAGATCGACAAGGCTTTGATCAGATTCTCCGAAAAAAAATAGTTACCGAAACGTCCCGATCCGCATAAAGCTCCCCCGTCAAGGCTGATTTTCATATCGAACGTCTAAGCAATATGTAAAAAGAAATTGCGTTCACTATCTCCGAAACCACGGTAATATAAGCGGATGCCATAAAGGAAAATTTCGGTATAAAAATAAGGTTGGCCGCCAAAGTAAAAACCACCTGGAAAAGGAAGACGAATATCACCCACTTGGTTTTGTTCAAAACATAAAGAGTGTTGATAAAAACCGAGCTGATCAGGATAAGCGGCAAGGCAAAAATGACTGTTTTGGCGACCCCGACCGACGGCGGATAAAAATTACGGATGAGGCGGGGTAGTAGATACGGCCCGAGCAGCTGCATTCCAAGAACAAGAGGAAAACTGACGGCGATCAACAGTATTATATCTTTTTTGATTTTTCTGACAAGCCGACTAGGGTTGCCCTCCGACAGTTTTGACAGAATCGGCGTCGCCGAAATGTTGTAGCTGCCGACCATAAACATCAACGCGTCGAGAAACTTGTATCCGGCCGAATAGATCCCGACCGCTTTCGGCCCTTTAATGAAGTTGAGCAAAAAGACGTCAAGCTTGAAATAAAGTCCGGCAAACAAGCTTATCAGGACGAAAACATACGATTTTTTCATTACTTGCAACCATGTCGACGGCGAAAAAACCAGTTGGAAATCAGTTTTTAAGGTTCCTTTAATCAACATAAGATTTGAAAGAGCATAAAGTCCGTAGAATATAAAAACCAGGACAAAAACACCGTTTAATCCCTGATTGAGCGTTAGAGCCATGATATAAGCAAAAACCAGGATTAAATTAAAGACAAATGAGACTATTGAAGACAGATATACTTTTTCCCGTAAAGAATTGAGGATAAGAAAACTGCCGGAAAACATGTTTGAAAAAATTACCACCGAAGTCAGATAGATGTATTTTTTTGTTGGCAAATCATATGACCAGATCCAAGCTAAAACCATAGTGGCGATAAAAACGATGAAGGACAAAAAAAAGCGCAAAGAAAAAAGCGAGTTGAATTTTTTTGTTTCTTCGCGAGGCAGATATACGATACTGTAGGATGTCGTCCCGAAGTCCATAAGAGGCGAAAGCAAAGCGACATGAGCCCAAACGACGTTATAGACACCATACTGTTCGGGCGACAGGTAACGGATAAGTAATATGAAAAGCAAAAAATAAAGCAACTTCACGAGGACGGAAGACAAATTAAGGCTGAAAAAATTGACCAGAAAGCGGCTATTTAAGAAAATATTTTTGATAAGCGGCAGGTATTCAAAGAAGGTCTTTGGCAAACGGATCAACTCACGCGCCTTCTGGGCAAAACTTGCGTATTTTATAAAAAATTTAAAACGGCTCTTGGCTAAAAAATACTCTTTTCTGAGGTTGCGCTGTGAAAATTCAAAATGATCGTAGGTTACGCCGCTGTCAACCCCGATATTAAAACCTTTTTTTTTGGCCCTATGGCAAAAATCGACCTCATCATAAAAAAGGAAGTAGCTTTCGTCAAAGTATCCGACGGCATCAAGTACTTTTTTTTTGAAGACGAGAAATGATCCCGAGACAAAATCGACCCCTGAAAAACGCGACTTAGGTTTTTTTTCGTTCAAGCTACCGCTAAGGCGCCATCTGTCCAAACTTCCGCCGTAGTATATCTTACCGTTCTGTCTTTGGCAAAAACCCAAAACGTCGAATTTTTCCAAACCGTGCAACAGATTTTCTTTTTTGACTCCCTCAAGCGAAATATCGGGATTGAAGGTAATAAAAATTTCGGCTCCGTCGGCAACAGCTTTTTTTATACCCTTATTCAAGCCGTAGACATAACCTCGATTATCTTTAGTACTGTCGGTTGCGTATATTTTTTCTTTTGCAAAACCCATCTTTCTTATCTCTTTTTCCACCCGTTCGAGCTCTTTTTTTTCGCTTTCCTTATAATAATTGGTGACAAAGGCGACTTTACCCATAAAGATATTTTATCTTAAAAAGATCATAAAAAAATATGTGGCCCATTCCATGTAGGCGAATCCCAGATCAAGAGGCAGACGCCACAGTCCGTCTTTATAACCCTTGTCTTTGACGAATCTTGCGTAAAACATGTGAACCGGATACATAAATATTTTTTTGAAAGAGGTTTTTTCTCCCTTAACCTTTTTTTGCCTGGCTTCCCGCAAGGCATAGTCGGTAAACTTACCGTACATCTGGGGTAAAGAACGGTAAGAATAGTGGCATATCTTGTTTTCCAATGTCGTTGTCCTTCCTTTTGTCATCTCATAGCCTTCGTGAACCAGGGCCGGCTTGATCACGACGCAGTCTTTTTTGAAAAGACGGAGTTTGCGATGACTTTCGCCGCCGTAACAGACCGGCCGACCAAGATAGTGACACTGAAAAGGAAGGTAATAACCATCGTACTTACCCGACTCGACCACCTGTTTTATTTCCGAAGCAAGTGACGGCGGGATAACTTCGTCGGCATCGATCGTCAGGATCCAGTTGTTTTTTGCCTTTTTAAAACCAAGGGCTCTTTTTTTCCCCAGGTCTTCTTCGTCGGATACATATATCCTTGCCCGATATTTGCGGGCAATCCTAAGTGTATTATCCGTTGATCGGCTATCTACGATAATAATCTCGTCGGTAAGTTTTTTTAAGGAGGCAAGACTTTCATCAAGAATCGCGTCCGAGTTTTTGGTAATCATCAGGCCGGTTAGCTTTATTTTCATTACGTATTATTATACAGCGGTCGGACAACTAAAAATATAAGTCCTCCATATCCGAAGAACCATAAGATGGGCCGAAAGATAAAATAAAGAGGAATAAAGCAGCTGAAAAAAATTAACTTGATTGTCCGTCTTAGAAAAATATTTTCAATTGAAGTAAAGTTACCGTCGAGATTTTTCTTGAATGAATAATAGTCTTCGTAAGTTCTGAAAAACTCTATCTCATACCCGGCCCGTTTTAAAATATCTTTGATTGACTTGACTGAAAATAAGTAACGATGATCTTCGACCATCCACCACGACCACCCGGGACACAACCGCTGGATCAGACTTTGATAGTTGGGCGTCTGGATAACCAAGATGCCTTTTTCATCTAGAATTTTCTTTGTTCTCACAAGGTTTTTCAGGGGTTCATCGAAGTGTTCAAGAACATCCATCATCAAAACGAGATCGTATTTTTTATTGGCTGATTGAAGAAATCTTTCATAGGTTTGTTTGTAAACACAGGCATCTTTAGGTAAAAAATACGGTCTTTGACTCGGTTCTACCGCATCAATAGACAATCGATTATTGTTATTCCCGGAAAAACTGCCTCCTAAATTTTTTGAGGATTTTATATTTTTTGATATGCGATTTGCCAAAATTTGAACAAAAAGACCATAGCCGCTGCCGACGTCAAGCACTTTCGAATAATTCCCTTTTTTAACGACGATCGTCGCCAATTTGGAGAATTTTTTTCTTTGTCTTTTTTCATTAGTGAGATAATCTTTTAAACAATAAAGTTCTTCTAGTTTTTTTTTGTCGACCTTCCCGTTTTTTATTTTGACAATGCGGCACCTTTGGCATTCAAAAAGATCAGCTGTCCCTATCCTTCTAACTGCTGTCATTCGTCTTCCGCAAAGATGGCATTTAGTCATATTTATCGCCCCCTACTCCCCCATTTTCTCATTTTTGTAGCTTATAATCCATAGATAGTCCTGGCAAAGACAAATAAACTTCGTTTTATGCCAAATTGCTTACTGTGTAAATCGAATAGAGTTCATTTATATACTATTAAAAAAATAATATATTCCTATTATCTATGTTACGATTGTTACACTGTTTTTTTATATCCGTCACCTTCTTTAAACAAAATAAATTCGCTTTATAAAAATAATTTTGATTATTCCTCCGGAAAAACCGAAGAAAAAAGAATCAGAAACAGGGCGAGATCTATTTTAAAAAAACTCAAAAGACTCAATCCCGAAGGCCAAACTCTGTTAGATATCGGATCAGGGTATGGTTTTTTTCTTGATGAGGCTTATAGGACTGGATTAAAAGTGACAGGAGTCGAACCTTCATCAATAAATCGTTTTAAAAAAAATACAGTCGTTCGTAACAATTTTCAAAATTATTATTTGAAATATCCTTCAAAAAAATATGATTTTATCGTATTGATTCACGTGATAGAGCATCTGTTTAATCCCGAATCGGATTTAAAAAAAGCATATTCCCTGTTAAATGACGGCGGCGTCTTATATCTGGAAACGCCAAATTTGTCCGGCTGGCTTTTTAAGGCCGAAGGCAAAGACTATACCTTTCTGACGCCCCCCGATCATATTTGGATTTTTTCCTTAAAGAGTTTAATGTTATTGACATCAAGGTTAAACGGGATAAAAGATATTTTAATCAACACATATAGTTATCCCGAACATTTTATAGGAATTATCAGAAGGTTTATAAACAGAAAAAAGGTAAACTCACTAAAAATAAATCCTAGAAATAATAAAATCGAACAGAGAAATCCTCTTCAAAAACAAATTAAATTAATTATTTTTGATCGCTTCTTGGCGACGTTATTTTTTAGGCTAATTGATATTGGGCATAAAGGTACATTCTTAGGCCTTTATATTAGGAAAAAACGTTAATTTTGTTGTTTATAGTCCATTGTCAGTATTCTTGATAATTTATAAAAGGTAATTATGAAAAAAATATCTCTGTTGGTGTTTTTCCTTTTCAGCATGTTCTTTGTACGAAATATTTACGCTTTCGAATCTTTTTCTAAGTCGGGAAGCAATCCTTTACAATTTTCAAATTACTATCCGGAGACCGGTCGTTTTCAACCTCACGTAATTTATGACAACGGCTTATATAAAATGTGGTACGCCAGCTATAGCGGTAACCGATTTCGGATAGCTTATGCCATTTCTGTTGACGGAATAAACTGGCAAGGGACAACCTTGATAGACCCTTATCCGCAGATTCATAATCATGATCCGTTTGCCCTTAAGGAAGACAACAATTTTACGCTTTTTTTTGCCGCTTCTCCTCTATCAGGCGCTGGTATAAAAGTATATAAAGCCACCTTATCCAACGGAAATCAAATCGTTGCCGACTCCATAAGGGAAATAATTAGGCCAACCTTGCCTTGGGAAGGCAATGATGTTTCTTCACCGGCTGTTATTTTTAAAAACGGAGTCTATTATTTATTTTATTCTGCCTCAAGCGGAGCATGGAAAATAGGTTTAGCCATTTCGCATGACGGAGTCAACTGGAATAAATGCCCGAATCCGATTCTCAAGTTCAACAATGTCTATGAAGAAGCCGATGGGCCTACTCTGTTTGAAAAAGATAATCAGCTGTTTTTGTTTTATCATCTACCTAATAGAAGCGGTATAAAAGTTACTTCTACATCAAGTTCGTTAAGCTGTAACTCTGTCTGGACCCAACCTCAAATATTACTTCGTAACGACAAGAACTATGATCAAAATTATCTGACTAGCCCCTCGGTAATAGAGGCCAATAACCAAATTAAGCTGTTTTACGGAGGATTGTCTATAAACAATGTTTGGACAATTAATTTGGCGACTTCCGGTCTTGAATTTATAGACAAAAATCCCGTCGTATTAATCCCCGGATTATTTGCCTCATGGAATAAACAAGCTATAGTCTATGGTCAATCCGTCAGCCGAAACGATTGGCAGATGAATCCTGTCGTTAAGGAATACGATGGTATTAAAAACACTTTTTTTAATTTGGGATTTGAATTTGATAAAGACTTTTATATTTTTAACTACGACTGGAGAAAAAATATAGACAGCATAACTGAAGATCTGAATTATTATCTGAAAGAAAAAGTCTACTCAAAACATCCGGGTAAAAACATTGTTCTTATTGGACATTCTTTAGGAGGTCTGGTTTCTAGAGTATATATCCAAAAATACCACGACGACCGCATATCTAAAATCATAACCTCCGGGTCTCCTCATTTGGGAACAGCCCAAGTTTATAAAGCGGTTGAAGCTGGTGATTTTGAAAACGGAAACAACCTGATGTGGCTTACTCAGAAGTTAATTCTTCAGATATACCGAGATGGAGTCAAAAACGATAGGCAAATCGTACAAGAAAAGATTCCTATACTCAAAGATCTTTTGCCGACATATGATTTTTTAAAAACGACTGACAATAACTCCGTCCACATAGAAAACATGAAGATTAAAAATGATTTTTTACTTACTTATAATCCAAACCTATCTGAAGTGTTCCCTATTTTATATACGATCGGCAGTAAAAAAGGGAATACTCTTTCCGGATACAAAATCAAAACAAGAAACCTCATGGATCAACTTATGGATTATTATCCTGACGGACACCCTACTGAGAATACCGTTGAAAATGGCGATTACCTTATTAATCATCGAAGCAGTTTGATAGGTGACAATCAAAAAACCATCAATCTTGATCATGGCGGAATAGTCGCAAAAAAAGAAGCAATTAAGGAAATCCTCCATTTAACAAATATTTCCTACTCTGACAATCAAATATCTGAGGGAACAACCACTAATCTATTTCCTTCTTTATTGTTTTTAATAATGTCTCCAGTTAATTTAGAGGTCATGCATAACGGTAAAACCTATCTTGAAAAAGAAGGAATCGCGTTTATCGAAAATGCCGAATCAGGCGAATATCTGCTTACGGCTAAAGGAACTGCAAAAGGAAGATATAGTATCTTAATCGGCCAAATAACCGATAATAAGGATGTCTGGTCAAGAATAGAAGGCGAAATAAAAAATGATAATCCGTCTTCACAGATTGACAGATATTACATAAACTTTGACTCCCAGAACCCAAATCCTTATCCGATAAAGATAGATAAAGCTTCCATTGCTAATTTATTTGATCAACTAATCATTTTTTTACAGGAAACGAACGAGGACGTAAAGTCAAACGACATCAACTCTGTTATCGATAACATAAGACAGTCCAAAAATCACTATTCAAGCGGCAATAAAGGAAAAGTCCAGTCAAGTTTAATAAATGTTCTCAATAGAATATTAACAACCAGAAATAAACTTACCGATCCAAAATTACGGAACAAACTATTACTTTCAGTTGAAAAACTCGAGTATCTTTATGAGAAATCACTTTACGGATACTCCACAAACTCAACTAAAACTAAACTGACAAACGATTTACAGATTTACAAAAAAGTCGTAGCCTCCTTACCTAGCTATTTTCTAGGGAAAAAACAGAAAGGAGGAAACATCTCAGATAATGTTATTCTATTGAAAGAAATTGAAAACAGACTGAACGTCGCAGAAGAGAGTTTAACAAACAAAAAATTTATCTTATCCGACATTTTGATAAGGACTATTTTGGGACTGGTCAAGGAGGTGAGAAAATAATGAAAAAACGATTTGCTGTTGGCTTTATCCTTATTCTTATAGCCATTGTATTTTTAAGCTCTTCTGTTTGGGCGTATTTCGGTTTCAACGCCAGTATTAATCACAATATCTTTAAAATGGGAACTTTATCGATTGATTTTGAAAACACAGATAAAACACCTATTAATTTTGATAACTTACAACCAGGTTCAAAAAAACAGATTCTATTCACAATAAAAAATACGGGCAATCTACCAGTAAATATTGCTTTCAAACTGACCGGAAAATGGGACGATAATAGTTTAAGTGAAAATGTTTTTAACATTACCAATGTTGAATATTTAAACAAAAACGACGTGCAGTGGGTTAGTATCAAGTCAAATATTAGTTTTGGTGAGATCGTTTACGATAGTGTTAGTAACAATACAAACAAGCTCAATATTATTGAGCCAGACGAATCTAAACAATTTCGTGTCAGTATTCAACTTGCTGAAGATATCGATAACCGATATCAGGAAAAATACTTTGATGCCGGTTTGACTGTAGTTGCCAAACAAACCGATTCCAATGCCGTTTGGCCGAGTTTTTAGTTCCTTGTTAATCGATGCTTAAAAAAGCTATTATCTTTTTGTTTGCGGTCTATTTATCAAATATATATTTGATTAAAGGTTGTCGGGCTTTTTTTACCAAAAAAATCGGTATGGACAATAATTTTTTTGGTACCGGGTGTTGGACAAAACCGATTGAACCAACTTTTTATTATCCTTCTGACAATATATATACAAATAAAGATGAGGTTGTTTTTCAATGGAATAACTCAACCAATATTTGCTCTTCATCTGATATTTTGTATAACTTGGAAATAGGAAATAAAGATGACCGTGAAAGAATCGTAAACAGCTCCGGCTGGATAAATAGAAATTTTTATCATGTTAACGGACTCTATGAGGGGAAATACTGGTGGCATTTAAAAATAAAGGACAAGCACGACAACATAACGGTAAGTAACAACAGATTTGTTTTTGTTGATAAAACAGCCCCAAATGTTTACTTAAAAATTAATGGTCCATGGTCAAAGGACTTGTTAATAACGGAAAACGTCTCTGACAGTTGGATAACATCAGGATACACTTCAATTTCTGACAATATTATAAAGATCGGTTATGAAGAAGATTCTGTTGGCAACTACGTCTGGGAAAACAGAGTGATGCAGCCTATTAATCCTGGAGCAAAAAGCCTGTATTTCCAATATGATTTTTTTACCCAAGATTATTCGCCTTTTGATGATCCGGGATTTTTTGTAAGAATAAATGGAGACGAAATATTTAGTTTAAACACCCTTGCCGCCAACCCTGAAGACAATACAGATGGATCAATAAAAAACACCGGCTGGAAAGATTTTTATTTCGACCTTAGTCGCTTTAATGAACCTATAGATTTGATTTTTTATTCCGGAAATACTTATGATATTCTATCTCAGTTAAATTCATGGGTGAACATTAAAAATATCAGCACTTCTTTAGCAACCGCCCCAATTAACGCGACTTATAATATAAACAGCATCAACCAAGAAGATATAGATTATTTTTATCGGATAGATGAGGCTTCTTGGCTTTCAGGTTCAAAATTCACCATCAACATACCAGGGACACACTATGTATCTTATATGGGGGTTGATAAAGCCGGTAACACAAGCCTTATCCAAACAGTTAAAATAATCGTCGATGATAAACCACCAGGGAAAATCAATTTGACAGTTGATTCAGTTACTGAGAACTCCGTCATTTTGACCTGGAAATCACCGGCCAACAACTTTGATCAGGATTTTGGCCGTAGTTCAACCTACGAAGTTGGTTATACCAAAGTCGATAATACTCAAACAGATTGCTCTATGTTCAATTTTAACGAATCAACTAAACTGACAAAAATACATTCGCCTAAACCTTATAATCAAGACGAATTTTTAGAAACTACAGGATTAAGCCCAGATACAAAATACTGTTTTTCAATCAGGTCGGCCGATGAAGCGCCTAATTGGTCGGAGACATCAAATCCTGTACTAGTCCAAACATCCTCAGGACAAGAGATAAACTATGGAGATATCGTTATTAACGAAATTATGTGGGCCGGATCCTCCATCTCTCCTGAAGACATATGGCTGGAATTAGCTAATACTACCGATCGTACTATAAGATTAGACGATATATCAATTACAAGTCTAATAAATAATATTGAAGAAACTATCGACTTGAGTTTATCGGGAAAAACCATTAAACCTCACGGTTACTATTTAATCGCCAAAAAAAATGATTATGGAAAAAATAAAGATTCCCAACTTAACGTTCCTACTGATATTTGGTCTGAATCCCTAAACTTCGATAAAAATAATTTTGTGATAAAAATTTATTACTCTAAAAATAATAATGATCACCTTATTGATCAAGCCTGGAATGGCGGAGCGGCTTCTGAAGGTTTACTGTTGGAAAGCGAAAATAAATTTTTTTCGATGGAAAGGGTTTCTGAGCATGGCGACGGTTCTAATCCTTTAAGTTGGTATACATGTATCGATCCGAAGTCAACCGGAGATTTTTTTGATGGCGGTGCCGATGAACGAGGAACTCCAGGAGCCGATAATCGATCCGATAATGAGCCTTTTAAATTATCAAAAAATTATAAGGACAGGTCAAGCTTTATACCTGAGGTTAAATTAATTTTTAAAGAAGGTACTGATATGAAAACAGTCTCTTTCATTATCGATGATATCGCCAAGTATGTTTTCTTGACTTACGAATTAACGTACGAATCGGATTCAGGAACTCAAGGTTTGCTGGGAGAACAAAAAATTAGTAATTTGGATGAATACAAGAAAAATGATTTGATTTTAGGAACCTGTTCTACAGGTGGTAGTTGTATTATCCACAGTAATCCCCATGACTTTAGATTAAAAATAAAACTTACCGACAATAACAATCAAACCATAACCATTGAGTCAAAACAGTGAAAAACTTAATATATTTATTTTTGTTTTATTTTATTTTCCCCGGCTATGTCCTTGCCAGTGATAGATCAATCGTATGTGAAAAAAATGGTTGTAAACCAACTGAGATAAAACCCTTATTTTCCCATATAGAAACCTGGTATCCGGGAAAAAGCGAATCTGAAACTATAAGCATAACCAATAATACGGATTTCATTTTGGATACGAACATTATAATTAAGAATTACGTTCCCCAAAACAACGACGATCGTATCATTTTTGGGGAAATAGTAAATCTAAGTAACAATAAAATTGTATATAAAGGATCTATCGGTGACATATTTTACGCTAATAAAAAAAAACCTATAAGCTTGGGACAGATTGCAGTTCATAAAACCGAGCTTTACCGAATAAATATCTTTATCCCGAAAGAGATCGGAAATGTGGCGCAGGGAAATATTGTTTCGTTTGATATTGAGATCGGCTTTGTTTATAAAAAACAAAACGCTGAAGTTCTCGGCACAACAACTCAGACATCTATAAAAAAATACCTTATCTACGTTTTTGCGTTAGGACTTTTTTCTTTCGGGATCCTTTTTGCCAAGAAGTTGATTTATTAAATAATCAGTCAAAATAAGTACCCAGTCTGATAAATGATTGGCCGGTAACGTCATACCAGTAAGAGATGTTCTGCCCCCCTTCGTTTGGCTGAGTATTGACAATAATTAAAGCAGGATCTGCCCATCCGGTAACATCAACGATCTTATAATCAGGCAGTTTTTGAGAAAATAATTCTTGAATATTTACATATTGGGCGTTATCGGAGATTGGGTTACCTGATGATAAAAAAACATAGTAATTATTAAAAGTCGAAGTTGTTTCTTTTAAAAAGACGTATTTGTTGTCTGGCGACCAGGCATTGTAAGGGATTGAAATATACCCGCCTTTTTCCAGTTCTTTGTAAAATATGAGTCGCTCGCCATCGCCGGTTGAAGACGTATAAAAAGAGTATTTTTGCCTGTTTTTGGTCGTCAGTTGTTTTTTCAAAGTCAATATTTTTGAACCGTCAGGCGATTCCATAGCCGAACTCTCAACCGTATCCGTCGGCATAACGGTCGGAACAACTGCCGAGACTCTTTCGTTAACCTTTTTATCCTTCTGAATCAATCCAAAAAGACCCAAAGTCGTTGCCAATATTATAATAACTACCATCTCAAACTTGTGTCTTTTTGTAAGAGCAATATTATATCGAGTCTCCATCATAGATAGTAACTTTAGTCCCCGGATTGTCGCCACTCGCGTGGGTAGTTAATCCATCGCTAATCGGGGTCGCCCATTCATATAACTTTGCAACATCGGTCGTCCTCATATTAACACAGCCATGGCTCATCGGATGGCCAAAGTTATTATGCCAGTATGCTCCGTGCAAGCTGAAACCGGCACTGGCCGGAACTTTGTCGTTGGAAAAAAACATGACATACGGAACATTGGGCAGATCATAATAGTCGTCTCCTGAACCACCACTCATCCGGGTGGAACGGATCTTGACCCAAATCGTAAACTCGCCGGTCGGCGTCGGAAACCATTTTCCGGAAGAGATAAAAGTCTTCATGAACAAATTTTTGCCTTCGTAGGCGTATAAGGTTTGGGTTTTCAAATTAACATAGATATGCTTTTCGTTCGGCTTAGAATTGACGCCAAGTACCTTTGATTTGTATTTTTCGAGAGTAAGATCGATCTTCGGCGCCGAAACTTTTTTGTTATTAAAAATCCCATATCCGTCGTTTTCCACCAACAGTTTCGGCCCTTCATTGCAGCTTAGTGTATTTGCGCATGTAGCGGTATACTTTGGAAAAAAAGAGTGGATAAATATCGCCAAAACTGCCGCCATAACCAAACAGGCGACATAATGATATATAGTCAGACCAGTGGCTTTTTTCTTTTTTTTGAGTTTTTTTCTACCCACTTTATCATAATAATATAAAAGACGGCTTTTTTAAAGAAGCGATCAATTTAGTTGTTCGACTCTTATATCAAGGTTGTTGTTATTGTGTTCAAAAACAAACGCGATAGTTTTATTGAAACTATTGGTTATATAGAGGTTTTGCAGAGTACTTGAGGTTGAGTTCTCAGGCGTATAGTATATGGATACCCCCAGTTCTTTCGGAACGTCGGGAATATTGGCAAAATCGTGATTTGTCGGCGCTTCGGCTTTCAAGCCGGCTTCCTTGGTCAAAGCGTACATAAAAGAGGCAAGGTGACAGACACCGTCACCGACCAACCAACCATCCGACCTAAACCCCTCATTTGAGGTAAAATGAGCGTTGGTTGTAGCGACTACCGAGTTTTTGTATCTAGATAAAACACTGTCGTGAAAAGCAAAAGTCTGACCCGGCTTCAGGAGAATCATACTTGAACCGGAAGCTTTTATTTCACTCCAAGAGAAGTTTTGTCCCGATTTAACCTTACCGTCCATATATGCCAAAGTCAACAAAATATTGTCGGCAAAAACTTCGTTTACATAAGAATTGCCGTATCTGTTTGATAAAGAATAGCTTGCCCTGGCCAAAACCTGGCTGCGTTCGGCAGGCTGACCGGAAAACAGGATTACTGCTGAGGCGATTATTGCTGAAATCGAGTTTAACATGGCTTAATTATATCATACTATAGGTCTATATTCAAACTTACGTAGATTTTATATATCTAATATTTTTGCTGAAAAGAATGACGCAATAACCAGTAAACAATGATATAATTATAGGATATGATTGGTTTTAGGGAACAGTTTCAAAGGGTCATTACCGACTCTTTGAGTAAATTCGGAAAACCTGAGGATATCGGTCGGATAACCCCATGTGAAGTGCTGGAAGATCCTAGCCAATCCAGATCTTTCGTATCAAGAGCCCGGGCGAACATACTTCGTTCTTTGTTTACATCCAACGGATGGAGTGATGGTCAGCCAATATTGGAGATAGGCACCGGCACCGGAGAATTGACCAAGTTGTTGACGATGACCGGTCCTATACCTAATATGGTCTATTCGGATATAGATACGGAAAGAGTCAAAAAACATCTCGGAGATGACACCCAAGTGCTTGAATTAGATATTGAAAAAACAGGATTACCCGATTCCTCCCAGAAAGCTGTTGTCGTTTATAACTTGTTGGATCAATTTGTCGACCTGTCAAAACCCTGTTCCGAACTGTCAAGAATTATCGACAAGGGAGGTTCTCTGCTTGTATTGACAGACCTTCAACCGGACGAATTTATGTTTTTCAGACATTATCCGGACAGCTATTTAATTCCTTTTCCACAACAAAACAATAACCAGAATATTCCCTACGTCGCTCTATCCCAAAAAGAGGCTTATATATTTGCCGACCTACAACCTCCGGGCTTAAAGGAATTTTGGCTCGAGTACATGAATCTTGAACCCTGGCAAAGAGCTTTTATCTCTAGATTGTCCAGTTTCCAACACATGAGTGGCTTAAAACATAATTTGGAAATATTATATCTTCAACGAAGACTTGGTTTCGAACCTAAAATCATCGACATGGCTTTTGACTTTCACCGTCGGGCAGATGCCTCGCTGACAGAAGCGGGATTCCCCAGAGTCACTACCAATTTGGTTTCAGAACAGCTTGAAGGATTTCCTCTAGGAAAGCAAAATGCCGGCAGCGAGTATGATTACGCTTTTGACAGATTGTTGACAAAAAAAGATCAGACGCTGGGAAACAAAGTCCGGGAAATAGCTAAGATCGGAGTAATATCGGCATCAAAATAAATTATCTAACAATCCACTTTCCCATCACTATTTCATTTTCTTTTTTTCCCAGCTCCATTAACCTATTATCATTGTGGAAGATTTTCCAATTACTTCTTTCAGATCTGTCCAAAGCTTTTGCAAACCTATCTCTGAAAAATCTTGGTGCCGCCAAATTTTTATTGACCGACCATTTTTTACTTCCTATTGAAAAAAACAGATATCCCCCATCTTGCTTAAAAAGTTTTTTTAACTCCTCAAAATTATCGATAGAAAAATAATTATCTTTGCCTTCCGCGACTATTTCGTCCGGACGTCCCTTAAAGGGAAGATAATGAACGTGGGAATGAAATACGGTTTGGCCAAATATCCCATGTTCAAAAGAGCTGACAAATTTATATTTCTTAATTAAAAAATCGCTCACTTTTTTGTTTAGAACAATAAACTCATTTAACTCTTCTTTTGAGTAATCGGCTATACAGGAAACGTGCCTTTTGGGAATAATTAAGATATGACCTTCGACAAGCGGATGAGAGTCGCATACTATATTGAAGAATTTTGTCTTCTCTAAAAAATAATTAAAGGCTTGTGAACCTAAATCGCAATGGGGACAGTTTTTCTTTATTGCCTCCTCCGATAAGTCATCCATTATTAGCTTTTAACACCTTAGAGGTGTAATATATGTTGATATAATAATCTAAAACAACTTATTTATTAACATTAGTTGTACGAATTAAGGTTTTAACTTCGTCTTTATTCTGTGAGC
>JAAZNM010000004.1 GCA_012798265.1 Candidatus Roizmanbacteria bacterium | reverse complement strand
GGCCAGGATGATGACCAGGAAAGCGATGATGACCGAGGCGATTATCAGGGGCTTTCTGCTCTGGTTGTTGTTAATGTTGTTGGTGGGGTTGTTTAACCCATTGGATGACAGGTTGTCCATATAGAATTATAGTAGGAGAAATACAAAAAGGTGTCAAGGGTAAAAACTTTTACAGAAAAGGAGACCAGTCGGCTACCGGAATGACGTTATAGATCATCATGTTCCAAGTATAAAGATAGATCGCCGGAAGTAATATGATAAACGCCAAGAGGAACTTTTTTGAAGTTAAATTTCTTTGAAAAGCTATACAGCACAACGGCCACAAAGGCAGACTGTAACGGGAAATATCCCTATGTTGGACAAACGTAACCGCCAGGAAAAAAACCAAGGAAAAATAAAAAAAACTTCGTTCCTTTGCTCTTCTTAAAGATATGACCGTAAGCAAATAAAAGAAAAAGTAAAAAACAATCTCTTCCAACCAGGCAGTTCCTATCCACATCTTTTTGTAATTGAAAACGGCAAAAGGAAATGTCAGGTGAATATTGTCGCCCGAATGGAAGTAGGCTAAGAAATCCTTATACTGGATACCATAGATGGCAAAAACAACCAATAAACCTGCAGGTATAAGGATTATTCCCAACCAACGCCAATTGATTTTTTTGTTTTTGATAAACTTTTCAATGATAACCAAAGAATAACCGAAAAAAAGCAACACTCCTGGACTTTTTGTCATCGTCGCCAGACCGCCGACAAGACCGGCCAGTAAATATTTTTCTTTTTCGAAAAAAAACAACGATAAAAGAATTAGGAGAAGAAATAATGATTCGGGGGCACCGGTTGACCGGACTATCAAAAAACGGGGTAAAAACAAAAAAACGATCGTCAAGATTAGGGGATGATCCGACAGTCTGAGTTTCTTGACCAAAAAAAAGAAAAAAATACCGAGAAGAACTGTTGCCGACAGGTTGACGAAAATCATCGATTTTAAATAACCAAGTAAAGGAGCGAAAAGTCTTATTAAAAAAGGGTATAAAGGCAGATGGGCGGCAAAATATCGAGGACTCAGCGATACGTACGGGGCGATTTTTTCAAGAGACTGGAAGTTGTACAAAGTCTTAGCCGGAATGATGTAAAGCGGACCGTCGTACTGCCTGTACACATAAAGGAAGTTCGAGCTGTCGATACTCAATCCCAACCAACTGCCGATCTTTAACAAAAAAGGCAACCAGACGGTAAAAGTAGATATTATAATGATCAGTGTTACGGTAAAATATGGATATATGGCCAAAAAAAATTTGTTTTTGAACATTAGAAGTATTTTAGCAAAAAACTGGTTTCTATTGCTTACAATCGCCGTCGGAATCTTCTTGCGTTTTTTTAGGCTTGAAGCTTTTACGACATTCTTGGGGGACCAGGGCCGGGATGCGATCATCATAAAAAGAATCGTTACTTTCGAACATTTTCCGGCGATCGGAGCTCCTACTTCGGTCGGGCAGGTTTACTTAGGCCCGTTTTATTACTATTTTATTGCTCCTTGGTTGTTTTTGTTCGGTTTTGAACCGGTCGGTCTGGCTTTCGGCGTCGCTTTTTTCTCTTCGGTCTATCTGTTGGTTAATCATCTTGTTGTTGGCGAGATAATTGATAAAAAAACGGCTCTTATCTCGACTTTTTTGCTCGCCTTATCAGCGGTAATGGTCGAGTTTTCCCGTTTTTCCTGGAATCCCAACCTCCTCCCTTTTTTCTCACTTTTGACTGCTTATTTTTTCGTCAAAGCGCTGCGAAAAAGAAAAATTCTGTATTTTATCTTATCCGGCGCCTGCCTTTCATTTTCAGTCCAACTGCATTACCTGGCTTTTTTTCTTGCTCCACCGCTCGGACTTTATTATTTATATCACTTGATTAAAGAAAGAAAGAAAATACTTTCCCTAATTGCCAAGGGAGTTGTTTTCGTACTGTCTTTTTTTGTCTGCTCCTCACCTCTGCTTATTTTTGATCTTAGGCACAATTTTTTAAACACCAACAACTTCTTGAACATGTTCAAACAAGCCAGTCCGGTTACCTCCAACAAACTGGAAGGCTTTTATCAGTCTTTTGTTCAATTCAATAAATATATTTTCAACCTCAACCTGGCTCCCTGGTCTTCTGTCGTCCTTTTGTTTTTGATATTGGTCTCTTGTATTTTTCTCTGGCGGAAAAAAAATCCGGCCGGAGTGTTTTTTCTATTTTTTCTGATGACTCTTGCAGGAGTAAGTTTTTACGGAGGCCCTAAATACGAACATTATTTCGGAATAGTCTATCCTTTTTATTTTGTTGTCGTTGCCTACGTTCTGTCTTTTTTGACAAACCAACCCATACTCAAAACCGTTCTTGTTTTTTTTCTCTTAATCTATGCCTATCTTAATATAAAAACCTGCCATTTTTTCTATAACCGCCCCTCAAGACAGATTCTCCATGCCAAAACCGTAGCCGCTTTTCTTGACAGAAAAATCGATAATAACAAATTCAATTTTGCTGTCTGGCCTGATGATTGGCAGGAAGATACTTATCTTTATTTTCTGGAGCTCCGGGGAAAAAGACCGGTTGACCGTAAAAAAGTCGAGATATCAAACCAGATGTATGTCGTCTGCGGCAAACCTTGCGACCTGAAACGGGTAAGTTCATGGAATATCCGCATGTTTGGCCAATTCAGGATAGCTGATAGCTGGCGCGTTGATAATGTTACAATATATAAACTAATCAGGTAAAGACTTATGAAAATTTCTTTGATCGTTCCGTGCTACAACGAAGAAACCAATCTCCAGAAAGGAGTCTTGGACAAGATCGGCAACTATACCAAAAACGACCCGCGGTTTTTCGAACTGTTGATCGTAGACGACGGATCAAGCGACCGGTCAAAAAAAATAATTGCCTCAAAATATCTTTGCCAGTTTCCTAAATTCCGACTGATCGAGAACCAACACCAGGGAAAGGCTTTTGCGATCATTACCGGTATCAAACAAGCCAAGGGAGATTTTGTCATGTTCTCCGACATAGACTTGGCAACGCCGATCGAAGAAGCGGAAAAACTTATTAATGAAACCGTAAAACACAAGATCATTATCGGGTCGAGAAACACCAGCCGGCAAGGCGCTCCTTTTTTAAGAAAACTTATGGCTGTCGGTTTTATTTATATTCGGGATTTTTTTATAGATCTTAAAGGCATAAAGGATACCCAATGCGGTTTTAAACTTTTTGAAAAAAAGGCGGCTGTCGACATCGTTAACCGGTTAAGGGTTTTTCATGATAAAAGAAAGGTAAAGGGATCGTCTGTTACCGCCGGCTTTGATCTTGAATTTCTTTTCCTGGCCAACAGAAGCGGCTACTCCATCAAGGAAATTCCGGTCGCCTGGCGGCATGTGGAAACAAAAAACGTCAATTTCGTTAAAGACTCATTAGAGACTTTAAAAGATATTCTTCTCATCAAATATTATGATCTGGCTAAAAAATATTTTTAAGAAATATAGATACGTTTTACTGATTTTATTGCTTTCGTCACTGGTGATTTTTTATCGATATGGACAGATACCCCAGAACCTCAGTTTTGATGAAGTTGAGTTTGCCAAATTGGCCCTATCCCTAGAAAATAAACCTTATACGCCCTATAGCTCCATGGCAACCGGTCACTCGACTTTGTATTTTTATATCATCCTTCTGTCGTTTAAAATTTTCGGGATCAGTAAACTGGCTTTGAGATTGCCGGCGGCAGTGTTTGGGGTCTTAAGTCCCGCGATTTTTTACCTGATATTGAAAAACGTCTTTTCGCAAACCGTCAAAAAGGAAGGGTTCCTTCCTTTTTTATTTTCATTGCTTTTCTTGTCTTCCCGCTGGTATGTAAATTTTGCCCGTTTTTCCTTTGAAGCCACCTTTCTTCTTTTTTTAGAGTTGTCCGCCATTTATTTTTTATTTCAATGTATTAAAACATCAAAACGGTCGGATTTGGTTTTAACCGGCATATTCACCGGACTGGCTTTTAATTCTTATACTCCGGGAAGAATTTTCTTTATCATGATAGCGATTTTCGCTATCGCCAAAATACACAAAAAAGATATTAAAAAACTGCTCTATTTTTTTGTGCCTTTTATCGCGGTTATCCTGCCTTTATCATTTTACCTTCTGACCAACCGGGACACTAGATTTGATCAGCAATTTTTTTTAAAAAACGAGCAGCTTTCAATTGAAAAAAAGATCTCCTTCCTTGAAGGAAATATTAAGGCCGATATGCTTATGTTTGGTTTCGAAGGCGATATTAACGGTCGTCACAACTATCCGGGCAAACCGGCCCTCAACCCCATCATTAACGGTTTTTTCGTTCTTGGGCTTATCATCTCTTTGATTAAGATAAAAAACTTTAACAATCGTTTTTTCCTCTGTTATTTTATTCTCTCGCTCATTCCGTCAATCCTTACTTATCCTTGGGAAAACCCGAATATGTTACGCACTTTTACCGTACTGCCGTCGGTCATCTACCTTGTCGGAACAGGCATACTGTTCCTTTTATCATACGTCCAAAAAATAAAACTCACGAAAACGGCTCTGCCGATAATTATTTTTATGGTGACGGTTTCGTCGGTTTACGAAATCAGGACATATTTTAAATACCAAAGAACCGTTTTTGACCAAGCTTTCGAGGTCAAAAAAAATCTTGGCGAGCTATTAAAAATTAACCACACAAAGTGAAAAAAAATATTCTGGTGATTTTATTTTTAACCGTATATTTTTTTGCATTAGGTTACAAGATAATCCATCAACCAACCCCTTTTTATGATTGGGATGAGTCGTTATATGTCCAAACCGGCAAAGAGATGATCGAACAAAACAAATTCCTTATGCCGGTATGGCAGGGCAACTATTGGTTGGATAAACCGCCGCTTATCCCTTTGATTTACGGAGCGATCGCCAGATTGTCTTTTTCAATCCCACCGGAGATCTCAACCAGAATATTAAGCCTGATCATAGCCATAACCGTTCTCGTTCTTGTCTATGTGTTTTACCAGAGAGTTATAAAAAACGCCTGGTTATCAACCTTGGTAACAGCGATTATCGCTTTTACCCCTCTTTTTCTGCAAAGAGCCCAAACTGTCAACCTGGATATTTTCGTCTTGCTCGGTTGGCTTGGTTATATGGTTTTCTTCGATAGTTTTTTAGGCGGGCTTTTTTTTCTTTTTATCTGTGTCATGAGCAAATCGCTTATCGGTTTTTATCCGGTGGCAATAACGGGATCATTCTATCTCTGGCAGTTTCTGACTAAAAAAATCCGCCGAGACGAATTGGGAAAAATATTAAAAAAAATGGCTATCCAGTCGGCTATTATGTTTACGTGGTTTATCCTAATGATTCTTGTTTTCGGCAAGCAGTTTTGGGTCCAACATATCATCGAATCGCATTTCCGTCGTGTCACCTCATCAATAGAATTCCATTTCGGCGAAAGAATCTTTTACATAACCCAGGCGATCGATCAGATGGGTTATTTTTTCTGGTTGTCGATTATCGGAGGAATAATCGTTTTTCTAAAGTTATTGAAAAACAAATTTTCCGAAAAAGATGCTTTGATTGGTTTTTATCTTTTGCCGTGGTTTATCTTTCTTAACTTAACTAAAACTAAAATTTTTTGGTATTTTTTACCAGCTATTCCTCAATTCGCTTTTTTGGCAGTCTTTTGGATCAAGCAGATTAAAATAAAACCAATTATGGTTTTTTTCGGGTTGTCTTTGTTAATAATTTTGTTATATCAATCTTTTGTTAAACAAAATGTTCTGGCAACGACGTATTCGAAACCAGAATCCTATTATTATCTGTCTTTATATGCCAAAGACAGATGTCCTTCTTTAAATGTATTAATGGATAATAAAAGTCGGGAAAGTTTTGCGACCTTGGAAAAAATGGGGCTGCTTATAACAACGACTAAATGGTGGGGCAATCACCCGTCAATGGTTTATTACTTTGGCAAAAGAATAAATTTTTATTATGAAAAAACTAATTTTGACAACTTGTTTCACGATAGAAAAGGTTGTTTTGTGGTTGAGAAAAACGATTTAAGTAACTATTCGGTAAAAGATAAACAGCTAAGCGTTAAGCAATACGAAGATTATTTTTTAATAAAAAAATAGTTTATGCTCTTTTATCAAAATCCTATTTTTGATTCAATGATGTATTGGGGGCGCTGTTTCACCTCGTCATAAACCCGCCTTAGGTATTCACCCATTACCCCCATGGAAAAAAGTTGTAGTCCGCCAACAAACATTATCAGAATAATCGTCGTGGCAAATCCCGGAACCCGACTATAGGCGGTTGTGAAAAATCGCATATAAATAGCCCAAAGACTTCCCAGTATGGAAAAAAACAAAGAGACGGAACCCAGATAAAACATCACCTGCAAAGGAACAAAGGAAAAAGAAAAAATACCATCAAAGGCAAGTTTGAACATCTTTCTCAAACCATATTTACTCTCTCCGGAAAATCTTTTATCTCTTTCATACTCAACTCCCACCTGCCTAAAACCAACCCAACTGCGAAAACCGCGGACAAAACGGTTTCTCTCGGGAAAAGAGTTGATCGCCTTGACTACTCGACTACTCATAACGCAAAAATCTCCGCTGTCTAAAGGAATATCAATATCTGCTATCGAGTGAAGAATTTTATAAAAAAGACTGTAAGCCGATCTTTTTAAAAAATTTTCCTTTCTTTTTTTTCTCACCGCGTATACGACATCAAAACCCTCTTTGGCTTTATCGAAAAAATCAGGCAAGATCTCCGGCGGGTCCTGAAGATCTCCGTCAAGAATAGCCAGGTAATCGCCGGAAGAGTTGGCCATTCCGGCCGTTACTGCTATCTGATGACCGAAGTTACGGGAAAAATTAATGACCTTGACCTTTTTGTTTTTTTCATGGAGTTCTTTTAAAATCGATGGAGTCCTGTCAAACGATCCGTCGTTAACAAATATGACCTCATAATTTTCATTCAGCTTTTCCATAACCGACGAAACCCTTTTGTAAAGATGGGGCAGGTTTTGCTCTTCGTTATAAACAGGCAAAACTATTGAATATTTCATAGAAGTTCAAATATCAAATGACAAACATCAAATCCACAATTGAAATTAAAAACTCAAAATTCAAAAAGCAAAAGCACAACTCATATGACTTTTTCTTGTGATTTGTGCTTTGTAATTTGTAATTTACTATATTATTTTGTTAATTGATAAATATTGTATAATAAATTCAAAATTTATGTTCGACATAAAAAAGATTTTATTTTATTTCAAAAAGAACTTCTCCAAAAAAGATTTTATTTTATTCATCATCATCGGCGGGCTGTTTTTGCTTACCCGCCTGGTTAATCTGGAAAAACTACCGGTTTTCTGCGACGAAGGCATTTATATCCGCTGGGCCAAAGTCGCTTGGCACGATGCCACCTGGCGATTCATATCGCTTACCGACGGCCGACAGCCTTTGCAGACATGGGCGACTATTCCCTTCCTGAAGCTGTTTCCAAACGATGCCCTTTTGGCCGGGCGTCTTTTTTCGGTCACTTCCGGACTAATAACTCTTCTCGGGATATTCTGTCTCCTATATTATCTGTTCGACAAAAAAACCGCCTGGACCGGGGCTTTCCTTTACGTTATCACTCCGTACTTTATTTTTTATGACCGGATCGCTCTGGCTGACTCGGCCGTTAACGCCGGTTTTGTCTGGATACTGTTCTTTTCGATTTTATTGGTCCGAACCATGAGGTTGGACGTCGCTATTATCTTCGGACTGATCAGCGGACTGGCACTTCTTGCCAAATCGTCGGTAAAGATGTTTTTGTCGTTGGCCGTATTGGCTCCGATCATAGTCTGGACAAAAAACTTCAAGAAATCTTTTCTTAGGCTTTTGAACTTCCTGCTGGTTTTTACCGGAGTAGCCGCGCTTGCCTTAATTATCTACAATGTCCAAAGGCTATCTCCTTTCATGCACTATATCGACCAAAAAAACACTACCTTCGTCATGACCGTTCCGGAACTGCTTAAAAATCCTTTTGCGGTTTTTTCCCACAATCTCAAGACTATACCTTTATATATTTGCGGAGAGATGGGTTGGCTTATTCCCTTTTTAGGACTTCTTGGCCTTTGGCGGTTATCCAAAAAAAACTTCGCCCTGGCTTCATATCTGTTTTTATGGATACTGTTACCTTTTATGGCGATCGCCTTTTTTTCAAAGGTCCTTTTTCCCCGGTATCTTATCTTTATCGGCAATTTGCTTATGATTCTGTCCGCATATTTTTTGAGTCATCTGCGAAACAAAAAAACGAGGATCGTTTTTTTCGCTTTTATCATTGCCGTCTCTGTTTACTACAATTACGGAATCATCGTCGATCCGACCAAACTGGCTTTCCCCCCTATCGACCGGGGACAGTATATTGAAGGTGAGACGGCCGGTTGGGGAGCTCGGGAAATTATGGAGTATTCCAGAGAAAGATCAAATGAAAAACCAGTCATAATCCTGGCCGAAGGCAACTTTGGCCTGATCGCCGATGTCCTTGACGTCTTTATAAAACCGGGAGATAAAATATCGATTAGGGGCTATTGGCCGCTTGATGTCGAAGCTCTTTATAAAAACCAGGCCGATATCGGAAACAGCCATGTCTATGTCGTTTTTTCCCAAAGAAAAACCTTTCCTGAATTTTGGCCGATCAAACTGATAAAAAAATATGAAAAACCCGGAGGGAAAACCGCTTTTTATCTGTTTGAACTGCAACCAAAATAAAAAAGATGAGGATAAAAAACTGGCTTATTTTGCTTTCTTTAGTTTTGATCGCTTTTTCGGTAAGAGTCGTTTATCTTGATCGAGTCCCAATCGGATTTGACTGGGACGAACGCAGCCATCTTTACAACGCCTACTCTATCGCCGAAACAGGAAAAGACGAATGGGGAGTCCAATTTCCGCTGATATTTAAAGCTTTTGGAGACAACAAACTACCTCTATATACCTATCTGACCGCATTTTTCGTCAAGATTATCGGTCCCAGTCTATTTTCCGCAAAAATCACCGCCGTCATCTGTGGAACCTTATCGGTTTTAATAGTCTATTTTCTGACGCAGCGACTTTTCAACAACAAAAAAATCTCTCTTGTTGCCGCTTTGTTTATGGCTTTTTCCCCTCACAGTCTTTTTTTTTCCAGAATAGCCCTTGAGCCGATACTGGCAAACCTGTTAATCATCTCCGGAATCTTGTTCCAAGTATGTTTTTTAAAAAACAAAAAAATGGTGAACTTCATCTTTTCCATCTTGTTCTTATCGCTGTCACTTTTCACTTACCACCTGGCCAGAATAGTCGCACCCTCCCTGATAGTTATTTTTTTATTAACGGATTTTATCGTCATTAAAAAAAAGTTTAAAAATATTGCGATCTTTTTAGCTTGTTTCCTTCTTTCTTTCTGGTTAATAGCCTATCAATATAGTCCGGAAAGTCTTCAAAAACTTCAAACCGCCGGACTTTTCGGGGAGCGAAAAGGAGCGGTTTTGGAGATAAACGAGTTCAGGGATCACCATAAGAACAATCTCCTTTCAAAAATCCTCCATAATAAACTTACCTTTATCTCCCTTACTTTGGTCGACCATTATCTCTCTCATTTTTCAACGGATTTTTTGGTTAACTTCCGACCGCCTGAGGCTGTTCAACAAAGTCCCTTTCCCCCGTTATTACTTATTATGCTGCCTTTTTATTACCTTGGTTTGCTGCAGATGATCAAAGAAATTTTTTCAAGAAAAAACAACCTGATTGAAAAAGCCATCAGGATTATTGTTATTTTTTGGGTAGCCGTCTCGCCGCTGCCGTCGACAATCACCGAAACCGCTCCTGACAGCCGTCGCGCCCTAGGAGCTTTGGGCAGCTATGAAGTATTAAGCGCTTATGGCCTTTTTTTGTTGCTGTCAACCATAAAAAACAAAAAAAGAAAAAAAACATTTTTATCGGGTTTCTTTTTATTATATTTTATAAGCCTGCTTATCTTTTTATTTAATTTTTTTGCCGTATACCCCAAGAGATATGATCATATTTATGCCTATAAAGAAAATCAGATCGGCAGCATCATCAAAAACAGCTACCAAAACTATGATTATTTTATCTATTCAAGAGAGATCGCCAACCAACCCCAGATCTTTGCCTTGACGGCCATTAACTACCCTCCGGACAAATACGTCAGGAAAAAACGTTGGACAGAGAAGGAGCGTTGGTTTTACATCCAAAGTTTTGATAAGTTTTTTTTTCCAGACAAAACAACCACTGAGGTTCTTTCAAAAAAAATTTTTAATGGTAAGAGAACGGCTCTGTTTGTAACCGCAAACGAATACCGCGACATCTATCCGTCCATCAAAAACAAAATCGTTTCCAAAAAACAGTACCGGTCTTATGCGACTCTGGAATCTGGAGCCGTTAAAGACATGTTTTATTTCATAACCGTACGTTTATGATAAAAAAAATTAAAAAAATGCTTCCGCTTTTACTTATACTTGTTGTCGCTAATCTGCTTTTTAAAGGTTTTCTTGTTCATCAATATCCGAATAGCTTGTCATCCGAAGAAATCACTATAATTAAGTCATTACCTTTCCTTAAAGGTCTAAACAACTATCATTGGCTTCGTCTGATTCCGGTAATCCTTTCGACCCTGACCTCTATTCTGGCTTATGAACTGGCCTATAAAAAAACCAAGCTTAAATGGTTATCTTTTATAGTCGGATTGACGTTTGCTTACTCTCCATGGATTTTCGTCATTTCCCGTTACCTTAACTATTATATTGCGGTCACTACCATCGTTTTGTTAATCTCCTATCTATTGTCACTGATCAGATCAAGCTATAAATTAAGTTTTCTGCTTAATCTGTCGGTACTTCTGGCCTTTCGTTATTTCTGTCTAAACTCACCATGGTCATATAAAACTGTCGTCGCCAACTACGGCGAGCTTTTTAAGATCTTCGACCTGAGAAATCTCTTTTTTGTAGGCGATTACCTTTCTCCGTTTATCCATATTCCCAAAACGGGTTTTTTCCTCCATATCGAGTTTATTCCTTTCCTGTTCGGACTGGTAAACTTAATGTTGGAAAAAAATAACCGGGAGATTAAAAAAATCATCCTCTATATTTCGTCGCTGGGAGTAATCTGGTTTTTTATCACGCCGGAAAATCTGATGATCTCCTATAAAGGATTGCTGATATTTTTAGGTGTAAGCTTGACAATTGCTTTCGGCTATTGGTCCCTTATGAAAAAGGTTCCGGCCGGTCGCTTTATAGTTTTGCTATTGCTCGCCATCAATATATTTTTTTATCAGGAGTTGTTTTACTTCCATTTCGATAGAAAGAATTCTTCGGAGTGGGGATATGCCGAAGAAAATATAAGCCTTTGGCTTAAGGATAACCATCTATCCTTGGAACACGTATACGTATCAGACGATGCCGCCAGATTCATAGACTATCTACCTTATCTGGCCAAAAGTTTTGATCCAAAAAAAATAGTCATACTCAAACAGGATCGACTCCAAAATAACTGGCGTAACGACTGTTCGGGTAAAAACCGGATATGCATCGTCAGGGAAAGCGACCTGAAACTGATGGGTTTGGAAAAAAATCGAGCAAAAAAGACTATAAATTATTATAATGGCTTACCGGCCTATTTTATTATCAACCGATAGTTGAGAATATGAAGAAAAGAACAATTTTTTTCAGCCTTTTGTTTTTTTTGATTATATTCCTTTTCCAGAGAGCCTTTAAGATCAATTTTTTTCTTGACGATTATTTTTTTCTGAAGATAAGCCGCGCCTCTTCCCTTAATGATTTTGTCAACTTTTTTT
This sequence comes from Candidatus Roizmanbacteria bacterium, assembly GCA_012798265.1. Lineage (GTDB taxonomy): Bacteria > Patescibacteriota > Microgenomatia > UBA1406 > GWC2-37-13 > JAAZNM01. The sequence continues at coordinate 140,334 of JAAZNM010000004.1, read as the reverse complement.
CCCCTGTCCGCGGATATTCGTACAAACCGATGGCGACCGAGCTCTTTTATTTTTTGCTCATCAGTTTGAAATATCGGGTTTTTATCGGTCATATCATAGTTTTTGCTGTTTATTTCATTGGTCTTTATTATCTCTACCGATTGGTTAGGCAACTGACGAAAAACCAGCTATTGGGCTATCTGTCTGTTTTTATTTACGGGATTAACTTCATCCACGTATATCAGCTTTACTGGTTTGCCACTTTCCAGGAAATAATGGTTTTTACCGCATTGACCGTTGCCTTTTATTATTTCTTAAATCGCAAATACTTTTTAAGTTTTATACCTTTTGTGATTGCCCTGTTGTCTAAGGAAACCGCCATCCTTTTTGTCCCCTTTCTTTTTTTGTTCACGGCGGTTTTCCAAAAAAAAGATCTGAGGAAAAAAACCGCCGTTCTTTTCTTTTATCTTACAATCGCCGTGTTATTTTATTTCGTTTACCGATACAGCCTCAAACAGGTAACGGCTCTTGACAATTATAAAATCCAGTTCGACAACCCCAAACTGGTTTTGAACAACTTTCTCTGGTATTTTCTTTGGGGGCTTGGTATGCCTAGCTTTATGCCCGACGTCATGCCCAGTATTTTTTCCAAACCCCTGCCGGCATTTAACGATTATTTCAAAAGCCAGCAGATACAGATATATTTTTTCCTTCTTGGACTATATTGGTGCGCTGTCGCCGGCATGTGGATCTATCTTGTGGTCAAAGACAGGACTAAGCTCAAAAAAACACTGTTTCTGGCTCTGGGTACTTTTGCCGGATTTGTCATATTCCTTGGTCCGATGATTTTTTTTCGCCATCGTTGGATGATCAGGCTGACCGTTCCTCTTGTTTTTCTATCGCTTTTTCAAGCCTATATTTTAAGTTTTTTCCATAACCGGAAACTGAGAAAGATCTTGGTGCATGTCCTGGTCGTTTATCTTGTACTGAGTTATTTCGGGATAAAAATTCATGAATCAACCAGCACTTACCTACTCGAGGACAATATTTTCATAAAAACCCGAGATTATTTTTCCGACAACAAAACTCGCTTTGCACGTTGTCCGATTATTTATTTCAACGACAGCCTTCAGGACAAAATAAATCCTTGGGGCGGCTCAAAAAAACTAAAAAACTCATATTGGGACCAGTATTTCCTTGATTTTTACTTTCCCGGTAAAAGAATAAGGGCAATTTACGCTTTTGAACAAGCCGAGCCCATTCCACAGAAAGAATGCATTATCGAGGCCGACTATCTTTTGAGGTAAAAAAAAACCAAAACAGTAAAGCAACCGATATCAAGGAAATAATATTGCCTGCCAGGCGTACCGGTGTGTCTTCAAAAACAAACTTAAGGTTGTGTTCTCCCTGAGGAATATCTACGGTTATCAACCGTAAACGGCCGTCAGCTTTCACAACCAGCGGTTTATCGTCTATATAAGCCTTCCATCCGGGAAAATAAAAGGTATTCAACCGGAATCTGAACGAAGTCTGGGCCTTTATCATAAAAGTTTTGTTTGCGAAATCATCTTTAACTGTTGAAATCACTGCTTTGCCCGAAACCAACTCATACGGTTTTTTCGGAAGAGATTTTTTTTCTACAGGAATAAAAACTGTGTCCAAACCTGTCTTTATCGTCTCAACCCCCGAAGGAACGAATTCGAAAGAAGTTTTACTTACCCTCCATGATATTTCCTCAAAACTGACCAAGGATCTTTCGTCAACAAAAATAACCGTTTGGGGTTTGAAATACCGACTATACCGGAAAATCGTAAAAAGGCAGATTGAGATTGCCAAAATCACAGTCAAACGTCTGGCTGATTTTTCACCTATCCTTATCCTAACTATCTCTTTAAAAAAGAGAAGCGTGTAGGCGCCGGCAAGAGGCAGAAAAATGCCGACAAAAGTCAGGAACCGCCAAGGGAACTGCAGATACCAAAGATACTTTATTTTGTCCCAAACAAAAGCCGACAGATCAGTCGCCATAAACAGCCCAAACCCCAAAAGGAACAAAACAAAAAAATAATTGCGCAGTTTATCGTCAACTTTTTTTTTCTGATAAAGATAGATTAACGAAGATACAAAAGAAAAAAACAACAACGCTATATGAATCTTACCGAGCTGGAAGGTCAGGCCATCCCCCAATCCCTTGACCGATCCCCCATAGCCCCAGGGGGAATACCAAAACTGCTGCAGGGCGACAAAATGGATCTTGTAGTCATAGAGATTTTTTGTCAATATACTGTCGACCAGGGTATATTTGCGTTCAACAAATGACGGCAGCCAAAAAAAAGACGAAAGCGCCAAACCCAAAACTCCGCTCAGGCAGAATCGACTTAAAAAAAACCATCGTTTCTCTTTTAAGGAAAAAAACAAAAAAACCAGGAAAAAAACCAGGAAAAAAACCGCGGGAAAAGCAATAAGCGGATGGGCAATCACCAAAAAAGCCAAGGCCAGGCCAAGAAACAATATGTTTTTTGTGTTGCTGTTTTTAGCCAACCTAATAACGGATCCGAAAACAAAAGGAAGGATGGCAAAAGCAAAAAACTCCGCCAACGCCCCTCTTACGTAAGAAAGGATGGCGTGGTAAAAAAAATAAGTCTGCAAAACAACGGCCAGCCAACTCGCCCGGCGTCCGATTATTTGTTTGGAAAAAAAATAAGCGCCTAAGGCCGACAAAAAAAATCCCGAAATAACCATCATCTTTATCGACCAGATCATATTAAAACCGACAAGGTGAAAACATTCGGACACGTAATAGATAAGCGGCGGATAAAAATTAAAAAGAGGATAGCCGTAATTAAAGCCCAATCCTCCCACCCAGCGCGGATAAAAACTCCCCTGACGGATCGCCTGATCAAGTAGGTATAACCGAGACATGTGTTGGTCGTCATGCATGGAAAAATAGCCGCTGTTTAAAAGACCGACAAAAGCAGGAACTGTTATAATTATTAAGATAAACAGTTCCAAAGCGATTTTTTTCCGGATTTTCATAAGATAATTATACAATTATTAAAATGTGGTAAAAAAGCTTGATAATATTTTTTAGACCGCCTCATTCAATCTAAGAGGTGCACCCAGGTGATTGTCTAAAAAAATATATATCTTCGCTTTTAATATATTTTTGATTTTTTCATACCGAGCTCATGACAAAAATATGGAAGATGAAATAAAAAAGATCAAAACCCGCGGTCTTCTAAGTGCCGGCAGCCTTATCTTTCAAAGCTCTTTTTCCGCCGGACTCGGTTTTGTCGCATTTTTCATCCTGACACTGAAATCGAGTACGTATCTTCTTGGTATTTACAACACCGTACTGGCGATGATGTCTTTTTTCAACTACCTGACCAATCTCGGCCTGGCCGCGGCAATAATCCAAAAAAAAGAGGTTGAAGATAAGGATCTGAGCACGGCTTTTTTTATCCAACTTGTCTTGACCACTTTGGCTGTTGTGGTCGGTTTCGCTTTAACCGGCTATCTTTTCAAATTTTATAAGGACCTGCCTCATCGGGCCGTGTACCTTTACTGGTCCCTTTTGGGATCTTTTTTCTTTTTGTCTTTAAAAACGATTCCGTCGGTTCTTTTGGAAAAACGGGTAAAAATATACAAGGTCGTCTTTGCCCAGCTTCTGGAAAACACGGTTTTTTATTCGGCGGTAATCATCTTTTCCCTCATGGGTTGGGATATATACAGTCTGGTAATCGCCGTGATCGTCAGATCGGTAGTCGGACTGATCACCATATACGTTATGCAACCATGGTTTCCAAAGTTTATTTTTTCCGCCTCATCGGCTAAATCGCTTCTCCGCTATGGGATCCCATTCCAAGGTAACTCGTTCCTGGCCCTGATCAAAGACGACCTTCTCATTATTTATTTGGGTGGAGTTTTGGGCTTCCAAAAACTGGGAATAGTTACCTTCGCCAAAAAATACGCCGAGTTTTCGATAAGATTGGTCATGGATAACCTCAACCGGGTGTTTTTTCCCATATTTGCCCGATTCCAGAATGAAAAGGATCTTCTCAAAAAAAGTCTTGAAAAGATGCTTTTTTACCAATCATTACTTGTCTTACCGACGATTATCGGAGCTGTTTTCGTTTTTGACAACTTGTTGAGAATCGTTCCCGGATATTTTTTAAAATGGCAACCGGCTCTTTTTTCCTTCTGGTTTTTCTCTTTGTCGGCCATCTTCGTCAGCTTCTATTCGCCGCTTATCAACCTTTTCAATGCCATCGGCAAAGTCAAACTAAGCCTATATTTCATGATATTCTTCACGGTAATTACCTGGATATTGATTCCTCCGATGGTAAAATATTTCGGTTATCAGGCTATCTCTGTTTCATTTTTCGTTATGTCCCTATCGTTTATAATCGTGGTTCTCGTCGCCAAAAAAAAGGTCAAGTTTTCTTTTTTGAAAGCCATCGAACCGACCTTATTATCCAGTTTGCTCATGACCGGATACCTTGTCCTGACAAGAATCATATTTGTCAATTATCTTAAAAATATTTATCTCCATCTATTTTTTTCGGTGCCGGGAGCGGTTCTCGTCTATTTTTTTACGCTCGTGAAGATAAAAGGCAGATCGTTTTATCTTGAATTGGTCGACCTTTTCAAAAAAAGAGCCGGATAAAAACTCCTTACCGCAAGAAAGATCAGGTTGACGACAAAAAAAACCAGGATGATCCTGTGTTTGATTGTTACTTTGATTGGACTATCCCAACCGCCTAAAAATATATAGGGATAGTATGAAAAAAGCAGACCCGACAAAAAAATATCCGCCTTTTCGATGAGTCCGGGATAAAACGGCAAAAAGACAAAAAGGCTAATGAAATACCAAGGTTGGATCTCGGACCGAAATGTCAAATACCCCAATATCATAACCAAACCTAAAAGGCTAAGATAGCCCGATCTCTTATTTTTCGTCAGGATCAAAAAAGGCAGGGTTATATATTTGATTCCGGCGGACAACATAAAGGCAACTCTGGCCGGTATGTTTCTATTGCGGAAAAGCCAGTAGGCGCCGACGAGAGCGATCGATAAGCCTATTATGTCGTTATGGCTCGATATTAACCCTTCGACAATAATTAGCGGATGCGTCGCCAAAACTATGGCTTGTTTCCTGCTGATTTTGTTGAGGACATATACCCCCAACCAATAAAAAAATACGAACAGTCCTTTAAAAAAGAAATAATTGAGGACGAATTTGCCGAACGACAAAAAAGAAGGGATAAAGGTAAGCGGCAAAAAAACAGGACCGTAAGGATATGTTCTATGGGTCCAATGCATAAACCTCAGGTAAGGATCGCCGGGAAAATCCAAGGCTTTGAATAGATAGGGGTTTTTGTGGTAAAAGGTAAAGATTCTTGCATCAAAAATATAATTAAAAAAATCATGGGACAAGAAAGGATAGGAAAAAAAAGCCACCGCACCGATTAAAACGGCCAGTTTTACCGGATCAACTTTTGTTTTTTTTACCAGACGATAGAGGATGAACAAAACAGCGACCAGAAAACAGTATATGATAAACGACAGATCTCTCCGAAAATAACCAATCTGGATTACCAGGGAACGAAACCAATTCCACCAGGCACTGTTAATCAGGGTTAAATTAAGATCCACCAACGAATACGAATAAAGGCTGAAAAAAGTCAAAACCAGGAAGTAACTTATAAAAATTGGGTTTATTTTATATAATATCTTAAAGATGAAATCCAGACGAAATCTTTTATTCATATTGGCCGAACTATTGTTAGTCTTTTTATTTTTTTATTTTAGGATAATCCCGATAATTAATCAAACCGTCCCCTATACTTATGACCAGGGACGCGACTTCCTGAAAGCCCAGGAAATCATCCTTTATAAAAACCCTACCCTCCTTGGCCCGACTACCGGAATTATGGGATTATATCATGGCGTCTGGTGGTATTATTTCTTAAGCATCCCTTTCATTATGTTCAACGGCTGGCCGACCGGATTTTTGATCTTTATCCTGGCCGTCAGTTTTATACAGGTATTTCTTTTTTATCTGTTTATAAAAAAAGAGTTCGATCCGACAGTTGCCCTTATTTTTTTAGGCCTGATCGCTTCTTCACCTTATATGATCGGTATGTCGTTTTTTGCCATCAGCAGCATTTTGGTATTACCCTTCATTCTGTCTTTTCTGTTCTCCTTATACCAGTTCATAAAAACAAAAAAAAACCTCTATATTTTTCTTGTTTTCTTGAGTCTGGGTTTTATATTCGAAGCTGAACTGCCGGCCGGCATCTTTACCATTCCCGCTTTTCTGATATCGCTAGTTTTACTGAGGCAGACAAAGAGATTTTTTGCCCGCAAGATAAACTTCCTTTATGCTTTCGTCGGTTTGATAATACCGATAGCGCCGCGGATTGTCTTTGAGGCCATCAAGGGTTTTCCCCAAACAAAGGTAGTGATAAAATATATAACTCAACCGACGCTGCATACTCCAAAACCGATAATGGCACTTATCCCCGACCGTATCAGCATGTTTACGTATTACCTGAAATCGCTTTTTGTCTATGACGGATGGTTGCTTGCGGCAGTTATCCTCTTGACGGCTTCGGTCGGACTGACAATCGGATACAGAAAAATAAATAAGGAACAACGGCTTTTTTTTAACTTTGTCGCCACGACAGTTTTTTTCCTTTTGGTTCTTTCCTGTTTTTATAAAGACAGTTTCTGGCTTAACTATTACGAAGGCCTGACATATTATTTCGCTTTACTAACGGTCTTCGGCATCTATGGTTTTTCCAAAAAAGGAAAAAAATTCGCGTTAATACCGGCGGCAACACTGTCGATAATACTGATCGTTAATATCGTCAAATTTAGCCAAAACCTGTCCGACAAAAAACCGGTAGAAAACGTCGGGTTAAGAAGCATTGACCGAACAGTCAACTATCTTTACGATGTCAATAAGGGCAACAGATTCTGTCTGAGGATATACACACCGCCTGTCATTCCCCACACCTATAATTATCTGCTTAGTTACTACGCCCGGATAAAGAAAATCCCGGAACCAGACCAAGGCTATATTAACGACCAATGCTGGTATATAATCGAAAACGATCCTTTCCAATTCCGAATCGACCAGTTCAGGAAGGATCATATCGTCCCGGGCGCCACTTTGATAAAAACCCATCGCATGGACGGAAACGTCAACATTGAGCTGTGGAAATCCCCGGAAAAACAAAGATAAATATGTTAGGCATAATTACCGTCAACTACAATCAATACGGAATGACTCAAGAGTTTCTCGATTCGCTTAAAAAAATCAGCGGCAGCCGAAATGTCTTTGTTTATATCGCCGATACCTCGACAAAAAAAGAAAACTATTATTTTAAAAACAACTTTAAAGGTCTTTATCTTGACAAGATCGACAATAAAGGTTATGCCTATGGCATCAATCAAGGAGTGTCTTTTTTGTCGAAGAAAGGAGTAACCGAGTTTTGCGTTATTAATAACGACGTTTATTTTGACGACGATTTTTTAGCCGAAACAAACCGGACATTTGAAAAAGCCGATATTTTCACCGGTAAAATATACTATGCTCCCGGCTATGAATATCACAAGAACAGATACAAAAAAAACGAACTGGGACGGGTAATTTGGTATGCCGGAGGCATAGTCGACTGGAATAACGTTTATACTAAACACCGGGGGGTCGACGAAGTCGACAACAAACAATATGATTCATACGGGAAGACCGACTTTATCAGCGGCTGCCTGGTTTGTTTTAACGATAAAGTCTGGAAAAAGACGGGTCCGTGGGACGAATCATATTTTTTATACTATGAAGATGCCGACTACAGCGAAAAAGCCAAGCGGGCGGGTTTTAAGCTTATCTACAATCCGAAGATCGTTATCTGGCATAAGGTAGCCCAGTCGACCGGCGGTTCGGGGTCAAACCTCCACCGGATTTACCAAGGAAAAAACCGTATCAAATTCGGACTCCGTTACGCTCCTTTTCGCACTAAGGTCCATCTTATCAAGGAGAAGTTTCTGTCGCGGTTTTGACCTCTTTCTTAAAGAGATCTTCACGAGAAAAATCTTTATACTTGCCGAAGATTCTCTCCTCAACCGTAAAACCGCCTATCTGTTGTTTTTTAATCAAAGTCGACCGGCTGTTTTCGTACCTTACGTAAACAAAGATATACATGTCCGGAATACCCGGCGTCGGTTCGATAATCAAAAAATAACGGGTACCATCCATAATGTTTTTTGGCGTATATCTGACCTGAGACCCGTAAACTCCGTCCTGAGGATAACCGACCCAAGAAGGCATATAACCATATCTGTTTTTCCCATACCAATCGAAAAGATAGCTCCAGGTCGTGTTGATAAAAAGTGGATTGGTGACCGTATTGAGGGAGAACGGTTTTCCCCGACTTTCCTTATATATCCAGTCGATAACTTTTTTTTGATCGCTAAGAAGCATTTTGTCTTGAACCGCGAAAATGACTTCGCCGTTTTTGGTATAACGGTAAACCATTCCTATCTGGGTTATTGATACAAACAACACAAACAAAACAGCAAAAACCCGGAGCTCTTTTTTACAGACAAATAACTGATGAATGGTAAATGAAGTAAGCATTATCGCCGGATAAAGTATGCCTATCGTCGCAAACTGGGCGCTGTTCTTTTCGAACGAAAACAGGAGTATCGGGGAAAAAAGCCAGACAATAAGAAAAAATACTTGCCTTTTATAACGGCCGGGGGCAAAGAACAACGAGTAAATCAATACCGACAAAGTGCAAAGACCGGATATGAGGGCATTTTTTCCAAATACGTTTAAGGAGAATGTATTGAAGATCCTGTCCATAAAAACGTTAAAGGCGGCAATAAATCCGTTATTGAAAAGAGGTTTTTCCTCGGAAAGAAACTTCAACAAAGCTTTAAAGCCCTGGAAACCGAATTTAAACTCGGCCAAAATAAAGGTTGAAAAAACCAGCAGCGATATAAACGTCAGTAGTATATCCGATCTTGAAACCGTAAAAGTTTTTTTTGCCAATTTATAGATAAATATCGGGAGGATCAGAAAAAACAGATATGTCATAAAAAACTGGAATTGAATCGATAAACCCAGTCCAAGAACCATTAAGGGCAATGCCCGTTTCCTATTGTTGACGAACAACCACAGGCCGTAAAAAAATATAGCATTGGTCAGAACCGCCGGAGCCGGGTTTGATATCCATCGTCCGTACTGGACGGCCTCAAAGGAAAGCGCAAAAAGCAAAGCCGACAGAACACCGACAAAACGGTTTTTGAACAGTTTTTTACTAAAAAAATATATAAAAGCCGCATTAACAAGATTAAACAATATTAAAAATACCTTGACGACAGCAATGTTGCCGTTTGAAAAATGATAAAGAGGAGAAAGCATATACCAGTAAAATGGACCGTGGAAAAGGCCGCCCAAGTCGGTCGCCGGACCAAGAAGGCGGAAATGGTCACCTCTCCAGATATCAAGAGCTTCAAAAGCATCCCTGGCCTGATCGTAGGTGAATGTGATCTGGGAAAAGTTTATCGTTCTCAACCAAAAACCCAAAATCAAAACAGGTAGAAGAAAAATCCAAGCATATTTTTTCATAGCCTAAATATTATAATATATATCAGACGGAAAAATGACACATAAAACAATCAAGGAACCATATCTAACCATATTTATCTACGTTACCACCATGACATTTTTTACCCTGTTTTTTTTAGTCCTTATACGTTTACCCGTCTTAAAAAATCAGACTGTCGTTTTCTATCGGGGACTCATTCTGCTATTGGTGGTTTTTTTTGCCTCAGTGGTCGCGATATTTTTTATCAACAGGCTGTTTTCCAAATCAAAAATAGAATCGATGATGGCCGCCATTTTTGTCGCCGTTTCAATCAATCTTAGTCTTTTTGTCGTTCTGCCGGTAACATTTGAACGGTCGGTAACCATGTACCTGCTCAACCTCCTAAATGAAAATGAAAAAAACTCTTGCCGCGGACTGACTAAAAATGAGTTAAGGAAACACCTTGTTAACGAATATGTGACAGGCAAAGATGCCATCGGCAAAAGGATAGTTGAACAAACAGCTATCAATATGATTGAGGAGGAAAACCGATGTTATAAACTTACTAAGCGAGGAAAAAATTTCCTGCAAACGTCAGAATTGATAAAAAAAATTTATAATATTAAATGATATGAATCCGCAGATAACCGCCATCATCCACACCAGAAATGAAGAGGACAATATCGCCAGTTGCGTAAAATCGGCAAGATTGCTCACCGACAAGATTATCGTTATCGATATGCAAAGCCAAGACAAGACCGTGGATTTGGCAAAAAAATTAGGATGTGAACTGTATAGCTTTCCCTTTGTTCAATATGTTGAACCGGCTAGAAAGTTCGCTATCGAAAAGGCCAAGACCGACTGGATTTTCATTCTTGACGGAGATGAAAGGATCACTCCGGCTCTGGCCACCGAAATAAAAATAACTGTCAAAAACCGACGCTACACATACTATAAAGTACCGAGAAAAAATATATTCAACGGTTCCACCGGCAAATGGCTTAAACACGGAGGCTGGTGGCCCGACTACCAAACCCGGTTGATCTCGAGATCAGACTTTGTTGACTGGCCGGAACAGATTCATTCAACGCCAAAGATAAAAGGAGATTGCGGTTTATTAAAACAATCCTTGACTCATTATTTTCATGGCGAGATCTCCAAAATGGTCGATAAAACAGTCGTTTTTGAAGAGATTGAGTCGGAACTGCTTTTCAAGGCCGGCCGACCAGCCGGAACCTTTATTTTTTTCAGGAAGTTTTTCGGTGAACTGTATCGCCGACTTATCGGGAAAATCGGTTTTGCCGACGGAACGGCTGGTATAATTGAAAGCGTCTATCAGGCCTTTTCAAAAACCATTACATACCTTTATTTATATGAAAAGAAAAAAAGCCGCCCTGTATGATCCTTATCTCAATACCCTTGGCGGAGGCGAAAAACATATTCTTTCCCTGCTGAAAGTCCTGGAAGATAACGGCATCGAAACAAATATTTTTTGGGATGATAATCTGTGCTCCGAAATAAAAAACTACCTGGGTATGAAATTCGATAAAATCAATTTTCTTCCTAATATTTTTAAAAAGAAGGGTCTTTTCAAAAAGATCGGAGTCCTTAAAAACTTCGACTATTTTTTTTACGTCCCCGACGGCAGTTATTTTTTTTCTTCGGCAAAAAAAAACTTCATTTTCGCCATGGTTCCGAAAAAAAATCTTTATCCGATCGGACCGCTCAGCCGATTAAAGGCTTTTAATTACAAAATTATCAGCAACTCCTCCTTCACTCAAAAAAAACTATCTGATTGGGATATTGATTCCGAGCTTATTTATCCGTTTATCGACCAAAGACTGATCGATCTTAAGTTGTCATGCCTAAAAAAAGAAAATATCATTTTGTCGGTAGGACGTTTTTTCAGTCATCTCCACAGCAAAAGACAGGATCTCATGATAAAAACCTTCCAAAGATTGAAAACTAAAGATAGACGGCTGGCAGACTTCAGGTTGATTCTCGCCGGCGGCCTTAAAAAAGAGGATGAAGATTACTTCAATAACCTAAAAAAAGTTATCGGCGACGACAGGCAGATTGTCCTTAAACCCAATATCGATCTGGATAACCTTTATGATCTTTACGCCAGATCAAGATTTTACTGGCATTTCGCCGGTTACGGGATAGACGACCGGAAAAATCCCGAATTGGTGGAACATTTAGGGATTAGTCCGATCGAGGCTATGGCATCAGGCAACGTCGTTTTTTGCTATAAAGCCGGTGGTCCGAAGGAGATTGTCGTTGACCAAAAAAACGGCTTCCTGTTTGAAAACGAGGAACAACTGTTAAATGCCATGGTCCTATGCCTTACCGATGACAATGCGGTCAGCAAAATAACCAATCAGGCGAAAAGACTCGCCTGTGCCGATTTTTCTTATAATAATTTTAAAAAAAAAGTTGAGGAGGTCGTTTTATAGATAATATGGAAAAAACCGTTTCCGTCGTCATTCCCGTCTACAAAAACCTTGAGGCTTTTTGCCGTAACCTGAAAATCAACCTGAGGTATTTTAGACAGAGCGAGCTTGTCATCGTCAACGACTGTCCGGAAGAAGATATAGAACCGGCGGTCAAAAAAATCGCCCCTTCGGCCCGAATAATCAACCATAAAAAAAATCTCGGTTTCGGTTTGACCGTCAACGACGGCATCAGGGAAAGCTCGGGCAAAATCATATTACTCCTTAACTCCGACGTTATTTTAAGGGACTCGTCTTTCCTTGAAGCTTTGCCTGTTTTGAAAAAAGATCCGAGTATTTTTGCCCTGTCTTTTGCCCAGATAGAGGCGGACGCTTCAACGGTCGGACACAACTCTGCTTGTTTTTTAGACGGTTTCATTTACCATCGACCCGATGAAAAAAAAGAAACCGGATACAATTTCTGGGCCGAAGGAGGAGCGATGATATTCAGAAAAGAAACCTTTGTTAAAGTTGGTATGTTTGACGGATTATACAGACCCTTCTATTGGGAAGACATTGACCTATCATACCGCGCCTGGAAAATGGGTTATCGGATACTCTATTTTCCGACGGTTAAGGTGGAACACCATCATGAAAGCACTATCGGAAAATATTTTAAAAAGAACGTCGTTTCCAAAATTGCCTATCGCAACCAGTTTATCTTCCATTGGAAAAATATCACCGATTCCGATATGATGTTTACTCATCTCATTCATCTGCCAAAACATCTTTTAACCGCCCTTATTAAGGGCAACCGGCAGATAATCCAGGGATTTTTTTTGGCTCTGCCTCTGTTGCCCGAGATCGTAAAAGTCAGAAATAAACAAGTTAAACTGTTTATTAAGTCGGATCGCCAGATCCTTAATATATTCAAGAAATGAAAAAAATACCGCTGGCAATACTATTGTTGGGCTTGGGTCTGCTCGCAGTTTTTTTCACTTTTTACAACCCGAGCGGTTTCGACTGTCTTAACGCCGATGAGATCGCCCATAGCTACAACGCTTATTCCATCCTTAAAACCGGAGGTGACGAACACGGGGCGATTTTGCCGTTGCGCCTCAAATCTTTCGATGACTTCAAACTACCATTATATGCCTACCTGACAGTTCCTTTTATTAAGATCTTCGGGTTAAACGACCTCTCGACAAGGATCGTCGCCAACCTTGCCGGAATATCTATCGTTTTTGTGATGTTCTTTCTTACCCGGTTAATCTCAAAAAACAGGCCGACAAGCTTGGTGGCGGCATTTTTGACGGCGGTTTCGCCGGCATTGTATTTGCTTTCCCGTCAAGCTCACGAAGGAGTCCTGGCATCGCTTATGATCCTGATTTCTTTGTTTTTTTTAGTCAAAGACTGGGAAAAACCAAGCTTCAAAAATTTGTTGCTTACCGACATATTTATCTGTCTGGCGACTTTTGCTTATCATACGGGACGGATCTTCCTCATATTCGTAGTCTGCCTCCAAATATATATGCTCATTAAAAAAAGACTGGCAATAAAAACCAAAGTGTTTTATCTGGCTATAATCTTGATGGCCTTGGGCCTGCCTTTCCTGACCGATTTAAATTACAGCGCCAACCGAGTCAACAATCTGTTCTTTACTAAAAACCCGGGTTTCCAGATGAGGATAAGCGAATACCTTAACGAACACCCGCTAAGACTTTGGCACAATAAATTGGTTGCCTCAGTAAGCGAGCTTACCAACCGGTACTTTTCCCAAATCTCTCCCCAGTTCCTGTTTATAAACGGCGACAGCAACTACCGGTTTGGGTTACCCGACCTCAACCTGACAACACCAATCGAATACCTTATGTTTTTCATCGGACTCTATTACCTTTTCAGAAACAAACAAAGGCATCGATATCTGCTGTTGGGGCTTTTTTTGGTCGCTCCCTTGAACAATGCCTTTACCTGGCAGGAAAGTTCGCTTAACCGTAGCCAAATGCTTTTTTTCCCTTTCTTTATGATCGCTGCCTACGGACTCTGCTGCCTATATCAAGACTTAAAAAAGAAAGGAGCCGCCATATTCCTTGTTACTGTAACCGTCTTTCTGTTACTGTTTTTTCTTGTCAAAAGCTGGGACATATATCTTTTCCACTATCCGAAAAAAGCCGTAGTCCAAAGAGCCTGGCAGTGCGGATACAAACAGATGGCCGAATACGTGGAAAACAACTACGGCAAGTATAACCGTTTCGTCATCTCCCAAAGACTGGGACAACCTTACATATTTTTGCTTTATTATCTTAAATATGATCCGTTAAGATACCAAAAACAGCCGAAGCAACTATCTCTTCCCGACGGATACGGATTCACTCAGGTTGAAAAGTTCGACAAGTTCGACTTCCGTTTCGGTTTTGATAAAACTTACACGAAAACCGCCTATATCGGATACCCGGACCAGTTCAACGACTGGCCGATCGATTACGCCGCCATCAAAAAGATCAAACTGAAAGACAGCAACGAGGAGATGTTCTGGATCTACGAATCAAAATGACTTCAGACGAAAAGAATCAATGAGAGATTGTAAAAAGCATGGATCAGTATCGGCAGTATCAGACTTTTTCTGTTGAGATAAACAAGCGAATTAATGATGCTTAACGAAATATCGACGAACATGAAAGCCAAAAGCAGATTACCAACCATCTTGGCGTTGGTAAAAAGGATCGGAACATGAAGAAAGAAAAAAAGGATACTTGCGAAAAACGACGAACTATAAATGTTTTTAGATTCCTGATATAACCGTTTCAGGACAAAACCACGCGACAAAATCTCTTCGGAAACGGCAGTGGCGATAACCGTTGCAAACACCAAAACCATCGACAGAAAAGAGGCGGGCGGATGCAGGAATAATACGAACTTTTTCGTCTTCAAATAATTGGCGATCAAAGCCGAAAGAAAAAACGCTGCTCCGATTAAAAAACCCAATCCCAAATCCGTTTTCCAAGTTTTTTTGTTGTAAAAATTGATGTTATGGAAAAATCCGCCTTTTTCGTTACGGCGGACATATATAAAAACCGGCAGGATAAAAACCAACGGTTTGAAGACAAACTCGTCGACCCAGTCGGGAAAATGAAAGTTAGCCCGATAAATACTCCAAAGGATCAAAATTACCGCCCAAAGATTAAGGGTTTTTTGAGTTGGGGTAATTTTTTGTTTCATTTAGTAAAAATGTAAACCTTTTTGAGGCAAAAATCAAATTATTCCAAAAAATCCTTGAGTTTTCTCGCCCGAGTCGGATGCTTGAGCTTCCTGATTGCCTTTGCCTCTATCTGCCTTATTCTTTCCCGGGTGACTTTAAACTCGCGACCAACCTCCTCAAGCGTCTTGGGTTTACCATCTTCAAGACCAAACCTCATGATCAGCACTTTTTTTTCGCGAGGCGACAAAGTTTCAAGAACGGTATTTAAGGCATCTTTGAGAAGTTCGCGGGAAACCTTGTCGTATAAGGTCGGTTGACTGGCGTCGGAAACAAACTGCTCCAGCGTCGCTTCCTTATCGTCGCCGACCGGAGTCGATAATGACTTTGGCTGCTGGGAGATTTTTATCAGGTTTTCAACCTCGTCGACCGACATCTTCAACTCCTTGGCGATCTCCTTAACCGACGGTTCCCGACCCAGTTTCTGGGTCAACCGGCGCTGGGTTTTATAGTAACGATTGATATGATCGACCATATGGACCGGGATCCTTATCGTCCTTGACTGGTCGGCTATCGCTCTGGTTATTGCCTGCCTGATCCACCAGGTGGCATAGGTCGAAAATTTATAGCCGCGCCGCCAATCGTATTTTTCCACTCCCCGGATCAGACCACGATTACCTTCTTGGATAAGGTCAAGGAACGACAATCGCCTGCCTAAGTATTTTTTGGCGATTGAAACCACCAAGCGCAGATTTGCCTTGATTATCTTGTCTTTTGACCTATTGTCTCCCTTTTCATACTTTTTAGCCAAATTTATTTCTTCGTCAAACGTAAGAAGCGGCGTCTTTCCGATCTCCTTAAGGTACATTTTTATCGGGTCAAGCGATTCGCCGTGTTTCAAAACCACCAACTGCTCCAACTCTTTTTCTATTTCCTCGGCACTTTTTTTCGCTTCGTTTTCTTCACGGGTGGAGACTGTCTCAAAGATATCGATTCCCTTTTTTAATGCCTCATCAAAAAAACCGTCGATCTCTTCAACATGCTTTTCCGGTTCCGGATAGATAAAAAAAATATCGTCCTGGATTAAAAAACCGTCCTCTTCTCCTTGTTTAAGCAGATCCTTAAGACTTTTGGGCAGTTTTTGTTTTGTCATAAGGTCAATTTTATAACGCAGATAGCTTTTTTTCTACCTCATTTAAAGCGCGGTTAAGTTCCTTTATTTTATTATCCGACTCCGCGTCTTCGTCTTTTTTTCCGGACAAAAGACCGGATATCTGTTTTTTTAAGGAGTATTTTTTCAGCTGGTAAATTAAGCGACTAAGATTCTCGCTGGAAAAAGTCGCCTGAGAATCGGCGTAAAGATATACCTCGTCAAATACCGGTCGGAGTTCCTCGGGAAGACTGGCGGCTATTTCCTTAACTCCGTGCTTTTTATCCTTTAATCCAAAAAAGATATTGAGTATTTTTTGATAAGCGGGAATATCGAAATCTTCGACCGTGAGCACGGAAAAAATCGTCTCCGAGATCTCATAAGGGGTTTCGCTCTGAAAAATAAGGCTCAATAGATATTTTTGGATAAGGGAGTACCTTTCTTTTGATGCGTCCGGTTTGTTTTTTACGTAAATCGGCGGTTTTGTCTTTTTTTTAACCGTTCGAATAAGACTTTCTATCGTGTTTTCGGTCACATCCAAAATCGCGGCGATTTTTTTAACGTAATGCGACTTTATTATCGGATTTTTTATCCGACCGAGATAAACGCTGATTTCCTCACCGATTTTTTTCTTGCTATAAGGATCGTTTCCCGGATATTTTTTTTGAAGGTTGGTGATTATGAAATCGTAAATCGGCAGAGGGACCTCAAGGGTTTTTTTGAACTGGATCGGATCGGCTTTTATCGCCTCGTCCGGATCCTTGGCAAAATCAAAACTGACCACTTGGGTCTCCAGCTCCAACTCTTCGGCCGATTCTATTCCTCTTTTGGCCGCTTCCTCCCCGGCTTCGTCGTTATCAAGAGTCAAAGTCACCCTATTGGTATAGCGCTTAAGAAGCATCAACTGTTCGCGGGTAACCGCTGAGCCTTTAATGGCGACGAAGTTTTCAAAACCGTGCTGGTAAGGGGATATCATATCAAACTCACCTTCAACCAAAAAAACATTTCCGGTTTTTTTTATTGCTTCTTTTGCCAGATCGATTCCGTATAGAGTCTCCCGTTTGTGATAAACCGGCGTTTCCGGGGTATTGACATATTTGGCTTCGGTGTCTTTACCTTCGATCATCCGTCCGGAAAAACCGATAATATTGCCGCGAAGATCTTTTATCGGAAACATAAGACGACCCCGGAAACGGTCATAATAGTTACCCCTGTCGCCCTTGACCAAAAGTCCGGTTTCACCGATATCGGAAGCCGTAAATTTTTTTTTGACAAGAAAATCAAGCAAAGAATGCCAAGATACCGGAGCGTAACCCAGCTGGAAGTTCCTTACCGTTTTCTGATTTATCTTTCTTAGGGCAAGATAATCCATGGCTTTTTTGCCAAAAGCAGTCTTTTCAAGAACGTAAGCAAAAAAATTTGCCGCCAGGCTGTTTATCTCGATTATCTTTTCCTTCCTTTTCCAGGTCTTATCCTCAAAATCGACCTGTTTCAGCTTGACTCCGGCTTTCTGGGCCAGCTCCCTAAGAGCTTCGTAAAAAGTGATGTTTTCCCACTTCATCAAAAACTTGATTATGTCGCCTCCCTCCTGACAGGCGCCAAAACAGTGCCAGATCTGCCGCTCCGGCGAGATGACAAACGAGGGGGTTTTTTCCTGATGGAAAGGGCAGATGGCTTTGAAGTTGCGACCGGTTTTCTTAAGATCAATATAAGAACTTAAAAATTCGATTATGTCGATTTTGCTTTTTATCTCTTCAATAGGGTTGTCCATTCTTTTTTTCACCCATATTCTATCACTTTTTATAGGGCTTGTTTTTTGTCTTTTATCTTTAATATAATGTAAATTAACATGCTTTATCTTTTTTTGTCAAAAAACCGGATAAGACTTCTTAACCTCAAAAAGAGTATCATGAACCAATACGAGTCGCTTTTCTTTGAAAAAGAATATCAGACCGACCTTCTTGACAAAGGCCAACCAGCCAATGTCGACCTGATTGCCTCGGCCATAAAAGAGGCCATCAACTCCCTTAATCAAAAAAGCTTGTCCGATAAAGATGTCGTCCTGATACTGCCCCAGGAAAGTTTTTCGTTTTTCAGATGCCAGGTACCGGCCGATATTGCCGTATCGGCTATGGCTTCGTTTATAAAAGACCGGGCTCGCGCCAGTCTCCGTTTCAGTCTGGACAACTGTCTTTATGATTATTTTATCGAACAGTCCGATAATGAAAAACAGGTTAATTTTTTTGCCATCGAAGAAACAACGGTGGACAAGCTGGTTGATGCTCTCAAGCTTATTGACCTGAAGTTAACGATGATCCTTCCCGAAACCATTGCTTATTTCAAACTTTTTGAGAAAACCTTAAGGAAAGAGAAGAAAGAAAATATATTTTTCGTCAACTACGAAGAGAAGGTTTTGAGCGGTTATGTTTTCGATTCGTCAGGACTGCTTTTGAAAGACAAATGGAAAACCAAACTTGGTGAAGACGACAAGCTGGAAAGCATCCTCAAACAAAAGGCCGACCAACTGGCCAAGGACGGTAAAAAACTGAACCGTTTGATCGTCTCCGGAGAGTCGTCGGGTAGTATAAGGCAAGACACCTTTACCAAAGCCGTCGGCGTCTGGACCAACCCTTTAAAAAGGATCATCCCTAACTTTTACGAAGAATATCTGAAGTTGTTTTTTTCGCAGGACAAAAAACCGTTTCCTTTTTTGAAGTTCGATGCCTGTCTCGGTGCCTTTATTTTTATCAAAGAAAACAGGCGTTTTCTGACAGTCAAAGGCAGCGGTCCTTCCCTGTCGCTGCCGCCGGTAAAACCCCCGAAAAAAGAGTTCTTTTTCTTTTTGATTTCCTTTGCCCTCTCCTTCGTCTTTTTTCTGTTTGTTTCCAAACTCAATCTGGAGTTTTTAAAACCAAAAGGCAATAAACCGGCCGAGACTAAACAAGTGGTATTGACCAACACTCCGCCAACGGCAACACCGACACCCGGTTACAGCAGGGACGATTTGAAGGTCAAGGTCCTTAACGGCTCCGGCACCGCCGGCAAAGCCTCAGAGGTAAAGGATATCCTTAAGAAAGCCGGCTACGGCGAAGTACTGACGGCGAACGCCGAAAGCTTCGACTACGAGATAACCGAGATCCAGGCAAAAAAAGACAAAAACGAGGCCGTTACTTGGCTAAAAAACGATCTCAAAGACTACACTTCTTCTTTTAAACAAACCGCTCTGGACGACAAAGAGGCGGCTGACGTTGTCGTCATTATCGGTAAGGATTTTAAATAACCCGCTTCTTTTTATATAATAAGACTCAATTAGTAAATTTGGTTAATATGGACAATCTAAAAGAAGAACTTAAAAAAAAGTTTGACGGTATACTGGTCAAGTTCGATCTGGTCGGCAAAAAAAAAGAACTGGCCGATCTTGAAAAACAGACTTATGAAGGATCTTTTTGGCAGGACGCCAAAAATGCCGCATTAGTCATGAAAAAGATCAATGACCTGAAAAAAGAGATTGATGAGATCGAAACCATGCAGTTTTATCTGGAGGAAAACGAACTGAAGGAGGCGGAAAAACTGATAAACAAATATGAGATTTTGCTTTTTCTGTCCGGACCGTATGACCGGGGAGACGCCATCCTGTCGATCCATGCCGGTCAAGGAGGAACCGAGGCAATGGACTGGTCCAACATGCTTTACCGCACCTATACCCGATATTTTGAGAAAAAAGGTTGGCGATTCGACGAGGTTGACCGGGTACCGGGAGAAGAAGCCGGCATCAAAAGTACAACTATAAATGTCTACGGCCAGTTCGCCTACGGATACCTTAAGGCTGAAGCAGGAGTCCATCGGCTGGTGCGCCAGTCGCCTTTTAACGCCGATAAGTTACGGCAAACCTCTTTTGCCCTGGTTGAAGTCTTGCCGATGATCGAAGACAAAGAGATCGATATCAAAGATGAAGATATCGAGTGGCAGTTTTTTCGTTCAGGAGGACATGGTGGCCAAAACGTCAATAAAGTCGCGACTGCCGTCCGCCTCACCCATAAACCGACCGGTATAATTATCTCTTGCCAGCAGGAAAGATATCAGGGCCAGAATCGGGAGAACGCCCTAAAAATTCTCCGGGCCAAACTCTGGCAGATCGAACAGGATAAAACCCAAAAGACAATCGAGTCTTTCAAAACCGAAAAGATCGCTTCATGGGGACGGCAGATCCGTTCCTATGTCCTCCACCCTTACAAGCTGATCAAAGACCTTCGGACAGATTATGAAGAGACTAATGTCGACAAAATCCTGAATGGAGATCTTGACGGTTTTATCGAAGCCTACCTCAAAAAAAACACCTAAGGGAGAGCTTGTTTTTTAAAAAAAATCCTGCTATCCTAATGACATATGGATAACTTAATTCACAATCTTGATGAAAAAAAACCGGCTGACGGACTACCCGTCACCAAATTTTTAATAATCCTGGCTTTGTTTGTCGCGGTCGGCATCGGTATCGGCTTCGGCATAAGCAAGCTGGGAAAATCGTCAACGGGAGGCATACTGAAAACTTCGTCCGGCGAAAAAAAAACGGCCGGAGTAACCGATAAAAAAACTTTCAAAGACCAAGCCGAAGGCATATTAAGAGAAGGCGGGATTGACGGAGAAGGCAATTTCCATCTTGAACGTCCCGGCGGCACTTCCCAAAACGTCTATCTGACATCAACGACGGTCGACTTGTCCGAGTTTGTCGGACGAAAAGTAAGGGTCTGGGGACAGACCTTTAGCGGGGAAAAAGCCGGCTGGCTTATGGATGTCGGCCTGGTCGAATCGCTTTAATTAGAAATACTGCAGGATTTTAATGATTGTTTTTGACGATATCAGCAAAAAGTTCCCTCTTGGCAATACGGCTTTAAACGATGTCTCTTTTGAGATAGCCGACAACGAGTTTGTTTTTTTGGTCGGCCCTTCCGGCGCCGGCAAAACCACCATTCTCAAACTCATCTCCCGTGAATTTGCTCCGTCGTCCGGCAGAGTGACAATTGACAATCTTGATATCACCGACAAGAAGTTTAAAGACACAGACAAATTGAGGCAAAAAATCGGCATTGTCTTTCAGGATTTTAAAATCCTTCCCGACAAAACCATATATGAAAATGTCGCCCTAAGCCTTAAGGTCATGGACGACCGTCAAAAACATCATATTAAAAAAGAGGTAAAGGAAGCACTGGCTCTGGTCGGATTAAGCGGTAAGGAAAAAGTTTTTCCTCTGCAACTTTCGGCCGGCGAGCTGCAACGGGTGGCGATCGCCCGCGCGATAATCGGCGATCGCAATATCATCCTGGCCGATGAACCGACCGGGAACCTTGATCCGAAAACCAGCTGGGAAATAATCAAGATCTTCAAAAAACTCGAGGGCAAAAAAACCATCATTATCGCCACCCACAACAGCGATATCGTTAACAGCCTGCAAAAAAGAGTTATCCTTGTCAAAGACGGGAAAATCGCCAAGGACGTCAGAAAAGGAGGGTATGACCTATGAAAGAGATGCTGACTTCAATCAGAAGGACACCCTACCAATCTTTGACGGCTTTTTTGGTCCTTTTCTTTACCCTATTTCTGTCAACGGCGCTTTTCATTTCGATCTCTTTTCTGTCGGGGCTGCTCGGCTATGTCGAAAGCAAACCCCAGGTAACCGTCTATTTCCAAACCAAGACCGATACAAACGAAATTTTCAAGGTTAAAGATGAGCTCGTCACCTCTGGCAAAGTACTGTCGATCAAATACATTTCCAAAGACGAGGCTTTCCAGATCTATAAGGACTTAAACAAAGACAATCCCCTGCTTTTGGAGATGGTCTCATCAGACATATTGCCGGCTTCGCTTGAAATATTTGCCAACAAACCGGCTTTTCTGCCTGAGATTGCCGAGTTTCTTAAAAAACAGCCCGGGGTGGACGAAGTGGTTTTTCAGAAAGATATCGTCAACCGATTGTTGAATCTGACCAATATTTTGAGAAAGCTGTCCTTTGGTTTTTTTGGATTCCTGATGTTCATGGCTATAATCGTCCTTATCACAACTACGTCTTTTAAGATCGCCCTTAAGAAAGATGAGATCCAATTACTGCAACTTCTCGGCGCCCGCAAAAGTTATATACGGGCCCCTTTCTTATCTGAGGCGGCTTTCTTCGGTTTTGTCGCTTCCACCAGCTCTTTTATGATTATCGGAGCCGTTCTCGCCTACTTCAATCCGTTCCTTTCCTCATATCTTAAAGGCATCCCTAATCTTATTCTCAATTTTGAAGTTTATAAACTGACTGTCTGGCCGCTTAATCTTGAATTTTTGCTAATTACTTATGTCCTTTCTACTTTGTTTGGTTTAGTCATATCGCTTTTTTCAAGCTACATGGCGACTGATAAATATCTTCAATAATAATCTCATCCGTCTTTGAATTATAATTAATAACATCATGAAAAAAGGATTACTGGTTTTTTTCGTATTAGTCGTCTTTTTTTTGTATCTTAAACCTATCTTTGCCGACGATAACAGCCGCCAACAAGAACTCCAAAGACAGATTGAAGAGTACTCGGCGAAATTAACCGATATAAGAAAACAAAAAAATACCCTTTCTTCACAAATACAATACATGGATACTCAGATCTATCTGACCCAGCTTAAAATACAGGAAACTGAACAAAATATAGAAAGGACACAAAAAGAAATTGACGTTTTGGGAGAACGGATTGACGGCCTTGATACTTCGATGAACTATTACACCAAACTTCTGCTCAGTAAAGTCGTGGAAAATTACAAAAACAAATCAATCTCTTTTTATAGCGCCGTTTTGGATAGTGACACCGTCAATGATTTTTTTAACCGGTTCAAATATATTAAGATCACCCAACAAAATAACCAAAAACTTCTGATCCAAGTGCAGCAAACGAAGCTTAATTTTGAAGAACAAAAAAAAATCCGGGAACAGAAAAAAATCGATCTGGATAACTTGATGATTACTCTTGATAAGCAAAAAGTTGATTTAAAAAATCAACAAAATGCGAAAAAAAATCTATTAGCAATAACTAATAATGATGAAAATATTTATCAAAATCTCCTCTCACAAGCTCAAGCTCAGTTAGCGGCTTTTAAATCATTTACCCAAACTGCGGGAGGTGGAATAATTGGAGCTAACGGATTTGGCTCTGGATCAGATGGTTGGTATTATTCACAAAGAGATGCACGTTGGGCTAACTCAAGGATTGGTAACTCAGGTGAAAATATTCTTGATGTTGGTTGTTTATTAACTAGCGTTGCAATGGTATTAAAAAAATATGGAGTTGACACTAACCCTTCAAACATCGCTTCAAATTCAAATTATTTTTATTTAAATACTGCTTTTATGAACTATAGATGGAATATGAATCCTTGGCCAAATGGTTTAAATAGCTATAATCTTTCTGTTTCTCAAATAGATGATGAAATAAAAAATGGCCGTCCGGTTATTGTTGGAATTAGAGCGGGTTACTACGGTATGCACTTCGTAGTACTAAAATCTATAGATGGAAGTGACTATATTATGCACGATCCTTATTACGGTCCAGATAAAAAGTTCAGTGAACATTATTCAAAAGGACAAATATTTTCTGCGGAGACTTTTAAATAGTTGTTCCCTTTTTTAGCGACGATCGTCGTTGTTTTGGGGAACAGTCAAACCTCCTACTCGCTTTTGTAGCATATAGTCCGTTGACAGAACAAGTTCTTCAAGTTATAAAGTTTATCAAGTTCATCAAGTGATAAAAATGAGGATAAAATTATTATTGCTTTGTCTATTATTAGTTTTGTTTCCGAAAAAAGCAGACGCCATCAATCTTATCCAAAATCCCGGTTTTGAAAACGGGGTGCAGAGCTGGAAGACTAATAACAGCGGCGTCAACTTTTCTACGGCCAGCGATATTTATTATGAAGGCAGCCAATCGGCTAAGATCGCCAATCCGAAAACCAGCTCTTACGGGATTGAACAAACCCTTACCGACATCAGCGGTTCTCTTACTTATAAAATTGGCACTTATATAAAATTGATTTCCCCTTTTCCGGAAAAAGCTTTTTTAAGGGTCGCCTGGTATAAATCGACTGATGGCAGCGGCAGCCAGTCATCGACCGACGACTTCCCTTTCCCAACCAATACTGACGCCTGGCAAGAACTATCGTTAATCAAAAATCCGGCCGAAGGGATAAGCTCGGCAAAAGTAAGATTGCTCGTTGCCTCGGGAGCCGCTTACTTTGACAATATCTCTTTTGAAGAGTATTTTTCTCCAACCGCTATACCGGCAACCACCTCAACTCCGGCTTTGCTAACCGAAGCCGTACCGACTCCTACCGCTAAAATAGAGACTCCGACGGCTACGCCGACGCCGACTCCAATTCCCTACGATAATATTATTCTTTCCGAAATAATGAGTTATCCGGAAACGGGAGACGGCGAATGGGTCGAGATATATAACGACAACGACTTTACGGCTTTACTGAAAAACTGGTACCTGGACGATACGGAAGACAGCGGTTCTTCTCCTAGGATCTTTTCTTTGGAAATACCAGCCAAAAGTTATAATACCATTAACCTGAACTCGTCTATTTTCAATAATGACTCTGATGAGGTCAGACTTATGGATTTTGATAAAAATCTCAAGGACCGGTTCCGGTACTATGACGGAGAGCAAGGAAAAAGTTGGGGAAGAACGAGTTTCGCCTCGGCTGATTTTTGTTTGCAAATACCAAGCAAGGGAATGGTAAACAACACATGTTTTGAGGAAGAAATAACGGAAAAATCTTTAAACCCAACCGCTATTAAAAAAATTAATAATATTAAATCAACCTCTTCATCTACGAAAACAAAACAACCAGTCGCTAAAAAATATTCCAATTACGTCCAAGTTATGAAAAAAACTGGCCTGTCCACTATAAATAATGACAAACTTGTCAACGATAAAGGTAATGTTTTAGGAACGGATACTGCAAACACACAAACTAATAAAAACTTTTTTCTTATAAAATCATTGTCTTTTTCTTCTTTTTCCTACTCCCTTTTGACTATTGTTTCCCTTTTGCTTAGAATAAGAAAATAAGTCTTTTTATGAAAAAAATCGCTAAGATAATCTATTATTGGCTACCTCCTTTCATATGGATGTATATAATCTTCCACTTTTCTTCATATCGGCGCGTGTCGGTATCAACCGAATACGCCGTCAACTTTTATTTTTTCAAATCATTGCATGTCGCCGAATACGCCCTGCTCTATTTTCTTTTTTTTCGAGCTTTTTACAGTCTGCGAAAAAAAGTCAAATCATTGAATTTACTTATGATTATCCCTTTTGTCTTTTGCGTTCTCTACGCCGGCACCGACGAGTTCCATCAAACTTTTATTCTCACCCGCCAGGGTCGTCCCCGCGACGTCTTAATCGATATCGTCGGCATGAGTATAATGTATATATATATAAGATTGTTTTTACCCTGGCTTAAAAAAGTATTATGAAAAAAATCGTTCAAGTCCTTAGTCATCTTTTTGTGCCTCAGGAAAAAAATGATTTCCGGGGACGCAGCCTTCATGTCGATTTCCTGACATATTACTTGGCCTTTGCCCTGATTTTTACCTTCGCTCTCAAACAGATCAAATCCGGGAACAGCGTCCTCGGGTTTGCCACAGACATAACCGTCGACAAGATTTACCAACTGACCAACGAACAGAGGCAAAAAAACAATCTTCCTCCGCTTGCCTATAACAAACAATTGGCCGAAGCGGCCACTAAAAAAGCCGAAGATATGTTCCGACGCAATTACTGGTCTCACTATGGTCCTGACGGTACCACTCCCTGGAGTTTCATACTGGACGCCGGGTACCGATATGAGTATGCCGGTGAAAATCTGGCTAAAAACTTCCTTTTTTCCCAGGGGGTGATTGACGGTTGGATGCAGTCCCCAAGCCACCGGGAAAACATTCTCCGTCCCGAGTATACCGACATCGGTCTGGCGATAGTCAACGGCACTCTAAACGGTGAAGAAACCACTCTTGTCGTCCAAACCTTTGCCAAACCCCTAAACGGCGCGGCCATTTCTGAAAAATCCGCGACCCAGACGGACACACACTATCCCCAGCCGGTCAGATCCCAAGTCCTGGCTCAAAAAACTTCCCAACCTAAAATCAATATCGCCGCTTTAGCTTTAAGGTTTGATCTGGTCTTCTTCGCCCTCTTATTTATAATCCTGATTGCCGATATTTATTTTGCCGCCCGCTTCAACGTCATTCATCTCGGCGGCAAAACCGTCGCCCATTCGATATTCATCGGCTTTATAATTTTGGGGTTGGCTTTTTTTCTCAGCAAAGGAGCCATAATATGAAAAAAATCCTTAGATATTGGCAAAAAGAGATCAAAAAACACGCCTTTGATTATCTGCTTCTGATCTTTTCCGGAGTCCTGTTTTTGGTTGCGTTAAGCTATTTTCAGGGCGAAAGAACTACCGACTTCCTTATTTTTTTGTCATTTGTCTTTTTCTATATCGGCTGGGGAGTCTATCACCACGCTTTCAAAAACAGTCTCAGGCTGAAAATTGTGCTAGAATATATACTGTTCGGTTTTATCGCCCTATATCTTTTAAAAATTATATTTATCTAATATGAAAGGAGTCATACTCGCCGGAGGACTCGGTTCCCGGGTCTATCCTTTAACCTACGCCACCAATAAACATCTGCTACCCATTTATGACAAACCAATGATCTATTATCCGATCCAGACCTTGGTCAAAGCCGGTATCACAGAGATACTTATAGTCGTATCAGGTCCTCATGCCGGGCATTTCATTCCCGTCTTGAAAAACGGTAAAGAGTTCGGCGTACAACATTTGGAATATGCCTATCAGGAAAAACCCGATGGCGGCATCGCCGACGCCCTGCTTTTGGCCGAAGATTTTGCCGACAACCATTCCATCATGACCATCCTCGGCGACAACACTACCGATGCCGACGTCAGCGTTCCGGTGAAGAACTTCGAGGAAGGAGCTCTTATCTTTTTGAAAAAAGTTCCCGACCCCAAACGTTTCGGGGTTCCCACCTTTGATCCACGCGATCCGTCAAAGATCATCGAGATTATCGAAAAACCGGAAAAACCAAAATCCGATTACGCGGTTACCGGTCTGTATATTTACGACAAAAACGTTTTCAAGTACATAAAACAGTGCAAACCTTCATATCGGGGAGAGTTGGAGATAACCGACGTCAATAATATATATATAAAAAACAAAGCCCTTGTTTGGGCCGAACTTAACGGTTACTGGCTGGATGCCGGTACCCACGAAACCCTTTTTGCCGCCAATCTGTACTGGGCCAATAAAAAAAGAACCGCCCTACTGGAAAAACTGATAAAAGAAACCGTCCGCTAATTTGTATTTGACTTTTAAACGATTTTCGTCGACAATAAAAATATATGGACACAACTCAACTTCTTCTAACCGTGGTTTTAACCGTCACCACTATATTGATGGTCATCATAGGGGTACAACTGATCTTCGTCCTTAAAGAGATCAGATCGGCTTTAAGAAGGGTTAACCAGGTGGCGGCCGGATTCGAAAAGATAGGTTTGTCGGTCGAACACGGTTTCTCCGAGGTCGTCGGTTTTTTTGCCGGAGCCAAAACGCTTTTCAAAATATTTGAAGCCCTCCAACACAAAAAAGATGGGAAAACAAAATGATCTAGAGCATCATCAAATCACCAACTTCTGGGCCGGTTTGGCATTGGGAACCATGGTAACCGGTGGAGTTTTTTTGCTTTTTGGGACAAAAAAAGGCCGTAAAATAACCAAAAGGTTACTGGAACTTTCTGAAAACTGGGAAGAAGGTTTTATCCAGATGACGGAAAACGTCAGTGAAGAACTGCTTGAAAAGTTACCTCAAACGGTAAAAACCGCCGTCAGGAACGAAAAGAAAAACCACTCGATCGGATCGCTTCTCAACAAGATAAAAACCCTATCTCCCCTTGCGGAAAAAAAGACGGTTAAGAAGTTTTTCGTAAAGGACGGAAAGATCACTTGACTTTTTGAAAAACCTTGTGTATATTATATAAGTTTTTTCTCCCCTTAAATTAAGGGGCTTTTTTTATTGTTATCTCGATAAAATTGTCTTTCAAATCAGATGAGTAAAACAGATAAATCAAATATTAACCCCAGACAAGAATTACTCCTCGGAAAAGAAGACCAAAATCTAAAAAACTTCAACCTGATCGAAATTCAAAAAGAATCTTGGGAAAAATTCATCACCAAAGATCTTAAAGATATATTGAACGAGTTTTTTCCGATAGACGACTATACCGGAAAAAAATTTACTCTTTACTTCGAAGATATTTTTTTTGGCGATCCCCGCTATCCTCTCGAACTCTGCATTCAGAAAAAATTAACATACGATGTACCGGTTTATCTGAAACTCAGATTGCTTAACAAAAAAACCGGATCGGAAAAAAAACAGGATGTCTATTTTTTCAATCTGCCCAAGATGACCGATCGCGGTACTTTTATCGTCAACGGTATCGAAAGGGCGATCATCAACCAGATAGCCCGCTCTCCCGGAGTCTACTTTACCGCCGAGATTGATAAAACCACCGGCATGACCATATATAACTCGGAAATCAGACCTTATATCGGTGCTTGGCTTGATATCGCCATCAACAAAAACAATCTTATCGAAATGAAAGTCAACAAAAAAAGAAAGTTTTTGGCGACTGTTTTTTTGAAGATCTTCGAAAACGAAACAAACAACGAAATCCTTTCCTATTTCAATGACACCGACAAACAGCTTGTGGAAAGATATCTTCTTCCCACCTTAAAAAAAGACCAGACCAAATCGAAAGATGAAGCGGTCCTGGAAATTTACCGTAAAGTAAGACCGGGAGAACCTCTGATTCTTGAAAACGCTTATGAAACTCTGAACAATCTTTTTTTCAACCATCGCCGCTACTCGCTGGCCGATGTCGGTCGATACAAAATCAACAAAAGACTTGGTCTTGATCTACCCATAAATCGGGATAACTATCTTTTGGCAAAACAGGACATCGTGGAATCGATCAAATACCTGCTTAATCTTACAGCCGGACGGGGAAACTTTGACGACATTGACCATCTAAGCAACCGCCGTCTCAGGACGGTCGGCGAGCTTGTCGGTATGTACGGAATCCGTGTCGGCATGGTTAGGGTCGAAAGGGAAATTAAGGAAAGGATGAGTCTTGTTGCCGGCGAAACCAACGTAATTCCTTCACAGATCGTCAATTCGAAACCTCTTATCGTCAGTATCAACTCTTTTTATCGCACCAGCCAACTGTCGACTATAGTCGATCAGACCAATCCTTTATCTGAACTTGACAATCTGCGCAGAATTACTGTCGGCGGTCCCGGAGGCATCGAAAAAGAAAGAGCTTCCTTTTCCATCCGCGACATCTCGTCTTCACAGTATGGCCGTATATGTCCTATAAGATCTCCCGAAGGCCCCAATATCGGTGTCGTCACTTATCTGGCTCTTTATGCCAAAGTAAACCAGTATGGATTCCTGGAAACGCCTTACAAAAAAGTCGTCAAGGAAAAAACCGATGGCAAAACCAAGATAAAAGTGTCTGACGAAATCGTTTACATGCAGGCCGATGATGAAGAAAAATATCGGATTACCTCGGAAGGCGTCAATGTTGACGGAAAAAACTATATTACCGATACCCACGTTGTTGTCCGATATAAAGGCGAGATCGTCGAGGTTCCGGTTGACACGGTTGATTTTATCGACATATCTCCACGACAGGTGGTCGGCGCTTCGGCCGCCCTTATACCTTTCTTGCAGAATGATGACGCCAGCCGTGCCCTGATGGGTACTCACATGCAGTGTCAGGCTGTTCCCTTGATCAAACCTCAAGAACCGATCGTCTGCACCGGACTGGAAAAAAAAGTGGCTTCTTCCCTTAATCGCACTATTTATGCTCCCGAAGACGGAGTCATCGACTATGTCGACAACCAAAAAATAATCTTCAAGGGAAAAAGCGGAAAAGAAAAAAAATATGCTCTCGAAAGATTTATCAGGACAAATAAAGACGTTACTTTTGACCAAAGGCCAAGAGTTCAACTCAAGCAAAAAGTCAAAAAGGGAGAAGTTATCGTTGACGGACCGGCCACCAATAACGGCCATCTGGCTTTGGGTAAAAATCTTGTTGTCGCCTACACCTCATTAAACGGCTTAGGTTATGAGGACGGTTTCGTCGTTTCGGAAAGATTGGTGAAAGAAGATGTCCTTACGTCAATCACCATGGAAGAGTTTATCGCTGATTTGGTTGACACCAAACTCGGCCCGGAAGAGTTGACCCGAGACATACCGAATGTTCGCGAAGAAATTCTGCAGAATCTTGACAAGGATGGTCTTGTTGTTGTCGGTACCGATGTCAAGGGAGGCGATATTCTTGTCGGTAAAGTGGCTCCCAAAGGCGAAAAAGAACTGACGGCCGAGGAAAGATTATTGCGGGCCATATTCGGAGAAAAAGCAAAAGACGTTAAAGACACCTCTTTAAGGATGCCGTACGGAAAACGGGGAACCGTCATCAACACTGAGATCATCGACGCCAAAAAAGATCCTAACGAGCTTGAACCCAGCGTTTTGAAAAGAATTATCATCCATACCGCTCAATTAAGGAAGATAATCGTCGGCGACAAACTGGCCGGACGACACGGTAACAAAGGAGTTATTTCCAAGATATTGCCAGAATGGGAGATGCCTTATCTCGAAGACGGTACTCCGGTTGACGTTATCTTATCTCCCCTGTCTATCCTTTCCAGAATGAATCTCGGACAGTTGTTTGAGGCGATGTTGGGTCTTATAGCCGCCAAAGAAAACAAATTGATCACTGTCCCGGTTTTTGAAAAACTTAAGGAAGAATTTTTAACCTCGGAGTTTAAGAAACTCAACCTTCCGGTTGACGGAAAAACCACCCTTTATGACGGTCAAACCGGCCAACCTTATGATAAAAAAGTCCTGATTGGACAGAGCTATATCATGAAACTTATCCATATGGTCGAAGACAAGTTCCATGCCCGATCAGTCGGACCTTACTCTCTGGTCAGCCAACAACCGCTTGGTGGAAAAGCTCAGATGGGTGGCCAAAGGTTCGGAGAGATGGAGGTCTGGGCTCTCGAATCACATCGGGTACCTTCGGTACTCCAGGAAATGCTAACTATCAAAAGCGACGATGTCCGCGGTCGCACCAAAGCGTTTGAAGCGATTATAAAAGGAATCGATATTCCTCAGTCCAGCGTCCCCGAAGCTTTTCACGTATTAGTTAAAGAACTGAACGCTTTAGGGTTATCAATTGATTTTGTCAAATAAAGTCTATGGAAGATCTCAACCTAATTGATTTTTCCGGTTTAAGAATTAGTTTGGCTTCGCCTGAAGCGATACTTTCTTGGTCACACGGAGAAGTTACTAAACCAGAAACAATCAATTACCGGACATTCAAGGCGGAAAAAGACGGTCTTTTTGATGAACGGATCTTCGGACCGACAAAAGACTACGAATGTTACTGTGGCAAGTATAAAAGGATGCGTTACAAAGGCATCGTCTGTGACCGATGTGGAGTTGAAATTACCACATCAGCCGTAAGACGCGAACGTATGGGTCATATCAAACTTGCCGCTCCGATTGCCCATATTTGGTATTTCAAAGGTCCGTCATCCATTCTCAGTATTATTCTCGATGTTCCTCCCCAAGCTTTGGAAAGAATTATTTATTTTGCCTTGTATCTTGTAAAAAACGTCGATAAGGATAAACAGAAAGACGCCGTTTCCATCCTCAACCAAGCGAAAAAGGAAGAATTGGCCGTTCTGGAAGACAACCATAAAAAAGAACAGGTCGATGTCAAAAAAAGCTTTACCAAACAAAGAGAAGAATTGGCCAAAAGAATAAGCAATAAGGAACAAAGAGAGATTACCGAACAGGAAATCGACTTTAAGGAAAGAGAACAGCTAAAAATCATATCCGACAAACTCATTGAAAGAAAATCCCAAAAAACAGCCGCTTACGATCGGGTAATAAAGATCGTCAAATCAATAAAACCGCTCGATACCATTGAGGAAGACGATTATCTTTTCTTCAAGGAAAAAAATATCGATAACTGCATCGAGGTCGGTATGGGAGCCGAAATCCTTTATGAGATGCTCTCTTCCTTGGATATCAATAAAAAATACAACGAGAACTTAAAAACACTGACCGAAGCTAAAGGCGAAAAAAGAAACAAGCTTCTAAAAAGAGTCAGGGTTCTTGAGTCGTTTATCAAGGCTACCCTGGCCCCAAAATCAATGGTCCTAACCGTTCTGCCGGTTATTCCGCCTGACCTCAGGCCGGTAGTCCAACTGCCTGGCGGAAAGTTTGCCACATCAGATCTTAACGATTTCTATCGTCGGGTGATCAACCGCAATAACAGGCTTAAACAGCTGATAGACCTGGGAGCGCCGGAGATAATTCTCCGCAATGAAAAAAGAATGCTTCAGGAAGCAGTCGACTCCCTGATCGATCTCCAAAAGACTCGGGGACGATCGCGAACTCAAGGAGCGGCTTCAAAAGTCCAGAAGTCTTTATCCGATATTTTAAGAGGAAAACAAGGTCGATTCCGCCAGAATCTTTTGGGAAAAAGGGTTGATTATTCCGGTCGATCGACCATCATCGTCGGACCTGAGTTGAAGATCAACCAATGCGGCATTCCGAAGGAAATGGCTTTGGAACTTTTCAAACCGTTCCTACTTCATGAAATTATCATCCGCGGACTGGCGCCGAATATTAAAAGCGCCAAAAACTTTTTGGAAAAAAAGGAACCGGTAGTCTACGACATTTTGGAGGAAATAACCAAAAACCATCCGGTTCTTCTTAACCGGGCTCCGACTCTCCATAAATTATCGGTTCTCGGTTTTTATCCTGTCTTGACGGATTCTTATGCGATAAAACTCCATCCGACCGTCTGTTCCGGATACAACGCCGACTTTGATGGAGATGCTATGGGCGTATTTGTCCCTCTGTCAAAAAACGCCATCGACGAAGTAAAAAACCGCATGCTTGCTTATCATAATCTGCTTAAGCCAGCTGACGGTTCACCGATCGTGTTACCAAACAAAGAGATGGCTTTAGGCTGCTTTTATCTTACCACTCTGGATAACTCCTACAATATAAACAAAGACGAAGAACTCAAATACTATGCCGATGAGCAGGAAGCGATCATCTCTTTCAATCTAAAGAGGATCAAACTGCGCCAACCGATATTGGTTAAAATCGGAGGAAAGATGGTTAAGACCTCTGCCGGACGGATCATTTTTAACCAAACCATTCCCGAAGAGTTAAGATTCATTAACAAAGATATTAAAGCCGCCGACATAAAAAATATCGTCGTTTCGGCTATGACTATTTTTGATAACGAACGAATCGGGCAAATTATCGACAATATAAAGGAAATAGGCTTTTGGGCGGCTACTCTGTCAGGCGGACTTTCATTGTCGATCTTCGACTGCAAAATCATTAAAGAAAAGGATCAGATCGTCGGACAAACGGAAAAAGAAATTGAAAAAATCGAAAAAAACTTCCAGCAAGGTCTATTGACGTTGGAAGAAAAGAAACGATATTCGAACAAACTCTGGATTGAAACGACAGAAAACCTGGCCGACAAAACCTGGGACAATCTTGAAGAAGAAAATCCGGTCAAGATGATCATTAAATCAGGAGGCGCCAGGGCTTCAAGAGAACAGTTAAAGCAGCTTTCCGCCCTTAAAGGACTGGTGGTCGATCCTTTGGGTAAGATTATCGAGGTACCAACCAAATCAAACTATCGTCAAGGTCTGTCTATTTTCGAATATGTAATTTCGGCCCGAGGTGCCCGCAAAGGTTTGACCGATTCGGCCCTGAAAACAGCCGACGCCGGTTATCTTACCCGACGCTTGGTCGATGTTTCCCACGATATGATCGTTAAGGAAGAAGACTGTCAGACTAAGGAAGGGCTTATCGTCAGCGCTTCGGATAAACGCGGCGATAAATTCAAGGAAAGGATCAAAGAAAGATTTGCCGCCAAAGACATCTGCATTGACGACAAGGAAACGATCGTTAAGGCTGGTGAATTGATCACTAAAGAAAAAGCCGATATTATCGAAAAAAAAGGTATTAAAAAAGTCGTAGTTCGTTCACCTTTATACTGTTCCTCAAGATACGGCGTCTGCCAGAAATGCTATGGAACCGATCTTTCAACCAACAAATTGGTGGATATTGGTGTTCCGGTCGGCGTTATGGCCGCACAGTCAATAGGTGAACCTGGTACTCAGCTGACCATGAGAGTCCGTCATTTTGGCGGTATCGTCATATCTGATGTTACCCAAGGTCTTCCGAGGGTCGAGGAACTGTTTGAGACCAGAACTCCGAAGGTCGTCTCCCCGATAGCCGAGTTTGACGGAAAGGTCTCGGTTAAGGAGGATACGGAAAAAGAAGTATACATAGTCAAAATTTCCTCAACCAACAAAACTCCGGAAAAAGAACAGGAGTTCGTCATACCGATGTCCCAAAAACTCAAGATCAAGGATGGGGAGCTCATAGTTTTGGGTACGCCTCTTTGCGAAGGCTACTTGAACGTCCACGACGTTCTGTCGATCAAAGGTTTGAGATCCGCCCAAATATATCTGTTGGACGAGGTCCAAAAGGTTTACGAATCCCAAGGTATCGCCATCCATGACAAACATTTCGAGGTAATCGTCAGGAAGATGAGTGACAAGGTCATTATCGAAGACGAAGGAGATACCTCTTTTATAAAAGACGAGGTTGTCTCAAAAATCCGTTTTGAAGAAGAAAACCGAAGAGTCCTGGCCCAGGGAGGTAAACCTTCCCTCGGAAAAGTTTCGATCTTGGGGATAACCCGTGCCGCCATCTATACGGAATCATGGCTGTCGGCCGCCTCATTCGAACAGACAACCGGCGTGCTGACTAATGCCGCCATCAAAGGCCAGATAGATTATTTGCTCGGAATAAAAGAAAATGTTATAATTGGCAGATTAATACCCGTTACCAGTGATTTAATCGGTAAGTATTACGGCAAGTTTCTGAATAAATATGCCAACAATCAACCAACTGATCAAAATAAAGAGGAAAAAAAGGATTAAAAAATCAAGATCGGCAGCTTTAAAAACCGTTTTCAACGCCTTAAAGAGAAAATATGTTCCCACGGACAACTCTTTTAAAAGAGGTGTTTGTACCGTGGTCAGAACCATGACTCCGAAGAAACCGAACTCGGCACTTAGAAAAGTCGCCAGAGTCAGACTGTCAAATAAGGTCGAGGTAACCGCCTACATCCAAGGTATCGGCCATAATTTGGCTGAACACTCTATCGTGCTTGTCAGGGGCGGCCGCGTAAAAGATCTGCCTGGT
Organism: Candidatus Roizmanbacteria bacterium; assembly: GCA_012798265.1. Taxonomy (GTDB): domain Bacteria; phylum Patescibacteriota; class Microgenomatia; order UBA1406; family GWC2-37-13; genus JAAZNM01. The sequence goes on along the minus strand of JAAZNM010000004.1, from coordinate 104,553 downwards.
GTAAAATATCATATAGTTCGGGGCAAGTTTGATACGGCTGGGGTAGTTGGTCGAAAAACTTCCCGCTCCAAATATGGAGCAAAACCGGAAAAAGCAAAAACCGCCTAATTTTTAATATTTATTTTTAAAATGCCAAGACGTTCTTATAAAAAATCAGTCACGAAATCAGACCCGATTTTCAACAGTATTGAAGTAGCCAAACTTATCAATTACATCACCAAAGACGGGAAAAAATCAGTAGCCAAGAATATTGTTTATTCGATGATGGACAGGCTGCAAAAAGAAAATCAGGACCCGATGAAAATTTTGACTCAGGCGATCCATAATGTCGCTCCGAACTATGAAGTAAAGCCAAGAAGACTAGGAGGGGCTTCTTACCTGGTACCAATAGAGGTAAGAAGAGAGAGAAGGCTTTTTTTAGCGCTTAACTGGATAATCCAGGCGGCTACGGCAAAATCCAATAAAGAGTTTCATACCTTTGCCGAAAAGTTATATACCGAGATCGTCGATGCTTCAAAAAATCAAGGTCAGGCGGTCGTTAAGAAAGCCCAAACAGAAAAACTGGCCGAATCCAACAAGGCCTTTTCTCACTTGAAGTGGTAACCGAAGTAATTTAATATTTTAAATTCTTAATTTAAAATTAAAACATGGCTCAACAAAGTATTGTCACTAAAAATCGAAATGTCCCGATCGACAAGATCAGGAATGTCGGTATTATCGCCCATATAGATTCGGGTAAAACCACCACTACCGAAAGAATTCTATTTTATACCGGGCGCAGCTATAAAATCGGTGATATCGACGAAGGCAACACCCAGATGGACTGGATGGAACAGGAAAGGGAAAGAGGTATTACTATAGTTTCCGCCGCCACTACCACCTTTTGGAAAGGCGTCAGAATAAATATCATCGACACTCCCGGCCATGTTGATTTTACGGCCGAGGTGGAAAGGTCGCTGCGTGTCCTTGACGGTGGCGTCGTTATCTTTGACGCCGAAGAGGGAGTCCAAAGCCAGTCGGAAACGGTCTGGAGACAAGCCGACAAATATAAAGTCCCAAGAATCTGTTTTATTAATAAAATGGATAAGCTCGGTGCCAACTTTGAAGGTACCGTCGGCGAGATTGAAGACCGGCTGGGTGCCAAACCGGCCGTCATGGTGTATCCTATCGGAAAAGAACAAGAATATCAGGGCGTCGTTGATCTTTTTTCGATGAAATCTTTAATCTGGGACAGAAACGATAAGGAAAACCAAGGATCAAAATACTTGGTAAAAGACGAAATTCCGTCCGATATTAAAGATAAAGTAACCGCTTTCCGGGCCAAACTCATCGAACAGATCGCCGAAACCGACGATAATTTATTAAACAAATACTTAAGCGGTGAGGAAATCAGCGTCGACGAACTGAAAGCCGCCTTAAGAAAAGCGGCCATCGCCTATAAACTTATTCCGGTTTACTGCGGCACCTCTTTAAGGAATATGGGAGTACAACCGATGCTTGACGCTATCGTTGATTATCTGCCTTCACCGGCCGACCTAAAAGAGATTAAAGGAACCAATCCGACCACCCAAAAAGAGGAGTCAAGAAAACTTACTAACGACGAAAAATTCACCGCCTTATCATTCAAGATCCAACTTGATCCCCATGTCGGGAAACTGACTTATACCCGCATATACTCGGGTACTTTGGAGTCTGGTTCATATATTTACAACGCCAGCAAGGACAAACAGGAACGGGTCAGCCGAATTTTACTTATGCATGCCAACCAAAGGGAAGAAATAGACAAGGCTTATGCCGGTGAGATCGTGGCTTTGGTAGGTCCGAAAGAAACCAAAACCGGAGACACGCTCGCCGATCAAAACAATCCGGTGATTCTTGAACAGATTACTTTTCCGGAACCGGTTATCTCTCTGGCTATCGAGCCGAAGACCAAAGCCGACCAGGAAAAACTTTCCTATACCCTGCAAAGACTGGCCGAAGAAGATCCGACCTTCAAGGTCAAGATCAATCACGAAACCGGCCAGACAATCATGTCGGGCATGGGCGAGCTTCATCTTGAGATCCTGGTTGACCGGATGAAACGGGAAATGGGAATGAACGTCAATGTCGGTAAACCCCAGGTAGCCTACAAAGAAACGATCACCAAAAGCGGTGACGCCGAGGGCAAGTACATAAAACAAACCGGAGGACACGGTCAATACGGTCATTGTCTTGTCAAGATCGACCCTCTACCAAGAGGTGAAGGCTTCAAATTCGTCAATAAGATAAAAGGTGGATCTATCCCCTCCGAGTTTATTCCTCCGATTGAAAAAGGAGTTATTGAGGCGATGGAAAAAGGAGTGCTTTTGGGCTTTCCTGTCGTCGATACCCAGGTGACCCTGTATGACGGAAGTTACCACGATGTCGACTCTTCCGACATAGCCTTCAAAATCGCCGGAACCATGGCTTTTCAAAATGCCGCCAAGTTAGCCGGATTAACCTTGCTTGAACCGATAATGAAAATGGAAATCACCGTTCCGGAAGAGTTTATGGGAGTCACCATCGGTGACATCTCAAGCAAAAGAGGTAAAATTCTCGGTACGGAAAAAAGGACTAAAGCCGTAGTCATCAAAGGCTACGTTCCTCTGGCCGAACTGTCCGGTTATGCGACCGTCATCCGCTCGCTTACCGAAGGCCGGGGATTCTTCTATATAGAACCTTCCCATTACGAAGAAGTTCCCCAACAGATAATTAAATCAATGATCGAAAAGAACAAGTGAAGATAATCAATATCACTTGACAAGCAAACCTTCGTTCACTATACTGATAAACAACCGTTTACTCAAACTAATTAAAATACTTTATAACCTATGGCCATAGACCGTTTGAATCTGGTTAAAAAATTTTTCAGGCGTTTTAAAAGATTACCTTCTTATTCCGAAATGCTTAAGCTATTCAATCTTTCGTCCAAAAAATCCATCCACGACATCGTCCACGAATGGATCGAGGAAGATCTTCTGAAGATGGAAAAAGGCAAACTGGCGCCGACCTCCAAGTTCTTCAGCATTCCCCTATTAGGTTTGGTCAAGGCCGGCTATCCTATTTTGGCCGATGAAAACAAAGAGTATGTCAGTCTCGACGAATATCTTATCGAAGACCCTCACTCATCTTTTCTGCTCAAAGTCAGCGGCGACTCGTTAACCGGAGTCGGCATCTTCGACGGGGACTACGTCGTTATCGAAAAAAGAAAAAACGCCTATCCTGGAGATTTGGTATTGGCGGAGATCGATAAAGAATGGACCCTGAAGATATTAAGGAAAGAACGTCATCATGGAAAAATCTATCTTCAGGCGGCCAATCCAAAATATCCGCCGCTTTATCCGCATCAGGAACTGCAGATCTTCGGCGTCGTCAAAGCCGTCATCAGAAAAATCGTCAACTAAATCAAATCCTATTACTTCCACTACCACCTATTTCCAGCAAATAAACATTTTCCCTGTTTATTTTTTTGAGGACCGGCGGCACCGGTTTGTCATCATTAACCGAAGCAACGTAAAAATGGTAGCGATAAACGTTTTTTATGTTGGAAGACGTCTTTAGCGGCAGTTTATCGTTCAACTCGTTATCGCCAACCAAACCGACGAACAGTTCCTCGTCTTGAAGATAATAGGCGGCATGTTTCAGCTCAAAAATCGCCCTTTCGGTTTCCCGTCGGGTCAATCCAAGCTTCGGGGCAATATTCTTGACGACAAACTGGTCCAGGCTGTCACGGCTGACAATCCATCCGTGTTCGGGTCTGGTAAAACCGACCGGCCGATACTCATAATATAAGTAATCGATCTTGCCGTAATCTGTGACCAGTTGGCCGTCGTTTGCAATCTTTGCCGACCAGCGGTCGCCGGTTATCGAAGGATCCGAGTAGATAACACCCGTTGTCCCGACTGACACTTCGACCTTTTCCCCGTTTGATCCGTATATAAAAACAGATGGTGAGCCGCCGGTCATTCTGACGGCACAATCAGGACTTTCCAAAGCCGCTAGATAATCTTTGGTAAATCTTTCGGCATCGTCCCGACCAAAGAGACCTAACGATCTTAAGGTACCGATCAAAGAGTTTATGTCTATCTGTCCTTCCGGAACATAGTAAAGATAAGTTTCGTTGGTGGCCGGCGGAGTACCGTCGCCGACCTTGACGCTGCTTATCTGCCTGACGTTGACCAGTTGGCTGACCGGAAAGGTGCCGACTCCGCCGATGCCGGGCGGACAGTTGGTCGCTTTGGGAACCTTTGTCGGAAAGTTGATAGTCGACTGTTGCTGGGCCGGCGGAGTCGAGACGGTCGACTCCCCTAAAACGGCGTCCGGTCGGCGACCGGCCTGGTTTTTATTTTCTGATACCGCCCTGACCGTTGCCAATAGATCCACCCGATAACCGGAATCCAAAGTTGCGTAACCTTTAAAGACGTAAAACGGTTCGATTGTTTTTTGGACAACGGTTGCCGGACTTTCCAAATATGCCAAAACCGCATCGGTAACCACGGCGGTTTTGGCCAAACCTTTGTCGCCCGGATAAACTTTGTTATAGTCGGGTGTTCCTTTCCCGGACGGTCTGGTTACCAAAGACTGATACTGGTTGTTTTTAAGTTTCGTCACTGCCTGTTCATAAGAAATAATCGACTGCGATACGATCTTCCCCATATCAATAGGTCTTAGGTTGGAATTTATCGCCAGAACGGTCTTTTTCTTCTCATCAACGGCTACGGTAGCGCTGTTAAAGTCAGTCTGTCTTCCTAAGCCGTCTTTACTATCGGTTGTCGCATATATGTTGATATCGCTTGGCAAGTTGGCAATATTGCCGGTTAGGGTCAATGACGAGAGCGGCTGATCGTCCGGAAGGTTAAAAAGGCCAAGAAGATTAAAGACCGGCAGTCCCATTTTTTTCCAGTCGCGGTGAAACTCAAAGTACCTCAGATCCGGCTGATCCTTTCGTCTGTAAGAAGCTGTTAGACTCAACGCCAAGTCTTCGGTCAGGACATTCTTCAAAATAGACTCCGCTCCTGTATCGACAGATAAAGACGACAAAGGAATTCCGGTATTTGAACCGTATGAGAATACTCCCGAATAAGGATTAAAGAAAACCGTCGAGATCTGTTTCTTGTTCTCGTTTGTGGTATAGGCAACCGTCAGAATATTGGCTTTTTGGACATAAATCTGGCCTTCCGTCAGCAATTTTTTTGAAAGAGAGACAAGATCGCTATCACTGAAACTGGTCTTTAACGGATAGATTTTGACGTCCGACGGAAGCCCTGCCGGTTTTTTTGATCCGATATTCCATGAACTGACTTTGACCTCGGGATAAACAGGAATTTCTTTGTTTTCCGCCGTTTGGGACGGGCGTGCCGAAGACTGATTCTTGATGATGTTTGCGATGCTGTCCAAATCGGTCGCCTGGTTTTTTGACCTTTTGCCGTTCAAAAAAATTATGACCATCGAAAGCGCCAAAACAAAAAAGATCAAGATTCCGGTAGTGACAAGCAGAAAATAAGGCTTTTTGTTGTCGGGATCAAGAACCGACATATTATTAGTCATATTAACTTCATAGTAAAAAAAAAGTAAAAAATAATCAAGAGCAGCTGTCATGCAAATTCTGCTATATTTGGTAATATGGAACGGATAAAAAAAACTTTGGCGTTTTTAAGAACAAGCCTTGTTTTTAAGACACCTAAGGGCGCAAAAGAAGGCTTGATAAAAGGTTTTAAGGAAATGTGGCCCTGTTGCTTCAAATAACTCCATCTAACCGGCACTGGTGTACGAACGGAGGGCAAAATGCCAAAACCAGCGGGAGATTACAAATAAAAAAGCGGTAAAAGCAATCAGCATAAATACGTCACCCTCAAGGGCTTTTCCGAACAAAGCTTTGGTCGGAGTCGCTATCGTCAAGGTAATCGGGATCAGAAAAAGCAGGAGGAAGTTATGCGTTTCCAGGATCATCTCCTTGGGATACCGGCTGATACCGTTAAAATTGAACAGGAAGTCGATTATATTGTTAAGCTGCGGATGCCAGATAATAATTGTTGAAACGATAAACCACACCGAGTAAGTCAATAATATGCCACAGGCCATAAGGACAATATATCCGACTATGTTTGTAAAAGACGGTGTCAGATGATTTTTTATGAGTATTGACACCAAAAAATAAAGGCCAAAGACAATCCTTGAGGCAGAAGCGTAGCTGACTATTCTGGTGCTTAACAAAAACTGGCTGTCAACCGGCTTAAGAAGATAGCTGTCCAACTGGCCGTAGTTGACTATGCGGGAAAAGTCCTGAAAGTTCCTGGAAAAAAATACGTGGAAGATAGCTATGGCGATGACATAAGAACTGGCAAGAGCGATCAACTCGTCCCGCGACCAACCGAAAATCGTCTGGGATTTATAAGTGAGAAGGTTTATCCAGATAATCTGGAACATCCCCCATCCCATACTGCTGACGACCTGATTTATGAAGCTTAAACGATAAACAAGGATGGACGAAATGTTTATTTTTATCACCCGCCAATAAACCTTTAAATATGTTTTCATGCTAAATATTATTGACCGGTAGCCGTAAAACTTCTAATACCCCTACTCCACATAACCCGCCTGGCGATAAGTAAAAAACTCAACCAGAGGAACTGGAAACCGATAATCTTCAGCAGTATGTCCAGCTGGTATTTTCCCTGGAATATCGTGATCGGATAATAGGTTATGTAGGGAAAAGGGGTCAGATCGGCTATCTTTTTGAGATAACCCGGCATAAGTTCAAGCGGAACAACTCCACCCCCTAAAACAATAGCAATTATCTCCAGTACTTGATGCAAAGCTCGGGCATCTTTAAGCCAAAAAGCCGTTAAGCCCAAATTCATTTTGTAAGTGAAAGAGATGAAGTAAGCCAAAATTATCGCCGGCGTAATAAAATACCAGTCTACATTCACATGAAGCTGTAAAAAGTTACCCAACCAAAACAAAAAGATTGCAAGGAGTATGATTCCGTAAAATCCCTGCAGCAGACGCCAGGGCGTTTCTTCAAAAAATTTTATCCAATAATAGGAATACGGGCGCAAAAGATATCTGACCAGATCTCCCTGTTTAATATCATAGTCGGAGATATCCTCTTCGATATGGGAAACCAGAAGCGAACTGGCTATCGTCAGCAAAAAATAATAGGCGGTAATATTGTTTAGAGTCCAGCCGCCGATCTGGCTTTTGTTATGGAAAGCTCCCAACCAAAACAAAATCAGTATGAGACAGTTCTGTATCGGTTGGAGAAACCAGATAAAAGATCGCAACCGGTATTCGAATACGTGTTGACAGTGAAGCAAAAAAATTCTGACGTTACTCATATTATTTTTTTTTGCGGATAGAGGTAAAGACCTTACGGATTATATCCTGGATGTCGGGTTCTTCAATATTTATATCGGCTACGGGAAAGTCTTCCAATAATTTGGCGGCCACCAGATTGGAGTTGTCGCGGGCGACCGAAAGGATGACTTTATTAGGTTCAAAAAACTCTATCTGACCCATCGGAATCAACTTTTTTCTGTCGACTGCCTTATTAAAAAAAACGGTAATCGTCTTATGCTGCGAAAATTTTTTACTGACCTTGTCGAGGTCCCCGTCATACAACTTTTCTCCATGATCAATGATGATAACCCTTTTGCACAACTCCTTGACATCTTCCATATAATGACTGGTCAAAATGACCGTCGCTTTGTAATGTTTATTATATGATCTGATAAACTGCCTTAAGCGCTGCTGCATAAGGATATCCAATCCGATCGTCGGTTCGTCGAGAAACAAAACCTTCGGTGAATGTATTAACTGACAAGCCAGCTCGCATTTCATCCTCTGTCCGAGAGAAAGTTTCCTTACCTGGACATTTAGGACGTCTTCGATATCAAGTAGTTCCACCAGATCGCCAAGCGTTTTTTTGAAGGTTGAGTCATCGACCCCATATATGTCTTTGTTAAGCAAAAAAGTCTCCATTGGCGGCAGATCCCACCAAAGCTGGTTTTTCTGTCCCATCGTCAGACTTATCTTTTTCAGAAACTCTTTTTTCCTGTCAAAAGGACGATATCCCAAAACGCTAATATTACCGCTTGTCGGAAAAATCAGCCCCGAAAGGCATTTCAGGGTCGTAGTTTTACCGGCACCGTTGGGACCGATAAAACCGACCAGTTCACCCTCCTCTATCTCAAAAGAAACATTGTTGACGGCTTTTTTTTCTAGGTACTCCCGCCTGAACAAAGATTTAATCGAACCCAGTATGCCCGGCTGTTTTTTGTAGATGTTAAAAGATTTGCACAGATTGCTGACTTCAATGGCACTCATATGGGTATTTATTGATTATACAATCTTTTCGACTCTGGTAAAATTAGATTATCAGATCGGGTCTTTTGGAGATGTGCCGGAGTGGTTGAACGGGCTGGTCTCGAAAACCAGTATGGCCGCAAGGTCATCGGGGGTTCGAATCCCTCCATCTCCGCCAAGATCGAAAAGTCCGTTGAGACGCTCTAACTACTCATTTTTTTCTTGTTGTGGTTTGCTGAAAAATCCCTAAAAAAACATTTTTCAAATTAACATCCTGTAATGAGATTATCCTTGTAATTGTTCTTTATTCTTAAATTGTTCAAAATTTACTGGAGAAGCAACAAAAGACATAAAGTTTATTTTTTCGAAGAAGGTCGTAATTATAATTCCTTGTCCTGTTGCCGGAACAAAAGAATATCCATATATAAAAACGGTTTTATTGTCTAAACAAGCTTTAACTGTTTTAAATAAATCTTTATTTATTAAATCCATATGCTTGATCATCTTGTGCCTAATAACAAATCCGCTATCCTCAACTCTTTTATTTTGGTAGTGATAATAAATCCCTTTTATATATTTATCTAACACATGGTGGTATCTTTTCCAATCTTCATCTGAAAAGCGAATTGCGGTTTTTTTACCTAAATAAATCCCAGATTTCGTATATAAATCGACCAATTTCATATTATTCATTATTTTATGACCAATCTGAGGTCTTCGCTTAATTGAATCTGCTATTTTTGTATAAAATAGTTGTGATGCTATAAATGAATCGTCAACTGTTTGATTTACTAAAAAGATTCGAAAATATTCTTCATCTAAAGAAAAACTTTGATTACATGTTCTACAGCTTGGGATCTTAATTGGATTATTTAATGCCTTTCCTTTCGGGAAAAGAGATTTTGAGGGAATATGATCAGGTGATTTTTCTTTTATAGGAAATTTTTCACCACAATATACGCATCTAAATTTTTCAATTGTTGATAGATCGTTTCCCATACGTTGTTATTCTACCAATCTATTTGAGTTTTTATTACTTTATTCGAAGAGCTTTATTTCTAAGAATAAATTTTGTCTGAATGACTCCTAGAATCTGTTGCCTCTCTTCAGCTGTTCCAGTTTTTAAAACATGAAGTAAATATTGTTTTGCTTTTTCCGTAGTAAGCGGTGTGTCAAGTACTCATTTTTTCGACAACTTCTTCTAAGACTTTTTGTTCCTGAAGTAAACGGTATTTTGTCGGTGACATCTTGAGAGTAGTGTGGATTCTTACCTGATTGTAATAGTTAATTGTGTGATGGATTGCTTCGATTAGTTCCCCAACCGAGGAGAATCTGTCAAACTCCAGTCCCAGATCTGTTTTAAAATTGTTGTAGAAAGATTCCTGGTAAGCGTTTTCCCAGGGAGAAGCTTTTTTGCTCATTGATACTTTAATATCAAGTTTACTCATAAGTCCGGTATATGATTCGCTTGTATACTCAACTCCCTGATCGGAGTGAACAATATCGGGTATTTTCCCTGTTGTTTTAACCGCATTCCAAAAAGCATCAATGATAAGACTTTTTGTATGTTTTGTTGATATGTCCCAGCCAACAATTTCTCGGGTAAACCTGTCCATAAAGGTAGCCAAATACAGAAACTTTTCCTGATAGCGAATGTAGGTAAAATCAGATATCCAGATTACATAAGGTTTGATAGGACAGACTGATTTAATGATATTTTCGTAGGGTGTAGTATTTCGTCTTTCATCCCGTCTTTTTCTCCATCTTGCTTTTCTCTTGTAAGGCTTAATACCGTAAAGCCTCATCACTCGTTTGACCCTGCGTTTTCCAATTCTCAAGGCTAAAGCTATTCTTCGATAACCGTATGATGGATTTGATGAGAGCACATGGATAATTTGATCTTTAACAATCTCATCTTTACTCTGTTGTTTTTGTTTGTGATAAAAAGTGGAATGGGGAATATGGAGATAGAAAGAAAGACGGTTAAGGCTTAAAATAACACCTGCATTTTGTATTCGATTAAGAAGTATCTGTAGAAATCGTTAAAGCTCCGATTATTGCCTTAAGTTCAATATTTTCTCTTTTCAGTTTGTTGTGTTCAATCAGGGAGATTTTATCCTCAGTCCCCAGACGTAGCCAATTGTAGATTGTTTTTTCGGAGACTCCGTATTGTTTCGAAAGAGCCATTACTTTTTCTCCTGATTTAATTTTACTTAAGATCTCATCCTTAACCTCTTTTGATATACCTGCCATAGTTTTAAAAAGATAATTTCTAACTTAAATTCTTAGAAAACTATGTCCAGTATACCGGAGACCGGTCACTTATTTTATTTTTGCTCAAGAATTTAATCCAATTTCCAGCAAATTTAAAAATGGGTCAAGTATTTATGCAAATTTTCGGATGAGTGATAAATCATTTTTCAGCTATAGAGGATCTTGGAGCTCTTGGGGATTTGATACAAGCTATAATGGCCAGTGGCGAATTATTGGAGAATTAGGAACAATAATATGGGATGGGAATTTAGATGTTCAACTCGAAAGAAAAGTTAATAATAGAAATTTAAAAGAAAAAATTCATATACCATTTACATTTACACCTTACGAAGTATTTTTATATGAACTCGAACAAAATATTAGATTATTTATCAATTCAATTTCAACAAAAACTTTACCGGACTGTTGGTGTGGAGACAACCTCAATACGCTTAATATGGTATTAAGCGCCATAAAGTCTTCTGAATTAAATAAACCTATCAGGATAAAGAGCTTTTCTTAATAAAAGATTAAATATATAACGTCAGTTCTACAAAATTCTTATGGAAATAATGATTCTTTAGCTCAGCAGTTATTTTATAGCCAAATTTTTTATAGAATTGGATAGATTTCCAATCTTTGCCTGTTTGCAAATATATTTTATGTGCTTTCTCTTTTTTGGCAATTACGATTGCTTTATCCATTAGCTTACCACCTATGCCTTTTCCTTGTTTTGTTTTTGCTACAATCATTGTTCCAATATATCCTACTCCACCTTCAATTCTTATTCCTAAAGTTCCAATAATTTTGTTTTTTTCAATACAATTTAAAATATAGTTTTTGGTTTTCCAATCAACATTAGACCCAAAATGTTCAATATTGGCGATTGGCCATTCTTTTTTATTAAAATTTTTTAATTTTAAATTAGTTTTTGTTGTAATTTGGATTTTCATATTATGAATGGGAACTTTTTAATGATTTTAAATACGCTGCTATATTTGTACCCAAATCTTCAACAGCATAACCACCTTCTTGAATTGATAATGTTGGTAGACCTAATTTTCCAATACGTTTAGCAGCTTCAATATAAGCATCAGTTGTTAAAGTAAATACTTTACAAGGATCAGTTTTAAAACCATCAAATCCTAATGAGACAATAAGAAAATTGGGATTAAATTGTTTTAATAAAAAAATTAATTTATCTAAAGCATCTAAGAATTTTTCATTGTCACTTCCTTTTGGTAAAAGGATATTTGTATTATATCCAAATCCTGGCCCTTCTCCTAGTTCGTCAACATATCCTGAGTAATATGGTGGTGTCGTTTCTGGATCTCCATGAACTGAAGCATAATAAACATTAGGATCTTCGTAAAATATTTGTTGTGTTCCATTCCCATGGTGTGCGTCAATATCAAGTATTCCAACCCTTGAACCGGTTTGATGGGAAATATAGTTTGCGGCAATTGCCGCGTTGTTTAAATAGCAATATGACCCCATTTTGCTTCTTTCAGCATGATGACCAGGAGGCCGGCATAATGAATAAACCAGAGTATAGTTTTGAGTAGCTATCATGTCTGCACCAGTCAAAGCAGTGTTGGCGGCTTCTAAAGCAACTTCATAAATATTGGCCATAATTGGTGTAGCTGTATCAAAAGAATACGTTCCTTTAATAGCCTCTTTATTTTTTGCTCTAGGATTATTACCATGTGGAAATACAGAAGGTGTTGTAAATGCAGGATACTCTCTTATAACTGTTTCTTTTGTATCTTTGTTAACTATTTCTGGTACAAGAATAGGCGGTTTTTGTGCCACCTGATCACTTGTTGTTTTTAAATATTCAACATATCCCTGATCGTGAACACTGTAAATAAAAGGCATTCCAAAAACTCTGGGATAGGTAATTTCAATTTCAGTTACAGCTTTTAAATCTTGTAAGGCATCGATAATACTAGTAGTTCTTTGAGGAAGGTCATAGGAAGGTCTATTAATACCGTCAAATGTACCAAATATTGGTTTATGATAAACTGATTTGTCGCTATATACAGCAACAAGCTCTTTATTCATAAATGTATTATATCAAAACTTTTATCTTATAATAATTTTAATTATCGTATAACTGATTATAATTATCTACGATTTTATCTGCTTTAATCAAATTATCCTTAATCGTGCTTGTGAAAAATGCCATACATTTCATTTCAGCTTTTATAGCTGCTTCTACTCCATTTGGAGAATCTTCAATAACTAGACATTCTTCTGGAGAAAAAGCAATTTTTGAAGCTGAATATAGAAATATTGAAGATCTGGTTTTGATTTATATCCAATATCAGCAATTGAATATACATAAGATTTGAATAATGAATATAAATGTATTTTGGGTTCAATTTTATTTAAGAATTTTCTTTCAAGTGATGTAGCTACAACTGTTTTAAATTTCTTATTAATCTTTTGATAAAATTTTAAAAATCCATCTATAAAACATATACCGTTTTCAAATAAATCTTATCAACTATTCATTTTTTCGAGCTCAGAAAATGCCATCTCTCGCGAGCACACAATGTGGATAGCTAGAAAAGAAACAATATGAGTTTGTATCTATATGTCATATTATTTGTTTTTTTATACTGTCCCATTTGTTCTATTTAGCCTTAAGTAATAAGGATAAATGTCTCATTTTTGCTACAATGCACCTAAGTTTTGAAGATCGAGTTATAAGGATTAAAAAGTTCCAGACCCTGATACTCCGCCTTCATACTATATCCCTATCACCGTATTAGGTTTGTGGGAAAGGTTAATCAGATCATCCTCGGTGGTTGTGACGATTGTCTGATAACGAGTGATCAGATCAAGGATGAGTTTTTTGTTTTTCTTATCCAGCTCGGAAAAAATATCGTCCAAAAGGAGTATTGGTTTTTTGCCGAACTTTTCTTCGTGATAGTTGATTTCGTTGAACTTCAGCCAGAATACTCCCAACCTTTGTTCGCTTCTTGATCCGAAATGGAGCAGATTCTTGTCGAAGTTACCTTCCTCATAGATCTCAAAGTCATCTTTTTGGGGACCGATCACCGTCCGGCGATACCTTCTTTCAAGCGGAAAAGATTCGTCGAGCCGAGTCCGGGTCATCTCGTTTTTCACGTATTTGACAAAAAATTTCTTGCTGTCGATCTTTCTATGATCGTTAAGGTACGAAACATATTTTTCCCTTTCGCGCGTTAAGTAGCTTGCCTGCTCTATCAGGTAATCGTCCCAAAAAAAAAGCTCTTCTTTCAAAGCGGCTTCATTGCTGTAACTTTCCAGGATTTTGTTCCTTCTCCGCAGGGCATTTTCGAAGTTGGTCAGCTTTTTTTTGTAGTCAATGTCATAGCCCGACAGCAGTTTGTCAAAATACCGGCGTCTTATGTCCGGCGGACCGGTAACGATCTCTATCTGCTGGGGGGAAAACAAAATCGCTTTAACCGTCTCTTTTTGGTAAAGGGATGATTTTCTTTTTGTCCTGTTGGCAAAAAAAATTTTCTCCAAGACCTTCCCGGTCAACCTCAAAAATATCCTGAAGTCATACTTTCCGTTCTTGTCGGCGAACTCGCCTTCGATCGTCGTTTCTTTTGCTCCCAAGGCCATCAACTCCTCTTCCCGGCTTTCCCGAAAACCCGCACCGCTGGTCAGGCAGTAGATCGACTCCAAAAGATTGGTCTTACCGCGGGCATTTTCCCCGATAATGATGGTCAACGACCGGTTGAAATCAAAACTCGCCTCATTAAAGTTACGGAAGTTTTTTAGATAGATTCTGTTGAGAACCATTTTATTATGACGGTTTTTTCCTTAATAAGAATATTGTCTCAAAAAAAGAAGACAGTTTGAAAAAAGAACCTCTGAGGATGGAAACATTTTCAAAAGATGCGAAAAGTTTTTGCCAGTATTTTTTGCTGAAAACGGAGACATGGGAAAAATCGCGTTTATGGGTAAGGTTTATCCATTGGTTTTCCAAAGTATATATCTTATGGAGCACATGTCTACGGGAAACCCTGATCGTCTCTTCAACCGCTTTTTTTATTTTTGACCTTTCCAGATGTTCCATGACGTCATATGTCAGAACCAGATCAAAATGATCATCAGGATAAGGGATTTTGATAATATCGCCCGATTTCAAAAAAGGTTTGATCGACTGATCGGCCAGGTCGAGCGCCTGTTTTGAAATCTCTATTCCGTAAGACTCGATCCCAAAGAATTTCAGCCAGCGGATAAGCTTACCGGTACCGCAACCGACATCCAAACAGTTTTTCGGATTCAAGAAAATTTTTATTAAGAAAGCCCGATAAAAATTGATAAGGTTGTGGAGAACTTTTCCGAAAACAGACTCGACATAGCCGAAACGGTACTCGCCTTTTTTGCCGGTATAATACTCCCTGTCATAAAAACCGGCATCTATGTTAAAAGGCATTATCACCGTACCTTTGAAAGAATCGCCTTCGACTATCTTCTCCATATTTTTAAAATCAAGACCATTGGCGACAATTACAGTAAGACAGATTTTTTTGGCAAGCTGGGCGGCTACCGGATCAAAAGGAGCATTTATCCCAGGACTCCACTTGGTGCCAACCAGTTTTTCCATCTCCTCCCATGTCAGTTTTTTGATGATTTTGGCATCCGGATACTTACGCGGATCCTTATCATAAACCCAGTCAACGTTGGACAAATTGACAATCACGTTGGCGTTATAGTCACGGGCAAGGATAACCGCATCATAGTCGGTCGACCAACCCGGTTTCCATCCCGAACCAACCATGATTGGCTCCCGCCATTGCCTTACCTTATGGCTGTAATCGTCGATTATTCGCGGATGGGCAATATCTTGAAATATTGTCCTTAAAAGATGGGCATTCAGACGGGTGGAGTGTATACCTAACCAATCAAGATCTTCGCTGGTTAAATTACCGATAACCGCCTTACCAGCATCTCGATAACGTCTGGCTGTTTTACCACCACCAGCAACTAAGAAAAACCTTTTACCTTTTGCCACCTGTTGCCTAATGAATTTATTTAATTTGGAAAGAAAGTCCGTATCAACTCCCCCATCAGGAACGATCAAACTGCCGCCGATCGAAAGTATTATTGGAGGTTCTTTGTTTGATTTAAACATAAAAAGGCCTAAAAAAATCCCCCGGTTTTTTTCGGGGGAAACAAATCCTTGTTAACTAAAAATTTGGCAAACCATCATCATACTGACTAATAATTATAACCGAGTGCGGGGAAATAATCAACTTAAAAAGGACTCCAACCGCTCAGCCCGAAAATCGTCGTCAACAACTTGGTCAGGAAAAAAGCCAAAATGAGCAGGATGAAACCGATCAAACCGGTAGTGATTTTGGCCTGGGCCGATTTTATCTTATCCGGTTTACCCTGGGACATCATATAGTCGTAACCGCCCCAGATAAGAACAAAAAGAAGAATAATTCCCGCCAAAGGCAGCAAAAACATCGTCATTTTGTTGACTATATCCCCCAAATTATTGATTCCCTGCAAGGGTCCGGTGATCTGTTGACCGTTCATATTGACCGTCTGAGCCAAATATCTATTTTCCATGTTTGTTGAACAAAAGCGAAAAACTTTTAAATATGACTAACAACCCTAAATTGATCCCCAAAGACATCGTCAGATAATAATTCACTTCTCTAGTAAAGTCTAGCAAATTGTCCCTTATTTTTGGGCTGTTCAATATTCCAACGACATCGATATTGAATATGTATACGAACCCGGCGACAATCACCAATACCGGCAGGATGTAAACTATGTCAATCAGATCCTGTTTGGAGGAAAACATCGTCGAGGAAATATTGAAAAAAAGATAAATCCATAGGACATTCAATAGAAGATTGGGTTGGGGAAACAGTTTGAATTTGGCCACCAGCCAAAAAAAACCGGTACCGAAGACGAAAGGAAAGATACCGACGATAACTCCCCGCAGGAAGTCTTTTTTTTCGTAGACGACACTTCCTAGTTTTATGTAATCATCATGCCATGTCGGAAAAACCGTCACCTGATGGACCTTAAGCATCATTACCATCGCCCCAAAAAAATGGGCAATCTCATGGAGTAATGTCCCGGGCAAAAAAAACAACGAAACCAAGCTAAAAATCAATTTTTCGTTTTTGGTGAAGCGCCGGAGAAAATAAAAGATGTTATTGATAGTCAACCGGGAAACGAAAAAAATCAGCAGAACCTGAACCAGAAAAAAAATAAGGGCGATGGGGATATTATTACTCATTTTGTTAGCTCTGGAGTCGACGATGCCGATTGGCCCGATGGGGATGAAACTGCGGGACTTATATCAAGCACCGGACTGACGCTTGCCGTCGGCATCATCTCCTCACCGGTCAATGAAGGCGTAGGCGACTCGATACTCGTATCGGTATAGGTCGTGCTTGGCAGTTGCTCTTGACTGGTTTTTTTTTGGATAAGGACAAAAAGCATTACCGCCAATATGCCGGCGGTCAATGTCGCCATCAGAAGCAACATCGTATTGACTCCGTTATCTTTTTTTTTGAGCTTTTCCAAATCTAGCGGGGTGTAATTTAACATAAGTTAATATATAAATTAAGCGGCTGCCGAGACTTGTGGACTTCCTGTTTGAGATTCTGTCGGTAACGTTTTTTTAGCAGCCCCGTTAGTCTTAACAGGAACTTGGGTTTGGATCTCTGGCTTTTTTTCTTCTGGTTTGGCGACCAACTCTTGAAGTTTTTTCGAGGCACACTTAGGACAGATCAAGGTCGAGTTTTTGACGATCTCGGTTTCAAATTCGGCTCCGCAAGTCTGGCATTTGAATTTTTTTACCGGATTGGCTTTATCCACCTGCACCAGTTCGGTTTTCTCGACGTTGAATATGAAACTGTCACCATCAAAATCTACCGTCAACTGGTCGGCCGGTTTGACTTTTTGTTCGATAATCAACGTCGATATCGGGTTTTCGACCAGTTTTTGTATCGCCCGTCTTAACGGCCTGGCTCCATAGATAGGATCAAAACCGGCCCTGACTATCTCCTTGACTGCGGAATCCGTATAGGCAAATCCTATACTCTGATCTTCAAGCAGTTTACCGACGCCTTTTAACTGAAGTTTGACTATGGCCATCATATGGACAAACTTCAACGGCTCGAAAATAATTACTTCGTCAAACCGGTTGATAAGTTCCGGGCGGAAAAACTTGCGCAACTCCTCCATAACCTTGCCTTTTATGCCCTGATATTTTTTGCCGTCGACCTCATCCTCGACTTTTTTCTTTTCCTCTATTTCTTTTTCCAACGGGAAGTCTTTGCCGAAGTACTCTTTTAAGGTAACGGATTTCCAGGCTTTTTCTCCGGTTTTTCTCATATAAACGTTATTCTCGAGAATAACGACCTCTGTCCCTGTCGGGGAAAAAGTATGGACATCCCAGTGGGTAGTCGGTAGACTGCCCTTATCCAAAGACTGATCAACAAAATAGTCTTTCAAAAGACATGTTTGCCAATCCTTGGTCCCCTGTTTACGCATCCAATAACGGTCTTTGTAGGTGACTACCTCGTTCTCGTCAGGGGTAAAAGCATGCGTCTTAAGTTTGACTGTCGGCAGCTGTTCATCCGGTGCATCAGGAAGAGCGTTGATAACCACTCCTTCCTTGAAGTATTCGATAAGATTACTGCTGTTCCATGTTTTGGCCGTGGTCGACTTCCTCAGATAGACTTTATCGTTTTTGGTGATTATCTCTTCGCCCTGGGGAGATATCGCTTGGGTATCGAAACCGTAAACCGGAAACTCTACTTTTGGATCGACCTGCTGTCCGGCGAAATAATCAAGAAGCATCTGACTTTTCCACTCGCCTTCACCCGACTCGCTCTTTTTTTCCTGTTCGAAATACTTGTTGCCGATCGTCAGTATCTCCCTGCCTCTTGGAGAAAAGGCATAGGTTGATAACACCGGCGGCTCTTCGACTTCGGTCTTGCCGTTTTTCAGCAGTTCGTCCTGGATTACTTTGGTGCCGATATTCGAAGTACAGATAACTACCGTATTCTTGAAAGAGATGACCTTGCCTTTGTTATCGGTCAGACGCCCGTCGTCAAGTATCTGAAGAAGGATATTGAAGATATCCGGATGGGCTTTTTCCACCTCGTCAAAAAGTACGACCGAATACGGACGCCGCCTGACAGCCTCGGTAAGTTTACCACCCTCTTCATAACCGACATATCCGGGCGGTGCTCCCAATAATTTGGCCACTTCATGTTTTTCCATGTATTCGGTCATATCGAACCTTACCATCGCTTCTTCCTGGCCGAAAAGGATATCGGCTAAGGTTTTGGCCAGCTCGGTTTTACCGACGCCGGTCGGACCCAGGAAAACGAAACTGCCGATCGGCCTTTGGGTCGACTTCAAACCGGCTTTACCGCGCCTGACCGCCTGGGCAACGGCGGTAACCGCCGCCTCCTGGTCTATCAGACGTTCGTGCATGATCTTCTCCAGATTAGCCAACCTTTCCACCTCGCTTGCGGTAATTTTTGAGACCGGAATACCCGTCCAGCGGGAGATGATATCTTTTATGATATCGACCGTTACCTCCGTCGTCGTCTGCGATTTTTTCAGATTGTATTCTTCCTGTTTTTCCTTAAGGACCGACTGGGTATCATCGATCTTCGACCTTAATATCCGGCCCCTGACTTTGTCACCGGTTTTCTCAGTCTCTTTTAGTTCTTGGTTCAACTCGGCCATCCTCGTTTCGACGGAGCGGATTTCCTCGGGGAGTGAAATCATCGGCAACCTTACGGCTGACGACGCTTCATCGATAAGATCAACCGCCTTATCGGGCAGGAAACGGTCACCGATATAGCGTTTTGACAGGACAACCGCACCGTCAACGGCCGCCTCCGGTATCTTAACCCTATGGAAGGCTTCGTATTTGTCTTTTATGGCTTTGAGCATTTTTATTGCCTGCTCTTCTGTCGGTTCCGGCACGATTACCGGTTGGAATCTTCTTTCCAAAGCCGGATCTTTTTCGATGTATTTCCGGTATTCGGTTAAAGTAGTCGCTCCGATAAGCTGAATTTCGCCGCGGGCCAAGGCCGGTTTAAGGAAGTTTGAGGCATCAAGCGATCCCTCGCCCGATGACCCGGCACCGACGATATTGTGAATCTCGTCAATAAAAAGAATTATCTGCCCTTGGCTACTTTTGACCTCTTCGATCAGGTTCTTCATCCTTTCTTCAAACTCTCCCCTGTGCGAAGCCCCGGCCAAAATACTCATCAGATCCAGTTGGAGGATTTTTTTGTTCAAAAGCGGCTCCGGTACCTGTTTGGAAACTATTTTCTGGGCCAGTCCTTCAATAATGGCGGTTTTACCGACGCCGGCCTCTCCGACCAGGGCCGGGTTGTTTTTGGTTCGGCGGGATAAAATATGTATCGCCCTCTCTATCACCTCAGAACGCTCAACCACCGGATCAAGCAATCCCTGGGAAGCCTTAGCCGTCAGATCGATAGTAAACTCCTCCAGCGAACTTTTCTTTTTTTCCGCTTCTTTCTGATCGGCTTCCAATCCTTCTTTCCTGCCGACGATCTTTTTGTTCAGTTCTTCTTTTTTTGCCCCCAGTTTGGAAAGAATCCTGGCTCCGGCTCCTTCACCTTCTTCATACAAAGACAGTAATAAATGTTCAGGAGAAATAAATTCAAAACCAAGTTTGCGGGCAATGACCAATGAGTTGTCAAGGATTCTTTTGATCCTCGGTGAAGGCTGGGGCAAAGTCTGGACATTCTCCCTTTTGTAAATCTTGGCCAGCTCCTCTTCAACTACTTGAGGCTGGATCTTCATCTCAACTAAAAGATTGTATATCTCAGTATCAGAAAGCAAACCATGAAGAAGATGTTCGCTGTCGATAAACTGGGTTTTCAGTTCTTTGGCTTTGGTTTGGGCCGAGAGAAAAACCCTGTTCGATCTTTGGGTCAGATGAGTCATCAGATCGATATCTTCCTTTTTTTTATCGGTGGCGCCCGGCGCCGGAGATCCGGATTTGACCGGTCCGGTTGGACTTGGACTTTTGTTTAAATCCGTCGGTGACGGTTTTTTAGGATCTTGAGACGGTTTATCCGTATTCGGATGGACTAATTTCGGGTCGTTAATCAAGTTTTTTATGTTATTAACCTGCTGCTGTTTACTCAAAAACTGATTGACCGGCGGCTGGTTTGCTGGTGGGACCGCGGTCGGCCCAACAGGCTGAGTCGCAGTCGAAGAAGGCGGACTGCCGATGCCGGAATATGCCTGACCCGAAGGCGGATTACCTATGCCTGAATAGGGCTTTGGAGAGCTCTGTACAGGTTGCGGAGGAACCGGAGTCGATTGATCGTTTGCATTTGCCGTCGGTTTTTTTATAAAATCAAAAAAGGCCATATTTTTTATTATTATTGATTTTTTGTTTTTTGTCAATGAAGAAAATCGTCGCGATTTTAGGATTTGTTTTGCTGATACTCCTTATCATAATTATCGGCTTAAGTTTTTTTCTTCAGCGAAAGGAGAAAAAACAGACGGCTTCGGTCACACCTACCCCCATATATGGGTATCAGAACAATCAGTCTTCTAATAATGATAAGGAGTCAAACGACAGTACCTATACCAATACTAATAAGTATTATTATAGTGACGACTACTTTACGGCTGAATATCACCCGGAAATAGATAAATACGTTATCGACAAAAAAAACGACCAGGCTGACCAAAAAATTGACGACTGGATAAAAAAGAATCAACTTCCCGACAGAGATCAACACCCTGATATTTATATCGAGAACAGTACTTCCAAAACAAGCTCCGGAAGCGCCGATAAAAATAAAGGTGTTGTCAGTAACGGCATAGCCAATTTATTGACCGACCTATTAGTGATCGTTAAAAAAACAGCCGACATCACTCTTACTCCAAAACCTACTTATAAGATTACCCCTACTTCTTTGCCTTCTTCAGTTCCGGTTCCGGCCGGCAACTTGGTTTATTACTCTCAATGCGGCGGAAGCTACGACAACTATCCGTTACCTGACGGTTGTACGGTCTGCCGGGCCGGATGCGGACCGACCAGTATCGCCATGATCGTCGCCTCCTATAAAGACAAAAATACCAATCCGCAGACTATGGTCGATTATTATAAACAAAAAGGGCAGTATATCGGATGCGGTGGGTCATATTACAGTTCGGCCAAGATAGTCCTTGACAGCCTCGGGTTAACCACGACCGGATACAAATACTACGGTTTGGCAACCGTCAACGAAGTGGCGTCGGACATGAAAGGATACCTAAACGGAGGTTGGACTCTGTTTGCTTTGGCCAATTACTGCGACGGCGGTTGCGGCCATTATTTCTGGATCACCGATATAGACAGCGGCGGCAACGTCTGGGCTTACGACCCTTTTTACGGCCGCTTTCAAGCGCCTCCCTTTAACGAAAACAGTAAATATCCTTTTCCCAAATACCGTATAATTTTAGGAGTTAAAAAGCCATAAAAAATGTCAAAAAATAACTTGAAGATATATGCGGCAATTTTCGGTTTAATTATAGTTATCGTATTAATAGTATTATTATCGATCCTCAGGAATCACAAAGATACCTCAACGTCAAACAGTATCACTCCCCTACCCAGCCCAACCTCAGTCAATTCCGTCAGTCAGGCCGCCTCTGTTACGACAACCGAAGTTATGCCGACCGGCTTTACCGGAGTAAAAGAAGAGACGATCGCTCCCGAGCTCCTTAACGAAACCAAACAGGAACTGAACCTCAAAAACAAGCTGCCGTTGGAAAACGACGGATTCACTATCAATTTCGATTATAGCCAAGACAAATTTATCGTTAATATAGCCTCTCCAAAAGCAGATAACCAAACCAAATTTGAACAGTGGTTAAAAGCAAATTATTCAAGTCTTTCCATGGGCAGATTCATACTCAAATAAATGCCGATTGATTTTCCGTGATTTTTTTTATTAAATCAATATATGGCTTCTTTTTTTAAGAAAACCCTATTACTTTTAAGAAAATTATTTCTGGTGGTAGCCGTATATGTCTCCGTAGTAAGCCTATTGTTTTATTTTATAAACAAGGACAAGCCAAAAATAAGCTACGACCCCATACAAAAAAACCGGGAAAATATATATAAAGTATTAAGCGACAAAAAACTTGCCTCCACCAAGGAAGGAAAAATCAGTTTAGCCATATATAGAATAGTCGTATGCGGAACGCTTGGAGAAGCTTGTACCGATAATCCTGACGACGGCGAAAAAAACTATAAAACAAGCATATTGGGTATGATGTCTAACATGATCGTGCTTCCATATATAAATCCTCCGGCTTCTGGCGCATACTGGGTATACTCGGGACTGCAAAACAGCGGTTTTATCCCCAAAACATATGCGGCTGAAGGAATTGGTTTCGCTGCGGTTAAACCGTTTATGAATCTTTGGAAGGTTTTTCGGGACATCACCTATCTTATTCTAGTACTGATTATGATCAGTATCGGTTTTATGATCATGTTCCGGATGAAGATTAATCCCCAGACGGTAATTTCGGTTGAAAACAGTTTGCCAAGAATAGTGATAGCTCTTCTTTTAATCACTTTTTCTTTTGCCATCGCCGGATTCCTTATCGACATAATGTACTTTATGATCGGAATAGCTATTTACATTATGAGCAATAACGGTTCTTTTTATAATCCTGCCGATTTCCAACAAAAACTTATTAGCGGCGATCTTGGATCTTTGGGTGAATTTATGATTCCCAACAAAGGTGGTATACCTATATTGTCCAGCTTTGATTTTCTTTTCAGATTAGGCAACGAGCTTTTGAAGATAATGCCTTTATTCGTAAATATCTTAATAAGAGGAATTGTTGGGTTGATATTGGGTGGTTGGCTTTTTTTCCAGTTAAGTAATATCTCGACTTTAGGTAAAGTTACGGAAATTTTTGACAATATAGATGCTTTTACTTTTTCCCTGGGAAAAATACCAAGTGGGGCCCTTAACATTGTTCTTGGTTTTATCATAATAATACTTGCCTTGGCTTTTGGTTTTTTTCTTGCTCCTCAATTGGTGATTGGACTTTTAGTTCTTCTTACCATCATATTTGTCCTTTTTAGAATATTTTTCCTGTTGTTTACCACTTATATAAGAATAGTCCTTATGATTATATTTGCTCCTATTTTTATAGTATTTGAAGCTATCCCTGGAAAAAATGCTTTTTCCTATTGGCTGAAAAATTTGATGGGCGACCTTTTGACCTTTCCGGTTGTCGTAATTTTGCTTATCGCAGGATACATCATAGCTAATACCACCAACAATCCCGTGTATACGTTCTGGGCTCCTCCATTTTTAGGCAGCCTCAGCGCCAACACTTTTTCAATGTTCATCGGCATGGGTATTATCTTGATGATACCCGATCTTGTAAAAATGGTTAGAGAGATGTTAGGAATTAAACCGATGCCGATTAATCTTGGTCTTGGCACCTTCTTTGGCGGAGTCGGAGCGGCTTGGACCGGTGCCCAAACCGGCTTTGGCACATTTACCTCTTTGACCCAAATGCCGATAATTGGTGGAAAAATCATGGGCAGCAAAATTTATGAGACTCTAGCGAATAAAGGATTGATGCCGCCTCAACAAGGAGAGCTTATGGCTAAGAAACTAGCCCAATTGAAGAAAGAGGGCCAGTTTTAAGATCAGCTAAAACCGGGAATCTTCAGAATATTCACCCCAATCAATCTCAGTATAAATATCGAGAAAATAACCAACATCAGTCCCATTATGCATGAAGTCAGCATCTCCTGAGCTTTTTTTATCTTTTCGGCATTGCCCCTTGAAGTCTGCATGCTGAAAGCCGCGTAGATTATGCAAAGTAAGGCTACTATTCCGGCCATGCCAACCCCAAAACCAAAGACTTTTTCTTTGATAAAAGTACCAAAATCGGTATATATGCAACCTATACCTGTCCAAACTCCAACCGTACCCGAACTGCCCGTTCCTTTAAGACAGCTCTCACACTGTCCTTGTTCTTTTGGACTGACGTTTTTGCATAAATACAACAGTTGCGTCAAAGGTGCCTGAGGAGGAGAGGCATTGCATACACAACTTGGATTGGTCAGATCTCCAGGAGTACTTGGAAACCCACTGACGCATGGCTGGACAATACTTTGGGCATAGTTATTAAAGGGACTGAATAATGGCCTCAATATCGAATCAACCAAAGGGTTAACTACATCTACTATCTGATCTATCCCTATAACGTTAGGCCTTGGTATGCTAAAAACAATTGGTTGATGTACACAACAACGATTGTTTGGAGAAGTCGCATAAGTATCTCCACAATTGACTCCAGGCAACATTGGAGCTGAGGAAATTACCGCACTTGGAACTACTATTGTTGGGATCGGTATACTTGAGGTTGGTGTTGGCGAAGGAACGTCGGCCCTGACTTTTGAAGTAATTAAAATTACGCCAACAATCAATATTATTATTTGAAGAATTTTTCTCATATTCTATTTATACAAGAAAACCAAAAAATAGTCTATTTTTTCTTTCCTTCTGCCTCTTCCATGGCCCTTTTCATATAGATCCACCACAGGTAAAACAAAAGGAAGTAGGTGAAGTTCGGAATGGCGTCGCCAAAAAGGAACGTATCGGTTTTGGCGTCGTACGCCAACTCTAGTTGTTCCCTAGACCATACTCCTTCAGGAGCAATGACATGCATGTCATAAGCCAGTTTCATAAAATAATCCCTAACGCCATTTTCATCCATGGTTTTGGCGTGACGATTATGGGTGACTATTTTTGACAGAGCCGAATTATGACCTAATCCCGACTTAAACAGATAACTGATTATTGAGGGCATACCGGAAACCCGGGTTAAGCTATGTTCATAAAAAAACTTGGCGACGATTGAGGCCATTATGTAGTTGGCCCGGAAAGCGTACTCTTCGCTGATAATCGCCCTTAAAGTGCCGTATACCGACTTGTGGATCTCATATATTTCCTTAAGGTCGCCGGAGTTGGCCGCATGAAGCAGTTTTTGGTCAAGCTGGGCCACGCCTTCGATCATCTTCCTCACCGCCTGAGTATCACCAAGATAACGCTTAACCACATCTTCACCAGGTTTTCCCAACTGTTCATAAAGGGCAAAGTGGTTTAGGTCGGCGGTAAACGGATTGATATCGCCCTGCTTAAGAGTCCATACCTGACCCAGCATATAGAAAAACTTCTGGTCCCCGTAACTGAAATCGCCTTTTTCATCAAACCCTCCGAAATCCTCTTCTTTTAGGATGCCCATCAACCCATTTTCGTCAAAGATCAACCTGGCCAATTCAGGATCGTCAAAATCGCCTCTTTCCACGTATGAACGGGTAGTGTCAGGCAGAGGTTTACCATCTTTATCCACATGGCGTGCCTTATCTTTCAACACTTTTTCATAAGCATTACCGCTTTGCTCAACTAAATACTCTATAAGTTTGTCTTTGCCTAATTTTACCCAATCTTTATCTCCTTCTTTTTTCCCCTCATTTATTATAGCTTCCCTGCTGTTTTTAAAATCGTTAAATATCCAGCTTCTTATCTTTCCCAAAGTCTCCATCTGCGGACCCCAACGGGCTTCAAGCATCGCTCTAATAGCTAAATCTTTTTCAATATCTATTTTTGATTTTCCTCCTGGGATATTTTTTTTAAATTCACTTTCACTTAAAAAATAATTAGTATTTGCATTTAATAATTCCGGCGCCATTTGACTAAGAAGCAGAACAAAGTCACCGGGGTTACGCTTCATATACATATAAAAAGCCTCGGCTCTAAATTGATAGTTGCGAATATTTTTTGCTTCAAGAAAGTTTATCTTCCTTTGTTTACCATTAACGGTAATTTCAAATTCCTTTTTTAGCGATTTTCCGCCCTTATTATATTCATGGTACTCTTTTTCCATTTCGTCATAATCTCCGTGCAAATGCTTCGTTAAGAATCGTCTCATCTCCGGATCAAGCCTATCCGCTTGATTTACCCACCAGATTGCCGAACCGCCATATAACTTCATAGCCAGCTCAACATACTGCCGCCATTCTTTTTTGCCCCAGGTTTTACGGGCATCTCCCCATTTCATATTCAATCCATATCCACCATCTTTCGCGGCATAACCTCTTAATTTTTCTCTGATCGGCAATACCCGCCAACCTGCACGGCTGTTAAGGCTGGTACCAATGTTTATCATGCTAAGAAGCTCCTGATACTGGCCCTCATGGCCCAGCATGGCATCAAAGACCTTGTCTCCGTATTTTTGGACATTGCCGATTACCTTTTCGTGAAAGGCTTTTGGCACCCAGCTTTTCTTTTTTAAAAGCCGGCTCAAAAACCCTCTCTCCTCAGGAAAAAGGGTTACGTCCATCTGGAGTAGATCGGGGATATAACTTGAGTCAGGATAACCCCGTCCCAGACCCCAGTTGTGTTTAGCCGACAAAACCGGCATCAAAGGATGAAGACTCCTAAAATCACCCGTATTGGGATCGGCCGTACAAAGCACTTCAATGTCATTTAAAGTGGCAATCCCTATACCTAGCGAATATGTCATCGCCCGCTCAAACTCCCAATCCTCAACTTTAAGGCCAAGTTCGTTTACCCTGGCTTTTAGTATCTCTATCATCTTGTTCCTGTCTTTAAAACCATACTGGGCCCCTTCCTTATCGTAGTTGCCGGAGAAAAGGTCGGAGGGCATCTTGTTACCGTTTAACACTACTCTTCTTCGCAGATACATCGGAATCTCGTGGCGGGCTATCTCCATTAAGGGATCATCGGGGTCAAAGACTTCGGCCAGTTCCGACGGAAAAAGATAACCCAAAAACTGCGGCCATTTTTCAAAACTGCTGGCGTCGCGGGCATAAAGAGGCAGGTTATGGAAGGTCTCGGCATAGGTCAGGATACTCGCCTGATAACGGCCGCGGACATCATCAAGAAACCTCTTCATCTCGGGATCTCCCTGAAAAAATTGATCCCGCAAACCGTCACAAAGATTGCCGACCAAACCCTTCAACCCACCGAAGTAATAACCATGCTGATAAGGATCGAAGATCTCGTTGAACATCTTGGAAGAGTTGGCATGGACCTCTTTCAGGGCAAGATAATAGTAATTGTTGATAAGCTTCTTGAAGCGCTTCCGGTCAAGGACTACCTCCTCTACCCCCTGGTCGTTTTTTTTGAAGTACAGGATATCCTGACCTTCCTTACCCTCTCCCCTCAGGTAATTGATGTTAAAGACCCGGGTAGCGTCTTCCAGATGCCTAATCAAAGTATGGTTAGTCATCATACCGATGATCTCTTCAACATCGATCTGGCGGAAGTTTTTTTCATAAAACCGGGAATAGTGGGCAAGATCTTCCCTTTTCAAACCGTGTTTGACCAGGTCGAGTTTGCCGAATATCCGCTCCAACTCTGATGCCGGAATATCACTGTCGCCAAAAAGAAACATCTTCAGTTTAGTCCTCTCATCACCGGTAAGCTTTTTGTCGTCAGGAGCGTTAGCCAGATTGTCCTGCAAGGCGCTGTTTATTTTTTTGTAAAGATCATCAAACCCTTGCCTGTCCTCTTTACTGGGGATGTTGCGCCGGCGCATCCGCGGATCCTCTTTCTCCTGGATTTCAGGCGATAGTTTTTGTTCGATCTCCTCCTCTTTAAGGGGAATAACTCCTTTCCTTGATGCCTGTTTCAGAAAATCGACCATCATATTGCCGGCTACGTAATTAAGCGCCTGGAGATTACCCATAGCCGTCTCAAACTCAGTTTTTGAAGCTCCGGAAGACGAAAAAGTTATCGGTTTGTCTCCCAGGATAAAATCGGCCAACGTCACTTCGATCGCGCTTGATACCGAAGGGGTCAGATTTTTTCCGGCCAGTCTGACCAGCAGATCCTGCCCCTGATCGCTACTTGATACTTTGATGCCTTCTTTGGCGGCTTCGGCAGCCCGGGCAAGCGCTCTCTGCACTTTTTCCGCCTCAATCCTTTTTTGATTGAAGTTGCCTTTCTGCTCAGAATCAACCGCTTCTTGAGCGTGAAGAAGCACCTGTTGCACCTCCTCGATAATCCTCCTACCGAGGTCGTCCTCTTTATGGGCGGCTTTGGCTTGATCCACTTCCTTTTTTACCTCTTCACGGGCTTTGGCGACGACTTCGTCAACCACCGGTTTTGATTCATTGGTATCAGGGCTGGCCATTGTATTTGTTGAATAAATATAACTTATATTGCGATATCGTTATATTAAAATCTACCAGATTTGTCTTTTTGAAGCAATAAATAAAACTCGGCGAAGATTGAAAAAAACGCGTTTTTCTAAAAAAACAGGTATACATCGCCAATTATACCATCTTAAAAAACCGTATACAAATTAGGGCTTTTTTATACTCCTCTGAAGAGTTTGCTCAGTTTGACTCTTAGTGCCTTGCAGATTTTGTGGAGAGTTTTGATGCTGGGGTTGGCCCGCCCGCGCTCAATACGAGCGATATAAGTCCGGTCAAGGTCGGAGGAAAAAGCCAGCTGTTCTTGGGTAATTTGTTTTCTTTTTCTTATGTCGATGACCTTTTCTCCCAACCTGAGATAAAAGAAATCACCTTTCATAAACTTATGTAGAATAACCCAGCAACAACCTCTTTTCTATGGATTATAGACTACAAAAATAAATGGTTGGATTATTAAAAGGCTGTGTTAGACCTCAATATTGATTAAGCCTCTACGACTTCCTCTTTGACGGGTGTATTGCTTTTCAGGTCGATAACCAGTTTTCGACCCTTACCCTCTCCGGTCGAATAAGTGGTCAGATCGGGATAGTTAGCCGTAATAAACTCATGGATTATCTTCCTTTCGTAAGAAGAAAGACCGCCGAAGTATGTCGGACGGCTTGACTGAATGACCTTATCGCTGAGTTCGGAGGCGATCCTTTCCAATCTTTCCTTTTGTTTTTCCCGGTAATCGTTGACATTAACCAATATCTGGGTCGGCTCGCCTAGTTTTTTATACAGGATGACTTCAAGTATTTTTTGGATGGCTCTTATTGTTTCGCCATGTCGACCGATAACTACCGGCGCTTCCTCTTCTGACTTGATCACTATTTGATAGACATCCTCCTCGGGCATCACTTCGATCTCAAATTTATCAATAATCTTTTTGAGAAGCTCGTTGGCTTCCGTCTTAATAACCTCTGTTTTTTCCATAGGAAAAATTAGCTTTTGGCTTTAACTTTTAATTTTTTATACTGAACGATGCTGAAAACGGAAAAAAGATTCCAATAGACTGAGAGACCCACCGGCAATGAATAAGAAAACCATCCGATCATCAACGGAAATACGAACTTCATCTGGGTGTTCATCATCTTTTGGAAATCCTCTTTATTGTCTTCTTTGCCGTCTTTGTTTTTTTCGGTTATTTCGGCTGAAGTAGACGCCGGAGGAGTTGTTACGCTGGCCTGCAGATACTGCAAAAAAGCGGTCACGACCGGAATCAGGTAATAGAACCAAATTTTGGCTTTGGCCGGACTGAGCACCAGATCAAAACCGAAAAACCAAGGATCGATAGGAGAGGTTATCCTCAACCACGGCAGATAAAGGATTTTATTGATTGAGGCAGCTATTTTTCCGGCGCCACCGTTGAGAAGAAACAGAGAAAGGGTGTTGTATAAAGCTATGAATATGGGTATCTGGATTATCATGAAAACGCAACCGGAGGCGGGATTGATACCGGCTTCCTGATAAAGTCTCAACTGTTCCTGTTGCAGTTTTTTCGGATCACTCTTATGTTTGTGGGAAAGTTTGTCAAGGTGAGGTTTCATATCCTGGATTTTTTTGGCGGTCTCCAACTGCTGCCTGAAAAAAGGATGAAGCACCAGGCGTACCAAAAGCGTCAGACTGATTATCGACCAGCCGAAAGCTCCCGGAAGATTAAGCGTCAAGAAACCTTTATAAAGAAGCATCAATAAATTAAGGATGGGAAAAACAAAAACCGTATTGAAAAAATTTGGTGACAGCATTTTATATGGTCAATTTTTTTCTATTTTTAAGCCGTCTTCTTTTCAAAACTTTCTGGCCGTTTTTCGATCTCATTCTTACCAAAAAACCGTGTTTTTTCATCCGTTTGGCTTTTTTCGGTTGATATGTCCTTTTCATCTTTTGATTTAGGTTAAACTGCTAATATCGAACTGTCTTTACCGTGAAAAACCTGCCATATTGTCTCGGTCAAAAAAGGCATAAAAGGATGCAATAATCTCAGGTTCTCAAAATATACTTTTTTCAAACTATCAAGAACTTCTATCTTACCATTTAACACTTCTTCTTTCAACTGCTCCAGATAATAATCGGCATACCGATGCCACAGGAACTCATATACCGAACCCAGTGCTTTTGAGAATTGGTAACTGTCCATATACTTTTTATATTTTTTTTGCTCCAATTCAAACTCTTTTCCCAAATCATTAATAATTTTGACTTTTGGCTTATTATTTTGACTTTTGAATTTTGACTTTTGGCTTATTTCTAAGAAACGACCTATATTCCATATCTTATTGGCAAAGTTTCTCATCCCGACTACCCTTTCATCCGATAAGGAAAGGTCTGCTCCTTCCTTGACTCCGAACATCAGACTGGCCCGGAAAGCATCGGCGCCGTACTTATCGATCATCTCGATCGGATTGATGACGTTGCCTTTGCTTTTGCTCATCTTTTTGCCGTTTTTATCGCGGACGATGCCATGAAGGAAAACATTTTTGAACGGTACCTTACCGGTCGAGAAGATACCAAGCATAATCATCCTGGCGACCCACCAAGGCAGTATGTCATAACCCGTTTCCATGACTGACGTCGGATAAAAGTAATCAAACAGTTCCTTTGAGTTGGTCTGCAAGGTGGCAAACGGCCATTGACCGGACGAAAACCAAGTGTCAAACGTGTCGGTATCCTGTTCAAAGTCCTGCCCGCCGCAGATCTGGCATTTTTCCGGCCGGTCAACCGACACAAACCACTCTTTTGACTTTTGACTTTTGGCTTTTGACCTACAATAGTATGCCGGTATCCTTATTCCCCAGACTACCTGTCTGGAAATATTCCAGTCGCGGAAGTTATTAAGCCACCAAAGGAGGATTTTTTTGAATCTTTTCGGGTATATCTTTATGTCGCCTTTTTCAACCGCCTCTTTGGCTTTATCAGCCAAAGGTTTAACCTTTACATACCATTGTTCAAGCGGTAAAGGCTCGATAGTCCGACCGCATTTATAGCAGGTGCCGACCCGGTTCTGGTAACCTTCGTCGATTTTATCAAGCAAACCCTTGGCTTTAAGGTCTTCAACGATCTTTTTTCTGGCTTGGTTTACGTAAAGCCCTTGGTAAGGGCCAGTAAGATGATTAAGCTTCCCATCGTAACCGATGACCTGTTTTAACGGAAGATTATGGCGTTTGCCCGTTTCAAAATCAGTAAAGTCGTGGGCCGGAGTAACCTTGACGACGCCGGTACCGAACTTCGGATCGACGGAATCGTCTCCGACGACTTTTATCCTGAACTTGCCCAGAAGACCTTCGGCCTCGATCTCCTTCCCTATCCATTTTTGGTAGCGTTTATCCTTCGGGTTGACGGCCAGACCGGTATCGCCGAACTTGGTCTCCGGCCGGGTCGTCGCCAATACGAACGGACCGTATTTCATATAATAAAGAGGACTAACCTTTTCCTTATGGACCACTTCGAGATCGGAAAAAGCCGTACCGCAAAAAGTACAGTAATTAACCAGTCGTACCGCCCGATAGACCAAATCCTTTTCGTAAAGCTTTTTAAATGTTTCATGGACGATCTTGACCACAGCCTTGTCCATGGTAAATCTTTGTTTTTTCCAGTCAAGGGCAAAACCCAAACGCCTTAACTGTTTTTCCATATTGCCTTTGTTGCTCATGACAAACTTCCAGATCATCTTGAAAAGGGTTTCCCTGTCATAATCAAACCGGCTCTTACCATCTTTCTGGAGATTTTTTTCGAATACGTATTGAGTCTCGAAACCGGCATGATCGGCTCCGGGTAACCACAGTACTTCGTCGCCGAGAAGCCGATGATATCTTATCATCACATCTTCATAAACATACATCGCATGACCCAAATGAAGGTTGGCGTTAGCGTTCGGGGGAGGAAGTATTATGCAAAACGGTTTTTTTCCTTTATTTACATGAGACTCGAAAAGGCCGTTCTTCTCCCAGAAGTCATAAATTTTTTCCTCGACCTGGGCCGGTGTAAAATTTTTGTCCATGGCTTCTTTTATACCAAAAACGGCCTCCAAATACAATCTTGATGTATAATGAAAAAATATGTCATGGATCAGTATTACTTTCCTTTGGTATCTGATGCTGTTCTCCTTGGGGATGATCTTTATTCCGCTGACCAAAAAAATATTCGGACGGGTATTTGTCGATATCGGTTATCCGTTTGCAAAAATAATCGCCATTATTTTATTAAGCTATACCGTTTTTCTTCTCGGGTCGATCAAACTACTGGCTTTTACCCAGCTAAATGTTATTATGGTCGTTATCGGTTTTTTTGCGGTCAACTATCTTGTTTTGGTAAAAAGCAAAAAAACCGTCGTCTCAAATCGCGGCTTATTAAAACTGATAATTTTTCAGGAGATTTTGTTTCTTCTGGCACTGTTTTTCTGGGTATACGTCAGGGGCCAAGAACCATCGATAAGGGGCCTGGAAAAATTTATGGACTTCGGTTTCATCAACGCCGCTCTAAAATCCCGATTTTTCCCGCCTTTGGATATGTGGCTCTCCGGAGATATCGTCCAACCGAACGGCTATCCGATTAACTATTATTATTTCGGTCACCTGACCGGGGCAGTTCTTATCAAAATGCTTGGAGTAAACCCGGCCGTTGGCTACAATCTGATTCTGGCAACAATCTTTGCCCTGGCCGTAACCGAAGTATTTTCGTTAAGTATAAACCTTATCCATCTTTTCCTGCCTAAAAAAACCAGGTCGGTCGGCAAACTTATATTTTTCGGGTTGATAAGCAGTTTTATCGTCAACTTAGGAGGCAATCTCCATACGATCTATCTTTTTACCAAAGGCTACCCTAATGAACAGCCTATCCCTTTCTGGCAGATATTAAGCTATTATAATCCGACAAAATACTGGTACCCCAACGCTACCCGTTTTATCCCTTTCACGATCCACGAATTTCCGATCTACTCCTATGTTGTGGCCGACCTGCACGGTCATGTTTTTGACATTCCTTTTGTGGTATTTACCCTAACCCTGTTGCTGCTTCTGTTCGTGAAGGCAAAAAAAATAAAAACCAAAAGCTTCCTGACTTTTGATTTTGTTTTCAAGATGGTCGTCTCCCTGGGATTTCTTATGGCTGTCCATTATATGACCAACGCCTTTGACGGACCGATTTACATCCTCCTTACGATCTTTATTTTTTTTCTTGTCTTCAGACTTAGTCTGGACTTTATTTATTACAGCCTGCTGCTTACCCTTTCCTTTCTGATTTTTTCCTTGCCTTTTTCAAGCAGTTTTACCCCTTTTGCCTCAGGTATCGGACTCAACTGCAGTCCTGATTTTTTGACTAAGATAGGCAAACTTGGACCGTTCCTTTTTGAAAAAGGCAACTGTCAACCTACTCCCTTTTGGATGATGTTTGTCCTTTGGGGATTCTTTTGGATAAGTGCCGTCCTTTTTGTTTACGTTATCAAATCGGGTAAAACTATCAAGGCTGTTGATCGCTTTGTTTTTTTGCTGTTTCTTTTCGGGACCTTTTTGGTCATTATCCCCGAGTTCTTTTATATAAAAGACATTTACCCAAACCATTTTCGGGCGAACACCATGTTCAAACTTGGCTATCAAGCGTTTATGATGATGGGGGTTGCCTCAGGTTTTGTTTTTTTCCGCCTCAAACAAACCGTCAATATCAAATCGTTTTTGGCCAACCTGTTATTTTTGTTTTTTTTCTTTTTCGTAGTTATCTATCCTATATTTGCGATACCGTCTTACTATGGCGCCCTTAAAAAAATCCCGTTGCTTGACGGAGCCGCCTGGTTGGAAAACTATTACCCGGAAGATAAGGAAATAATCGACTACCTTAATAAGGCCGGTTTCGGCGACAAAAATCCACCCGTTATTCTCGAAGCCCAAGGTGACTCGTATACCGACTATGAAAGGATCTCCGCCTATACCGGATTGCCTACGGTGGCCGGCTGGTGGGTACACGAATGGCTGTGGCGAGGTTCGCCTGAGATAGTCGGCAAAAGAATTCCCGACATCAATGCTCTTTATGAATCGGACAATCTGGAAGAAACCAAAAAAATAATCAAAAAATATCGGATAAAATACGTGGTCATCTCCAAGATGGAAAAACAAAAGTATCAAAAATTAAACGAAGACAAGTTCGGCCAAATTGGGAAAAAGATCTTCCAGTCTTCTAATGGGTTTGGGGCTCTGTATCAAGTAGAATAATACCAGCTCTTGACAAGCCGGTTTTATTTTGCTAATGTTTTAATGGGCATTACTACTCGTCGTCCCCTTATACGAGCGGTAGTGATGCTCACTTTTTTTTGTCCTACTTAAAGATGGTAAAGTTTTATCGGAACCTGTAAATTTTTTTTCGATAACTGCTTAAACTGATCGGCGACAAAACTCATCAAATCCTTGGTTATATCAAGATCTACCTCTTTCATTTTTTTTGTCGGAGTAACGAACTTCAACTTCATGAAGTTAGTATAAACAATAAAAAAACACCTGTCAAGACCTATAAAAAAAAACAATATAACTATAAGATAACCTATATTTTATATATGACAGAAAGGATTGCTGTAGCAACATATTTTTTTGCGCAAAAAAATGTGGATAACTATAATCTCTTATAAAGTCGCTTCTTTGGCAAATAAACAAGCTGTATAATAGAAACTATGGAAGTGTCGGTATTGACCTACAACATCCTGTTTAATAAAGCCTCTGAACAGATTAAACCTCTGGTGCAAAAATATCGGCCCGATATCGTCTGTCTGCAGGAAATCATTACTACTGAGGAAAATCTCCAAAACCTCGCCTTCGACCAATACCAATTGGCTGATTTTTCCAACTCTTTTTTCAAGTTTAATAAAATCTTCGGGGTAGCCACTTATTTCAATCGCCAAAAATTGGATTTAGTCAGATCGGAAAGCTTCAATCTTCCTCGGAGCTTTTTGGAAGGATTACTGATCGTCCTTAGAGGAGGCAACAATCCCAGAAACGTCCTAAAGACCAAATTTCGTCTGAAGAGCGGCAAACTTATCTCCGTGTACACCGTTCACCTTTCCCCGTGGGGATCAAACGGCATCCGTTTCAAACAAGTCAAGGAAACCTTGGCCGATCTCAACAAAGACACATCGGAAACGGCGATTATCGCCGGCGATTTTAACTATCCGTACGGAAGAAAGAAGTTTGAAAAACTCATCTTCGCCTCCAACCTGAAAGAAGCGACAAATAATATCCCCTATACCCTTGAGGCCAAATCTTTTCCCTTCATGTCAATCCGCCTAAAACTCGACTATATCCTTTATAAAAACATAGATTTGATAAAAACCACCCGGATTGACTGTCGTTTTTCCGACCATTATCCGATTTTTTCCGTTTTTGACATTTGAAGAAGTTCAGAGAGTCTTGAGAAATTTCTTTATTTGCATAAGGTTTTTTTTAATGAACTTTTCTATCGAAGTCCCCTTTTCCGCCCTCATGTAACCGGCGCCACCCATCTCATAGTCAAATATCTTATCTTTGATATCCCCTTTCAGCAAC
Source organism: Candidatus Roizmanbacteria bacterium (assembly GCA_012798265.1). Classification (GTDB taxonomy): domain Bacteria; phylum Patescibacteriota; class Microgenomatia; order UBA1406; family GWC2-37-13; genus JAAZNM01. The sequence goes on along the minus strand of JAAZNM010000004.1, from coordinate 68,178 downwards.
AGATAGGCCGGCGAGATGATGTTTTTATAAAAAAAAGCCAGCTGGCCTTCTTTTTTCATTCTCCTTAACGAAAATTTTAATTTTATATTTTTTTCGAACTTCGGCCTCACTCCCCATTGATAGGCTTTTTTGATGATGTTATGATCTTCGGCCAAAAACAGCTTTTCGTCAAAGCCGCCGACCAACTGGAAAAAGTTTTTTTCCAGGATCATCGATCCACCAGAAGAAAACGGCTTGCTTATATTCTGGGAAAGTTCGATCATAATATTGACGAAAGAAAAAATGAATTCAAACTGGCTGTCTTTTTTTTCCGGATATATATAAGGAATAAAAACCAAGCCTTTCTTATTCGTAATGGCCTTCTTCAGATGGCTGAGAAAAGATGCGGAGACACCGGCGTCGGCATCCAAGAAAACCAAATACCGGCCGTTTGACAAATCGGCCCCGTAATTACGCTGATATGAAACGTTTTTCTTGTTGACCTGGACAAATCTTAACGGCAGATCCGAAAAACCGGCGACCACCTGGCTGGTCCTGTCTTGAGACCGGGCATCTACCACTATCACTTCAAAATCTTTTTCCTTCTGGTTTTGGATATTTTTCAACAACCGGGAGATAAAAAACTCTTCATTGAGAGTCGGGATAATTATCGAAAAAAACGGCTTCATAAGGATAAATTATAGCATTTGTTAAAATATTATTATGAAAGTATCCGTAGTGATTCCCGCCTACAACGAAGAAAAATATATAAAAAAATGCCTTACCAGTCTTCAGAAACAAAAAGAAAAAGCCGACGAAATAATCGTTGTCGACAACAACTGCTCCGACAAAACGATATCTATCGCCAAACAGTTTTCGGTATCGATCGTAAAGGAAGCCAGACAGGGAATAATTTTTGCAAGAAATAGCGGATTCAACGCCGCCAGGTATGACATTATCGCCCGTTGCGATGCCGACACCATTCTTCCGACCGACTGGATAACCAGAATCAAAAAAAACTTTGACAAATCAAAAATAGACGCTTTGACCGGGCCGATTATTCTCTACGACACCATCCTGAAAACAAATAAGATCGCGATAAGATATTTTTATTTTATGAAACTTATCCAAAAAGGCATGGAAACCCTGGTCGGACCTAATATGGCCTTAAGCAAAAAAATGTGGGATAAAGTCAAAGATAAAGTCTGCCTTGACGACACCAAAGTTCATGAAGACATTGACCTGGCTATCCACATTCTTGAGGAAGACGGGATTATAAAAAGGGATAACCACCTGACGGTCAAAGCTTCTGGCCGCAGGATGAAAAACAATCCAATCTCTTTCTTTACTGAATATCCGCTCCGGTTGGTTAAGACATTCCAAAACCACCAATTACCGATTTTGCTTGGCAAACATCTCTTCTAACTCCGTTAAGGTAGTGGTTTCCTGGGGGTTTTTGTCGTCCCTGAATCTGACCAACCGAGGGAATCTTAAAGCCAGACCCGAAGAGTTTTTATTACTGCGTCCGGCGGTATGAACCGGCGACTTTGTTATCTCATCGGCTTTTATCTCAACTACCAATGAAGGTTTAACCCAGACATCTACCGACATCATTTTGTCGACCTCATAACCTTTGGTGTCATCGGTCCGGATCTTATCGCAACGTTTCCTTATCTCTTGCCATTCCTCATCCGTCAGACCGGTACCAATTTTGGCTACCGTTACGTAACGGTCATACTGAGTGTCATAAACACCGACCAAAAAAGCGCCGATGCCAAAACCGGCTCTTTTGCCCTTACCGACATCATAACCCATTACCAGACAGTCTATCGTGTCATCGATTTTGGAAGAATAGCTTCGCTTGAATTTGATCCAGTTCCAGCCGCGGGCTCCAGGCTGGTAAATACCATCCAGTTTTTTGGCGATAATCCCCTCAAGACCTTTGGCGATAGCCTCATCGAACAACAGTTCTATTTTCGGACCCTCATCGGTCAGTTCTCCTGGGGCAAGCAGAATCGTATCCTGGGATATCTTCCCGGAAACTTCCAGGGATTTTTCCAGTTTTTTTCTTCTTTCATCATACGGTATCCCAACCAGGTTTTCTCCATCCTTATATAAAAGTTCAAAAGCAAACAACTTCAAAGGAATCTCCTTAGCTTTAGACTCTATATCGTACTTTCTTTTCCGTTGGACTGTCTCCTGGAAAGGAAGGAATGCTTCAGTCTTCGGATCAAAACCAACCGCCTCTCCCTCAAAGACAATCTCCTTGGCCCCGACCTCTTTTTTAACTCCTTCAATAATATCGGGATACATATAGGAAACCTCTTCCAGATTTCTCGAATATAGTTTCACCTGATCGTTTTTATAATGTACCTGGAGACGAAATCCGTCGTATTTCGGCTCAACGGCACACCGGCCGATCTTGTCGACTATCTCCTGACCGGAGGACAACCTCTCCGCCCGCATCATGATAATCGGGGTAAACACCTCCGGACCGATCTTATTCAAACCGTCAACCCCCTTTTCCTTAATCGTCCTGGCGATAAATCCAAGATCCGGTCTAACATGGTAGGCTTTTTCAATAACCGGTCTTAGGCTTTTATCGCCTTTGATCATCCAAGAAAGAGCGTCCAAAACAGTCATATCTGAAAAACCCAGACGCATGATCCCCAAGGGAATCCTGACTAGATAACGGCAGGATAACGGATCGCTCTGGCGTAAAAGATGGGCCAGGATATTAATTTTAACCTCCTGGGATCCGTTACCGCTGGATGTCGCCAGACGGTAAAAATCCCTGTAAACTTCATCTATGGACAGGTCTTTTTCTTCAAGCGACATTATCTCTTTTTTGAACTTTTCGGCGGTCTTTCCGATATCGCCCGATATCCGATACTCACTGTCAAACAGCTTTTTCTCCAGGTTGAAGGCGGAGAGAATGCTTTTGACGACCGTCTTTTCCGCGACCCCAAACTCCAAAGACTCGAAAGACGGCCGTATCCTGCCTTGAAGAAGATAAACGGTCTTATCTATTTGCTCAGGAGCTATCTCCTTAAAAAGATCGGCCAAATATTCGGTAATAACCAATCTCGAAGCTGTTTCTTCTATTTTTTCAAAAAAAAACGAGAGATGTTTGAATTTCATTTGTTAAACAAGATTAAGTACATCAAAGCTATTCCTAATAAAAAAATTACCCCGAGAATAAAAGTGAAAAAACCTTCTTCGTGTTTGGCGATTTTATATATACCTTCCGTCACCAAGGTCAAAGAAAACAGCCCCGGCAAAAGAAATCCCAGATAGATAAGTTCTATCGATTTGCTTTCCATTAAATATATTCTATACCATTACGTAACGGGCCGCTTTCGTACTGCCTATTTTTTTGATCAGATTCTTTTTAACAAGGTCTTGTACGTCGCGCAACACCGTGTCTTCAGAGACATTGGGGAAAAGGGTCAAGAAGGACTGATTCTGGAGAAATCCGACTTCCTGGATGTACTCGATTATTTTCATCTGTCTTTCGGTCAAAAAAATCTGTTGACCGCCAAATCTTTCTTTTAATTTGACGTCTTTTGACAATCTAAGAATCTTTTCCTTGATTCGTTCGAACTCTATCGAAGCCCCAAAGGTAAAATACTCAAGCCAGGCGGTCAAATTGCCGGATGACGCTTTCTGAAGATTCTCGTAATAGCTGACCGCGTCTTTATCGTAATATTCTTCCAGGGAAAAAAAACGGCGAATATCGTAACCGCCCAGAAAAAGGATTAAAGTGGCTACCGTTCTGGCGATCCGGCCATTACCGTCAATGAAAGGATGTATCCGAACCAACTCATGATGGGCGATACCCGCTTTCAGAACTGGATGGATTTGATCTTTGTCCTCACGGTTAAGCCAGTAAAAAAACTCCCTCATCAAAAAGGGAACCTCGACTGGCGGAGGCGGCCGAAAGGTAATCTCTCCGGTCTGGGAATTTTTGACCACTACCTGTTTATTTCTGTACTCGCCAACCGTCTCACCGGTAAGGATTCTGTCAACGATTAACCGATGAAATTTTTTTATTAGGGGTTCGGTAATTTTCTCTATCTTTTTTTGGGCCTCCTCATCAATAAACTCAACAACCCGACGGTAGTTAATGATTTCCTGGATATCCCGGGGCCGGCCGATGACGTCTTTACCCTGAAGAATATCTTTGGCCTCATCTTTTTTCAGCTGGTTACCTTCGATATGGGTCCCGTGATAGACCGACCTGACGATAGCATCTTCTTTGAACTGCTTTTCCCAGAGAGGTAAAAGGGGCGAATGTTTAATAATTTCTTCGGCTGCTTCTATTTTTGATATGTTGTTTAGAATCTTATTAGTGATGCTGTATTGGGGAGTAAACATGGCAAAAACTATTATAACAAAGTTTTCTTTTTCCTATTTGCCGAATCGTCTTTGCCTTTCGCTGTATTCTTTAAGACTCAGTTCGAAATCCGACTGGTTGAAGTCGGGAAAATATCTGTCGGAAAAATACAGTTCGCTGTATTCGCTCTGCCAAAGTAAGAAACCGGACAATCGGTTTTCCCCACCGGTCCTGATAATCAAATCGGGGTTGGGAATATCGCCGGTATCCAAAATCCGGGAAAAAGATTGTTTGTCAACCGTCTTATTTTTATCCAATTTGTTTATAGCCCTTATTATTTCGTCTTGACCTCCGTAATTTATTGCCAGGATTAGCACCATGCCGTTATTCCCGCAAGTAGCTTGCCGGGCGTGGTCTATACTGTTTCTGACCGACTCGGGCAGTTTTGAAAGATCGCCTATCGTCAATAATCTGTATTTTTTTTTCTGAAAATCAGCCAATCTGGTTTTTACGAATACCTCGATTAAATGAAGTAAGTTATTCAATTCTTCCTTATCCCTTTTTACAAAGTTATCGGTTGAAAGCGCCCAAAAAGTAAAATACTTTATTCCCGACTCCGCCGCCTGATCTACCAGCTTAGGAAGAGTGGTCTCCGAGGCTTGGCGATGACCAATCATGGCCGGCAAACCTCGTCTTTTTGCCCAACGTCGGTTACCGTCGGGAATAAGGGCGACATGTTGAGGTATGTTATTCATGACTGTTCTTATTTGGCCTCCGGCGACCTGCGAGGTCGCAGAGGCTTTATATTTAACTATATTATATATAGTCTCCTTGACTAGAAAAATCATTTATAATAAACTTTTGCTATGAATGTAGTCCATGCGGAAGTTGTCATAAATGAATCAACCTTCGGTCCGGCAAAAATAGCCAACTTCGCCACCATTCTTAATGTAATTCTCCCGCTTCTTATGACCGGAGCAGCGGTCATCTTCCTGGCTATGCTCCTTCTGGGGGCTTATCAGTGGATTACGGCCGGCGACAGCGCGGAAAACATGAAAAAGGCCCAGGCGGTTTTCACATCAGCCATAATCGGCCTTGTAATTGTTCTTGTTAGTTTTGTGCTAGTCAGGGTAATCGGTTACATAATTGGCGTGCAAATATTACAATAATCATATGGATCAAATATTTGGTTCAATCAGTCCTCCGGTAAGTTCTATCCCTAGCGATCCGCAGACGGCTTTCGGAACGCTGGCCGGCACCGGTATCAAACTGTTCATGATCGTCGCTTTTATGTCAGTGCTTATTTACGGTCTATGGGGAGCCTGGGATTGGATTGCCTCAGGCGGAGAAAAAGACAAACTTCTTAAGGCTCAAACCAAGATCACCAATGCCGTCATTGGAATACTGGTCGTGGTTGTGGTTATTGTCGTGTTTGAGGTAATCGGAGTTGATATTTTAGGATTGTTTAAACGTACCTCTGGCGGCTGGGAAATCACACTTCCCCACCTCTAAAAGTCAGAACAGGTGCTGATTAATTACCCTTGCCCCTGAAAAAGGCTTATTGATTATTGTCTGTTTGATAAAATCTTGTCTGCCCAAAAAAGAAATGACCTTTTTCAAACTGCCGGTTTCGCAAATAAGATGCATATGGGCACCGGCGTCAATAGTGAAGTAAACCGGCACACCTTTATCCTCACGCAATTCCTGTATTAATTTCATCAGTTTGACTGTTTCCGGAGACCAATAAATAAGAGGTGGAGTCGAGGTTAACATAATTGCATGAAGTTCTAAAGCCTCGTGTTCAATCAGTTGTCCAAACTCGTCGAAACTCCGTTTTTCAATAAGTTTTTTTATGGTAAATATTTTATCGTTGATTTTTTTAAGGCGGGTAAGAAAAAAGGGGCTGGTAAAAGCTAAGTTTTGACCGGCGGTAGTCAGGGTTTTTTTTGGAGAATCGGAAAAAAGACAGACGACGATACTCAAATCCCAATGTCCGGCTGGAAAAATAGACTCAGCATAAGATGAACTATCGTCATTACCCTCTCTCCATTCGACAAATCCGTCGGGTATGGATCGACAGGCCGAGCCTGACCCTTGACGGGCCAAGGACGATATCTGTCTTTCCGACAGGTCAAGACCGATCGATTTGACGGCCGCCAAGGTCAAAGCGGCAAAGCCTGATGCCGACGAAGCCAGACCTGAGGCCGTTGGGAAGTTGTTTTTGCTGACCACTTTAGCCCGAAGATCGGTCTTAAACAGTTGTCTTATCCGGTCTAAGTGCTTGCCGATACGACTATTCATATCGTCAACCGCAACTCCGTTTACCTCAATTTGATCGGTTCTCAAGTGGCGGACGAACTCGACGGTAGTTGTGGTAGACAGATTACTGAGGTTAACCGAAACACTGCCGTTGGTCGGCAAACGCAACCGGTCGTCCTTTTTTCCCCAGTATTTTATAAAAGCGATATTGGACGGAGCCATTACGGTCGTTTTCATAATGTTTTTTCAACTTTTACCCCTTCTACATTAACATTAACGTTGATTATCTCTCCCCCAACTTTATCTATAGCTTCGATTACTTTTTCCCTGTTAAGACGATTAACCAAAGCGATCATGCAGTCTCCTCCGCCGGCACCCGACAACTTGGCCCCATAAGCACCGGCTTTGACGGCGGCAGATACCATCCTATCAAGTTTATCCGTACTTACTCCCAGCTCCTTAAGGAGAGCATGGTTTTTGGTCATCAGAATACCGGCCTCTCTAAGATCGTCATCGAAAAATGCCCGTTTGGCATCAACCACCAATCGATGAATATCCGCAAAAACACGCTCCATATCTCCCCTTCTGTTTTTAAAATCCTCAGCAACCTTTCTTATGTAAAAAGGGGTATCGGCTTTTACGCCGGAATAACCGACTATAAGTGGTAGTTCCTTTACCGGTAAATTTTCCGTCTCTTTTCCGCCCCTCACAAAATACAGGGTATTCCCAAATGTGGCCGCGGCGATATCAAATCCCGACCCAACTCCCTGGATAAGGAGAGTTACCCTATAACTCATCTCAAAGATCTCCTTTGGTGACAGGTTGAGATTAAAAAGCAATGACATGGCTTTAAAGGTAGCGACCGTTACCGCCGAAGACGAACCCAAACCGACCTGATGGGAAAAATCTCCCTTTGTGACGATTCTGACGTTGTTCTTTATATTAAACTTCTGCTTAAAATAGGCAATCGTCTCCAGCACAAAACGGCTTTCCTTTACCTGGGGAGTGATGATCTCGTCTTTTAATTGGTTCGACAGTTCCATCTCGACATAAAGTCTTTTGTCTACGGCCGTCACCAAACAAGGATGACCATAAACGACCGCATGTTCTCCCATGATCATCAGCTTACCTGGAGCCGATACTTTAACTTTCTTCATATAATCCTTTAAAATCCTGACGGAAATGATAATAAGCAATCCTTCGTTCCTTCAAATAAGCCGTCAATTTCCCCCTATCTTCGCTAAAGAATATTATAAACCCTGATCCCGCCCGCTTGCCTCCGCCGCCGGTAACTTTACCGACACCAAATCGAGACAGGTTGACAAGTGTACCTTTGGCTGATTCCGACACCACACCCAAACTCTCAAGAAGCGCCTGATTTTCAACGATGCCGGACATAAACGAAGCCCGATTACCTTCAGTAAGGGAAAGGGTAATCTTTTGGGTACATTTCTCAATCCGATCCAGGATGGCGTCGGTTTTTTTTCTGTTTTTGCTGTAAAAGCGGTTGACCAAACCGACCATCTCGCCGGTCGTTTCTTCGGGTTGGCCGGTATCGATCAAAAATAGGTTGCGCTCGATATCGTTTGGAACCTTATACCTAAGGGAAGATATGCTTTTAAGGAACTCAAACTCTTTACGGTAATAGATCAGCCCTCCAAAACAAACGGTACTGTTATCCACTCCGGACGGGTTAAGATGAAATCTTTTTTCTACTTCATAGGACAGATCGTTGATTGTTCCTTTAGGGAAGTTCTTTCCCGACAGGAACTTCAAAAATGCGGCTGTCCCGGCAACCGAAAAGGCGGCCGACGAACCAAGATGACGGCCAACCGGAATGTCCGATACGACCGAAAAGTCAAACGGCTTGTCTTCGAACTTTATTTTTTGAGCCGTCAAAAAACGTTTGACTGTTTTGGAGATGAAAAGTACATTTTCGTCTTTGACTGAGTTTTCTTTATTCCAAAGAGAGAAAACCAACCTAAGATCTATAGCCGATACCAAAGCCGGTTTGCCGTAAACAACCGCATGTTCGCCGGAAACTATTACCTTGGCCGGAGCGGAAAAAACAACTTTCATATTGGTCTAAACTTAATGCCGTATGCGATCACCCCTTCGCTGTAAGAATCTCTGATTTTGCGCAAAACAGCCTTTACTTTTTTCCCAGTTGCAAGATCGCGATCTTCATAGTCCACCAACTGACCAAAAGCCTTGGTCCCATCACCAAAATCTACCAAAACTACGGCATAAGGAGCGTATTTTTTGAAGTCGGGCGGCGGAGTAAGGATCTTCGTCCAAGAGATAATCTTTCCCTTTTTACCTAAAATTAGACGTATTTCTTTTTGTCTTCGCCAAATTTTCACCGGACTTAACATATATAAAAAACTCAAAACTTAAAATTGATGTTTGTGATTTGTAATTTTAAACAGCAAATATACTTACGACGGCCGTACCGCCTGATCCGCCGACATTCTGGGTCAATCCGCAGCGGGCTTTCTTTACTTGCCTTCTACCCGCCTGTCCGGTCAACTGCAAAAAAATTTCGCCGATCTGTTTTATGCCGGTTGCTCCGACCGGATGACCGGCCGCCTTTAATCCGCCGGAGGTATTGACGGCCAAACCTGACCCGCTGTCATATAGTGAAACGAGGGTCTTGACAACACGGCCACCCTCACCCTTCTCCCAAAAACCCAGATCCTCCATCGCCAGGATCTCGGCGATCGAAAAACAGTCGTGCAACTCGGCAACATTGATTTTTTTCCTATTTAGTTTGCTCTCTTTGAAGGCCTTATCTCCGGCTATCTTGGTAGCCAAGATCTCACCCAAGCTTTTTCTTGTTTTTAAAGAAATGGTATCGGTCGCGACTTCCGAAGCCAATATCTGAATCTGTTTCTCCGACCGGCCGACGATTTTTTTGTCGTTCGAGATTATCACGGCGGCGGCTCCGTCTGAAATCGGCGAACAATCCAATACCTTCAACGGGCAAGCGACATAACTGCTTTTTAAAACATCCTCTACGCTGACTTTTTTTTGAAAATGGGCTCTGTCGTTAAGACTGCCATGCAAATGATTCTTGTATCCTATATAAGCCAGGTTTTCCTCATCGTAACCGTACTTTTCCAAATAGTAATTGGCCATCACCGCGTAAAGACCGGGAAAAGTCAAACCAGCTTCTTGTTCTTCGCCTGACGAAGCCGACATCAACGCCTCGGTTGTTTCTTCAGGCGAATAATCCGTCATTTTTTCTCCGCCAAGCACCATTACGGTTTTACCAGGATTAGCTTTAAGATAATTATTAGCCAAATGAAAAGCCATGCCTCCGGAAGCGCAAGCGGCTTCAACCCGGAATATCGGGATATTGGTGCCAATTATCTCCGCTATTCTTGACGGACTATGAAGGTTGTTTTCCAGAACTCCGGCCAGCATATTGCCAAAGAAAATCGCATCTATCTGCCGACGTTCCAATCTGGAATTCTCTAAAACTCCTTTAATCGCCTCCTCCACCAGATCAAAGAGCGATTTATCCCAAAGTTCGCCAAACTTCGTTGTGTAATAGCCGATGACAGAACTCATATTATGTCCATAAATTTTAAGTATCTGGGATAATCGATATAACTTTTATCTGCGTTTGCTTCTGAAAAGTTGCGCCGTCTTTTGTCTAAATTTTCTGTGACCCTGAACACGAAACTGTCTGACCCGGCGCCCGAACCATAAGAGGTAAGTAAAACCAGATCGTCTTTTTTTGAAGTATCCAAAGTGGCAACAAACCCCATCAAGGCTGAGGCGGTATAAGAGTTGCCCAGATTGCGGATGACCAGGGATCTTTCTATCTGTTTTTTTTCAAATCCCATTGACAAAGCTGCTTGCACCGGGAACTTTCCGTTAGGCATATGAAAAATCACTTGGGAAAAATCTTTCGGTTCAAGATTATTTTTTTCAAGGACAAGCCGGGTAGCTTCCGTCACATGATGGAAATACGCCGGTTTTCCGGTAAACCGACCACCATGGGAAGGATACCTTATTCCCTCGCGCCGCCAAAAGTCGGGGGTATCGGAGGAAAACGACTGACAATCAACCAGCTCCAGTATCAGATCCTTTTTGCCCAAAAAAAACGATACCGATCCTGAAGCGGCCGTATATTCAAGGGCATCATGAGGTCGACCGGTAGCTTTATCGGAGGCGGTAATTAACCCGTAGTCGCAAAATCCCGATTTAATCAAACCAAATCCGGAGATTAAAGCGCCGGTAGCCGCCTTGCAAGCGAATTCGGTATCATAAGCCAAGTAGTTTTTTTCTATTCCCAAAAACTCAGCCAGAATAGTTGAGGTGGGATTGACGGCATACGGATGGGATTCGGATCCGAAAAAAACGGCTTTTATTTCTTTCCGGTCGACGTCGATTCCTTCCAGAGCCATTGACGAAGATTCATAACCCATAGTTAAAGAGTCTTCGTCAATGTTTGAAACCGATTTTTCAACCACTTTCAACGACCTGAGTATCTCGTTGGGATTTTTACCCCAGACTCTGGCTATTTCCTCAGTCTTCAACCTGTATTTCGGAATATAAAAACCGTAAGAGACTATACCAACCATAGATAAATTTTTAATTAAAAATTTTTGAGTAACTAATTTATCTTCCTAATTTTTTATGAGCTTTGGCCAACGATCCTTCGGCAAGAGAGGCTAATAACGACAACTCTCCCGCCAAAACCGCCCCTGTCATCACCCGAGCTAAATCGTCGGCGTTATCAACTCCGGTTATTTTTTGAACCAACTTCTGCGTTTTTAAGTTTGTTCCGCCGCCGACCGTCCCCATCATGATATCGGGCAGATAAACGGAAAAATACAGGCTGCCGTCCCGGTTAAGTCTGGCCGTTGTCACCCCGAGACTACCCTCAACCGTATGAGCCAAATCCTGGCCGGTAGCGGCGAAAAAAGCGGCGACGATATTGGCAAAATGACCGTTGAACCCTAAAGATCCGCTTATGCCCGAGCCCATCAGATTTTTCCCCAACCAAACGGAAAAAAGTCTGTCGGTCGAAGTTTTAAGTATTTTCTCCGTAACCGACTGACTGATAATTATTTCCGCCCACATCTGCCGTCCCCGTCCAGAGATGAAATTAAGCCATGACGGTTTTTTGTCGACATCGTAGTTACCGGCCAAAGACAGACATTTTACCCCTGTTTTTTCTTCAATAAGATCGACTATTTTTTGCGTGGCTATCGTGACCATGTTCATTCCCATTGCTTCGTCGGTATTGAAGGAAAACCTGATATAGACATATTGTCCGACAATTTTTATCTCAAATTTTGATAGTTTAAGGTGTGCAGAAGTTGTCTCTGCCGTCTTTTTTATTAAGTCGTAGTTGCTGTCCAACCAGTCTTCCAGAAAGAAACTTTGTTCCAGACCGTCGGTCTCAAACACCGGTCCGCGACTGGCGCCGGAATTGCGCATAAATACCTTTATCCCTCCCGACTCATTTACGGCTTTACAACCGCGGTTTACCGATGCAACCAAAGCCCCTTCGGTCGTCGCCAAAGGAACAAAATGTTGTTGTGATTTTATCGTAATTGGTCCGGCTATCCCCAACGGCAAGGAAACGGCTCCGATTAAGTTCTCACAATGGATTTTTCTTTCGTCATCAACAAGCGGCAAAGCCAACTCCTCTATTCCGACACCGGTCATTTTTCCAACGGCCGATCGCCTTTGAGAAGCTGTTTTCAACCTCTTTAAGTCCATAGTCATATTAGTCGGTTCAGGCAGGTCAAATCATTCTTTTTAAGGCAGATCAGATAAAGGGGATCCGAAACATCTTAATCTGATAAAGACCTACGGATAAAGGGATAAACCAGCAAAAAAACAAAAAAATAAAATACACAATCCGATAGAATTGGGCTTTTGACGAAAAACGAATAGACAGGTAAAAAAGAATCAGTTTCCATAAAAGTAGACTTAGCGAAAAAGCGGTAAAAAAAATACTGAATCCCTTTCCTAAAAAAGAAACGGTTCTCGGAGGCGGAACCAATATGTAAAAGATAAAGTTAGCCATAAACCAAACCAAGGTAGGGAAAAGCGAATACGAAAAAGTTATCAGATAACTGAAAAAATCAGTTTTTTTTTCGAAAAACTTTCCCAATAGATAAAAGAAAAAAGCCGAAACCAAAAAATAACTAAGAAAAACAAAAAAAGTCACCGATGAAGAATAGGCAGTCCGACGAAAACCACTACTTAACTGAAAGTACCCGAAAACCATCATAAATATGATAATCGGCTGAAACAAGTCTTTTTCCAAACTGATTTTTCTCATTGTCTTGTATGGAAAAAAAATCAAAAGAAAGAACCTTTTGAATATCAAGATGAGCGAACTGAAAAAATCAATGACGAAATTGCTAAAAACCATATTGCAAAATACTGGTTAACTTTACCAGAAGATAACCGAAGACAAGATATGTCAATAAAGAAAAAAGCAAAGACAACGGAACGATTATTATAAAAGGAGCGGTTTTTATTATGGATGTAAACCTTTTATACCAATGGGTTAAAAAAACAAACCCGAGATCGGCCGGTTTGGTCAAGAATACTTCGTTCATTTTTTCAGTCAACTGAAACGATAGTGTTTTCATCATTTTTCAAAAACATTAACAAAAGCCTTACGGGCCCTGAATATCAAACTCTCGGTCGCTTTAAAACCCAACCTCAATTTCCTTGAGATCTCCCTAACTTTAATCCCTTCCATATACTTTAGTCTCAATACGAATTGATAATCATTTGGTAACTTACCTAAAGCCTTTTTTATTTTTTCCGACATCTCCCTCCTGTCGATTTCATCATCGATCAAAATAACCTTCAATCCCTCAACTATCGGCTGAGGCAGAGCGGAAAAAAATATTTTTTTTATTTTTTTCTTTCTTATGACGTCTATCGTCTTGTTTTTGGCGATGGAGAACAAAAAAGTTTTTAACGACGACTGGTATCGAAAATCGCGAAGACCATCAAGGAAGTCGACGAAAACATCTTGGGTGATTTCTTCGGACAGTCCGTGGTCGTTCAACCGCCGATCCACAAAATAAAAGATGTCTTTCTGATACTGCCTGTATAGATGCAACAGGGCTTTTTCATCACGATTGATGATCTTTTTAACTATGTTTTTATCTTCTTGAAGACAGCTCATGTGTATTATAATATTTTACAATATGAGAAAAAAAATCCGGAAAAGACTTGTTATGTTGATTGGGATTTTAGTTTTCCTTTGCTTTTTTTATCTCTTTAAAGAAAAAATAAAAGACCTTATTTTGCCCAATAATGGCGACATTATTATAAGCGATGATAAAAAAAATATTACCCAGATAGAGCTTGTCGGCGGTCGTGACAAAATCCCTTATTTCTTGAAAAACGGTACCTGGTACTGCAAAAAAAACAACCAGACCTTCAAAGCCAATGAGGAAAACGTCAAAAAAATTATCAGCGCTTTCCTGTCTCTGAAAAAAGACGAGATCGTCTCCAATAATGCCAAAAAACATGCCAACTTTGAAGTTAACTCCCAGAAAGTTAGCATTGTCAATGACGGTAAAACGTTTTCCGTGTACGTCGGAAAAAATGTCGGTTATGACAAAAACTATCTTCGCCTGAACGAAGAAAACGACGTTTTTATTGGAGGAGGTTTTTACGGAGTTTTTTCCGATGCTGACTGCCGCGATCTTAAAGTCAATTTGATTAAAAACGAAAACGACATAACCGAAATCTCTTTAGACCATAACTCAAAGAAACTGTCGCTGAAAAAACAAGGTGAACGTTGGGTTTTAAATAATAAAGAGATCAAAAAAGAACGGATTGATTTTTTTATCAATGAATTGGCAACGCTAAAAGGTAACGATGTTTTTACCAGCAACCCCGAACTGGGTAATCTGGAAAAATCGCTGGTCATCAACCTCAAAATAAAAAACCAAAACAAAACCCTGGGTTTTTATCGTAAAGATAATTACAATTATTATCTTAAGATTTCCGAGTCGGACCTTGTATACCAGATCTCTTCAACCTATGTCGAATCCTTGAAAAAGGAGGAAGGAAATTTTGTTGATTAATCGGCGGAGATCTTGAATATTTTGCTGCCTAGTAAGGCGTATATGTTATTCTGGTAAACCACTATATCCGTGGCTTTAGCAAGCGAAGAAGATCTTATCTGTCTTTCGTAACTGCCGTTTTTGTCAAGGATATAGACTCCTTTATTTTTGTCCCAAACATATACCTTGTCCAAATCCTTATTGGTGACAACTTTTTTGACAACCACATTTTCTTCCGGATAATCCGTCTTAAAACCATCCCTTTCTCCGGCCGTATACTTAACCACCGATTCATCCAAACCGATATAGAGAGAGGAATCTATCGCCAGGGAGTTAGCCTGCCTGAGACTTATGTCTTGACCAGACTTAAAATAGTTGTTTTTGGCCGAATAACCGTTTTCCGTCACCAGATATTTGTATATCTGATCTTTTTCCCGATCGATCAGATAGATATTGCCGTTATAAACAGCCATGTCAATAAGTTTGCCCCAATCTTTATCCTTTTCGATCACTTTCTTCGACTTGTTTTCCTTACCGATTTTATAAATGCCGGTGTCGGTACTGCCAAAGAAATATTCTTCTCCGTAAAAACTGATAAGTTCCGATCTTTTTATTTCTTTGAACGCTTTTTTTTCAAGAGATTTTTTTTCCAAGGAAAGAAGATAAATCGCTCCGCCCGATCCGTCTAAGATAGACAGATTGTCACCGTCCAAATACATTTTTTCGCCCTTAGCCTCTTTACTGTCCACTGCAAGATCAAAGAATTCCGAAGACGGCCTCTCTTCTTTTTTGACTATCTTATTCTCTTTCTCCTCTATCAGGGCAGATATCTGCAACCATTCCTTGTTTTTGTCGTCCTTAAGATCGCTTTTCAGTCTGTTTAGCTCGATCTTGGCCTCACTGATAAAAATCTGAGCTCTGGGAAGATTTAAAAAAGCTACTTCTTCAGCCTGAGACAGCTTTTGGACAATAAGTTCCCGACTTGCCTTTATTTTTTGGCTGATCAAACTTTCCTGTCGACGCCGGTATCCCAAACCGACACTCCATAAAAGAATTATCAGGATAACAACAATCGCAAAAAGAGTAAGCGTTCTTTTCGGACTGTTTTCCTGCTGTTTGAAACCCAACTTGTTTTTTATCTTAGTCAACAACGGCTTTACTCCTTCGAAAAATGACGGTTTGATGAAAATATCCTGTTTCGAATCTCCCAAAGACGACTCTTTTATCCCGAACTGGACAAATAAAGCGATCGCTCCCTCATCTTCTTTGCTCTTCAACTGAGGCGTAAGGAAATCAATCACTTCATTCGGCCGACGATGATCAAATATTTTATGGAGATCCTGCTCCCGTCCGAATATATCCACGAAACGGCTGTTGGCAAATATGAAATAATCTTCCTCTTCTATATATCCTGAAGCACTTGTATCGCCTTCGATTATCCGTTTAAATTGTCCGCTTCTTTTCAAAAAAATTCTGCCATGGCCAACGGTCTTAAGATAAAAAAGCCTATCGGAAAGATAACCGGAAGCCAAAGAAATACTGGCGGGTAGATTATATTTCTTTATGATATCGTTAACAAACTCTTCAAACTGGGCAAGACTGGATATTTTCAGCGCTTTTACCCCTTCCCTTATTTGACTGAGGATATCCCGGTTTTTTTCCTTGGAGAATTCATTGTTACCGTCTTCGATAATCAGAAAAAAATTTTCCTCGGCGATAAAACCGATTATTCCCGCTTCCCGATCCTTGCCAAGATAAACGCTAAACAAAGACCACATATTTTATACCAGCAATAGGGCTAATAATATGATAATTAACGCCACCGTCAATTGCAAAAAAGAGATTGAGGAAAAAATGTTTTTCCTTTCCGTATCAAGGGCTTTGTTCATTATCTGAGTCTGACGATAGATAACCAACGCATAGATAAAATACATGAATGAAAAAATCAAAGAAAATGCTTTGAAAAACAGATAAACGATGTCGCCGTTTAATATTAGCTGATTCCAGTTCATGGCTGTTTTTTATTAAGCAAACTGTTGATTATTTTTGCCGTTTCCGACGGTCTGGGAATATTCATGAACTCGATATTGGCTTCGCTTCCGGCCGTTTGGACGAAAACATTGCCGTAATCTGCAAACGAAGCAAAAAAACCGCCGGTTTTTGCCGTAACATCCTCGACTTTACTTAACATGGCCGTCGTCACCTCTTTATAAAGGATCGTATGAAAATCAACGTCCAATATTCGCTGGTCGGTAATTATCCCGACGTTAAAATGCCAGGCCAAAACATTTAGCCAAACATAGGAAACAATAATGGCTACGCCAAAAAAATTAATAAAAAAGAGTTGACCTATGTTTAACACACTCGGTAAAAAAACATTAAGAATGACCATGCAAATTACGAAAAAAAAGCTGTTGAGAAACCAATGGATCTGGGATATCGGATGGGCCCTGACCGCAAGAATGATTTTTTCATCATCGTTCTGTTCGGCGAAACGCAGTCCGGGATGGATACAAAACGAGTGCCAAAGGTTATGGCTGGCATTGGTATCTTTCATTACTTTATATTATAGACTAAATATCTATTGCTATCTTCGCATAAATTTTTTATAATTGGCTTTGCCCTGGTTACTGGAGCGACCTGGCACCACCCTTTCCCATCCCGAACAAGGAAGTGAAACGGGTCAGCGCCAATGATACTTTTTGACTTCGTCAAAAGGGAAAGTAGGTCGTAGCCGGGGCATTTTTTGTGCTCACACTTTCCGAGTATGGAAAGGGTTAATGAGGATCAAACTCACCGAAATCCACCTAAAAGGTCATTGTTTATTTTTTACCGGTGGCGAAGTTACCGCAACTTTATCCTGAAAAATCACATTGGTCGGCAAAATAAAAACTTTCTCGTCGGGGTTTTCCTGACGGCAGCCTTTTTCGATATCCAGTCCTTTTATCAAGTTAATCTTCGATTGATCAAAGCCGGCCTGGGGCAAATAATTAATCAGGTTGTTCACATCTATTCCACCGGCTAAGTTTGACACCGTATCTATAACTGAAACAATCTGACCCAAACCGCATATTCTTTCTCCATAAAACTTGTTTTTTTCCCAACGGTAAAGACAGTCGTCTTTGAATAAAAACTTGCTGGTTGTTTTTTTGTCTTCCATCTCGACCTTAAGATGTCTGTCTTTTATGACGGCGCTTATCGACGTTTCCTTATCATAAAAGAAACATTTCCATGGCCCTTTCAAATTAATTTTGAAGGAAGTTGTCGGAGACGGAGTTACGGTCGTACTTGCGATCCTGCCGGTGTTGAAACGAGGATTAAGTTCATTCCTGTTAAGGTTAACCATAAGCACGGTAAAAGCAACCAGAAAGATGACGATTATGGCCATTTTGGATATATTATTTTTTTTCATCTTTGAATAAATCATCTTGATCGGAAACCGAGCCCTCAGGTAAAGCTTCAATGCCTTTAATCTCCGGCAATGCCTTACCCACAATGCTTTGCAGATCCCCATGCATACCGAAAGTGTTATCGATCACTTTACGGATATTTTTTTCCTGTTTTGACCATTTTTTTACGAACCAACGCTTTTCCTGCTCCACATCTTCTTGAAGAGAGGTAAAAGCTTCCACTATCGCCTCAACCCTTTGTATGAACTCGGTACCGTTAAGATATTGCCAAAGTATTTCCATCTTTTCTTTCTTTCCGACGGTCGATAACCTGACCAGTTCCAGATCTATGAGATTTTTCCTTAAAGCCGAAGCCAGGCCGACAACCGAATTGAAGTTCCCTATCCAAACGGAATCTTTCAAACCGAAGGTCTTTATGTTCTCAGGAAGAACTTCTGAAATAATAACGGCTATTTCGGCTTTAATCCGGCGTTGGTCTTCCTTAAGTTTAACCAGCCAACCGTCACTCCAAGCCTTGGTTCTTTTCAGCTCCCAAATAATGGTACCGCACGGACGACCGGAGTTATTTTTGACAATGTGGATCACGTCGGCCCCGGTTATTCCTTTTGGGACTTCTTTTACTTCATCCTGAGGAAAGGTATTTTTCAGGATTTTTTCGATTTCCAACTCCATAATCTCTCCCTGCAGCTGCTGGGATCCCTGTTCCAATTTTCTTTTGTACTCATCGACCATTTTCAAAGCATCGCCGAGTTTTTTGTCTTTTTCCAGAATCTTCAATCTGAACTCTTCCTCAGATCTTTTTTTCTCTTCCGCCCTGATTTTATCTTGCTCGTTAACCAATTTTTTTTCCAGATTTATCTTTTCCTGCTCCCTTTCCGTCCTTATCTGACGCATAAGCCTGTTCAATTCGAGCAACTGCTCTTGAAGATTTTTGTTCTGTTTTTTGAGATCTTCCGTCTCTTCTTTGGCGTTCTTCAAATTATACTCGGATTCCCTCTTAACCTTATCTTCTATTTTGGTTATTTGTTCTTTACGCCAAATTGCCGCCTCTTCATTCAATCTTTTTTTTTCCTCGGCCAGTTCGATAGTTTTTTCTTTTTGAAGTTTTTCTTTTATTTCATGGGATAAGGCCTGGGTAAGCGGAATCGGTTTTCCGCAGTTAGGACAAACAATCTGGTCGTTCATAATCTATGAATATTATACCGGCAAAAAATAAATATTTAACGATGAAGCTTAGACATCGGGATTATGGGCCGGTACTGATTCCGGCTATCTTCCAAATGTTCTTATTGTTTTCACTTAAAGTTATCCATCTGACATTTTGTCCGTTTTCCCAACCATAGTTGGGAATCGGAGCCGAGGTGGCCGTTGGCAACATTCTGGCGCTTATCGTGACTTTATAAATTTTTTTGCCGTTGGCCGAGCTGCCGTTTTCCAAATCAATTTTGTCCACAGAAACATTTTCAAAGCTTTTGAACTGGTTCAACCACGAAGTTCTTGAGCAATCGTTACCGATATAGGAAACCGTTAACATCTTTAAAGCCTCGTTAGGTTTTTTTTCTTGAATCAGATTAAAAAAAGTCCTGATCGTATCCTCTCCTGAAGGCAAGGGAACTTGGACTTTAGAATTAATTGCCTGGGGCGGGTTTGTTGAAGGACTCAATCTCGGCGATAAAATCTTAACACCGATACCCAAACCCAGTCCAAAAGCCAAGATGACAAAAACTATCGGTAAAATAGCAACTCCTTTTCCCATTTTGATATACAAAGTATATAAATCTCTATTCTCCAAGTCAAATTTGCACCCCTTCGCTTGCAAATTTTTTAAAGATGCGTTAGGCATATTGTAAAATCAAAGCTCAAAAGTTGAGCAGTATACATATTTGTTTAAATACTTTAAAATTGTAAATTATGGATATGATTAAAAAAATCATCGACTTTCTGAAAAGAATCGGCGTTCTTAAAGTAGGAGCGACGGCAAAAACCTATAAAGGAACAAAGGATAAACCTTATCAGATTGACGTTGACCCTCTGGACAATTAAACTTTCAGATGACAAAAAACAAACCAAGAAACAAAACTCTTGACTTTCTTAGAGGATTGGCGATTTTGATAATGATCCTCACCCATACAACCGCTTACTTCCTAAGTATAAAATCCGTTTATAGGCTTTGGGACATTATCCATTTCGTCGTCCCGATATTTGTTTTTTGTTCTTCCTACATTTATTATCATCAACCGGCAGCCGATCTTTCCGGGTTTTTCCCGTTTTTCAAAAAAAGGGTTATCAGGTTGCTTGTCCCATACTATGTTTTTCTGCTATTTTATTTCCTGCTGGTCTTTTTTTTCGAACCGAAAAAAATAAACCTCGACATAATCATAAGAAACTTGACGTTGACCGGCGGAGTCGATATCAATTGGCTGGTGGTTTTGTTCATTTATTTTGTCATATTGACTCCCTTTGTTTACGCAGTTAAGAAAAAATTGCCGGTCTTGTTTGCGGTTTTTTCTATGGCTTCCCTGGCAAGCGGTTTTATTTTCCTTAACCATTATCCTCCGTTTGACTATAGATTGATCATGTGGTTACCTTGGAGTACCATTATAATCTTCAGCTATTATCTGGCAGACTGGGAAAAAAATGGCTGTTCGCCGTCGAAGTCGATCATACCCGCTGGTCTTTTCTTTATCTGTTTTTGGTTCCTCATAAAACAAACCGGTCACTCCATGATTTTTCAAAACAACAAATATCCGCCTAATTTATATTATCTGTCCTACGGCATTTTCTGGACAAGCTTACTTTACTTCTTCCACAAAAAATTTCTTTATCAATTAGGTTTGGTAAACAAAATCTTCGGTTTTTTCAGCCGTCATTCCTATTCGCTTTTTTTTATACATTACATTGTTATTTATTTTATCTTTCACACTCCTGTTTATCGCCGGCTCGACTGGATTGGATTTACAATTGTCGTTTTGTTTCTTAGCGTTATCTTGCAGTTGATTTTATCGGTCCTGACGGCGCTGTACTCGTCTTTCCGACTCGGTAAGAAGCTTTTTCCTCAGACGCAAATTTAAAGGAGTGACTTCAAGCAATTCATCATCGTTTATAAAGTCCAGCGACTGCTCTAAATTCAGGATGGTTGCCGGAGTCAAGGCAGCGGTAACCCCTTCACCTTTCGACCGATTGTTAGTTAACTGTTTAGCCTTGCAGACATTCACCTCGATATCATCGGTTCTGCTTGCCAAACCAACGATCATTCCTTCATAAACTTCCACTCCCATACCGACAAAAAGGACCCCTCTTTCCTGGGCGTTGATTAAGCCGTAAGAAAGAGTCGTACCGCTTTTAGTAGCTATCAAAGCGCCGTTTCTCAAAGAACCCATCTTTGGTCCAGTTTTTTCGAAACCCAAAAAATAGGAACTTATTTGGACCGTTCCCCGGGTTTTTGTCAAAAGACTGTTCCTGATTCCCAACAGATTTTGGCTGGAAATTTTAAAAATAAGCCTCACGGTCGAGTTTTGACTGGTTTCTTTGTGGTCAATCATAATCGCGCGCCGTTTACCCATTTCTTCATTGACCAAACCAACGAACTCCTTATCAACCTCGATAGTCACTTCTTCATACGGTTCGCAAAGTTCGTTATTGACTTTTTTATAGATTACCTGTGGTTTGGAAACCTCCATCTCGTACCCTTCCCGCCTCATCGACTCGATCAATATTGCCAGATGAAGCTCTCCCCGACCGGAGACGACAAACTTACCGGTCTGAGGGTCGTCTTCTATCCGTAAACCCAGATTAACCTCTTTTTCCTTCATCAACCGTTCCCTGATCTGGCGGGAAGTGCAGTATTTTCCTTCGCGACCGCTAAAGGGACTTGTATTGGCTCCAAGACTGATCTTTATGGTCGGCTCGCTTACCGCAATTGTCGGCAGACTTTCCGGAAGAACCGGATCGCAAACTGTCTGACCGATAGTCAACTGGGGAATACCGGCTATGGTAACGATATCTCCTGACGACACCTCATTGACTTCTTGTCTTTGTAACCCGACTGTTGTATAAAGTTTTTGGGCTTTGTAACTGCCGATTACTTTCTGATTCTCAACCAAGATTATCGGCTGGTCTTTTTTCAAAACGCCTTGGTGGACCTTGCCGATGCAAAGTTTTCCGACGTAATTGTCATAATCAAGGGTGGAAATAAGCATTTGAAAAGGTTTATCCTCGTTGACTACCGAATTCGGCACCTCTTTTAGGATGGTTTCGAACAAGGGCTGCAGATCGTCGTGCCCATCGTCAGAATACTTTTCCGGACAGTTGAAAAAAGCTTTTCCGTCTCGCCCTACTGCGTATAAGGTCACAAAATGCAAAGATGAGGAATCTTCGGCAAGGTCCAAAAAAAGGTCTTCGACCTGGCTTAAAATCTCTGCCGGCCTGGCGTCCTTTTTATCTACCTTGTTTATAACCAATATTATTTTTAATCCTGATTGGAGGGCTTTTTTCAAAACGAACTTGGTTTGGGGCAAAGGCCCTTCGGCGGCATCAACCAAAAGGATCGCTCCGTCCGCCATATTAATGGTTCTTTCCACCTCACCACCAAAGTCGGCATGACCGGGAGTGTCGATAATGTTTATTTTTGTGCCACGATAATAGACCGATGTGTTTTTTGCCAAAATCGTAATTCCTTTTTCTTTTTCCAGATCATTCGAATCCATGATCAAAGTCTGGCTCATTTCCTTTTGATTGTCGCGGAATGTTTTTGTCTGTTTAAGCATAGCATCCACCAAAGTGGTCTTTCCGTGATCAACGTGGGCTATGATGGCAATATTTCTAATTTCCATAATATTGACTGATACCAATAAAAAAGACACGCAATAGCGTGTCAGCACTATATGTGGTTTATTAAGGAGTATTTTACCAAAAAAGGCTTATTTTTGCCACTCGATATAGTCGCAACCTGTGGCTGTTTTGTTTTCCCGATCCCACTGGTTGGTCGAACATTTTTTAAAACGCTTTCCCGCCGATGTCGTTACCATCACTAACTTACTACCGCATTTCGGGCAGTCTTCGTCAAGATTCTCCGTCGTGGCCTTTATCCACTCGATATAGTCGCATCCGGACGCTGTTTTTGTTTGAGGATCCCAACGGTTGGTCGAACATTTTTTCATTCTTTTTCCAAAACGGGTGACATTAAGCATCAGTGGAGCGCCGCATTTGGGACATTTCTCATCAAGGGCCTGCGGCTCAAAAGGCAACCACTTAACATAGTCACAGCCTTCAACCTTGCCTTCGTTCCAGCTGCCGGCTGAACAACGTTGTAACCTTTTACCAGATTTGGTCGTCACCACTTCCCCCAAAGCCGATCCGCACTTGGGACATTTATTGTTGTCATCCATATAAATTAAAAACTAGTAATAAGCTCATCAAGTAACCAGTTTATCAAAATCAATGACTTTATGGACTTGAATAACTTTATAACTTGAAAAACTTCGTTTGTCAATGGATTATAGTCCACATTAGAATTATAAATTCTAAATTTAAAATCAAAAATTGGTCCGGCTTTTGGTAATTTAGTAGAATAGGCTATATGAAAAAAATACTGGTCACCGGCGCTTATGGGTTAGTCGGCACCGATTTGGTTTTGGCCCTTAGGAAAAAGTGCAAGAAAAATGAGATTGTTACTCTATCGCACAGTACGATTCATAATCAATTTGACGTCATCTCGGAAAAAGGCGATGTCCGCGATGAAAAAAATCTGGAAAAAATCATAAAAAAACATCATATCGGAACGGTTTACCATCTGGCCGGACTACTTTCGGTTGCCAGCGAGAAGAGTCCGAATCTCGCTTGGGAAATCAACCTCGGCAGCTTGAAAAAAGTATTGGATCTTGCCGTCAAATACAAACTCAAGGTTTTTTGGCCAAGCTCAATCGCCGCTTTCGGGCCAACAACCAAAAAAAACAATACCCCGCAACATACAGTCCTTGAACCAACAACTATGTATGGGGTCAATAAAGTCGCCGGCGAACTTTTATGTCAATATTATTTCATAAAATATCAGGTTGACGTCCGCAGTCTCCGTTATCCCGGACTTATAGGTTATAAAACCCCTCCGGGAGACGGCACCACCGAATATTCCGTCCATATTTTTTACGGAGCCATCAGCGACAACAAATACACTTGTTTCCTGAAAAAAGATACTCGCTTACCGATGATGTATATAGATGATGCGATAAACGGCACCATAAAATTAATGGGGGCATCATCTGAAAGAATTTCCATACGTACCAGCTATAACTTCGGAGCGATTAATTTTTCCCCGGAAGAGCTAGTTGAGCAAATCAAAAAACTGTCTCCCGGATTCAAATGCGACTACAAACCTGATCAGCGGCAAAAGATCGCCGACTCTTGGCCAAAAAGTATTGACGATTCGCAAGCCAGACGCGACTGGGGTTGGAGTCACCAATACGATCTTAAAAAAATGACTAAAATCATGTTCAACGGATTAAAGTTAAAAATTTCCAATAAATAATATGCCACGGAAAAATTTTTTCTCAATATTAAATAATGAAGTCGCCCGTATCGATAAAACCAAAACCTCAAAACGTTTTGAAAAAGTTATTGAAGGGTTTACCAAAGAAAAGTCACCCCATGCGATCATCGGCAAAAAAAAGTTCCAGGTTTTCAACTCCAATGATTATCTTGGACTGCGCCATCATCCGGCTTTGAGAAAAGCCGAACACGCCTCGTCGAAAAAATATGGGACCGGACCGGGAGCGGTCCGTTTTATCTCCGGCAGCCTTAAGATCCATAAAGAATTGGAAAAAGCCGTTGCCAAATTTCACAAAAAAGATGATGCGATGGTTTTTTCTTCAGCTTTTGCAACTAATATGGCGGTTATATTCTGCCTTCTTGCCGGTCAGAACAAAGACTCGCTGGTTGATTCCAATGCCATTGTCATCTCCGATGCTTTAAACCACCGCAGTATTATTGACGGAATAAGGATTGCCAACCTACCTAAAGAACAACGGACAATTTTTAAACATATGGATCCGAATCATTTGGCCACCGTCTTGGAAAACAATAAAAAAATCTATAAAAGAGCTTTGGTTATAACCGACGGGGTTTTTAGCATGTTAGGCGAATATCAGGAACTAAAAAAAATAAGAACTGTGGTTGACAGATACGATAAAGAGTATGAAAACGGAGTTTTGCTTGTTGTCGATGACGCCCATGGCGTTGGCGTCGCCGGAAAAACCGGCCGGGGTATTGAAGAAATCGCCGGCATTGAAGCCGATGTTCTTATCGGAACATTTGGTAAGGCTTTTGGGGCTGATGGCGGATATGCGGCAGCCAATCAGACGATCGTTGATTATCTAAGGGAGTCGGCCGCCACCTATATCTATTCCAACTCAATTCCGCCCGGCACAGCTGCCGCCGCTCTAACGGCCGTCCAACTTTTAGACAAACCTGCTGGCAAAAAATTATTGAAAAGTTTAAGAAACAATGTCGTCTATTTTAAAAAACAGATGGAAGCTGCCGGTTTTACCTTTGCCGCCAACTCAAACCACCCCATCCAACCGGTACTTATTGGTGATCCTGTTAAAACCAACGTTTTAGTCACCAGGCTTTTCAAAAAAAACATTATCGTCACCAATATCAGCTACCCGGTCGTACCCAAAGGCCGCGACGAGATCAGAGTCCAAATAAGTGCCGTCCACACTAAAAAAGACATTGATCAGTTGGCAAAAGCGTTTAGGGAAGAAAAGGTTTAAGCGTGTCTTGCCAAATAATATTTCTAATCAAGGCAGTAGTTAAATAAATAGATTTTTACACCTCTAAGGTGTAAAAACAAAAGTTTGTCAAGAAACAGAGAATGGATCAATGAGGGTTGATTTCCATTCTTTATAGGCCCTGTACTCGTCCTGGGAAAGATACTTCTGGGCATAACTATCCGCCTCCTGAGCGGCTTTTTTATGAGCTTCTTTCTGTTCCAAACGTTCCTCCCCATACATATACTCCGCTTCCTTTAGTTCATGTAACAAGACTGCCTGACGAAAATGTTTGGGAACCGATTTGTGGATAAACACGCTTAAAGAAAAACCGCCGCCGGTATTGGGAGTAATCATGTTACGTCCCGGATCTTTATCACTGACTATATCCGATGTAGTTATCGAATATCTGATTCTATAGGGAATAGTCCCATAGCTGTCTATCCAACCTTGGTTACTCCGCAAATCAAATTTGGGAAGTCTTTCCCGATGGCCTTCTTCCGGACCTCTCATATTATGATTATATAGAATTAATAAATTCAGATTTTTCGATCAAATCTACGAAGGGCTTTCATAAATTTATTCCTGTCGCCAACCAATTCCGGTTCGTCGGTTAATACGTCTCTGACCGATAAACCATCAGCCAGAAGCCCGTGCCTTATCGCTTTTTTATCCAAACCCGGATGACAATCACCGCAAGCTAAAAATAGATTTTCTATCGAGTCATTGCCTCCCATCTGTTCCGGCAGTTTATGATGGGGATACAAATAATCTTCGTTATTACCACAAGATTCGCATCTATAACCCCTTTCTTCAATTGCCTTTTTTTTGGTGTCTTTGGAAAAAGCGGCAAAAGAAATGATGAAAATCAGAGTTAAAGGGGTTAATGTTTTAAAGTAAGAATTCAAGCGTTCCTTTGTCATAATTAGACCCCAATTCTATCATTTCTTGTGTTTTTAAGACGAAAAATCAAGATGAGCCTTTGTTTTTTTGAAGATAAAACTGCCTTTTCCCTTCGGGAAATTTTTCAATGGCATAGCGAAGCATTGTCCGCGGCATTTCCTTGTAGTATTTGTTTAAAAAGCCTTCCTCTGTTTTCAGATTTCGTTTGCCGATCTCACGCAGCATCCAACCGACCGCCTTATGGATCAGGTCATGTTCATCCCTAAGCAATATTTCGGCAATCTTCAGACTATCTGAAAACTGGTTGTTTTTTATGAACCAGAATGTGGTTAGGACGCTTATCCTTTTTTCCCAAAGGTTATTTGATTTTGCCAGTCGGTATATGATTTTTTTATCCCGGTCAATCAGATATCTGCCTAAAATATAGTGAGCCGAAAGATCAACCAGATCCCAGTTATTAATCCGTACCGTATTCCTCAAATAAAAGTCAACTATCTCCTTTTTTTCTCTTTCTTTGGCTTTGGAAAACTTTATAACTAAAATCATCAATGATGTCAGACGATATTCATGGACTTTACTGGACAACAATTGCTGCAAGTCGCCCAAATTCAAATCCTGATATTTTTTTGACAACTGTCTTTGTAGGGGAACGACAACTCCCAAGAAAACATCACCTTCGCCGTACTCGCCTTTATCGGTTTTGAAGAATCTTGAAAGATCTTTGGCCTTTTTGGGATTTTTTAGCCCTTCAAAGTCCTTTATCATTTGACTTAACATGGGAGATCTTTTGGGGTGGGATATTAAGCGTTTTGTTTCAAGGCGTTGTTGGGACATATGGTCGTGCAAAGCCCGCATTCCAAACATTTTGTATGATCAATCTTGGGATAGCTATTTTCATCATCCTGGGTCAAAGCCCCTCCGGGACAAGAGTCAGCGGCAAGGCAACGGTGATTGTGAACGCATTTGTTTTTATCGAGTATTATTGCCATATGGAGATTCTAACATAATTAAATTTTCTTAATAAGGATTATTATCTACCTTACGAATATCTCTATCAGGAGAAATAGGACGTAAACAGATAAAAGGGCCAAACCTTCATGACGGGAAATATCGTGTTTGGAGCGGGAGAATATATAAAACATAAACAGACCGACGGCAATAAAGACAAAACGAAGCAAAAAATGGTTGGGGATCGTTATATCCCCACGGTTAACCAAAGTCAGTAGGCCAAAAAAAAGGGTGTTTGCGGCGGCTGATCCGATATAGTCGCCAAAGGCGATATCTTTTTTTCCGGACCTGATCGATCGAATACCGACTGACAGCTCAGGAAGGTTCGTCCCTAAAGAAAGGATAATTAGACTGATAAAAAAAGGTGATATTTTTATCATGGATGAAAAATATATGGTTTGACTGACGATGAAATTACTTGACAGAAATATAATAGCTATTCCGGATAAGACATTAAAAAGGTCAATAAACAGCATCTTTTCCTCTTGGATGAATTTTTGTTCAACTGTTTCAATCAGTCCTTTCTTTTTTTCAATAAAATAAAAAAGGGTAATATAAAGGAATACCATTAAGACGCCTTCAAAAACAGTCACTTTTTGATCGGAGATCAAGAACGCCGGTGCCGCTACCACCAAAAGCGACAGCAAAAGATTTTTTTTGTTCAGGTTATGACTGAGTTTTATACCGTTACCCAGTATCGCCAGTGTTGGAATTATCAGTAAAAAAATAATGATCACTCCTCCTATCAGATTACCGACAAAAATCTCGGGCTTTCTGTCGACAACAGAAGTTATGCCGACCGCCAACTCCGGAATCGAGGTTAAAATACCCAAGACAAAAAATGAGACGGCAAACGAGGAAATTTTGAGTCTTCTGGAAAACTTATCCACCGACCTTACGATAAGACCAGAACCGAACCAGATAAAAACAAAACATGCCAGATACAAGATTATCCTTATTGCCATAGTTTATTTTAACTGACAAAGCCCATCCATACTGATAACATTAGGCAACTGGGCGCAGTTTTTTTTCGGGCCGGTAGTGAACTGGTTGTAATACGCGCATACCCGACCGCAGTAGTTATCACCCCCTCCACAAGAACCGCCGTACTTACAGGCGGCTTTGGCGATTGATTTCAAATCCCAATCCTCACAATCCTTATCCCTGTTTAAACTTATGTTTTTCAGATGATACCCCGCTCCCAAAATCGCATCATAGGTAACGTTAATGCTGAGAACGGAGTTACCAACCTTTTGCCTTACGTACGGATATATGCGGCACCAGGTATCGCTCATCATCTGCATCACCCCGCTTATCGTCTGATCTCCGTTGCAGACGGGATTGCTTTGATCGCAACCGGCCGGAGGACAAGTAAGGGTATTCCTCTGTTCCCATTCATTCTGCAGCTTGCCTAACCAAGGACCATACTCTATTTCCAGGACAGCTCTTAACATCGGTTTGGGAACACAGATGATTTTATATACGTTTTCAATGACTTCATCGACATTGTTGCCGGGGCGTCGATTGGCAAGGACGATTGGGGTTGGCTTAGGGGTGTTGGTTGCCTTGGGAACTTTGGTCGGTTTTGGAGTATTGGTCGGAGAATAAACTCCGGTTGGGGTTATGTATGATGACGGAAAAACTGTCGATGGAAACGGTGTTATTGGACTACCGGTTGGCGATAAAGAAGGATTAATCTGTCCGCTTGGGACGGTTCCGCTCGGAAACTCCACCGAACCGCCCGGTATATTGGTCGGTTGACGAGACACCGGACCCGTTGTCATATCCGGAAAAATATTGGTTGAAAATATATTCCCCAAAGTATTTTTAGCGGTTGATAAATAATCCTTCGAAGCTGACAATAGCGGAGATAAACTGTATCGTTTACCCAAAACCAAATAGTCATAACCGATTCTTGACAAAAAAAAGGCCGCTATCAACGAAGCTAAAATTTTCCCCCGGTAAGACGTAAAAAAATCAACGATTTTCCGATAATCCATAAAATGATTATAGCGGAACGCTTGACTACCTTTGATCTTTTTCATAGTATAAAGACTGTGGAAGACCAGATGGTAAAAAATAATAAGAAAAAAGTTTTGTTTTATCTCATTACGGGACTGGCGCTTCTTTCAATAATCTACCTTTGCCTGATAATGGTCATTTTGAACAAAAAGCCTCAAAACAAAAAAAATAGTCCTGCTTATTCGCAGACTCGACCGACTAATTCGATAAACAGTGAACAAGAGACCAGTTCTCCTTCATATCCCGAAATAAATGTCGAGGAATGGATCTTTCAAGCGAAAAAAATCAATCCCTTTCCCCTTTCTTTACGTACTTATCCTATTAACAATAGGCATAACGAGCAGGACCTGTACTCCTTGGCTAAAAAACTTGGGATAGATAACGAGATCAGAACTGAAAAAAGTAATAAACTGACGGCCCTTTATACTGAAAACAAAAAAAACAATAAGGCAGCGATGATTTTTTTCAATAACGATACCGGAAGTTTTTCTTATGCATCGACCGAAGGGATATCCCAGACAGCTGACAGTTTGATCAAAAGTATTTATGCCAATGATGCCAGTTTGACGTTAGCCGCTTCTTACAGCCGTAGAGATCAACCCGGTCTCAAGTATTATGAGTACCATCGCGATTGGCAAAAAATCGGTCTGCCGGTTTTTAACGCCATAGGCATTTTGAGTCTTCCTGAAGATCGAGCTCTTTCGTCTTTATCGCTGTCGGCAAAAACCGATGACTTATTGCCGGATAAAAATATCTTCCAAACAACCGATAATAAAGACGGGTATACGAGACAAACTGATTTTAATAGCTTAACCGTAATTAAAGATGAACAAAAAAATTCAATCGTCGGACTTAACTCAAATCTTAAAGCAATAGACTACTCCAAAACCAAAACAGAGACCACAATCTCTTTTGAAGAGGCTTTATCTAGGCTAAAGACAGGCAAATACCAATCTCTTATCACCCAACCATCAGGTCAAGGCACTCCGAATTTTGAAAAAGTCTATCCGAAAAACCGGATTCTGGCTAAAAAAGCCATAATCACCGACACAAGTCTTGCTTATCTTGAAGAACCATATAATGGTGCCCAGAGCAGTCTTATGCCTTTTTATATTTTTAAAGGGTACGCCGACCTGGAATCGGGTTACCGGGTTAACTTTATCGCTTCAGTCAAAGCTACAGATACCCAAGTCCTTGGCGAGTCGACTGACCAGATTACACCCCAGGGTCAACAACAGTCAACGGTTGAGTTTCCGACGAAAACCCCAACCCCCCATCCGTCCCAACCATCAAGTCATCCGTCATCTTCGCCTACCGTAGTGATAAATAAAGGAAACTGCGTCATCAGCGACGGTTACGAAATAATCTCAACCAACATGTTGAGCAACATCAGACAAATAAAAGGCCTTAAAATAGGCGATTACAGTTATACCGAACTTGGTAAAACCTGGAACAATAAATATTATATTCCGGAAGGATTGCTTGATGCCAACTCCCTTATCAGCGCCTTAAAGTCAGCCCATATCTTCCAGAGATCGGTCCAGGACTTTGTTAGGGATTATTTGAAAGCGGTTGGCAATCAAAACTGCGCCGTCAGGGCCAGTGGCATCTCGCCATCCATTTTTGTCTACGATAACCCTCACAAAAACATAACCGTTTCCGTAAAAGACACAGATATCACTTATGTCGACCCTTTGTTCCAAAGGGATAAAGTATGGTTGGTTAAAACCCTTGGCCAAGGAAAACTGCAAACAACGGGAGGGGTTAGGGACTTTTTGTATTATGAATACTCGCCGATCAAGTTCGATCAACCTTCAACGGGTTGGATTGTTGATAAAAGCGGGGTTAAAGATTTTGTTAAAGGCAGAATCTCCTCTCAATTAAGATTGACCGAAAAAGAAGTCCGAAGAACTATATCTGAAATAGAACAAGCAGCTTACCACATATCGACTGATAAGATATTAGTCGGGATTATCGAACAAAAAGAACTGGATAAACGACTTCCCCTAAAAATCAGTCCTGACATGGATATCTATCGTCTTCATTTTTATGTCGGATCGGCCGATCATCTAGATCCGGTTAACCATCCCCGATTGGGAGCGATCGATCGATCAAAACCTTTTGTTTTTGAAATCGGCGCCACCTACCAATATTAACGACATTCATAAACAGGTTTTGGAGCCGTCGGATTACCGTGTTTTACCCACTGTTTGTCTTTGCATATCCAATCATCTTCTCCGCTTATCAAACGAACAAAAGCAAGTAATGTTATCAATATAAGAATAACCAGATAAATGTATTTCATTTTTTCCTCATTTTTTTTGAATATCAAAAAAGAGTAAATTATCGGCAAAAACGCCGCGACCATAATTCCGCCAAAGATGATTACCGGAGCATACCAAACGAAGTAGGCTTCAATCAGGGTGATAATTCCGACTATGACAAAACACCAACTGGCAAAGCGGTGAGTCTTATTCCAGTTTTCTTCATTCTCTATCGTCCATGGCGTCTTAATCCCTATAAAATAATTCTGCCTTATCTTCGAGAGATAGTTACCGAGCAGAATGAACAAAGAACCAAGCCCGATAAACATCAGCGGCATTATCCGGCCGGTTTTATTTATGGAAAGATAAAGAGTGATTCCATGCATATAAACAAAAAAACCGACGAAAACCGTTTGAATGATCTCCCACTCTTTTTTAAAGAGACGATATTTGTTCTTCTTTGGATCAAAATAAGGAATAATCCTAAACAGAACCAAAAAAAATAAAGCCAGTGCCGGTAAAAGCCAAACGGCTGTTTGTTTAGGCATATAGCTGTCGATCTGCCCGTGAATGTTCCAATGCGTAGGCATCTGCTGCGGCAGACGGTTGAACAATAGAAGATTAACCGATACCATAAAAATAATCATAACTACGTTAAACAACAGGTTGCGATATTTTTTCATATCATTTCTGAAAATAATTGATAAACGCTTTAATAACTTCCTCAAAAACCGAAGTGTTAAGCGAATAATAGATAAACTGTCCTTTGCGTTGCGAGATCACCAGATTGGCTCTTTTTAGGGCATCAAGATGATGGGATAAAGAAGCGCCGGTGATTGTGAAGTTTCGTCCTATTTCGGAAACGGTCATATCTTTTTTTTTCAAGATTCCCAGAATCCGTCTCCGGTTTTTATCTGCCATTGCTTTAAAAACGATGTCCATATATAAATATTTAGATAACTATCTAATTATATAATAATTGAGTATTGTTGTCAAAATGTTTTTTCACGAAGTGAAAAAGGTTTTCTGCCGAAGGTTATTGTATATCTTCAATCCCTCAAACCATAATATACTGATCAGTCCGACCGTAAAAGTAACCAACAGATCCTCTGGATGGAGATTGGTAAAATGAAAGATGTTTTTCAAGAAAGGGACCGATATGATAAGGATCAGGCTTAAAGCGGTTCCGGTCAAAACCCATAGAAGCGCTTTGTTTTTGTTCTGAAGGATTTTTATGAAGTTTTCCGTCCAAGAAAGATTGGTGACTATAAGTCCGAGATTGGCAAAAACCAGAGTGGCAAACGTCAACGTTCGGGCCTCACCCTCTCCTTTTTTCATATATAAGGCCG
This sequence comes from Candidatus Roizmanbacteria bacterium, assembly GCA_012798265.1. GTDB lineage: Bacteria > Patescibacteriota > Microgenomatia > UBA1406 > GWC2-37-13 > JAAZNM01. Next base: position 34,825 of record JAAZNM010000004.1, on the reverse strand, counting down.
AAATGAAAACCAAAAAAGTCATCACCAGGATGCTTACCCCTTGGACAAAACTAACAATCATGGCTTTTTTGTCAAATAAAGGTTCGTAAAGGTTACGCGGTGGCCGATGCATAAGGCTATATTCCTCTTTTTCAGACTCAAAAACAACCGAACAGGCAGGATCGATAATCAACTCCAGAAAAGCGATGTGGGCCGGTAACAAAACGACAGGAAGATTGAACACGATAGGCAGCAACGATATGCCGGCTATCGGAATATGAACGGCGAAAATGTAGGCCATAGCCTTCTTAAGGTTATCGAATATCCTTCGCCCCATCTTAACCGCCTGAACTATTGCCGAAAAATCGTCATTGAGAAGCACGAGGTCTGATGCTTCACGGGCAACATCGGTTCCTCTCTCCCCCATAGCAATACCTATATGAGCCGATTTCAAGGCCGGAGCATCGTTGACCCCATCTCCGGTCATAGCGACTATCTCTCCGTTAGCTTTTAAGGCATTGACTATCAGTAACTTTTGCTCCGGAACCACTCGGGCAAAAACATTGGTGTTTTTTATTTTTTCCCTCAACTGCAGATGATCCAATCTTTGCAGTTCGGCTCCGGTAATTACCTTGGTGGGGTTTTCCAAACCGATTTGTTTAGCTATATGACTCGCCGTTCCCGGATAATCGCCGGTAATCATGCAGACGCGGATTCCGGCCCGATAACACTCGGATACGGCTTCTTTAACCGTTGACCTTACGGGATCGATAAAACCCAATAAACCGATAAATTTAAACTCGAAATCATGTTGGTTGTCAGGTAGCGTGGTTTTTTTGAAATAAGCTTTGGCGACACCTATCAATCTTAGTCCTTGATTTGACATCTCTTGGATTTTTTTTTCTATCTTTTCGCTTTCCTTTTTGTTCAGATGACACAGATCGATAATGGTCTCCGGAGCTCCTTTGGCGGCGATAATATACTCCGTTTTGTCTTCAGACTCCCAAACATGGGAAAGAGAAAGCAGCTTCTTTGAAAGAGGATATTCTTTAACCAAATGCCAGTTGCTATGGATATGTTCCGTCTTCCCCAACCTTTCCTCGCCGACTTTTTTTATCTCTTTTTCTATCGGGTCAAACGGATCTCTTTGACTTGCCAAAATAGCATACTCCATTAATGGATGGTAACTTTCTGGTAACCCGGTTTTTTTTCCAGAATCCAAGTTCAATAGACTACCGTTACCCATCAAAGAAACAAGGGTCATTCTGTTAAGAGTCAGTGTTCCGGTCTTGTCAACGCAAAGGGTCTTTGCTGCTCCAAGAGTCTCGATCGCCGCCGTATGCCGGGTAAGAACCTTTCTTTTAGATATCCTCCAGGCCCCCAGCGTGAGAAAAATCACCAAAACCACGGAAAACTCTTCCGGCAACATCGCCATACTCAAAGTCAATCCTGACAAAAAACCTTTCAACCAATCTCCACGAACAAAACCGTAAACCATCACGACTATGACGCACAGTAAAATACCGATCAAGGCAAAATTTTTTACCAGTCGGTTGGTCTCTTTTTTCAAAAGCGTTTCTTCTTCTTTTATGGCTGAAAGCGCCTTACCGATTTTGCCCATTTCGGTATTCAAACCCGTCGAGATTACCTTGGCTATACCGCGGCCTTGAGTAACCAACGTACCGGAATAGATAAAAGGAAGATCGTCTCCTCCGGGAGATTGATTCTTTGTCTTTCCGTCCCATTCCGTCTTTCTAACCGGCAGAGATTCGCCTGTTAGCAAAGACTCGTCGACTAATAGATTGGACGACGAAAGGATGACGGCATCGGCCGGCACCCGATCTCCTTCTCTGAGGATGAGGATATCCTCGGTAACGACCTCCCGGCCACTCACCCTTATCTGCCTACCTTCTCTGATTACCAAAGCCCGAGGGCTGGAAAGATCTCGCAAAGCCTCAAGAGCCCTCTCCGTTTTTCTTTCTTGATAAAAGGTGATCCCGATGACTACTCCGACAAAAGTCAGAAGCATGAGAGCGTCTTTTGCCTCCCCAAGAAAAAGGTAGATAGTCCCACAGGCAATAAGCATGATAAGCATCGGTTCCCGAACAACGTTAAGGAGAATCTCGAAAATATTTTGTTTTTTTTGTGAAGGAAGTTCGTTATATCCCTCTTCCCTGATTTTTTCACGGACTTGTTTTTCGGTTAAACCACGATGTTTGTTCAATATGTGACTGTCGTCCATTATCTTAATGGTAACAAATTGTTTTTTTAAATTTGGATTTTTGAAAAAAGATAGCTGCCGATGGATAGAATCGCCAACGAGAGGATACTTAAAACCGCCATATCAACCGCAAAACCGAAATGGGAGATTCCGACTAAAGACGCCCGCAAACCGTCGACTCCATACGTTAAAGGATTGAGACGGGATAAAGTATCGATGAGCTTCGGCAGATCATTTAATGGAAACAAAGCACCGGACAAAAAAAATAATGGCATGACTAAAAAATTCATTATCATTTGAAAACCGTGAAAATCCTCCAGGGTCGAGGCAATGGCAGTGCCAACACCCGTAAAGAATAGGGCAACCACGAACATGAATAAAAACGCAAGAGGAAGCATTATGATATTTGCGGGACGAAATCCCACCAATAGACTAAGGAAAAAAATTATTATCCCTTGCATCGCGGCAATTGTCGCTCCTCCCAAAGTTTTTCCCAGCATAATTTCGAACCTTGATACCGGCGCCACCAATGTCTCTTTTAAAAACCCAAACTGCCTGTCCCAGATAAGTTCGATACCGGAGAAAATCGCCGTAAAAAGAACCCCTTGAGCAATAATGCCGGGAGCTAAAAAGTTAATATAATTGCCGCCACCGGCTCTTTTATAGATCGGGCCGAATCCGAAACCCAAAGCAACCAAAAATAATATCGGTTGACCCAATGAACCAATCAACCTGGATCGGGAACGGAGATATCGCTTTATCTGCCTTAACCAAAGGATATATATTGCTTTCATATCTGTATTAACGGTGGAACATCCGGCGCCTCTGTCTCATCTTGTCAAGCGGACTGGAGTGTTCCTCCCTTATCTTGTGTCCGGTCAACTGTAGAAAAGCCTCTTCCAACGAATTGGTGCCGGTGCTCTTTTTTAACTCCTCGGCTGTCCCGAGTTTTATGATTGTCCCATGATCTATTATCGCGATTCTGCGGGCAATTTTTTCCGCTTCCCCCATATAATGGGTGGTAAAAAAAACCGTAATCCCTTCTTTTTTATTTAGATCTACTATATAACTCCACATTTGATTTCTCGTCTGAGGATCAAGACCTAACGTCGGTTCATCAAGAAAAAAAACTTTAGGATGATGCAAAAGACCCCTGGCTATCTCCAGTCTTCTTTTCATTCCTCCTGAAAAAGTCTTGACCAGTAGATCTTTTTTATCCCAAAGTTCAACGATTTTTAACAATTCTTCTATCCTCTTTTTCCGCAGATCCCCATCGAGATTATAGAGAACCCCGTGAAAATCCATATTCTCATAAGCGGTTAATTCATCATCAAGGCTTGGATCCTGAAAAACTATCCCGAAAGATTTGCGTACCCTGTCTTGTTCTTTGACGGGATCAAAACCGTTAATCCTTATTTTCCCTTCGGTCGGCTTCAAAAGAGTCGTCAGTATCTTTATGGTAGTCGATTTCCCGGCACCGTTCGGTCCCAAAAAAGCAAATATTTCCGCCTTGTCGACTGAAAAAGAAATATTGTTGACGGCGGTAAAATCGTTGAATTTTTTTGTCAGACTCTTGACCTCAATCGCCAAATTGTTTTCTTTATCTTCAGGAAGCATAAACTAATATGTTAATCAAACCAAAAAAAAATACAAGCGGTAAATATATTGCTCTTCAGCCAATTTTCAGTTATAACAATATAATAGAACCATGAGAATTCTTGTCGTTGAAGACGAACATCTGATTGCCAACTCCATAAAAAAAGGTTTAACCCAGGAAAACTATGCCGTCGACGTCGTCTATAACGGTACCGATGCCTATGACTTGGCCTCCACCGAAGACTATGATCTGGCCATATTAGATCTGATGATTCCCGGCATGGACGGATTGACTATATGCAAAGAATTGAGAAAAAACAATATTCATTTTCCCATATTGATACTTACCGCCAAAGGCCAGATCGTAAACAAAGTCGAAGGACTGGACGCCGGAGCCGACGATTACCTGACCAAACCCTTTTCTTTTGAAGAACTGCTTGCCCGGATAAGGGCGCTTATCAGAAGGCCAAAAAGATCTTTGGACTCCGTCATTGCCGTCGACAACCTCCAGATGGATACAAAATCCTTTCAAATAAAAAGAGGGGGGGTTGATGTTCAGCTATCCAGCAAGGAATTTTCGCTGCTTGAATATTTGATGCGCAACGCCGGACAAACCTTGTCGAAAGAACAGATAATCAGTCATGTCTGGAACTACGATGCCGATATACTCCCTAATACGGTTGAGGTATACATAAAAAACCTTAGGAACAAAATAGACAACCCCTTTAAAAAAGATCCGCCTTTGATCCATACGGTTAGAGGTTTTGGTTATAAGATAGAAAGGGTAAAAAAATAATGTTTAGAAACGCCCGACTCAAACTTACCGGCTGGTATTTGTTAATTATTATGGTGATCAGTATTTTTTTTAGCGTCATTATTTATGAAACGCTGACCGCTGAAGTAAAAAGATTCGCCCGAGTCCAAAGAGTCAGGATAGAAAGAAGCTTACTTGACGCAAACCTTAATTATTCCGACACTCGCCAGATGTATCCTCCTCCTTCGATCCCCTTATTTGATCCGGACCTAGTTAACGAAACGAACCGGAGAATCCTTATCGTTTTGATCGGGATCAATACCGGTATATTTTTCGTAGCCGGCGGTCTCGGTTACCTTCTGGCCGGACGGACGTTAAAACCCATACAGATTATGGTGGATGAACAAAACCGCTTCATATCGGATGCTTCCCACGAGTTACGGACTCCGTTGACCGCCTTAAAAACCTCGATGGAAGTCACTTTAAGGGATAAAAAAACCACTTTGGCGACGGTCAAAAAACTTATCGCAGGAAGCATTAACGAGGTCAATAAACTTCAGTCATTGTCAGATGGTTTACTGCAATTGGCCCAATACCAAAAACCCAATCATCCGATAAGATTTGAAACTCTTAAAATCGGTGAATTTGTGACAGAGGCGATCGCCAAAACAAAAATACTGGCCGACCAAAAAAAAATCGTTATCAAAAAAAATATTGCCGAGGTCCAGGTAGAAGGAAACAGATACGGATTGACTGACCTTTTTACGATACTTCTTGACAATGCCATTAAATACAGTCCTTTAAAAGGCACTGTCGAGATAACCTCATCCCAAAACAACGGTTTCGTTTTTATAGATATTAAAGATACCGGCATAGGAATCCATGAAAAGGATCTGCCTTTTATATTCGATCGCTTTTATCGGGCCGACAGCGCCCGCACCAAAGACGGAGCCAGCGGCTACGGACTAGGGCTATCCATCGCCAAAAAAATCGTCGCCAGCCACAAAGGATCTGTATCGGTAAAATCCAAAATCAATCAAGGAAGTTCTTTTACGGTCAAGTTACCAGTTAAAAACAAATGATTCTATTCAGCCCGTTTTCAGCAATAGCTAATAAAATTGCACAAATATGAAAATATTTCAATCCATCGGAAACAAAATTTCCCTTTTTTTAAATTGGTTCAAGAAAACTTCTTTTTTGATGAAAATACTGATAGCTGTCGTTTTGGTCGGTGGTGGATGGTTTTTATTTTCAAAATTTACCGGCAGCAAAACCAAAACATCCGCCTATCAAACGACCTCGGTTACGCGCGGTACGATAGTTTCGTCGGTAACCGGATCCGGAACGGTTTCCACTGCCAATAACGGTACCATAAGTACGCTTGCGACCGGTGTCGTATCCAAACTTTACGTAAAAGACGGCGATGAAGTGAAAACCGGCGATAAAATTGCCGAGATCGAACTTGACCTTAAAGGACAACAAAATGTCGCCCAGGCCCTCTCGAGTTATCAAAGCGCCAAAAATAATCTCGAAAGCGCCAAAACCTCTTTGTACACGCTTCAATCCGACATGCTTACCAACTGGAAAAAGCATTATGACTTGGCCACCAACTCCACTTACCAAAATTCCGACGGAAGCGCCAACGATACCAACAGGGCTTTGGCGGAATATCATATATCCGAAGACAACTGGCTTGCTTCTGAAGCCAAGTATAAAAACCAGCAAAATGTGGTTACCCAATCGCAAACAGCTCTTAACGCCGCCTGGTTGTCTTACCAGCAGACTTCACCGACTATCTACGCTCCAATCTCAGGTACGATATCTGGCCTGTCTTTACAGGAAGGATCGGTGATCGTCGAATCAACCAACACTTCAAACAGCGCCCAAAGCGCCACCAAGATCGCCACCATAAAAACCAAGGCGTTACCTATGGTTTCAATCAACTTGACCGAAATAGATATTCCGAAGATCAAACTGGGAGATAAAGCCACTATCAAGCTTGATGCTCTTTCCGACAAAACTTTTACGGGAAAGGTCGTCAGTATCGATACGGCCGGTAGCGTAAGTTCAGGAGTAACCACCTATCCGACCGTCATCCGCTTCGACACCGAATCGGAGTTTATTCTCCCCAATATGGCTGCCTCGGCTAGCATTGTCACCGGAATAAAAAACAATGCCCTGATCGTCCCTTCAAGCAGCGTCCATAAGAAAACCGACGGCACCTCATATGTCACCGTCATCAAAAATAGCAAACAACAGGAAACGACCGTCGAAACCGGTCTCTCATCCGCCACTGAAACGGAGATCGTCTCGGGTCTGTCTGAAAACGATAAGGTCGTCACCGGTACCTCAACGGTAAACACTACCAAACAAAGCGGGCAAACCACTTCCATATTTGGAGGCATGTCGGGAGCAAGAATGAGGTAACCAACCTTATGAAAAATAACGCCATAATCCAAACCGCCAATCTTTCCAAGATATATAGATTAGGATCTCTTGAGACCACGGCTTTAGACAATATTTCGATTTCGATAGATAAAGGCGAGTTCGTCGCAATTATGGGCCCTTCGGGATCGGGCAAATCCACCCTAATGCATATTCTTGGGGCACTTGATCTACCAAGCAGCGGTCAGTATATACTTGATGGAAAAAACGTCGAAAAACTGACTGATGATCAACTGGCCGATATCAGAAATAGGAAGATAGGTTTTATTTTTCAGGCCTACAATCTTCTGCCGAGAACAACCGCCCTAAAAAACGTCATGCTTCCTATGGCTTACGCAGGAATCGATAAAGAAGAACGGTTGGCCAAAGCCAAAAAATATCTGGAGATGGTCGGTCTCAATAACAGGATGGAACACACTTCAAACCAGTTGTCAGGCGGACAACAACAAAGAGTCGCCATCGCCAGGGCTTTAGTTATGAATCCGGCAATTCTTCTGGCTGACGAACCTACGGGTAATATCGCCTCGGCCCAGGCCGAGGAAATTATGGCAATCTTTCAGAAATTAAACAACGAAGGTCACACCATAGTTATGATTACCCATGAACCAGATATCGGACAACACGCAAAAAGGATAATTTATATCCGCGACGGCAAAATCATAGACAATAAAAACAATCATAAACAACGTATCATCAAAAATTGATCAATATATATGGATTTAATTGAACTTTTTATAGAAAGTCTGGGAACGTTGACCTTAAACAAGACCAGAACCGGTCTGGCTATTTTGGGTATAGTTATCGGGATAGGCAGCGTTATAGCTCTTGTTTCTTTGGGTCAAGCCAGCCAGCAAGCAATTCAATCCCAAATCCAATCTTTGGGATCTAATTTATTGACCGTCCAACCCGGATCTTTTAATCAAGGAGCCGTCCGAAGCGCTGCTGGTGGTCGCACTACCCTCACTTTGGACGACGCCAAGGAAATAACCAAATCCGATCAGATCACCACCATCAGCAAAGTCTCCCCAGAATATTCCGGCCGTACCCAAATAATAACCGGCAGCAATAATACCAATGCCCAAGTTGTCGGCGCCACGCCCGTTTATACCGAAGTCCACAAAATTGATATTGCCTCCGGCAACTTCATCACTGAAAGTGACGTAGACAGTATGGCTAAAGTAGCGGTAGTCGGACCGCAGATTGTTTCCGATCTTTTTCCTGACCAAACTAACGTCATCGGACAGACTATAAGAATAAACGGACAGATGCTGACGATTATCGGAATAACCGAATCAAAAGGCGGATCGGGCTTTATGAATCAGGACAGTATAGTTTACGTACCTTTAACCACCGCCCAAAAGCAGCTTTTTGGTGCCAGCCATCTGAGTTCGATTGCCCTCGAGGCAAAAAGCGCCGACCTTATGGTGGCGGCCCAAGACGAAGTCGGTTATTTCCTTTTGGCCCGTCACAAAATCACCGACCCGACAAAAGCCGATTTTTCAATCATGTCACAACAAGATATCCTCAATATGGCCTCGTCGACGACCGGGACGTTTACAGCACTTCTTTCCGGAATCGCTGCCATCTCTCTGCTTGTCGGAGGAATCGGTATTATGAATATAATGCTTGTCACCGTTACCGAAAGGACAAGAGAGATAGGACTCAGAAAAGCCTTGGGTGCCAAAAAAAAGACAATCACTACCCAGTTTTTGACCGAAGCGATCATATTAACTTTTAGCGGCGGCGTCATCGGAGCTTTGTTTGGAATAATTGCCTCCTATATCATATCGAAACTCATAAGTATGCCTTTTATAATATCGCCTTTTTCGATCGTTTTGGCTTTTGTCGTCTCTGCCGGCATCGGAATTATTTTCGGCTGGTATCCGGCCAAAAGAGCCGCCGGTCTGCAGCCTATCGAAGCGCTTAGATACGAATAAAAATTAAAAATTATAAAGCTTTTGCCTTTTGAATTTTGAGTTTTGAATTTTAATTTAAGTTTGTTATTTGTAATTTGTGATTTTCTGAAAGGGGGTGATGACATATGAAAACAAACAATCTAATTACGATTTTCGCCGCAATCGTTGCCCTAATTATCGGTTTTTTCGCCGGAACAAAGTTTCAGGGTAATAAATCATTGTCCTCATTCGGACAACCCGGTCAGTTTGCCGGTCAAACCAACGGAAGTCAATTTAATGGCCGCAATTTACCGGCCGATCAACAAGGTCAAACCCGTACTCGAAGCGGCGGAGGACAGGTTATGGGAGAGGTCATAAGTCAAGACAGCCAGTCCATAACCGTCAAAATGAGGGATGGAAGTTCAAAAATCGTTTTGCTGTCAGAATCGACCGCCATCAATAAAGCGGCCACCGCTTCAGCCAAAGATCTGACAACCGGTAGTCAGGTTGCTGTTTTTGGCACTCAGAATACCGACGGCAGCATCACCGCCTCCAATATACAACTGAATCCGGTATTAAGGAACATAAGTGGCACTCCAAGACAATAAGTTCTTGGAGTCCACTTTTCCTATTTTTTCCTAAGACCACGATAAAGACGTCCCAGCAGATAGAATGATCCGGTAATGATTATGTCTTCTCCTAATGTCAACGACTGCTTTAAAGCATCAAGAGGGTCGACGATCGTTATATGGTTTTCGAAATTGAGCCTTGACAGATAGTCGGCAAGCTTTTTCGGATCTTCGGAGGACTGAACATGATCCTGATCGTCCGTAAAAAAACTTGTCAGGATGATTTTGGCTGCCAGCGGAGTTATGATCTTTAACATCGACCGGAAGTCCTTCCCTTTTTTAAAAGCCAAAAGAAATATGTGCTTTTTTGATGGATAAGCTTTATTTAAACTACTGATAAAAGCCGACATCTTTTGGGGATTATGGGCCCCATCGACAATTATCGTTACTTTATCTTTTTTAAAGATCTCCATTCTCCCGCGAAAACTGCCTTGTTCTAGTGCCTTCAGGATTTTTTCCTTGTCAAATCCAAAGCCGTCGCGCCTGCTCAAAAAAGCAATAACCGCCAAAGCCAGACCACAATTTTCCACCTGCGGCAACAACTTGGTCTTCAAAAAAACCTCCCTAACGACAAAGTCAAAAAAATAAAAATCAAAAAAAAGCCCTGCATCGGTGAGCCTCATGTTCCTGAAACAAGATCGTTTTTCCAGACAATAAAATATCCCATCGTTCTCTACGGCGGTTTTGTCGATTATTCCATCGACCGGATTACTCTGTTTGACGGAAAAGACAGTATTTTCCTGTTTTATTATCCCGGATTTTTGTTTTGCGATTTCGCTTATAGTCCGCCCGAGTATATTGGTGTGATCAAGACCTATTTTTGTAATAACGGCGACCTTATCTCCCCTGGATACGGTATTGGTCGCATCGTACCTGCCTCCCATACCGGTTTCAACTACCGCATAGTCGACTTTTTTTTCGCAAAAAATAAAAAAAGATAAAACCGTTAAAATCTCAAAGTAAGTCACCTGACCGTATTTGGAACGATTAACTTCATTTATGTAGGGAACTAAAAAATTTAAATACCCAACGAACTGTTTTTTGCTGATAAGATTATTGTTTATTTGGAAACGTTCCCTGATGTCAAGCAAATGGGGCGATAAATGAAGTCCTGTTTTAAAACCCAAACCTTGGAGGACCGAACTTGCGTAAAAAGCGGTCGATCCCTTTCCCGACGTTCCGGCCACATGGATAATCTTCAGTTTATCCTGGGGGTTGCCTAACAGGCTTAACAGGTACTTGGTTCTGTCAAGGCCAAGTGAACCAGGAAATTTTTGCGTATTGGACCTGGGAATATGCTCGTAAAGGAATTCTTTTGCCTCAGAAAATGATTTCAACATAATTTGGATACATTATATGGTAAAAACAAAGGTCTTTACTTATAATTATTGTGTCCTATGAAAAAAAGCGGGCCCGCAAAAAATAACTCCGTCCCGGTTGTCGTTTATCTGTTAAGTGCCGTCAGTTTTTTCAACGATATCGCCTCGGAGATGCTTTATCCGGTTATGCCCATCTTCATTACCCAGATACTGGGGGCACCTGTGTTTGTAGTAGGTATTATCGATGGAATCGCTGAAGGAGCGTCAGCTTTTTTTAAAAGTGTTTTCGGACGTCTCTCCGACCGATTGCAAAGAAGAAAAATATTTGTTGTTTCCGGTTACTCGGCATCGGCCTTTTCCAAAATAATCATTGCCGTCTCCTCCACCTGGCCGATGGTCTTTTTGGGACGATTTACGGACAGGCTCGGGAAAGGTATTCGTACCGGTGCCCGTGACGCCATGCTTCTTGAAACAACCGATAGGTCAAATAAAGGCCTCATATTCGGCATTCACCGGAGCATTGATTCGGCCGGAGCCGTGGTCGGACCACTAATTACTTTGATTCTGCTCAAATCATTTTCGGAAAACATCCGGACAATCTTGATGATTGCCGCCATCCCGTCTTTTATCGGCCTGTTATTTTTTTTCTTTATCAAAGAAGCTAAAAAAAATGTTAAAACCGCCAAAAAGTCTTTTTCTTTCGACTTTTCGTCGATTCCAAACAATTTTAAAGTCTTTCTCGTGGTAACCGCTTTATTTTCTCTTGGGAACAGTTCCGACAGTTTTCTTATTCTCCAATCAAAAAGTCTGGGCCTGTCGGTTTCAAGCGTAGTTTTGGTCTATATCGTTTACAATCTTGTGTACACTCTCCTTTCGACGCCGGCCGGAATTCTGGCCGACAGGTTAGGGGCAAAAAACGTTTTTCCGGCCGGACTGTTTATATACGGCATCGTTTATCTGGGATTTGCCTTTAATAGAAACGTCCAATATATATGGATATTATTTGCCGCTTACGGCGCCTATATTGCCTTTACCGACGGTGTCTCAAAAGCTTTGATAGGAAATATCATCAAAAAAGAGGAGGCTGGTACCGCCTACGGTCTAAGTCAGACCGTAACCAGCGTCGGAACTTTGTTTGCTTCGGTTATCGCCGGTTTCATCTGGTCGGCGCTTGGGGCCAAAACCACTTTCATTTTTGCGTCAGCCTGTACCTTCCTATCTTTGATAGTCTATATCTTTTTTTTGAAGAAGGATGTTTTTCACCAAGGCTGAGTGTCGTGGCAGGTTTTTATTCCTTTTGTTGAGAAACGACATAAACTGTCTTTTGTTGATTAGTCCGTGCCTGACCCTATCTGAAAGATAGATCTCTTCAGGATTAAGACCGTGGATTTTTTTGTACTTCTCGAGTGCATAACCAACTGCCAAACAATCGCTCGTATAACCGTAAAAAGGATGTTTCTCCCAAGGTAAGTCCGAAATAATTCCGTAAACGTCCTTTTCTTTTTTTATCCAACCGCACAGAACTCTCAACAAAAAAAACCCATTCGCCTTTTTTACTGAAGAATAATTATCGTCAAAAACAAAGGGCAGTTCGTCTCCGGTTATAAAACACTTAATGTCCGGAAACCGTTTGTGAAGCTTCATTATGTTGTTTAACTTATGACCGGCGCATATCTTCAAACAAGGTAGGTCGTTATTTTTTATAGAGTTTTTGATAGAATCGAACCAACTTTTGTCTAAGATGAGTTTGTGATCTACTTTTAAGAAAGCGGTAACTTTTTCGATGTTTTTTTTAGCTTCGTTGCTCAAAAAACCGTTATCTACGGTAACGGCAAGCACTTTCAGTTTGTAATACTTCACCGCTACATACAAAGCGGCAACACTGTCTTTACCTCCGGAAAGAAGCACTATCGCCCCATAAGCAGAACTTTTATCGGATGTCTTCAAAATTTGCTCGATCTCCTTTTTATATTCCTTACGGGAAGGCCGTTTTCGTCCCAAAAAACGAATACACGCAGAACAATATATCTTTTTTTGTCTTTTTATAAATTTAGTACTAAAAATACTTCGGTCTATGCCGCAAAGATCGCACCTCATATATCTAAAATCAAAAATCTCTTAATCAGCCGCTCCCGCATTCATCATACAAGCCGCATATCGGAATTCTTTGACGTTTAATTTCCAGGCTTTTTTTGATACTTTATTTGCCTTTTTTTTAGTCATATTTCCTCACCCCCTTCCTTTTTGGTTTATTAATTGGGCATAGCTTATCTTCTTTAAGAAGATCGCCTTCCAGATAGGCATCAGCCCGACAACCGCGACAGCTTTCAACAAAAATACACGAACCGCATCTTCCTTTAAGCAAAGCCGTATCTCTTAATTGATTAAGGATATCATTATTGGACCATATCTTCAACAAATGGTTTTTTTTTAGATTCCCCAGGACTATTCTCATCCTGACGCAAGGAAATACGTCAAGGTTTGAGGAAATCGCAATTCCCGATATTCCGGCGCTGCAACCACCGACTATCCTATTCTTGGTTTTTACAGATGAAAGGTTATCAAAACAATAAGATCTAAGTATAGGATCCGAGGAACTTATTTTGTTTCTTTTGGCCGTTTCCAAAACTTTTTTATATTGACGAGGCGTCAGTTCTAAATCCTTATTATGGGCAGGCGTATAACGTTCATAATACATTATGACACCCAAATCCTTGAAAAAATTAAATGTCTCTAAAAAATAACTATGATTGATCTTATTCAAAGTCATCATCACGGCTACTTTGACCCCATTCCTTTTCAGGGATAGTAAATTTTCAACCGTTTTCTCAAAGACGTTATTGCCGCGAATATTATTATGTATTTTTTCTGGACCGTCAACGCTGATTTGAACCAAATCAAACATAGTGAACAAACCTGGATCGTATTTGTCAACCAACGTTCCGTTTGTGGTAACTATCACTCTTTCGAATACTTTTCTGAATTTATCGGCGTAAGAAAAAAACTTCTTCCCCAGTATCAACGGCTCCCCACCGGTAAGCGTTACCGACCAACAACCGGCCCTATCAAGTTCATCGATGCAAAGATCGACTTCTTTTTCCGACATAATCGATTTGTTCGGAAAATTTCCGTAACAGTGTTTGCACCTCAGGTTACAGCAGTCTGTCAATTCGATATTGGCCAAATGAAGTCCGTAACGTCCTTTTTTGTTCATATTAAATCGATTAAATCGTTTTTCAGGAAATTATCCAAAAAAAAGCATATCTTTGCCTCGACCGTTTCTTTTTTTAGATCATATTTTTTGGAGATCTTTTTGATTATTTCCTCGGTAGTGATATTCCCGTCGCATAACATCCATATCTCGGCGGAAAAACTGTTCAACAGAAACATTTTGTGACTGACGGTATTGGTCAAAAGGATGCTGTCGTCTTTTTCCATTCTTTCAAGAAGGCTTCTCCCGGCTATTTTACTTCTCCTGATCGGCCTCGACTTTAATATATTTTTCATAACCAGCAAAGGGGATCGGGTTTAAGGATATCCCCATAAATTGATTCCGCCAACCCCCGGCATCCTCCGCGGCATACGATTTTGAATCGGCAGTGGCGGCACTTGCCTTTTAAAGCATTATGATCCCTTATTTTTTTCAAGACCGGCGATTCCCTCCAAATTTTTTGAATGTCTTTATTACTCCTGACGTTTCCTACCGATAAAAGAGATATGGGGCAAACTAGTATTTCACCCTCGGGTGAGATACCAATGTACTGTAAACCGCACATACAAGGCCTTGGGACATTAAGATCAAGGTTTTTCTCAAGGATCGACCCTACCGGTCCGTCGATAGTAATTTCCAGTTCGGGGTGTTTTTTTTGCAAGAGCGGTTTTTCTAAAAGAATTTTTTTCCACATAAGACTGGTTATCTGGTAATCTCCCATAAGTTGTTTGGCCCGACCGTCCAAAACCAACGGCATAATAATCAGCGTATAAGGTTTGTAGGGTTTGATTATATCGATAACCGCTTCTATCTTTCCGATATTTTTTTTATGCAAAACCAAATTTATCTCTCTTGGCCTGATATTGTTTTTTTTAAGCATGTCCAAACCGCCTATGGCTTTTTTAAATACACCCTTACCCCTTAACCAATCGTAAGATTCTTCATCGCCGTCAAGACTTATCCTTAAGTTAAGCTGCCTTCCCTGTTTTTTCAGTTTTAGAATTTCATCAACTGTCTTCTGGTTAATCAAAGTAGCGTTGGTGGCCATACTGACAAACTTAATACCGGCATCAAACGCGAAATTAATGAATCTGAAAATCGACGGATGGATTAACGTTTCGCCTCCGCTAAAATCCAAGCAGATTACTCCTAAGTTGGCAAGTTTTGTGATCAAACTAAATATTTCGTCGTCCGAAAGTTCCTTTGGAGATTTGGTTCCTGAAGAAAAGATACAATGGCGGCATCTGAGATTGCATGCGTTAGTGACAAAGATCGTGGAAAAAATTGGGTTGGAATCTAAAACTTTTTTGCTCATTAAGAATTGCTATAAAAGCAAAAACTGTCTTTATTATACAAATATTTTTCTTTTGTTGCAATACAGCCATATCCGCAGATAGATGCTTTTTGGCAGTCTTTGCATTCTTCGCAAACTTCTCTTTTTTTTGAAAAGCTTTTCCAGACAGATGTTAAACTGAGGCCGGCCCTACCGACCTGGTATGTCGAGTATCGGCAAGGATAATAATCGCCTTCGACATCGATATGGATTAATAATCTCCCTGCCGGACAAAGGTTGGCTTCGTGAGTGAATAGACAGATAAGCGGTTCGTCCAAAAACATTATCCTCTGCCGGTCTTTTCGGTAAAGATCGGCTAGGATCTGGGTTATTCTTTTGTATTTTTTTTTACTTAGTTTACCGATGCGGTCAAATTTAGAAGAAATAAAAGGCGAAAAGAAAAAACCATTCTTTTTGGCCAGTTTATATAAATTGTCGATTTCTTTTTCGCTATCGTTTGATTCGCCTATCGGCATCAAAATGACTTTTGATTTTTTTATGAAATCCTTATCTTTATTATTGACTACGTATTTCTCAAAATCCGCAAAGTTGTTTTTTTCGCCGATTAATCTATCGTGCAATTTTTTGTCGGCACTAAAGACATGGAGCCTTATTTGGGAAAATAACCTTGTCTTTTCCTTCAACCTGAAAAAATCGTCTCTTTTAGCTAAAATATCTACCGAACTGATGATTTTTTTGGATTGAAGTTTATGTAAAAAAAAATCAAGATGAGGATGGTCGAAAACCTTGTCGCCAAAAAAAGAAACAGAGACGACTTCGTTTAGATCGATTTTTTCGAAAAAATTCTTGTCGATATTGACCAATCTGCCTCCCTTTAGTCTATTCAGTTCCATCGTAATGAATTTAGGATACGTGAGACAGAGATTATTTTGCATAATTCGGCTTTGTCCTACCATTATTACATATTTTCTGTTAAAATACTGGCAATGAAAAAGAAGGTTTTCATTGGTGTCGCTTGGCCATACGTCAACGGCATTCTTCATGTCGGTCATCTGGCCGGATATTTGCTACCCGCCGACATATGTGCCAGATACAATAAACTTGTTGGAAATAAAGTGTTGATGGCTTCAGGGTCAGATTGTTTTGGAACTCCAATCACCGTCGAAGCCGACAAAAAAAAGAAGCAGCCGAAAGAAGTCGTCGCCGAATATCATAAAAGAGATTCCCAGCTTTTTAAAAAAACCCTTCATTTGAGCTACGACATCTATACCAAAACCGACCATCCCCATCATATTAAAGTCGTTCAAGAGGTTTTTCTCAAGTTGCTTGAAAAAGGACTACTGTTTATCAACGAAGCCGACGAATATTATTCGCCTTCGGAAAAAAGATTCCTTCCCGACAGGTATGTTGTCGGCCAATGCCCCCATTGCGGTTTTTCGGATGCCCGCAGCGACCAGTGCGACAACTGCGGCAAGCTGCTTGAACAAGGAGAACTTAAAAATCCGCGAAGCAACCTTTCCAAAACGCCGGTCGTTTTGAAAAAATCGAAACATTATTTTATCGACTGGCCAAAACTCCAAAACAGGATAGAGACTTATGTTAAACCGAAAAAGGACCAGTGGAAAACCTGGGTATACAACGAAACCATGGGCTGGCTTAAGGAAGGGCTTAAACCTCGGGCCACCACCAGAAATATAGACTGGGGCGTACCCATCCCTTACAAAAAAATCCCAAAAAACATGCTTATCGAAGACGTAAAAAACAAAAGGCTTTACGTCTGGTTTGATGCCGTAATCGGTTATCTGTCGGCATCAAAGCTTTGGGGCAAAACCAATAAAAAGAACTGGAAGGAATTTTGGTACGGCAAAAACCTCAAGCATTATTACTTCATGGGCAAAGACAATCTGGTTTTCCACACGATTTTCTGGCCGGGAAAACTCATGATTTATGACCCGAAGATTCATCTGCCCGATGTTCCGTCGATAAATATGTTCCTTGATTTTGACAAAAAGAAGTTTTCAAAAAGCCGGGGGGTAATCGTGGATATTAAAGAGATCGTCGAAAAATTCGGCAACGACCGGGTGAGATTTTATCTGACGTTTATCATGCCGGAACTTAAAGACTCCAGTTTCATCTGGCTTGACTTCCAAAAAAAGGTCAACGGCATACTGGTCGCCAACTTAGGCAACTTCATCCACCGGGTACTTTCCCTCGGACGCGGGCTTGACAAGGAAAAGTTCGACGAAATTGCTTTTGACCGGGAAGTCAAGAAACAGGTTACCGACTCTTTTGGAAAAGCCAAAGACCTGCTTGACCGCTGTCAATTCAGAAACTATCTGAGTACCGTTTTGGATCTGTCAACCTACGGCAACTCCCTGGTGGACAAGGAACAAGTCTGGACCCTGAAAAAAAACGATAAAGATAGATTTATCAAAATAATGAAACAGCTTTATTTGATTGTCATATCTTTGGGTTATCTTATGCTTCCCCTTCTCCCCGAAGGAGGAGACAGGCTTTTTAAAACGCTCAAGGTAAAAACTCCCGATCTCTGGCCGGAAAAAAACAAAGAGATACCGGCTTTGACAAAGATTCTTAATAAAGCCAGTTTCAAAGACCGACCGCAACCGTTATTCTCCAAGATAGAGGATGAGGAAATATAAGATAACCTTCATTTAAGAAGCTTGAGAAAATGGATCAGTTGGTAGCCTCCCAGAGACAACAGGAGAGAACCGAAAAAATTGGTTAAGGCCGATGTCCAAAGATAACGCCTCACCGGCACATGGTAGATACCGCCCATGATGCTTATCACCTTGCCCCCGTATCCGGGAACAAGTCTGCCGAATATAAGGACCCAGGGAGAGTCGACCGGCAACCGACTTAATCCGAAGGGAAGTTTTTCCTTTATTTTTTTGAAGTTGGCAACCTTACCTATGTGGCGACCGAAATAATACTCAACCATAGCGGCCAAATTGTTGCCTATCCAGCTTATAAAAACTCCGCCTATGGGACCGAAAAAAACGCCGCTGACGACGGTCAAAGGATCGGTGGTAATCGGGGTAACCGCAAAAAAACCGTAAAGGAAGATGAGGACTACCGGTCCGGCCAGACCGGCACGGCTGACTATCGTCCGGACATCCCTCATATTTTTAGCTACATAAAAAACGGCCACGACCAAAAAAACCATGCCTATCAACGTCCAAAATCTGTTGCTTGGTTTATCGTTCTTTTTTTTGGACATAGTTAATATTCTAACTGATAAATCACCAATAAAAAACCCGTTCCTTGATGGCAGCTTGTACCAAAAGAACGGGTTTCGACCTTGATAACTTTCGAGCAAAACTTGCTTTACCATTACACCGCACTCCTAAAGCCAATCTCTGTTGATTTGCTTTATGAATTTAAGGTGTAATGGGTGAGAAGGAGAGATTTAAGACCGGTGGGGGTCTGGAAAGAGACAAATCTCTATCCCATCCAAACAAAAGAGGAGCTAAAAAAGCCCCCTCCTTTGTTGATAACGATGGTGAGTCCCAAGGACCCTACGTGCTTCAAATCAAATATCTCTTGCTTCAAATCGTCTCCTTTCTTATATTATTCATGAGGAAAATTTTTTTCCTTTGAAGCTAACTCTTGCCCGGCCAATACTGCTTTAAAAAGCAGATTGATGACACAGTGGGGATCGCCACATCGACATCCAGTTTCTCCAGATCTTATTCTCTGAACAATACTGTTGATGAGTTCTTCGCTGCTTATTTCTTTTACGGGCTCCGATGACGACAAAATTGCGTCTATTATCCCCTGAATTTCGGAAGGGATATTATCAATCGACGATAAAGTAAGAATTTTTGACATGGGATTATCTCCTTATATTTATTTGTTTGTTGTTTTTTTATTATTTTTCTTGTTTATTAAAACACTTTAATTTACCGATAATTTGTCTGTCGTTTTATTTGATTTATCTTATTCTTCCTCCTTTTTATTTTTTTTAAATTAAAATAGCCTCCGCCCTATACCTGAAATCTTCAGATACAAAGTGGAGACTACTTCCCCAGTCCTGACCTTGCGTCAAGCCGGGAAAGGAGGTTTTGTTTTCTTATTCTTCTCCCTCTCCAATTATCAAGGTGCCTTTAATACACAAAAATATTGCCATGCGTCCGGCAATATTTGATTGACCTATAATACCATAAAATCAGAAGAAAATCAAGTATTATAGGATAATCGACCGTTTGGATATTGGGTGGATCTTTTTATAGCCTGAAGTACGAATATGTCGTCAAAAGTACACTGATCTATCCCCGCCTCCCGCATCTCCCGGTAAGTCCTTATTTGTTTGCTTAGACTCTGCTTTAATATGTGGCTATGGAGCTTCAGATTATTTTTATGGCATTGATCGGCCATTTCCCTGCTTGCGGCTTTCCAAGGAACGTGAGCGACATTAGCTTGATAAAGCTTGGTGTATTTAACTATCTTATTATTTATAAATTTACCATCCATCCACCATTCAAATTCTTTTTCGTTATATATGATTCCGATCGAAACCTTCGGAAACTCCTGCCTTAAATATTTAACCAACGGATAAACGCTGGTTGTGATCTCTACGTTGGCTTTGCCGTATTGAGACAAAAGCTTTTTGAAAGAAGGTAAAAAATCCAGATCCATGGATTTAATCTCAATCTCAAGCCGTCCCCGTTTGGCAAAAAGATCAAGCGCTTCGGATAAAAAAGGGTATTTTTTTCTTTCGTCAAACATATAGTCATGGACAATGACAAGATTACCTCGAGCAAACTGCAGATCCATCTCCACTCCGTCGGCCCCTTTTTCGAAAGCAGAGGCAAAAGCTTCAATCGTGTTTTCCGGAAAGTTTATCCTATCGCCCCGGTGAGCTATCATCAAAGGCTTCATATGATAATTATTT
This sequence comes from Candidatus Roizmanbacteria bacterium, assembly GCA_012798265.1. Lineage (GTDB taxonomy): Bacteria > Patescibacteriota > Microgenomatia > UBA1406 > GWC2-37-13 > JAAZNM01. The sequence continues at coordinate 14,570 of JAAZNM010000004.1, read as the reverse complement.
TTTTTGTTTTATTAAACAGAGGCCCAAAGTCCCGACTCCACCATGACAAGCCAATGCCGGGCCCAATTCACAAATCATTATATCCTTATTTTTCATGGGCAACCTTTGTATATCCGTTGCAAGATTTTCCGCCTCCGTTTGGCAGCCAAAATGAAGTACCGCCGCCCTTTCAAGACAACCGAAATCGTCAGCAAACTTATTAAGGACGGCGACGGCATTGGTTCTGGTTCTTGGTTTATCAATGACGCTGATCAGGTTATTGTCTATCCGAAGCACGGGATTTATCTTCAGGAGACTGCCAACAACTCCGGCCAGATGGCTGACCCGACCGCTTTCCCTCAGATGATTCATGTCTTGAAAGGCAGCAACGACCGCCAACCGTGTCTTCAGGTCTTCTAAATTATTTATTATCGTGTTCAGATCGACCCCGTCCTGGGCCAAAGCTGCCGCTTCCATCACCATAAACCCCAGTCCAAGCGAAGCCGTCCCGCTATCATAGGTAGATATTTTGTGACCGGCAATACTTTCCCTTGCGGCTAGGATGGCCGTATCATAAGCCCGACTGAATTTCCCGCCCAGATGGACTGATAGAATATCTGATTCGGGATATTGATTATATATCTCCAAGTATCTTTCCGGACCCGATACTCCGGTCTTAGGAACGATACCGCTTGTTCTGAGAAGTTTTTTTAAACCTTCAATATCAATATCGACTCCATCCCTATAACTGGCTTCGCCGGCATTAACCATAATAGGAATGCTGTCAATACCGTATTTGCCGCATATCTCCTTTGGCAGATCGGAGGCGGAATCGGTGATTATCTTTATGTTTCTTTCCATTACAGCATATTGTACCGCAAAAAATCAAAAACGCATTTTTTTTGTTGTTATAATGAAATTGTGGAGTTTAAAAAAGAATTAAAAGCCGGATCAATAATATTGGTCATTGCTGTTTTGATAAGCCTTTTTTATATCACCAGATATCCTGACAAGAAAACCGGAGCGATTTCTTTCCCGACACCGACAAACGCCGCGGCCAAAAAGATCGCCACTTTCAGCCATGCTGAAGTAGCTAAACACAATAATGTCGACGACTGTTGGCTTATGTATCAAAACAACGTTTACAACGTATCGGATTATTTGAATCGGCATCCGGGTGGCAGCAATATCATCGTCCCTTATTGCGGCAAAGACGCCACCTCGGCTTTTTTGACTAAAGGCGGACGGGGTTCTCACTCGCAGCGGGCTTTTCAGGAGCTTGAGTCGTTAAGAATTGGTCTTGTCTCAATCGAATGATAAAACTTTATCTTTTTTCAAAAAAAATCCACCGGGTTTTGGTTATGGCCGTTGTTTTTCTCGGATCAATCATGGGAATAACTGGCCTAATCCTCAAATATCATCTTTCCGATTACGGATTAATCCGCTGGCTCCATAACCAACTCAGCCTTTTTTTCGGTCTGGTTTTTTTTGTCATGCTCGTTACCGGAATAGTGATGTATATTTTTCCGTTAACGAAAAGAGGTTAGTGTTTTATTAGATTGATCTCCGGAGTTGCCCCCGTCAAATCAACGCTCACGGTCCCCCCTATCGGGAAAGTAATCTTGGGCTCGGTATGGCCAAAATCAACATCGGCGACGACCGGAATGCTGTCGAGTTCTTTTTTCGTTTTGATTATTTTGGTTAAAAGATCTCTTGAGAGGTTGCTTCCTTTTTGGAAACGGCCGATAACCACGCCTTTGACCCCGGAAAATCCGGGCAGATGAATAAGCGACTGGAGATCCCTATCAAAAGTATGAGGAGCCGATTCGTAATCGTCCTCGACGAAAAGGACTGAGTTTTCAAGGTTGGGCATATATTCCGTTCCCTGAAGAAGGTTAAAGGTACAAAGGTTGGCACCTAACAACACTCCTTCCGCTCTTCCCCGGTTTATGACATAAAAACCTTTGTTACCGACGGTTTCACGTTTATCCTGGCTCACCCACCATTGGTCATCCATCCAAAAAGGCGACGGATCTATCTTGTATGCTTCATCGGAAAAAAAACATCTTTTGAAATATTCAAGCGTATAATCGAAATTCAATTTCTGGCCAAAAGTCGAATAATGGGGGCCGGAATAAGTCACCAAACCAGTTTTGGCATAGATTGCATTGTTCAAAGCGGTAATGTCCGAATAACCGCAAAAAATTTTCGGATTGTTTCTTAACAGATCCCAATCTACATATCTGAATAACTGATTGCTGTTAAATCCGCCGATAACCGTAATCACCGCCTTCACTTGCTTATCGGAGAAAGCTTCATGAAGATCCTCTATTCTTGATGCGATCGATGACGAGCTAAAATCATCGCATTCGTTAATATGTTTTCCGAAAGTAAGAACCAAACCCAAATCGGCAAATCTTTTATCGGCGATCTTTTGGGTGTCTTTACCGATAATCGCCAAAGAGCGGGAAGGAGCTATTACCCTTACCGTATCGCCTTTTTTCAGTTTGTTGGGAAACAAGGTCATATTACTTATTATATAGGTAATTTCTTATAAACCTCAATGTTATTATTACTGGCAATTTGCTGAAAATTTTTATTTGCCTTCAAGTGGTTGTAGTAATCGGCCTCCAGCGAGTTATTGAGATTGATGTCTTCGGCAAAAATAACTACGTAGTCGGCCTCCTCGTATTTGTCGATATTTTTCTGTATTTCGTCAGAGGTTCTGCCCATATATTCATAAGCCGGGTCAAATAAAAAGTTGAAAAAATACTCCCTCTCGGTAAAAAACGGGGCAATCGATCCTGTGGCGGAAACTTTAATCTTATCGTTTTTCAAAACGTCACGCCAATAATTGACTTCATTTATGGTATTTTTATCCGCCGTTCGATAGCTTAACTTCGGCAACTCGAAATGACAACTGCAAAGGATGCTTATCGTTAAGGATATGGTTGTCAGTAAAGCAATTTTTTCGGAAAATTTCGGCAACTTAAGCAATTTTTTGAATCCATAGATGGATGAAACTGCCACAAAAGGAGCGATTACCGCCGTATAATGGAAATACAGTTGCCGCATGTTGTCGTTTGAAGACAATAGGTTTATCAGGAACTCGGGGGCTGCGATTACCAAATACTGTGGCGATAACAAAGAAAGAAAACTGAAAGGTAACAGCAGATTGCCTACGTAAAAAATACTCCGTCGGGACACCAGTTGTCTTAGCAGAGCCAAAGGATACCGGAAATCATAGTACTTAACCGCAAAAGAAATATCACCGTTGAACGAAGGAATAATTTTAAATACGATCAAAATAAATAATATTGTGTTTGCCAAAACCAACGAGGCATACAGTTTTTTTTCTTTTTTTTTGGTGAGGAAAAAATATCCCGACAAAAAAACCAGTATCAAGGCTATATTTTCCTTTGACAAGAAAGCGATCGCCATAAACAAAATACCCAACACCCTATTCATAAATTTTTTTTTCAAAGGCTGAAATTCAAAAAAATAAAAAACCGCCAAAAGGCTGGTCGTGGCAAAAGTTACGGCATGATAATCAAATAAATTAGTCAGATGAAGCGGATAATAATTCAAGTACAAAAAAACAAACAGAACCGCCGCCCATCTTGATTCAAGGATTTTTTTGGCTATAAGGAAAATGAATATGCCTCCGAGACCGATGACTATCGTTTGTCCGACCAAAAGGATTGCTGGTGTCGCTTTGATCAGATATAAAGGTGAAAAAACCATCATGATCGGGTCGAAATGGATTGCTAAACGGGATATGTTGATTATATCGTCAGGATGAGTCATCTGGAAAATTCTTCCTTTTGACGCGTTGTAGACGACCTGGTCCATTATCCCCAGATCATAATAGTGAGCGTCAAGATTAATCAATCTCCTGACGGTAAGAAAAGAAAAAATAACTACGTACGAAACGACTAAAAAAAATACAACAGTGCTACTTAGAAAGTTATGCTTTTTCATTAGAAAAATCATATTCTAACGATAAAAGGCTGAAGACGACCTGAAGAATAACTTACCTGACTATGTTCTTGCCAGTAGTCTCATCATAGCATTCGGAGATTAGCGATTTTGGATAATCGGGATAGGGAGCAAGAGACGAACATTGGATAACGCCATTTCCGTCGGCGACTATCTTCCATCCGCCTTCTGCCTTGACCGCAAAAAAATAACCTCCGCCTACCTCGCTGTTCTTTTCCCTGACCCCGCCTGAAGCATACTTGCCGTCATTTTTTGAAACGGTCACGACGATATCGTCTTTGTTCCAGTCGTGTTTATCAATCAAGGCGTTTTTAATAAGCTCCGTGTCATCTTGACCAACATCATCACAGGCCTCCTCCCAGGAACGCAAACATTTATTTTTCTCCTTGCACCATTGATAACCGGCAGAGCCTATACATCCGTGCTCGTCCCGGTCGCCGCCTAACAAAGGCGTATCTGACGAAACCTTTACCTGAGGCGTAACCGAAATCACCGAAAGGTCATTATTGCTCCCATCCCTAGCTTTTTTTCCGTACTGATAGGAAAAAAATCCGACAGCAAGGACAATTATTGTAGAAACTGCCCCAATCACGAAGTTTTTCATCTTCAATATAATATTACACCATTGGCAAGATTGTTTCAGTTTTCGTTCATATCTCCGAAAACAGCTCCCGATATCCGAAAAAGGGAGCTGTTTTGATTTTTTTGAAAATGTGACATAATAGAAAGAATAAAAATGAAAAAAATAAGAACCTATTGGTTGATAACCCGTCCTTTCACTTTGATTGCTCCGTTTGTCGGGTGTCTGTCAGGGGCATTCATGGTCTCGGGCTTACCGGGATTGAATAATATCCATATATATGTAGGGGCTCTGCTCGCTTCTTTTTTAAACGCCGCCTCAAACAGCAACAACCAGATTTTTGACATAAAGATCGACAAGATAAACAAACCGTTCCGACCCCTGCCGTCAGGCGAAATTTCAATAAAAGAAACTGTCCTCTTTACCGTATCGCTCTATGTTTTTGTTATCATCTGCGCCTATCTTATAAACCGGCAGTTTTTTGTTTTGGTTTTGGCAACGGCCTGTATCAGTTTTTTTTACTCGGCTCCGCCCCTCAGGTTCAAAAAATATCCTTACATCAGCAATATCGCCATTGCCGTATCGCGAGGATTACTTTTGATTGTCGCCGGTTGGAGTTTGGTCGGATCCGTATCCACACCGACCCCTTGGTTTGTCGGTTTAATCTTTGCTCTTTATCTTTTGGGAGCGGCCAGCACCAAAGATTTCGCCGACATCAAAGGAGACAAAAAATACGGCATAATGACTCTGCCGGTATTATACGGCGCCAAAAAAACCGCTATGATCATCACTCCTTTTTTTTACCTGCCTTTTTTACTGATCCCATTGGGAATCGCCTTTAATTTGATCAAAACGACGGCTTGGCCGCTAACCACACTTAGTCTTTGGGGTTTTTATGCCGCCGGACTGATTATGAGAAATCCCTCACGACTGACTCTTGAAACAAACCATATTTCGTGGATCCATATGTATCTCATTCTTATAACCGGCCAGATAGGTTTTGCCCTGGCCTATACCATCATATGAAATACAATCCCGGACTACTTAAACTCGAGTTGTTCTGCCAGGGAATAAAAATAGACGGAAGTTGCGATTTGGAAAATGACACCCGTCCCGTCTTAAGGACCAGAGGCGGTTTGGGGAGCGGTCTCGACCTTATCCTACCACCCGATCTCTATGTCAACGTCCCCCTTGAAGAACGATTCGTCAAAAAAACGCCGTTTCTTCTGTTTAAGAACAGATATGGTTATTTCATCAAAAAAAACGGCCAGAGAATAACCGAAGTTATACTTCCCCCTAAACCGAGGTTTTATGACAAAAAAACATCTTCGGGAAAACTCATGTCGCGGATAGGAATAATGCAGGGGACCTATCTTGCCTTATATATAACCCAGGTCTGCCGGTTCTGGCAGATGCAACCGAGAGCCAACTGTCGCTTCTGTTCCGTCGGGCTTAATGTCGGAAAAAACGAAGAACTGGAAAAATCTATCGGAGATGTATTGGAAGTAGTCAAAGCTGCCAAAAAAGAGGAAAAAATTACTTTTGTTCATTTCAACACAGGTTTCCTTTTTGGAAAAGAGTTGGATATCTTGATTCCTTATATAAAGGCGGTTAAGGAAAAAACCGGCTTGTTGATCGGAGTACAGTCGACACCGACGGACAATCTGTCAAAATATGATCTTCTTAAAAAAATCGGGGTCGACCACCTTTCTTTTTGTCTGGAACTTTTTGATGAAAAAAAATTCAAACAAATCTGTCCGGGAAAATCAAAATATATCGGCCGAAAAAAATATTTCGAGGCGATCAATTACTGCGTCAAACTGTTCGGCAAAGGCAAAGTGGCGGCGGAAATAATCGCCGGTCTTGAACCACCCCAAAACACAGTCAGGGCGATTGAGCATTTTGGCAAAATCGGTGCCGTACCGACTGTCTGTGTTTTCCGCCCATGTCTCGGCACCGATCTGGAAAAAACACCTCCGCCGAAACCAAAGGAGATGCTTCCGGTTTTCAGAAAGCTCTACCAAACCTGTATCAACAACTCCATCCCCGTCAATATGGCTCCCAACATCAAAGTTGACCTGGTTATCCTGCCGGAAGAGGCAAAATATTTATTGAAAAATCATGACGTGAAGTTTTTTTTGTTAGAGGCAAAAATGGCGATCGTCAGATTTTTGTTCCGATTTTATTTCAGGTTTCGTCTTTTTTGGTTTGACAACCGTTCATTTCTCCCTTTCAATCGCAAAATCGACTAAACGACCAAGCCAGGTCTTACTCTCTTTTTTAAGAGGCAGTCCGATAATCAAACCATTCGCCGCTTTTTTATAACTATTGATTATGCTCCCGGTTTTTTCCAAAAGTTTATATTTGACGACTAGCTTTTTTATATATTGGAAATCGTTCGCGGAAAGATCCTCGTTGCCAAAAATTTTATTCAGATTTTTTCTCTCCTTAGGGGAGGCGTATCGATAAAGCAGTAGTCTGAGTATTGTTTTTTTGTCCTCCCTTATATCCGACTCGACCGGCTTACCGATTGATCCGGTTGGCGAAAACAGACCCATCTGATCGTCAACCATCTGGAAAATAAAACCTATCTTTTCGCCTACCGCCTCTAACGACAAGACCAAATCATCTTCCTGTTCTGTCACCATAGCCGCCAATACCATCGGCAAGGAAAAAGAATAATGGGCGGTTTTGTAAAGGTATATATTTTCTATATTCTTGGCCGTCGGTTCTTTACCGGTTGATCCGAAATAAACATCATCCATCTGGGCTAGGCCGACATTGTTATATTCGACAATCAATTTATGAAGGATCGATCGGAAATTCGGAATATCTTTTAAGCTGTCGATCATTATCTCAAGGGAGGTAAAAAAACCGATGTCGCCGGCGCAGATAGCCAACGATTTACCCATCAGACTGGCCTTTTCCTTTGCCAACGACTGCCCGGCATCCATGTATTGAATATGGATCGAGGGTGATCCGCGCCTTAAGGGATCGTTGTCGATGATATCATCATGGATCAAGAGCGAAGAATGAAAAATCTCCAAAGCTGAAGCAACGGAAAGGTAAAGGTCTTGCCGACCTTTACCCAAATTTACGGCCATACGGTAAAATAAGCTTCCCCGGATACATTTTCCTTTCCGGCAAAACTGTTTTAGCTTTTCGAATGTTTGAGCTGATAATATCCCTTGAGGCCGGTATTGTTTCTTTTTTTGATCAAGTATCTCCCCGATCCTCAGGTCAACCAGTTTTTTTATCCTTTCAATATCCTTGGTTATTGGAAAATGCATATTGATCTATTTTAACACTTGGAAAAATATAATTTTAAAAATGTGGTATACTGAACCGATGTCAAAAAAAAGTACGGTAAAAACTCCAAAAAAAACCAACGAAACAACAAAAAAATTTAAGGTTTCTAAAAAAATCATTCTTGTTTCTTTGATTGTACTGGCGCTCCTTGCTTTGGTCTGTTTTTTAAGATTTGCCTTCATTGCCGCCATAGTCAACGGAAAACCGATCAGCCGTTTAAAGGTCGTCAAAGAGTTGGAAAGACAGGGAGGCAAAACCACGCTCGATACCATAATCACCCAGGAGTTGATACTTCAAGAAGCCAATAAAAGAAAAATCACCTTTAGTCAAAAAGACATTGATGCCGAAATTAAAAAAATAGAAAAAAGCATCGTCGCCCAAGGGCTGACTCTTGATCAGGTGCTTCAACAGGAAGGGATGAAAAAAACCGATCTGGCCGCCGAACTGAAAATCCAGCTGATTGTCCAAAAAATAGTCGGCAACAACGCCAACGTTACCGACAAAGAAGTTGAAGATTACATAAGCTCCCAAAAGGAACAACTATCGGCAAGCGGTACCGAAGAACTTTCGGCGGATCAGGTAAAACAACAGCTTAAACAACAGAAACTTCAGCAAAAAATCCAGGACTTCGTTGCCGAGTTAAGGAACAAGGCAAAGATAAATTATTTCGTCAGCTACTAAGTTTTTTTAGGGAGCATCTCTCCGGCGGTTTTTTCGGCCCTGTCACTAAGTTGCCAGTCGTCATATATTTTTCGGGAAACGTCGAACTTTACTTTCTTGCCGTCATCGGTTTTGAAATGCAATACATAAGCGTCTTTAGTGTAAGAGCTGTCGTCGTCTTCGTATTCGAAATGTTTTTTGTCAACCAATATGCCTTTCCAAAACGATTTTTTTTGTTCTCCCATCTTTTTTTTAAGGTATTTTAGGAAAAAAAATATCGGAGACAGGAAAATAACGAAGAAAAACACCAATAGAAGTTTTACCATATGTTTTTTATTGTAGCATAAATACGTATTGATTAATTATCATAATCCCTTACCTTTTTTAAAGAAATAGAATAGTTTTCTTATGACAAAATATAAGAAAGCCAGATAAAAGATCGTCAAAAAAATATCGCAAGAAAAAGCGATGAACTGATTGCTTCCCGAATTGAAGACTCGAAAACTGCCGAGAAACCACGTTATGGGAAACATGAAAACAAAATAGATTATGAGCAAAACGTAAAACTGGACGTTTTCTGGAATAAAGCTTAAGCTTTTCTCTATAAAAGCTACGGTTTCATCATTAACAAGATTGTAAAGGAAAGCCTTAAACACGAATATCATCACAAACAAAACAATAAGGAGTATCAGACCTCTATCGGCTTTTATATACTTTTTCATTATAAAAGTATATCAATTAATTTTGTAGTCTCATCTTTTAGATAACACTTCTTTTTGTTGACCCTTAAAAATCGACAGATATTTTTTGGTTTAAATATATTTATTCCAAAGTTTTTCTTTTTTTGCTCTAGTCCATTTTTTGACTTGCCATTCGCGTTTCATCGCTTCCTGTAACGTCCTAAATTTTTCAAAATAAACCAATTTTACCGGCGTCTTTCCCCGTAAATATTTGGCCGATTTGTTTTTATCATAATTGTGTTCTTTGATTCTTCTTTCGAGATCATTAGTCTGTCCACAGTAAAACGTATCGTCGGCACAACGGAGGATATAAAAATAAAACATAATTCGACTCGCAATTGGTTATGGATCTTCGATAAACTCAGGGTTATAACCATGCCCTCGCCTTTTAGGGAAGAATTTTCTGAACGGCAATAATAATCCTGCCAGACTTAAGATGATAAATACTGTTAACGGTGGGAACAAAGAAGATTGCGATTCAGATGGGAGGGTTGAACCAAGCATTATCCAACCTGAAAAGTACGCTGGGATAAACCAGAAAGCATACCAGGCCCACTTTTGCGCCTGTCTATAAGCAGTTGCAGAGATAACTATGAGTAAAAAAGCAAAGCCCAAGTCGGACAATCCCCCTCCTCTAAAATAGAAATTGTATAAGTTAAAAAATAATGGATTTGAAATTTTCAGTTCATCTATCGTCTTGCCGCTAATAATTTGCACCAAGGCTGGGTCTGTATTAAAACCCAATGTATGAGGTATTGCCCCCACCAATATCAATGCTCCAATAACAAGGAAAACTATCCAAGCATATTTTTCATAAAATTTTTCATTTATCGTATTTTTCATAACTATAATTATGTATTTTCCAAAGAATTATATCAACTATTTTTTATGACATGGCTATAACCATAAGCGAGGAACGAAGCGACGAGTCGAATGGTTAGGAGACTACGATTCGAACTTTGATTTTAAGCTCTAAATAATAAAATAGACCCTCCGAAAACGAAGGGTCTATTTTTTAATTAAAAACTTACTTTGAACTTAATTTAACCGGAATTCTTTTTGGTTTTGCCGCCTCAGCAATTGGCGCTTTCACTGTTAGTACTCCGTTTTTGACTGTCGCCTCAATTTGTTTTTCGTCAATTGGGCGAGGCAGATAAGTACTATAGTCAAAAGACGATACTCGCTGCATTCTATGAATTACTCTATTTTTCTTTTTTTCTTCTTCTTTTTCCTCAGATCGTCCTTTGATGTGAAGAACTCCATCTTCATAAGTGATTTCCAACTTATCTTCAGGAATTCCTGGGACTGACGCCTCAACTATTACATTACTGTTTTCTTCATAGACATTAAGGCCTTCTGTCATTGTTAATTCTGGCCATTCATTATCTTCCATTAAAGGTTGGAAAAACTGTCTTTGGAGTTGGATAAAAGGATCAAATCGTATAATTGCCATAGTTCTTCACCCCCTTTCTTTAAATGCTCGAACTTATAACAATATAATTAGCAGTTTAACATAATGAGTGCTAATTTGTCAAGAGGATTTCGATAGATAAAATATAGTTTAAATTAAAAATAGCCATAAAATTAAACTGTGCAATTCCAAACTTTTCCCTAGGGCAAATAAAGCTTTTTATAAGTCTAGAACCGAAAGCGTTTTATTTTTGCTAAAAAGTGTAGTTTTTAAGGAGTTTCTCCTATCTCTTTCCATCACTTGCTATGGCAATCAGACTATGTTTTTTATGTAAAGTTGTACTGAACGTGTCGATCAGGACCGTAACCATCCTTATAACTCAATAGTAATATTGTACCATCTCCAGGCTAAATGAGACAAATGAGACAGTATAAAAAGGCGAGTCTCATTTTAAAATCCCTTTGTTGAATAAAAACCTATAGTAATGTATAATACTGAGCTATATGGCTAGGCAACCGAAAGAACATCCTCAAAGAACACCACCTATAACATATAAATATTCATCTGAAATTCTCTCTATGTCTCTTGGAAAGGGAGAGGCTGGACTTGCTCCTACCCCCCCACAACCTTGATGGGCGCAGTTAGTCATCTAACTGATTTTCCAAACGATAAATACATGTGGTTTAATATTCCGTCTCCTACTCCAGAAGATATTCCTGAGTTAGTCAGAAGATTAAAGGAAAAACCATCTCCCGTATTAATGAAATGTCTTATTCCTTTTTTAGGATCAAAAGATTTTCCCGACGCTACTCAAGCAGTGAAAGAACTTGGAGCAGAAGCTTTATCTCAATTAATAGATCAATTTCCATCTTTAGATTCAAGGACAAGAATTATTAATCCTGGTTATGAAATGATTGAAGAAGCTTGGGATAGGATAAGAGCATTAAGTAGAGAAAAACTAGTGTCCATCCATGATATGAAGGATGAATTAAAGCGAATACCTATTCCCCAAAATCTTTTACCAAATCGAGAAATAACAGCAATTGTTCCTCTTAAAGATATTAAAAAAGTTTATGATGAAAAAGTTGCCGATTCTGAGAAAGATAGCCCTTCAATAAATACAGGAACTTCTTTAAGAGATGTTGATGTTTCAGTAACCGTTGAAAATGTGACTGACAATCCACTGTTAAATGAATTGATAGATGGTAATCCACTTGGTATGGGTTTTTGTGGAACGTATGCATTGGCTGTACCGTTTAAAATCGACTGGGCCGTTGATTTAGACGGAGCAAATTATAGAGTAAAAGGTAAAGGAGGAGTTAGCGGTAAAGGATTGACTCATGAAACCGTAACCGCTTCAGGTTTTATGGAGTTAGCAGAAAGAGTATCGGCAATTGCCGGAGCAACGCCAAATTGGCCAGAAGGTTATGTAAACATAGATGAATTAGTTCGAGGAAGACTCACAGAGTTACAAAGTCAGGGGCTAAACGTCCTCGATCCAAATAGTTTTACCTTACCGATTCCTTATGTCGATCAACAGATTTATTGGGTCAAAGGACAGATAAAAACAGAGGATGGTGAACACGATATTTATGTTCCTGTTCAAAAAGCTTTTCATTTTTCTAACTTAGATGAACAAGAAATATTAAAAGATTCATCAAACGGATTAGCGTCAGGTAATACAATTGAGGAGGCAAAATTGCACGCACTACTTGAAATATTTGAAAGGGATGGTTGTTATACTACTTTTACCTCTCAGGAAAGAATTTTTACTTTACCAGAGAAAAATGATGATAAGGTTATCGGTGATATTATGGCAAGGTATAGGGCAAAAGGTCTTCAACCGGCTTTTGTTGATTTAACTACAGACTTCGGCATTCCTGCTTATAAAGCATTCGTTCAATTAGAAGACGGAACTATATTAAGCGGAAGTGGAGCTCATCTTGATGGAAAAATAGCTTTAATTAGAGCAATTTGTGAACTGTCGGCAAAATGTATCGGTTACGTACGAAGTTTTGGTGGTGATTTAACAAAAACTTTAAAAACATTAAAACCTAATATTAGAGAAATGACTGAAATTCCAAACTTATCAACTGGCAGTGTTGATACAGATTTAAAACTTCTCGAAGTAGTATTAATTGGTAATGGTTTTCCTCCAACCTACGTTGACTTGACAAAAGAAGAAATTGGAATACCTGTTGTTCGTGCCATTATTCCTGAATTAGATCATCCTTTTAATTTAACAAAAAGGGGGGTCAGACACTTCTTAGAAGAATCAAAAACTCAAGAACTAAGCCTCGTATAATACCGCATTTACGACGTCACATGTTAAAGAATATTTAATTTTAGTTTGCTTTTTTAATAACTTGAGTTACCACCCTTCCAATGAAATATCTATCAACCTCACTTATATAAATTGGTTCAAAATCCTCAGATGATTCAGAGATTAAAGCTATTTGATTTTTATCCTTTTGAATAAATTTTTTTATATTGGCACAGTTATCAATTATTGATAAAACATAGTCTCCATTATTTGGTTGTTTGTTTGAAGTATCAACAAGAACGTAATCCCCGTCATTAATTGTTAAATTGTCTATATTTGCCTTATTCATAGAGTTGCCAACGACTCGTAGGGCTATTACTTTTTTATTTTTTAGTAAAGATTCCGATACTTGAATATATCCCTCAATTTTATCGTCAGCTATAAGAGTTGCCGTGCCACAATTAGCAGAACCATAAATAGGAACCTCAAACGGCGCTCGAAAACATGTGTATTATCACTACACAAGATTTAAAAACCATAAATGCGAAGAACCTTATCTTGATGAAAAAGATTTGCTTCGATATTTAATCAAGTTTATTGATTATATGAACGAAAACGATATTAAGATTCCTGAAAAACTGAAAGGAACCATGATGGAATACCAGAAACTGGTTTCCGATACTATCTTTTACAACACTGATCGATTGGTGGATGATATTAATGTTGGGATTAAAGATTATGCAAAGTATATTCTCCGAGAAGGGACAAACAAGGCAAAAAGAGATTTAGTTAAGCAACTTCCAATTCCAAAACTTCTTCATGAAAAAAATCTTATATGAGGGTTAACTGTTTTTAATCTCTTTTAGATTAAATCCGCCAATAGATTTGTTTCTGTTAACAATTACATAATCTTTTTTTGTCGTAGCACTACTTGATGAAAATATCAAACGAATTACTATTTCTTTTTCATCACATTGATTTACAGAGCTATTCACATAATAGTTGCCATCATATATATAGAATTGATTTTCGTCACTATGTTTAACAGCTATTGCTGCCGTACATTCATCTTCTGGCAGAAAGTTTTCCGGCTCCGAAGTTTCAGGAAGCAACTCTATTTTTGGTTTATTTTTATCATAGTCCCATGGTTCTGGTCGTGTGTCCCATTTTACGACAAAACTTTGCAAAATAATTTCCTTCCCCGATTTGTTGCTAATTAGGTTTCCTTTTAAACGAGCATATGAAGCCATATTTGTCCAAGGAAATATTTTTCTTAAAAAACCCTTTTTACTAATTTTGACTTTTACTTTAAGCATTTTTCTTCCGTCAGGTAATATTGAATCTGTGGTTTTTTCAATAAATGCCGAAGGTTGTTTTAACCATTCAATTATGTAGACAAGGCCAATTGAAGACAGAATACTAATTATTATTTGCCAAACATCAGGGATTTTTAGATTGTTTATATAATCCATTCCTATGATAGTATAACACTTTGGGAAAGGAAAAGCATATTAGAACAGCGTATTTTTCTTCCGAAGTTTTATGGCAGTATTTTTGAAGTTTTAATTATCTCTTTCTATCACAAACTATGACAGTCAGACTATGTTTTTTATCTACAGTCGTGCTGGG
>JAAZNM010000003.1 GCA_012798265.1 Candidatus Roizmanbacteria bacterium | reverse complement strand
TTGGAACTTTCCGGTAGAAAAAGAGCTGGACAAAGTCATCAAGGAGTTCAAACCCGACCTAGTCTACAGCCAAAACATCTATCCCCTGATAAACCCTTCGGTATACCACCTGTTTAAAAGATATGGAATACCGGTTGTCCAGCAGGTTTCGAACTATCGCCTTTTCTGTCCCAAAATGACCCTGTTTAGGGATAACCACGTCTGTCAGGACTGCGTCAACAGACGTTTCCCTTACCCTTCGGTCATCCACGCCTGTTACCAAAACTCAAGAGTCGCCTCTATGGTTTTTAGCCTGGCGATTTTTTTCCATAAGGTTATCGGTACTTTCGAAATAGTAAAGCACTACGTGTTTTTGTCGAAGTTTGTCAAAGATTATCATACGGAGCATCGGTTATTAAAGTCGTCGAAGCTGACCGATATCTCGACCCCTTTTTTTGGAAAAAGTAATAAGAGTGTTGTCCGTCAGGGAGACTTCTTCCTTTTTGTCGGCCGCCTGTCAGAGGAAAAAGGTATCCTGTTCCTTTTGGAAGCCTTCGAAAAGATCGGTGACGCCAAACTGGTTATGGTAGGCGACGGGCCCTATAAGGGTTTTGTCAAACGCTTTGTCAAAAGACAAAAAAACATCACTTATTATGAAAACATGCCGAGGGAAAAAGTCTTTGTTCTTATGAAAAAAGCAAAAGCGGTCATTATCCCTTCATTGGGTTTTGACGTTCTCCCGAACGTATTGATCGAAGCCTATGCTCACCATAGACCCGTCATTGTCCCGTTTTTTGCCGGTTTTAAAAATCTGGTTACAGAGGGCAAAACGGGTCTTTTTTATGAAGCCGGTAGCAAAGAGAGCCTAAGGTCGGTTATCACCAAGGCAAACGGGAAACATCTTAAAAAAATGGTTCCTTACATAATAAAAGAGTCCAAAAAATATGGTATAACCGATCATTATAAGCTGTTAATCTCGACGATGAAAAACGCCATCAATGAAAAATAAAGAAAAACGCATCGCCATGGGGTTATTTTTTTTAAGTTTGATCCTGATAAAACTGCCGCCTTTTTATATGCTGCCGCCTTTGAAGTCGACCGTCTTGGGTAGCCATAGCTTCGCCAAGATTCTGTTACTGGTCTTATCCGCATTTTTCCTAATAAAAAAACGCGTAAAACTTAATGGTTTAAATAACATCTTTTTGATATTGTTCGTCTTTTTTTTGACGCAGTCGCTGTCGGTCTTGGGAGCGAAAAATATCGTCTATTTCTGGAAACAGTATCAAAATGTTGTTTTTGGCCTGACAGTCTTTTTTATTTCGTATTTTGCGGCCGGTGATCGGAAGAACTTTTCCCTTATCGACAGATTTATTTATCTTGTGGGTGTTTTTGTCGTCCTTGTGGATCTGTTTTACATGTCATTTTCCTTGAGATTAATACCCTATATGAAAGGATTTCTGCAAAAGGAGATGCTTGACCTTTATCTTCCCAACCTTTCCGAAACAAGGCATAATCTTTTTTTAAACACCGAACTGTTTGTGCCGGTTTTTGTCTGGTCATTTATGGAAGGCTTAAAAAACAAAAAATACCGACACGCTTTTGTTAACTTTATTTTTATTGATTTGATTGTCCTGACGACCTTTGCTTCCAAATTCCGCACCAGATTCTTCCAACTTTTTTTCGCTTTTTTGATCTCGTTTGTCTTTTTTAAGATTTTTGAAAAAAAAAATATTTTTTCAAAAAAAAACTTTTTCATATCGGGATTAATAACCGTAATATTGTTGCTGACGATATATCTCCGGGCTGACTTTGGCCTTATCAAGCGTTTGGCGATGGTCTCCGACCAAGCTACGGTCGATACGGCCGTCTATCGGATCGAGACGCTGGTTGCCTCTTTTGAACTGCTGAAAAAATCACCCTTGGTCGGCGTCGGCCTTGGCAATTACCGTTATTATATTGACGTAAGTAATACGATAGAAGACCCGGTACAGAAATCCCATTATCAAGACACGTTGGAAGATGCCCATAGCTTGATTGGCCAAACCGCCGCCGAGACCGGTGTCATCGGATTGCTGGGATTGTTATTTTTGGTGACAGGATTCATAAGACGCGATTATATTTTATTCAAAAAAAACAAAAGCAGACTATTGGTTTATGCAGCTGCTTCTTGGGTGCTGTTTTTTTACGGACTGGCCAATCCCTTCAATACCCTGTTTTTAACCGGATGGTTTTGGTTTTTAAGGGGTTTGATCGAAGGGGAGTCGGTTAAAGACCGTTTTTCAGCCGGCGCAACCTGAAAAACAGCGGCCAGACAAAGGGTGTTTTATCGAATATCGCTTTTACCTTGTTGCCTATCAGTTCGACCGGGTCCGGATTTTTTTTTATCAGTCGTTTTTTATCCAGCCGGTAGCGAGCTTGCTTTAAACTTAATCCGTGTGACCAGCCGCCGGCCAGAAGGACATTATTATTGGCCTCAATTCCTTCCCAGACATGCTTGATGTCTTTGTTTTTAAGATGGGTTTGATGAACGGCAAAAAATGAGCCGGTCATATCGATGACGGGTTTTTTTAAAGCGGTTGCTTTCCAAATAAGATATTTATCCCAAAAAGTCCGGCCCAGGGCAAAGGGTGGGATAGATCCGAAAAGGCCCTTGGTAAAGACAAAATAATCCATCCACCCCGGTCCCTTAAGATATCCCTTTGACCTGACCGTTTTTATCGTCTTTTCCCGCCAATCTTTATCTTTAAAATCGATGGGTTTGTCTATCAGCAGCTCAAAACGCCGCCCGGAGGCCAGAAACGAATCAAAGGAAAAGCTGATTGATTTGATTGGTTTTATGATATCGTTTACGACAATGACGTCAGAGTTGACATACATCATTATTCTGTAAGAAGCTTTGGTTTGGGCTTTTTTGAAGATGTCACTTACGATGGGTGTATGATAACGGTTGGTTTTTGCGTCTCGGATATGGACAAGTTTTAGCCGTCGGCAGATGTCGCCAACTCCTTTTTCGCTTCCCAAAAGGATTATTTCCGGTTTTGGCCGGATAAGCAACCAACTCCTTATGGCGTTTTCCTGAATGATTTTGAATAGGCCAGTAAAAGGTTTGGGATTACTGAAAATAGTCAGCATATGTTTTTAACTAGTCGACGTGTTTTCCCAAAGCAATATACTTTATGTTTTGGCGGTTTTTAATTACCCGCCAGCAGTCGATTACGGTTTTGCCTTTTCCAAACTTAAGTTTGGAAAACTGTGCCCAGGGAGTGGTGATGATCACCACATCGGAGTCGTCTGCGATCTGCTGGGCCGATCTGCCGAAGGCGACTTTTCGGTCAAGGAGTGGGATAGCGTTTTTCATGGCGGCCGGATCAAAAACAGCCACCCGATAGCTTTTTTTTGCCAACAGGTTGGCCAGCATTATCCCTTGTGATTCGTCGACGACATCGGTATCCGGTTTATAACTCAATCCCAATATTCCGAGGGATTTTTTTTTGGTTATATGTTTTTTTACGATTTTTTCGATAAAAAAAATCTGCTGCCTGTTAAAACCGTCAATGGTTATGGGAAGCGACGTTTTGATTTTTAAAGGCTTGATGAGATTGGCAAAAGCCAGGTTATCGCGGGGGAAACAGGGTCCGCCGTAGCCCAAACCCCCTTTAAGGTATCTGGGATTGATCCTTTTGTCAAGACCGATAGTCGAGGTGATCGTATCGCTGTCGGCTTGAGGGATAATCTCGCAGACTCTGGCGATCAGGTTGGCAAAACTGATTTTGGTGGTGATATAGGAGTTGAGGGCCAGTTTGGCTATTTCGGCATTGATATGGTTGGTTTTTTTCACGAGTGGCAAATTTTTTACCAGATCGAGCTTGATTTTTTCAAGAACCCTTCCTGACTTTTCATCAGACTGGCCGATAAGGATAAAATCGGGCCTGGACAGATTGTCGATCACGCTGCCCAGGGCAATAAACTCCGGACTGTAGCAAAGGCCGATATCCTTACCGATGGTTTTACCCGTCTTTTTTTCCAAAAGGGATTTTATCGCAATCATACTTTTCGGCATGATCGTACTGGTGATGACGATCAGATGCCAATCTTTTTTGTCTTTAAGTTCGCCGGCAATCTTGTTGACTGTCGAGAGGACATAATCAAGGGAAAAGGCGCCATTTTTTAGGCTTGGCGTCGGTACGACTATAAAACTGACATCGGAGTTGCTTATAGCCTCGGAATAATCATCGGTAAATTTGATCCAGGTTTTTGCCAAAAGACCGTTTACACCGGGCTCGTTGGATAAAAAAACTTTTTTTTCCAATCGGGTAATCAGATCCGGGTTAATGTCGACTCCGGTCACCTCGTATTTGTTGTCTGAGAGCATTAGGGCCATGGGCAAACCTAACTTACCTAAACCGAAGACAGAGATTTTTTTTATGGACATATGTGATAACTACACGCTAAGTTGTCTAGATTATATAATATACTTTAACAATATAATGAAAAGCCATCTTCGAAGATATATCCTGGCCGGTTTTATCATAGTTTTTTCCTTCGTAGTCTTGGTCTCGATTTTTAAAATAACCGCCAAGCCAAAATATTTTTATGCAAAAGCCCTGGTAATGGTCAACAAAGAAAGACAGAAGCCCGATCTCTCATACGTCAAACTGATAAAAAAAGGAGACAAGATAAAGGATTTTATGGGAAACACCGTAGTTGAGGTTTTGTCGGCCAGATATTATCCTAGCGAGCCGATAAACAAAAGCAATACCTATGATTTCGCATTGATCCTTAAACTGAAAAACGACAACCTGAAACAGTTCAGTTATAGTTTCAACAAGACAGAAGTTAAGGTCGGGTCGACCTTAAGTCTTAACTTCCCAAAAATACTAACTTATGGAGAAATATTTGACGTAAAAGGAGAACCTTTTGATGACAAATACGAGGATAAAATCGTTTACTTTTTTAGGTATGAGGGTAACTCGGTAAATAATTTCAATCTTTATGAAAACATCAGGATCGGAGACTATTATTTTGACGGAGAAGATGAGACGATTGAGATATTAGACAAAACCTTGATGGATATAGAACACTATGCGGGAAATATTAACTACTACAATAGTAGAAGCGAGAATCTAAAGCATATTGTTATTAAAGTGAGGATGAAGCTCCTAAAAGACGATGGGGACTTAATTTATGGTAAGAATACCATTGTTGAACGTAATAAAATAGTTGAATTTATTACAAAAGGATCGGTCTTTGAGTGGTTTGTCGTTGGGAAGATAGAATGATCTTAAACAATCTGACCTAATAATTAGACATCGACTTTGTAAAAAAATTGAAGAAAGTCGAAACCTTATCAAATAATGTTTTTTCCTTTCCTATAGGGTAACTATACAGGCAAGGCGGTTTGAAAATATGACGATATCCGCATTGGCACGGCCGGTGTTTGCTAGCCATTATCGATATTATTAACCGGTTTTATCGGATAAGTGAATGGCAGTTTTGTCAGAAAAGTTGACAAAATAGTCTCGAAAGGCTACAATCGACCTGATGGTTAAGCAAAAGCCTGATTTCGGCGCTTTGTTCAAAAAATACAGGTTAAGATCGAGTTTGACGACATTAAAGGAGTTTGCCGACAGTTTGGCCAAAAAAGGGTTTGCCTTTGACAAAAGCCTTTTCTCCCATTGGCAAAAAAATATTCGTATTCCTAAAAATAGAAAGCTGATTCTAGCAATAATCCAAATGCTTATCGAAGAAGGCGGCATTTCTTCGCTTAAAGACATCAATGCTTTCCTAGAATCGGCTGACCAAGGGTATTTGACAGATGAAGAATTCACTCAAGTAGCAGGTCACTCAAAATTTTCTACACGACTTGCTTCGGCCGACAAAACCCTTCAATTTTTAATTGAGGTCAACCGATCAAAGAGACTGGTTAGGACAGGTTGGACAGAGATGAAAATAAACGATCCGGAAAGCGTCGCCGAACACTCGTTCCAATTAAGCATCATGGCGATTTTTTTGGCAGACCAGTTGGGGGTCAATAAGGAGAGACTCGTCAAGATGGCGGTAATCCATGATTTGGGCGAACTGATTACGGGCGATATTGTTTGCTCAAGAGGGAAAATAATCGATATAGAGAAACGTTATCAGAAAGAACGGCTTGAGATGGAGGGAATATTAAAAATATTTGGAATTATCAACAAATCCAATGAGTTTAAGTCGATCTATGAAGATATGCTGGAAAGGAAGACAGAAGAAGCTAAGATTTTTTGGCAGCTTGACAAGCTTGAGATGGCGATCCAGGCTCTGGTATACGAAAAGGAATCAAATAAGGATCTGGAAGAGTTTTTTGTTACGACCGACCTGCACCTGCAAGACCCATTTTTGAGAAAGATATTGGCGGCGGCTCGCCGCAACAGGCCAAATATTAAAAATAAACGATGAACAATGGATAATCCAACTTTTGGGAGTTTGTTCAAAAGATACCGCTTGAGATCAGGGTTTTTCACTCTCCATGATTTTGGTGACGTTTTGGCCAAGCATGGGTATGTTTTTGAGGATAGCCTATTCTCCCGTTGGCAAAAAAATACCCGGATACCAAAAAGACGGCAACTTTTACTCACTATAATCAAAATATTTTTGGAAAGACAAGGATTGACTTCTATACAGGATATCAATTCGTTTTTAGAGACAGCCGGTCAAGGCCGCGTTACCGAACATGAATCAACAGAGCTTTGTAGTCATACAAAAGCTCCAACCAAAAAGATCTCCCCGGATAATGCTCTTGATTTTTTTCTTGCCATAGCCAGATCAAAAAGGGTTATCCGGTCAGGCTGGAAAAGGGAAAAAATAAAAAATCCCGAAAGCATCGCCGAACACTCGTTCCAGCTGAATTTGATGGCCGTTATAATGGCGGACTTATTCGGTACAGACCTGGAAAAGCTCATAAAAATGGCCCTTGTCCATGATTTAGGCGAGGTGGTTACCGGAGACACCGTTTGGTCACGGGGAGGGGATGTCAATGATGACAAGCGGATAATTAAGGAAAAAAGGGAAGAGGCAGGACTTATGAAAATCTTCCGAATAGTTGACAAAAACGACGAATACAAAAAAATATTTGACGAAATGAGAGAAAAAAAGACGCTGGAGGCAAAAATATTTAGGCAGCTTGACAAGCTTGAGATGGCAATCCAAGCCTTGGTATACGAAAAGGAAAACCATATAAAACTGGATGAATTCTTCATTAATGCCGATCTGCAAATTCATTCTCCATTTTTACGCAAGATTTTTGAACAAGCTATAGGGTTAAGATAAAAATCTCAAGTAGGCTATTTTTTTAATGCTTTTTTATATAAATTTAATGTTTCTAAAGCTGTTTTTTCCCAAGAAAAAAACTTTGATCGATTAAATCCTAAAAAAGAATACTTTTCTCTTATTTTTCTATTTTTTAATACTATCCTCATAGTTGAGGATAGTTCTTTTACGTTTTTTACATATAAGGCACAATCTCTTGTTATTTCTCTGAAAACAGGAATATCACTACAAATAATTGGTATTTTTGTTGTCATAGCTTCAATCAAAGGTAATCCAAAACCTTCACAAAGAGATAAATATATTAAAGAAATTGCGCCATTATAGAGCAAATTAAGCTCCTTATCTGAAACATAACCTAAGAATCTGATATTATTTTTTTCTTTTAATTTTAATTTGTTATGACCGGCAAACACGATATTGGTATTTTTAAATTCTTTTTCAATTTTGTTAAAAGCTTTTATTATTTGATGAGGTAATTTTCTATTTTCGACATTTCCGACTATAAGAAAATAATTACTTTTAATGTTAAATTTTTTATTTAAAAAATCTCTTATTTCATTTTTATTTTTTTTATGTTTAAAACAATTATCAGCAGCTTCGTAAACAACAAAAATTTTTTTTTTGTCTATTTTGTAATACTTTATTAAAGTTTTTTTAGTGTTTTCAGAAACACAAATAATAATATCTGATAGATTTAACGATCTTTTAAAAAGATAATTAAAGGCTAATTTTGTTTTAATTCCGAATAAGTTAGGGTAATATTTGAAACACAAATCGTGAACAGTATTAACAATGGGAACTGTTTTTATAAACGGAGTAAAATTTTGCACATGTATGATATCTATATCACGCAATTTTATTGCGTTGTTAAAACCAAATAAAATGCGGTATAAGCCATTCTTATTATTATGAGGGTAATTCTCAATATTATAATTTATTTGGTACTTATTTAATGTTTTAGATAGATTTGCCCAATATCTTTCATTCCCTGTTTCTTGTTTTTCTAACATGTGAGTATCAAGCAAGATGTTCATAGTCTGTTAAAATTAGTTATGTCAAAAAATGTAAATAAACTTTTTTTATATTTGTTTTTATCAAGTGTTTTTTTATTTAAAATCCCAAATTTCTATATTATTCCTTCTTTTAAAAGCGCCTTTGTTACAACTCAAGCATTAGCTAGAATTCTATTAATTTTAGTTTTTTGTTTTCAATTAGTAAAACATTTTTTATTAAATCAAAATTTGTTTAATAAAAAAGATCACAGATTGATTGGCTTAATCATTATATTATTTTTATTTCAATCTTTAACTATATCTGTTGCAATAAACCAATCTGCCTTTTTAAATCGCTATAAAGATGTGCTTATTTCTTTATTGGCTTTTTTTACTTTTATTTTTTATAAAAATAATTTACGTCAAATTGCTATTGTTTTATTAGCAAGTATTACTATTAATTTTTTGTACCAATTTATAATAATTTTCTATCAGGATTTTTTTATAAAATATCTAAGTGTTTTTGTTTATGAAAAACATGTTAAGCTAGTTATAGCTAAATTATATGATAATAAAATATATACAGACACTTATGATGAGATAATACTTCCTTTATTATTTGTTTTTTTCCAAGAAAAAAAACAATTTAGTTATTTAAACCTTTCATGTATTTCTATAATAATTTTATTTTTTTCGTTTTTTTCTAATATAAGAACTAGAGTGTTAATGTTGCTTTTTAGTTTGGGTGGGTCTGTCTTACTTTTTAAAAAAATTGGTTTTAAAAAAATAAGTTCAATAATTTTAGTCGCTATAATAATGAGCATATCAACGAACAAATTTATGCGGCATTACGCTGGTTATTCTATTATGGACAGACTTTTACTAACAAATGAAAATACTGATATAAGATCTCTAGATTTTAGATGGGATCAATTAAAAGATTCTTTGGAAATGGGTAGGGTTAGTTTACTTGGCGTAGGATTAGGAAATTATTATGATAATTTAGAATCTAAAAATAATAATGTTATTTTTGACAATAACCAAATATTGCTTCAAAAAAGTACAGATGAGTACATTCACAATATTTTTGGATCAATTCTTGTTGAATCTGGATATATCAGTCTATTTATTTTTATTTTTATTTTATTTTTTTTCATTATTAATGATATTAAACTTTTGAAGTCAAATCTAATTTTTAAAAAAGCTTATGTTGTTGCTTTTTGGTCAATTTTTATCTATGGAGTATTTAATCCTATCTCTCCCGCCTCATTTCAAGTGATGTTCTGGGGGATAAGGGGTTTATTAATATAAAAATGAAATCAAACGTATTAATAACTGGTTCTTTAGGCTTAATAGGCTTTGAATCTACAGTTTTTTTCCTTGATAAAGGGTTTCGTGTATTGGGAATAGATAACAACTTACGATCAAAAATGCTTAGTATAAATACTAATAGCCAAAAAAAAATAGAATATTTACGTAAACGACACAAAGGAAAATATATCCATCATGATTTTGATATCAGAAACAAAAAATGTATTTCAGATTTATTTAAAAAATATAGTAAAATTGACCTTATTATTCATACGGCAGCCCAAACTTCACATGATTGGTCAGCCCAAGATCCTTTTACTGATTATTCAATTAATTCGTTAGGAACATTAAATTTACTTGAGGTTTTTAGACAATATTGTCCAACTGCTGTTTTTATTTTTACTTCAACAAATAAAGTATACGGAGATTTAGTTAATAATCTAAATTATAAGGAATCAAAAAATAGATACGATTTAAATAAAATAGACATTAATTATAAAGGAATAACGGAAAAGTTTTCGATAGACCAGTCTAAACATAGCTTTTTTGGAGTGTCCAAAGCGTCAGGTGATCTATTAGTCCAGGAATATGGGAGATATTTTAGTTTAAAAACAGGGGTTTTCAGATTGGGGGTAGTTGCGGGAAAGTGGCAAAATGGAGCCTTGGAACAAGGCTTTCTTTCCTACATGATTAATCACTTTAAAAAAAATGGGGAATTTATCGTTTTTGGCTATAAGGGTAAACAAGTACGAGATATTATTCATGCCAAAGATCTTGTTTATGCTTTTTATTTATTCTATAAAAATCCAAAAAAAGGAGAAGTATTTAATATGGGGGGAGGTAGGAATAATGCACATTCGTTATTGGAGATAATTCAAAAAATCAGCAAATTATCAAAAACAAAGCCAAAAATATTATACAAAAATAAGCCGAGAACAGGAGACCACAAATGGTGGATCACAGATTATTCAAAATTTAAAAAACTATATCCATCTTGGAATATAAGATATTCAGTTGATGATATTATTTTTGACATCTTCAAAGATGATGTATAAAGGAAAACATAAAATTATAAATAACTATATTACTGCTTGCGACTATAGCTTTTTAGTAGGGGAAATAAAAAAAGCTATTACTACAAAAAAAAAGTTATTGATTTCTCCGATTGCCTCTCATACATTAGTTAGAGCTTATTATGACAATAATCTTAATGATGTCCTTAATAAGTTTGATTATCTTGTTCCTGATAGTCAATGGGTAAGATGGTCAATCTCTTTTTTATACGGAAAAGATAAAAAACTAAATGATAGAGTTTATGGCCCAATTTTAATGCAAAAAATATGTCTTTTATCAAGTAAAAAACGATACAAAGTATTTTTATATGGGAATACATCAATAGTTTTATCTTCTTTAGAAGCTAAATTAAAAAATAAATTTAAAGATTTAATAATAATAGGAAAAGAGGAATCAAAATTTAGAAATTTATCAAAAAAAGAATTAGCAGATCTCGCAAAAAAAATAGAGTCTTTAAAGTCGGATATTATTTTTATCTCTTTGGGGAGCCCTAAACAAGAATTATTTGGTTATGAATTATCAAAACTAATCAAAAAACCATTGATTATCATTCCTGTTGGAGCTGCATTTGATTTTATATCGGGATATAAAAAACAAGCACCATTATGGATGCAAAAAATAGGGTTTGAGTGGTTGTATCGTTTTCTTTTTGAACCAAAAAGGCTGTTCAAAAGATATGTTTTTTATGGTCTATTATTTTTATTAATAATTATTTTTAATAGAATAAGCAAGTTTAATTACATGGAATAATTTTATTTTTATTTAAATAATTAAATATATTTTCAGCTATAATTAGATGACCTTTTTGATTGGGATGATAGTCGGGGAAAGTTAAATTTTTATCTCCGTATATATTGTAAGTTTCATAGAAAAAAATATTACTACGTTTTTTAGCGCTATCTAATAATATTTGTTTATATTCTTTTTCCAATCCGGGGAAACTCATAAAAATGATTCTATTTTTATAGATATTTATTAATTCTATTAGTGTTTTTTTTTGATAAGCTAGTATATCTTTTTTTCCATATTTTTTTATAAATAGATTTGTGGCCTTATTCCAAGTTGGATAGATAACTCCTTCTTTCATATAGTATTCTGGTGAATTTTTATCTATTTTCATTTCTTTTGTTATTTCTTCTTCAAGAGGTAGAATGTAATCGTTGATCATTTGAAAATCATCTGTTTTTAATAAAAAAATTATAAGATCAGGATTATATTTCACTCCCTTATTTTTGAATCTTTCTACAGAGTATTTTATATCGTAACCATATACTCCTAAATTTATTACTTCATAATTAGAATAATTATTGCATTTGTATTTTCCAAAATTTAATTTGTCTTCAAGTTTTTCCGACCAGTTTTCTTTTACGGTTTTTAAATATTGGCCAAAAACAAATGAATCTCCTAGAGTAATTATTCTAAAGGTATTAGGCTTTTTTTCTATAGTGTAGTTATATCTTTCATTTAGACCATCAGAATTAATTGAATAAATAGGATTATAGTTCAGCCAGTCAACTTGTATTTTTTGAATGGTGTTTGGTTCCAATTCATAAAAATATTTTAATAAGTTATTTTTTTTATATTTGACTTCATTTTTACTAATAGTATTTATTGAAATTATTTTTTTAATATTATTTTGTTTTATGATAGTTGTGCTTAAAAAAATTACTATTATTGCCTCTAATAAAATAATTAGTCCAATTAACCATCTATTTATATTCATAATATAAAAATATCATAAAACAGAGAGAGAAAAATTAGGAGTTAAGATTGTCTATTAATGTTTTCATCATACCCCATAGTGCGGGTTTTGGTTCTAGATTGTCATCAAAAAGTGTAGGATTGGCATTGGGATTTTGTTGGTCTAACCAGTGATATTTGTCACCTATTCCCCAGACTGAAAAATCAACGCAGACATCTGAGTCCAGACAAATTTTGACTAACTCTTGGTAAATTTTTGCTTGACGAACTAATTTTTCTTGTTGGTTCCCTCCTACTTTACTCATATCAACATCCACAGAGGTAATAGAAACAGGAACGCCATAGCTTTTCATTGTTTTTATGATATCTTCACTATTTAAAGGTTGAGAAGCGTCGATATGCATTTCTAAACCAACTCTATCAATTAATCCTTTAGTCTTTAAATTATCGACAATTTTATGAGTTAAAGAAGTAGTTATTCCATTTGATGTGTGATTGAATGTATCTTCATAAATAAGTAGAGCATCAGGATCTGCGGTTCTAGCAGCTTGAAATGCAATTTCAATATAATCGTATCCAAGTTTTTTATACAGTACGTCATTAGTTCTATAGGGGTTTATATATGGTTCTGTTACAACAGTCCATTCGTTAACATTGCCTTTAAAATGAGATACTATGCTATAAACATGATTTTTTAATATTTCTTTAAAATCATCAGGTGATCCATTATGGTTTTTTAACCAATCTGGATATAAAGTTTGACAGACTAACCCCATTCCTCTTATATCCATATTATTCTTTTTAGCTAATTTTATTTGTTCTTCAGCTATCGAATAATTAAATTGGCCTTGTTCTGGTTCAATTTCTTTCCAATAAATCCCATAATCTATGGTGGCTAAATTAAATTGTTCACTAACTATTTGTTGCCATTTAGTATTATCAAGCCACCAACCTGTAAATTCAGTTCCATTATTTATTTTATTTTCTTCAAATAGTTTTTTTAATGTAACTTTCTTCCACCCGCTCCACATCCCCGTTTCTTGATTTTGCGTAGCTATCATAAGCGGATATCCGTCGTTGGTGACGGCGACTTTGAAGGTCTGGCCGTCGGCACCGGTTAAAGTGCGTATATTCTCAGGTTTTATTATCTCAGCCATAACTTGGGTTTTTTTAGCTTCGTCTAACCCAAAGGCATTGGCAAAAGGATTGACCGCCTGTTCAACCAAAGCGACATCCGGAGCGGCCAGTTCGGTATTGGCCGGTTCTCGGAAGAAAGAAAGGAATTTGATTGTATTGGTGTCTTTCTCCGTGACCTTGACGATTCCTTCCTTGGTTATCCCTATTTTGCTTGCTTCTCCGCTAAAGCCGTGTAATTTGGCTTCTTCGGTGGGGGTCAAAAAGGCCGGTCTTGGTTTGGAGATAAGCTTGCCGTCGTTGTCGACCAGACCGAAAAGCAGGGTCGGCGGCTGTTTTTTGTCTTTTGAGTCGACAAAAAGAGCCGGAAAACCGAAAAGGGAGCCTTCTTTATTGACTACATATGGGTTGAATACCTTTCCTTCAGGATCAACCCACAGATTATCTATAAGTTTAACCTCGATCCCTTGGGGAGTTTTACCGACGGTGCCGCCTTTGGTGCTTTGGGCATCAAAATAGCTGCCGTCGACCTTAAAACCTGCAGGCAGCTGAGGATTTTCCTGTCTATATAGGTCGTTGTACGGAGTCTCTTTGGCGCCGCTTGCCAGAACCGCCATCTGATAACCGGGGTTATTGATTTCAAATATGCCACCGTCGACCGCCTCAATAATGGTTTTATTACCATCAGGATTGGTATACGATCCGAAATACAAGCCGCCTATTTCGCTTTGAGCCGAACTGTCCATAGCAAAAGGCGTCGGTGATTCTTCGGGAGCAGGCGTTGGTGGTACCGTAATCTGGGTTTCCGGTTGAGACGGATTCTGATTCTGGCCCGGTTGTGTGGCCGGATTTTCCTGGTTATTTTGTGGACGGTTTTCTGCGGGAGTGGCGGCGTTAACCGAATTGCAGGCAGCTAAAAGTTCGGTCATTGCCCCTATGGTGGGGAGAGCCAGTCTACTTAAATCTTTGGCAGTGATTACTGCCCGATCCGAAGAGCCAACAATTTCTCTACCGCGATCGCTGGACATAAATGATTATATAGTATTTTACTATATACATGGTAATTTATCAACCACGGTCCGTGTCCTGATTGCCTTTAAAAACCAGTATAGCACTTGTTTTATCGTTTTGAACAGGCAAAAAATCAAAAAAGCCTACGGTATCCGTAGATATCAAAGGATGGATTTTATCTCCGGTTCCACACAAATAGTATAGGTTGTTAAACGATAATCCGCAAAGATTGAGGTTTTGGCCCTTTGAGTCATACTGCAGGATGACCGGTTGCCCGATTCTCTGCCGGTCGGGAAGCGGCAGTTTGTCACCTACAGGTTCAGCCTTAACCGTTATTCCGTCAGGAACAGGAACAAGATTGATTTTGAGCCCGCTATCTATTTGGCCGCCGAAATATTTGAGTTTCATGAACTCGATTACTCTTTGTTTATTGGCGTTGTACCAGTTGCGGGCGACAGTGGTCAGCCAGTCTTCGCCGGTGGCGCGGTCTTCCTTAAAAACCACATCGATCATCATCTGGCTGATGAAGTCGTACGAAGACGGTTTTGGAGCGGTGGAAAGCCGGTCAAATATCTCCTCCGACAGGGTGCTGGGCAGTCCGAAAAGGGGAGACAGGTCGCCGGAGACAAAATCGTACCATTCCTCCGTGTTTTTGAACTCTTTACCGGCTGCCCTAACCAGGACTTTATCGACGAAATCGATATCTGAGGCCTCCGGAGTTTTCATCAGTCGTTCGGCGATCTGCTCACGGGGCAGATTTTTCGGCAGGTGAAGCGCATCGGCCAAAATCTGTCTGGTCAGCCTGTTTTTGAACTCTTTGCCTATTCTCTCGAAGACAACGTCATACTGGATAATATGATTGTCGTTTTCGGCATTTTTACGGCGTTGTTCAGCCAGCAGTTCAAGGACGACATTAAGCCTTTTATCCGGAGTGTCGGCGCCATCAACCATGTTTTGGATAAGCGTGCGGTCTATTTTGCCAAGCAGTACCATGAGTTTGGAAGAAAGCTCCTGGTCATATAAAGAGAGATATCTTTCCATAGAATTTTTACTGATCAGCCAATGAAAATCGTCGCCAGTCAGCCGGCGGCGGCCGATAGCCTGGATTATCTGGATTTCGCTTTCCGGCATATTAAGGGTAATTACCTTAAGGTCCGGATATTGGCCATTTTTTTTGACGATATTGATGCCGGTACCGACGACTCCGGAGGAGACGATCGCCTTTATCCTGTTTTCGGCCAGATCGACGGTATATAGTTGAAGCAATCTGTTATATTCGGCCAGTTCGTCGGGCAACGACGGTTTAGGGGGAAGATACACGATTTTATTTTTTTCTTCATCGTTCAGGCCGTCGGTAATACTTTTGTAAGTAGCGTAGGCTTGTTCGACTCCCTCATAGTTGATTACCAAGGTAGGCTTATCGTCTTGCCTTATCAGGTCGGCGGTTTTTGAGTTAACCTCGTCCTCATTCTCGAAAAAATCCGGCCTGGGAGTCGTTTTCCTGTCATAATGGGTAATCAGATTGACCTTTCTTTGGGTAATATCTTCAAGAAGTTTGGCAAATGAACTTTTTCTTATCTTCCCGGTTTTCGGATCGGGATAAAGGAGAGTCCCAGACAGGCAGACCAGGTTATCGGCAGCCAGTTGGACGAAGGTCGGGAACTTGATCGATGAAAAAATAGACTGGTTTATGGGGACATAATGAAATCTGTTGTTGGCGGCATAGATGTCGAGCTGGTAAAAAGGCGAATATTGGTGACTTTCCAAAAGTTCGTCGATATAGCTGTCCCTGATTATCGGTCGGCCTTCCTTGTCAATGACGTAACTTTTATTGCGATAATAATTGATCTCGCCTATATTATTGCCGACGTTTAGGATATAATGTTTAAGGCCTTCGTATCCTTTTTTCTTGCCAACCGGCAGGTAGCCCGATTCCATAAAACCAGAAAGGGTCGCCATCACTTTTTTTCTTTCATCCGGGGTGAGACCGCCGATATGACGGCTTATGGCGTCGACCGCCTCGTTAAAATATTTTGCTTCCGGGTGTAGCAGTCCATCTTTTATTCTTGCGACCGCCTCTTCTCTGACATACCGCCGTCCCGATTCGAAATAAAAATCCTTGTCCGTCAGTTGTTTGGCGGTCAAGAAGTCGGTAAACCATAATAAGGTCGAGGCTCTGATTTCTTCGGCGGTCGCATACTGGCAGCCCTCGACTTTTTCGTATGGTTTGCCGCGGGTATCGTAAGGCGAATGGGCTTCGTCAAAAAAAATCCTTGGCGAGTTTTCGTGGAAAACCTTTTTGTCTTCGGAGGCATCAAAGATCAACTGGCGGTGGCTGACAAACGCAATTCTCGGAACAGAACCATCATTGCCTTCAAAAATATTGGTGCGTTTTCCGGGCTCGGCATTGTTGAAAAAATCCACCTGAAAATCCTGATTAGTTTGTTCGGAGTATGTCCCTTCGGTCAAAGCCTCTTTAATCATGGTTTTGAATATGGGTCGGTTGGTCAGTTCGTCTATCTTGGGCCGTTTTTCCGCCGGTATCTCCGGGATCGTCAAATCAAATCCGAAAACGCCGGTTTTGTCAGCCAGAGACCGGAGAAGGGTAGCAGTGTTTTGCCTTAATTCGTCAACCAAGGTCATATTGGCGCTAGAGAGGATGACAGCTTTTTTGTCGGATGTCAAAGCCTCAACGATAGCTGCAATCGGAAGGACGACGGTACTTTTGCCTTCGCCGGTGCCCATATGAACGTGTTGGCCCTCAAGTATGGAGATGATTGCGTCAATCTGCCGTCTCTCCTTTTCGAAGTCATAACCCGATTTTCCCTCTTTTTGGAAAATACCTCTTTTTTCGTTGATGAGGATGGCTACCAGATGATCCTGAAGGGACTCTTTGGTTTTTGTGTCCGTATGGTCCTTGTATTTTTCAGTAGCGTTTTTGAAGGAAAGAGAAAAAGATTGAGTACCGGATTTTTCGTTTTGCAGGCCATTCAGATAGGTTCCAATTTTCGTTTGTCGTGACCTGAAGGCGGTTGTCTCAACCTTGTTTGCCGGTTCCGATAATGCTTCCATTATCCATTATTTTACTCGATTTTTGAGACAAAAAAATCTTTAAAAACGAAGTTTTCCGTAGAGATGATAAATCTATTTTGGGGAACGACCATTTGCTCTTCGGCAAAAATAAGTTTGCCGTCAGTTTTTTTGACTTTTATCGTTGCCTTGACAAAGATAGTTAATCTTTTTTCAGACAAAAGATCGACGGTTTCTGAGTCGCTTCTGTCAATGATATTTAATTCGTTTATGTCTCCGGCTGATTTTTCAAGTATTTTGAAAATCACCTCTTGTCCGTTAGAGTACTCGTCTCCAACTTTAATATCCTGATACTCAAGCTGGGAAGCGTATTTTTTGGTCAAATAGACGGTTTTTTCGATATAGTTTTCGTTAAGGGGCCGCTCGCTTAGTTCGGTGATCGTACCGCTGAACTGGACCTTGGAAAACTCAAAATCAATCGGTGCTCCGATGCCGATGGTTGAGCGGTTGAAATTGTATTTGCCCGATTTGCCCAACTGGGACACTTTGAGCATGGCGGTAATATAAACGTCGTATTGTCCCAAGTACCCGCTTTGGTAGATAGAAGGATAGTACTCTATTTTCAGGACTTTGACAGTCGGTTTGCCTGACAGATCCTTTTCTTCTTTGATATCTTTTAAGGCGTTGACAAACCAGATGTTCGGTTTTTGGGTACTGGCCCACCAAAGACCTTGACCGACCTTCACTTTGACATAAACGTAACTTGGTTTTGAAAAAAACATCTTATAGGCAGAGACGACTCCGACAAAAGCGATACAGGCGATAAAGATTACAATAAAGTAGTTTTTAATAAGGAACTTCCAAGCTTTTTTGGAGGTTTTGCCAAGCTTCATAAGCGCATTATACTATAATAGTATAATCTCCAAATTACAAATACCAAATAACAAACATCAATTGAATGATAAAATTCCAAATTCAAAACGTTTTGAGTTTTGCTATTTGATTTTCAATTGTGGATTTGTGATTTAAAATTTTTATGGAAAGATTATTTGCCCTAGTCATATTCATATTTTTTTTGCCCTTATTATTGGTTTTATATGCCGCTGTCAAACTTACTTCCAAAGGTCCGTTTATCTTCAGGCAAAAAAGGGCCGGCAAAGACAAGAAAAGCTTTATCATCTACAAGATAAGGACGATGGTAGAAGATGCCGAAAACCTAAAGCACAAAATCAAAAATCAGAATGAGGCCGACGGGCCTGTTTTTAAGATCCGCCACGATCCCCGTTATACGAAGGTGGGTAAATTTTTATCCCATATGGCCATTGACGAGATTCCTCAATTGGTCAACATCATAAAAGGGGAGATGGCCTTTGTCGGGCCGCGGCCGCTTCCGATTGACGAAGCCGCTAAAGTCCCAAAAAAATATGATAAAAGGTTTTCCGTCCTGCCCGGCATGACGTCATCCTGGATCGTCAGCGGAGCCCATAGCTTATCGTTTGCCAAATGGATGGCTCTTGATTTGGAGTACGTCGAAAAAAAATCGTTTTTTTATGATCTTAAAATAGTTTTGATGACGGTAGGGTTAATAGTTCGACTGACTTTAGATAAAATTACAAATACCAAATAACAAACATCTTGATTTTCAATTGTGGATTTGTGATTTGTGATTTATAATTTTGCTATGAAATACCGCGTCAATAAGGGTTTGATTACCCAGAAACTTGATGACAAAACGGTTATCTTCGACGGGGAAAAGTCTATACTTTATACGTTTAACGAAACCGCCTCTTTCATATTCAACAAAATCAAGGCCAAATGGGAAGACGATAAAATAATCAAAGCCATGGTAAAAGAGTATGGGATTAAAGAAACAAAGGCAAAAAAAGATTATGGTCTCCTTTTGGCAGATATGCTCAAAAAAAAAATCCTCATTTCTTTTTAGTCATTCGGTAGTTTAGGTAATACCATGCTCTTACTCCGACAGTAAATATGCCGGCTAAAATACTCTTAATATCGGAAAAGGCCGTAATTTTTTTCCATAGGGGCTGTGGAGAGAACCGGAAAAGAGTCCAAAAGCGCTCGCCCAGGGAGTTTTTTAGTATCTCATCAGGCGCCCGGTAATTTATGTATATGTTAGTTTTTGACACTGTTTTTAACAACCCCGGCGGGGTTGACAATTTTTTTAAGAAAAAATCCGGTATGGGAGTTTGGTAGTATTTCTTCAATAAGGCAAAGCCTGGCCCGACAAAATTATTCAATCGGTATTCTTCTATAAAAGCCAATACCTTAAGCCACCCGTTTTTTCCCAGACGGTTTTTCCTGATAACCCTGTCGATAAAATTGATCCTATATGTTCCTTTGAAACCATGATTAAACAGATGAAGCAGGAGATATATGATTAATACATCGTCGTCAAGTATAAAAAAATCATTATCGTTAATGGTTATCTTTTTTTTTGAGGATAAAAATTTTTGAGATAAGCTTTTCAGTAGTTCTCCCGGATAGAAAGCTTCGATGTTGCCGATTCTCGTATTGGTGAACTCCGGTTCGAAATGAACATCCAAGACTATGTCAAACCGGCCATGTTTTTTTGTATAAATGAGATCGTCTTTAGCCTGTTTTATACGCTCAAAAACAGGCAACAAAAGTCCACCGTCGACCATAACGAAGCCTTTATCTTTAAGCAGACGATCAAAATCAGAAAATTGTGACTTCCTTATCAGAAAATCGCAGTCGGCATATATCCTTCTCGGGTGGTGTTTTTCATAGTAAAGATGCAGCGGCAAACCTTTTATGATCGCATATTCAATCCCTCTGTCGGTTAATTTTTCACAGAGATCTGACAGTTCGGCCATATAAAAACTCGATTGGATCAAATACAGGTTTTCAACGTTGAATATCTGCCCGTTTCTTTTTATGTCAACAACCCTGGCCATAACTTTGTCAGGGTAAATTTTTCCGTCGCTGATAAGGTTATTGTCACCCTTGGTGATCAGGTATTTCTTCGTTTTGTAGATAACCCGATGGGTAAAATACTGGTCTTTTTTATAAAACAGGACCAAATCGTCAATCTTAATATGCTCGAATTTTATCTTTTCGTAATAAACGATATCCCCTGATTTGAGAAGGGGAAGCATACTGTTGCCTTCGGCTTTGACAAAAAATCTTTTTCGTCTATTTTTTTTTATGAAGTCGGTCATAATTATTTTTGATTTGATTGGTTTCGTAGTCAATCATTTTCAAAATTTTGTTTTTCGGCAAAAAAATTACGCTATAGGGGTTCAGGTCGCAAAGTTTTTTTAGCAGTACGGAGATCGGTAGATTGGTTTTTTTGCAAAAGGCCAACATCTTTTTCCGATAGGAGATTCTTCTGTAAAGGAATTGAAACGTCTGGGCTGTCCTTTCCGACTTTTTTAGTTCTCCTTCCGACATGGTGTTTGTCCGGAAAATAGTGTAAGGAGGGTTTTTTTTGTAGGTTATGCCGAATTTTTTGGCATCCTTTTCATATACCGTTCCCGGATTGATCCTCAATGTTTGCAACATGATGTCGTAAGGCCTAACGGAAAAAGCCCAATCTATCGCTGAAAGGATATCATCATACTTGTCTCCCGGAAGGCCGATGATGAATTGAGGGATTAAATTGGCCCCCTGTTCCATAAGGAGCTGAATATTTTTATTCAAAACATCGGTATTGTGCATTCTTTTTGCCCCGGCGAGAGTTTTCGTATTTAGCGATTGTATTCCGATAGCCAGATAAAAACGGGGATTGGCCAGTTTTGCGGCTAGGGTTTTTTTGATAGGCCAAACATCCGCCCTTATAAACAGGGTAATCATGGTTTTGTGATTGTGGCGCGTTATTGTCGACAATATTTTTTTTGCCCTTGGTTCATAGATGTTAAAATTATCGTCGATCACATATATTCTCTTCGGTTTACGTTTAAGAATATAGACGAACTCTTTTTTTACGTTTGTTAAAGGAAAAAACCGCAGATGGGCATAACTGAACATATTATAAGAACAATAGGCACACTTAAAAGGACAGCCTCGGGATGTCTCCATGGTTATGGTTTGTTTTTTGTTTATTTTTATTAAGTCCATAAGATATGGAGAGGGTATTCTTTTCAGATCCAACGGTTGTCTTTTTTCCGTTTCGACTATTTTTTTATTTTCCCGGAAGACGATTCCCTTGATCAGCCCGAGGTTGTTTTTGCGATGGGAAAAGTATTTGATCAAATCAACAAATGTTTCTTCGCCTTCGTCAAGGGCGGCTATATCAATCTCTATATAATCATTAATAAGTTTTTTCGCGTTATAGGTAGCTTCGGCACCTCCGACGATAACCGGTAACGAAGGCTGCTTTTTTTTCAGTAGTTTGATAATCTTCAAAGTTAAGCGAATGTTCCATACGTAAGTTGAAAAACCGACAAATAAAGGCTTTTCTTTCAAGATGCTGTCGACGATTAAGTCGGATTGTTTTCCGGATATGTCCTCGTAAGGTTTTCCTGCCATCATCTTAATCCGTCCAGGTTTGATTACCCTTGTTTTTATAGTCAGGTCTTCTTTCGAATGGAATAGGGCGTAGGCCTTTAAGGTAAAAATCGCTGGGTGCAACTCTTTTTCGTAAGTGGAGATATAAACCAAGATTGCCCTTTTTTTCATTTGTTCAGATAAGCCAAATAACTGAATCATTATAATAAATTATATTCAGATAACAAAAACAAAGATAAAAAATTGGTTATAATGAAAAACCGATGGTTTTAAACAAAAAGCTTAAAAACAAAATCGGTCTTTTTGATCATCTATATACGGCTTCGTTAGGCGATTATCAAGTAATCTATAACCCTTTTTCCTACAAGGGTCAGCTGGTGCTGGCAAAAAATATATATTTGGCGTTGAAGGACATACTGGGAAAGAAATTAACCTACGGACGCTCGATTATTTTGTTTGCCGACAGATTCCCCGAGTTAAATAAAAATGACATTAAAGATATTTTTGACAACTTGTTCAAGTATGACTTGATCAGCGAAGAAGGCAAAAAAAATTATTTCCATTACGATCCAAATGTAAGCAAAAAACAGTTGGTATTTTGGATTGATATCACAAACCAATGCAATTTCAAGTGCACTTACTGTTTTGTCGACAGGAAAAAAGAAATAATAGACCCTGATACGTTTCGGAAACTATTGTCCAGACTAATCAAACTGAGACGTAGATATCGTTTTACAAAACTTGTCTTTATTTTTTCCGGAGGGGAACCTTTGATGTATTTTTCAACTCTAAAGAAGATCGCTGCCGAGATAGATATTTTCCAAAAAAAAACGGAAAACAAAATAGCCATAGAGAAAAAAATAATTACCAATGCTTCATTACTGACAGACGATATAGCCATATTTTTGAAACAAAACAAAATAAATACGAATATTTCACTTGACGGTATAGGCAGATACAACGATCTTACCCGTAAATTCATCTATGGGAGAAAACCAACGTACCCCCTTATCAAAAGAGGAATAGAGATAGCCAGGAAACATAATATTTTAAGCCACATTACCGCAACGATAACGGCAAAAAACATTGAACATCTCCCGGATTTTGCCTCTTATCTTCTGAAACAAAAAATCAAATTCCAATTTCAATTCTATAAGGAAGTCAACCAACACTGTCATGAAAAACCAGTGAAAATCGATGAAAAAACATCAGCCAGTTACTTAAGAGCCATCAAAACGGTATACAGGATGTACGGAGAAATGGATCAAAAAAACGAGACGGCCAATCCTTTAAACGACAAATATCAGCCTATGTTCATAAGCGAACAGGGATGTGCTGCGGGAAACATGGAGTTTACGATAACTCCCGACTGCCAGATAAAGGTATGTCCGGCCTCCGAAGTCAAAATCCCTTACGACAAAACCGAAGACTTTATCAGAGATATTAAAAAAATAAATGCCCCGTTTACTGATTATTCCGTGGACACCCATCCGATCTGCAAAAAATGTTTATGGAGATACTTGTGCAAAGGAGGATGCAGGTTGGAGATGCTTAAATACGACAAGTTACGGAGCATTCCGCCTCGTTGCTATATATTCAAAAAGATGCTTCCTCTGGCTATCAAGTTAGAGGCAAAAAGGATAATCAATACCAATATCATTTCGTTAGCAAAGACATGACAAGATTTTTCCTCAGAATAGTCGACTATACCATCCAAATTACTATTGAAGGAGGAGACTGTCCGTTAAAAAGGGTGCTGACTGACAAGTATAAGGCATATTTGACAGATGAGTGTCTCCACCCCGATCTTTTGATCGAGGCGAGAAAACAATATATATTCCGCGCCACCAGGATAAAAAACCATACTTATATAAGTCTTTATCATAAACTGCCTCCCAATAAAATAATAACTTCCGTCAACATGGGCAGGTTACAATCCCACTTTTTCCTGAAGACAGTTATTTTCAACTTTCTGTACGGGAAAAAACTGGTATTTTTGCATTCATCGGCTTTCCTTGTCAAAGGCAAAGCCCAAATATTTATCGGCGATAACGGCGCCGGGAAATCCACCATAGTCAAGATGCTGAAAAAGGATTTTGTTCCGTTATGTGACGATATGGCTATAATCAAAATTCATAAAGGCAGATTTTACCTGTATCAGGTTCCTTATCCAGAAAAAAACCTTTATGAAAAAACCAATAAACCATATCCTGTCGCCGGACTGTTTTTACTTAAAAAAGCGGTGTCGTTTTCGGTACAAAAAATATATATGACGGAGGCAGACCGTTATTTCGATATTCTTAATCGCCAGATATCTTTCGACAACAACAAAAAAGAAATAATAAAGCTTATTGCGAAACTTAACAAAAGATTTTTCCGATTGTCATTTTCCAAAAAAAGTACCGAAAGTATCAAGTCGTATTTTTCCAAAGAAAAAATATAAAAAACGCCATGTTTATTATTGACAAATATTTTTTAAATCTGCTATCCTTTTTAATATAATAATGAAAAAGTATCAATCTCCCAGGATCACCCAGAAAAAAATAAAAATTTTTTTGTTGAAAAAAAGGTATGACTTTATGGAGTTTATGAACGTTTACGCTACTTGCAAAGACGCGTGCGGCTGCGGAAATTGTTGGCCCTGAATTGGCTAGTTTTTCACGATCTTGATATTAAGAGGAACGATCGTATTTTTATTTAGCCCGAATACTTCGTGTACGATGACGTTTTCTTCTTTTGCCATCGAATCCATATGGACAAGCTTTCTTTCTTTGGTGTAGAACTCAAGCATATTGGCGGGAAAAACGAAGTTGACCAGACCACTTTTGGTTTGAAGCGCTAAAAGAACCTCATCGTTTCCTTCTTGTTTCTTGTTGAGGCTTAAAGATTTTATAGATCCTTCGGTATCGTTGGTGATGAGAGGAAGCCCGTCTTTGTCCACTTCAAATTTAGATCTGGTGATCAGGTTGTTGTTATATAACCAATCAAAAAATTTTGACTGTTCTTTGACCGTATTCAATGAATAAAGCCGGGCATCTTTTGTTTTTGCGCCGGGAGTCAAATAATATAATTTGAATTCATAAGCGATCACCGCCAGAAGTAGGATAAAACTCCCAACAAGGACTTTGTTGATAAGTCTCATATTCTTAGTTTAAGAAAGGTCTCGCGCGATGTCAATAGATTACTTATGGCTTTCTATCAAGCTTTTTGCCTCAAGTTTTATCATATAGGGAAGCATTTTTTTGTAAAAAGCGCAGATATTGGGCGCTTTTTTAGTATAGCCATTTACAAGGTTCTCCATTTTGCATCCGCCTTTACAGGCATATTTCCATAAACATTTTTTGCAGATCGGATGGGTGTCCACGGAATATTGAATGAATGCCTTATTTTTTTTCCTAAGGGAAGAAATAAAATCAGGTACTTTTGTAAAATCGACTTTAATATCTGAAGCAGGACAGACCTTCAGTTCGCAGTTTTGAGTGATGGTAAAATAATTGTATCCTGCGGCACATCCATATTCACTGGTAAACAGAAGAGCTTTGCCGCTGTCAAGGAATATCGGGAGATTGTAGGTTTTTTGGTTTAACAGATAATAGTCGTAGACGACCTTAATGGCTTTTAAATAAGCGCCGATTGTTTTTTTGTCAAAGACGATTGGCATATCAAGGCAGAATCGGGTGGTTTTTTTATAAAACTGGAGTTGAAAACCAATTTTTTGAGCTAGCAGAAAAGACACAAAACGGGGAAGGTGGAGTATATTTTTCGAGGATACGGTTACGATAACGTTGCTTAGTATCCGGTACTTTTTGGCGATATCGATTCCCCTTAAAATGTATTTATAAGTGCCTTTTCCGTCGATAAATTTTCTTGTTTGGTCGTTATATTCTTCTATTCCATCAAGGGATATGGCTATCCTTATTTTGTTTTTTCGGAAAAATTTTGCCTTTTCTTCCGTTAGCAAACTGCCGTTGGTAAT
The DNA here is from genome assembly GCA_012798265.1 of Candidatus Roizmanbacteria bacterium. GTDB lineage: Bacteria > Patescibacteriota > Microgenomatia > UBA1406 > GWC2-37-13 > JAAZNM01. Next base: position 37,268 of record JAAZNM010000003.1, on the reverse strand, counting down.
AATGAGAGTCTGTATTTTCAATATTTTCAGATATTTTTTTTGTAGTGCTTCGATTGTCCCGATTAGATTCTTAAGGGTATCGAAAAAAAGAAGTGGTTCCCCTCCGGCTAAAACAAAAACGATTTCGTTAAATGGATATTCCTTCTTCGAAGCGATCAGTTTTTCAAACAAATCTTTAAACTTATTCGGGTCTATCGTCTCCTTTTTTCTGTCGATATAGCAGTATGAGCAACGGAAGTTGCATTGGTTGGTGACATCTACCCAGAAAGAAGCTTTTTCCGGATTGGACAAAGGGTTTATAAACAGGTGATTTTTTTCTCCGCCGACGCTCAATAAATCATGTTCGAAAAGGTAATCCAACCAGCCAAGCATCTGCTTCTTGTCGAAAATTTGGTTTTTGGCCGTTATCTGATTAACGGTAAGTTCTCCTTTGAGGAAGTTTTTGATCCAGTTAAAAAAACCGATCTCTACGACGGCCGGTTTCTTATAAGAATAGGGGTTATAGATAACCTGGAATTTTTTAATCTTTGTATAATAAAGATGATCGAAAAGACCAATTTTCTGACTATTCCGTAACAAAGACATCGTAAAAATTATATCAGATGGATCTATCGGTATGAAAAAAAACTTTATGCCAAGAGACGATTTGTTTTTGTTCCTTAAGCCAGCGGTAAGCCGTAATTTCAGTCTGGCGTATTCGAAGATAACAGAGGAATTGACTCAACTGCCGACAGGTAAAACAGTTACCATAAATAAAGATCTACCGGTTTGTGACATAGTCCGGTTAATGGATGGCAAACATACCGTCAAAAAGATATCCAGAGCGACTCTGGTTTCGGATAAAGACATATTGGAGATAACTTATTTGCTTGACAAAGAAGGCTTCTTGAACCAGAGAACCAATCCGGAACGCAAAATGCCTGTCTTAAGGAAGAGAGTAGGCAAAGGATGTCCTATCGAAGAGAATCCGTCGATTGCCTTTTTATGGGAGAAGGAAAGAGACAGAATCATATCCGGTTTACTGACGGGACACGGATACAAGAATTTAACTCCGATTGATGCTTCTTCGTCGATAGGCAAAACCATAAAGACCATAAAAAGATCGGACCTGGTAATAAGCCCTTTCATCAGCACAAAATTATTGGCTTTGTTTAACAGATGCCGCCGTCTTTTTCCAAAGACCAAATGGATATTTTACAATCTTGATTTTGGCAACAGACGTATCGATATCGGACCTTTTGTGTTCGACGGCAAATCTTCCTGCCTGAATTGTTACAGAAAAAGATTAAAAGAAAACAGTTTTATTGAAAAAAAAGATTACATCTTCAGGCTGCCTGATCCCAAACCAACAGAGATAGAATACAAGTTATTTGCGGTCAATATGGCCAACGTCATAGCCATATTCTTATCCGGTGACAATTCCCTGAAAAACAAGATAGTCAGTATTGATCTGGCAAGGGGAAAAATAAGGAAAATTGATATTATAAAAGATCCGACATGTTGTCCTGGGTGTTATTTTACGTCTGAGAAAATAAAACTGAAACATCGTAAAGCGTTGTTTTTTGAAAACGGATTAAGGGTCGTCCATGCAAAAGACACTTGGTTAAGGGCGAAAAAATATATCAGCCATGTCGGCGTAATATCAAAAACAATACGTTATAAAAACACTATTCGCAATCAATATAATTTTAAGGCCTTTTCAAACGATCCCTCAAGATATGGCCAATATTTGGTCACTGCCGGCAAGGGTCTTAGCCTATACCAAAACAGAAACAGCGCCGTCATGGAGGCAATTGAGAGATATTGCGCCAGTTATGCCGCAAGTGACCCTTTCAAAAAAATAATTATCGGATCTTATAAAGAGCTAAAAAGCATTGCCGTTCCTCCGGAAAAATTCCGTATTCCGACAGAAGGCTACTCTGATTTGAAAAAAATTAAGTGGATCAAGGCCTGGTCGTTGACGCAGAACACTAACTGTCTACTGCCTTTGGATTTCGTGTCTTATGCCGATGTCGGCAGCAACGGTCTTGCTTCGGGCAACTGTATGGAAGAGGCAGTCTTGCACGGTATATTGGAACTGGTGGAAAGGGATATCTATATGATCGCTGACCTTAACGAAATAGTTATGCCCGATATTGATTTGGCAAGCGTAAAAGACCAAAAATTGACACGTTTGCTTGACGATCTTGACCGGTCGAATCTGTTTTATCGGATTAAGTATATCCTGAATACGAACGATATCCCGACTTTTGGGATGTTTATCAAAGGAAGGGTAGGTGATCGTAACGGATATTCCTATTCGGTCTCTTCCCATTTGGATAAAGATATCGCCTTATCGAGGACGGTTACAGAAGCGATCCAGATTTTTCCAAAATTTGCCGCCGGGAAAAGATGGCTCAACAAAAATACGGAACATTATGTTAAGCCGGGAAAGGTAGTCAGGTTTGATGAGATTAAAGATTACAGAAACTCCGACATAAAAGCCAACATAAACAAATGTATTTCATTGCTGAAGAAACAGAATATGGATATTTTTGCGGTTAATTTTTCTTTACCGAATATCGATTTTGTTGTCGTAAGGGTACTCATCTCCGGGCTTCAGCCCGTTTGGCAAAAAGAAAAACCTTATATTACGGAGAGGGTTTTTACAGTCCCAAAGATCCTTGGTTTTTCGCCAAAAAAAATAGGACATCTTAACTTCGGCGATTATGCAGGTTTTGCTGCTCGTTAGCTTCTTAAACGTATGTTTATTCCGACCGCCCAAAATATTCCTTTAATATATCGCGGGCGATTGGGCCGGCCACATCAGACCCTTGTCCTCCCTCTTCTATTATGATGGACAAAGCGATCTCCGGATTTTCCGAGGGGGCATAGACGGTAAACCAGGCATGAGATATCCCAGACGGTACGTGGGATTCGGCCGTACCGGTTTTGCAGGCAACCGAAATCGGTTGGAACAATCCGGAGGCGGTGGCATCGCCAGAGTCGGCAAGTCCGGTTATAACAGCCGATTGAGTCGCGGTTTTTAAAGACGGTTGTTTTTTCATGATCCCGAATTGGAAAAAAGGCCATCCGGTACCGCCGGGAGCGCAGGCCTCAACCATACCTTTATGAATAAGATTTAAAGTGTTTTGGGAAAGAGGAAGTTTGCGACACTTGCTTTTTGGGTTTTTCAGAAACTGAGGTTGGCACAGATAACCGTTGTTGGCGACAGAAGCCGTAGCCGCGACCGTCTGCAAAGGGGTGACCAAGGTATATCCCTGACCGATGGCGTAGTTGTAAGTGTCTCCAAGATACCAGGATTCTTTTAGAGTCTCCTCTTTCCAGAAGGTCGAAGGCAAAAGTCCTTCGGTCTCGTTCAAACCAAACCCGGTCGGTTGGCCGTATCCGAACTCTTCGGCCCAACTTTTGATTCTGTCCGGTCCAAGCAGTTGGCCGACCCGATAAAAAAATATGTCGTTTGATCTTTGGATAGCCTTGGTTATGTCGACCATCCCCTCAGTTTTTCCGTACTGGAGGAAGTACCAGTTGCCGAACTTGGCCGGTCCGGCCGTGATTACGCCCGTATCCTCAAAAACAGTCTTGTCGTCAATTTTTTTTTCTTCAAGGGCGCCGGCGGCCAAAGCGATCTTAAATATCGACCCGGGCGGATAAGCGGCTTCGCTGATACGATCGAACAATGGTTTGTTTTTATCGGTCAGGTACTGATCTATCTTTTGTGAATTATTATCTTCAAAATCTTGCGGATTAAATGATGGCGACGATGCAAATACGAGGATTTCGCCTGTTTGAGGTTTGACGGCGACAACCGCCGCTTTCTTGTCTTTTATCATCTCGTAGGTTTTGTTCTGCAGATCAAGATCGAGAGCCAGTTGAATTTTATCGCCTTCCTGCGGCATAACTATCGACAGCGTTTTAAGATATTTTCCCTTAGCATCTACCTCGATCAGTTTTTTGCCATGGTAGCCGCGGAGTTGACAATCGAATAATTTTTCAACACCTTTTTTACCGGTTTTATCGCCCAGATCAAGTTTATTTAGACAAGGGTCGTTTTTTAAATCGTTGGCGTCAGCCGTTTGGCGGTATCCGATAATATGGGCGATAGCCTCAGGAAGATGATAGATCCTCCTTGAAGCCATTCTCTCATCGTTTTTTTTATTGTCGGGAGCGATATTTTCCGCGATGATAAATCCTTTCCGGTCGATAATCGTCCCCCTTTTTGCCTCGAGGATGAGTTCGCGAATCCGGTTTTGTTCGGACAGTTGGCGATAATAGGCCCCTTTTACTATCGTAAGTTGGAAAAGCCGTAGGGACAGACCCAGAAATGAGAGCAGTACGAAAAACAAGAATCCTGACAGTAAAAAAAGATGGGAGTTTTCCAGGCCCTGGTCAAACTTTATGCCGCCTCGATGACCGCGCTGGAAAAAGGGCAATCTGTTCATAAATCAACTGACAAAATAACCTTGGATAAAAAAGCCGAGCATCATAATATGAAGCCAAAAAAAAATGCCGGCAATGATTAATTTTACCGTATTGTTTTTTATTCCGGCGAGAAAAATGAAGAACGATAACGAAAAAAGGGCATAGCGGGGGATAGAGGAAAAAGTGCCGGTGAGCGTTGGCAGGCAAAGGTTGATAAGCGAAAAAATATTCAGGCTCAATCGACCGGGGTTTATTTTCCTGTTCCTTGTTATTTTGTACAGGTCAAAGAGGAGGACCAAAAAAACAAAGGTAAAAAAGAAAAACTCAATCAGGGAGATAAAGTACTGGAAGTTGGGACGGGCGGTAATGAATATTTTAAAATACCGGAAATATACCTGAGGAAGCAGTATCAAATGAGTCGATCGGTGAGCCCCGAATATAGGTTGCGAGCTAAAGAAAAAAAACGGATCCGAGGTGGTTTGCCAAAGAAAAAAACAGTAAACCAGAAGGCCGAAAAAAGGGATCGTTACGTAAAGCGCATAGCAGGCGAGTTGTAGCCAATCTTTTTTACGAAACGAGACAACCGTCTGTCGGAAAAGTTCAAAAAATAAAATTATCGGGATAAAGATTCCGACAAGACGGGTCAACGAGACGATAAGGGCCGTTAGCGAAGCCAACAAATAATATTTTTTTTTGACCAGAAAAAGGAACAGGCCAAAAAGGAGAAAAAAAAGCCCTTCGGTATAGACCGCCCCGAAGAAAAAAGAAGTGGGAAAGGCAAGCAAAAAAACCAAGAACCATCTCTTTTTTAACGGTGTCTCCGGAAGAGACCGTACGATAAGATAAAGTCCTAAGAAAAAAGAAAGATTCGATATGAAAAGCCCAGTTAATAAAAGGTTATTGCCTAATAAGGGATTGAAAAAACGGATCATCAAAGGATATAAGGGAAAAAAAGCCTGTTCGTATTGAGAGTAGCCGTTCAAGGCTATTAAAATATAATGAATCCCGTCAAAGTTAGCCCAACTATAGATCCACGGCGGCAGATGAAAGACGGTCGAAAGCGTTTCCTTGTAGGGAAAAAAACCAAGATAGGGAATAAATATTGGGAAAGATAAGCCGACTATAATATCAACGGTCTTCCAGACAAAAAATCCCAAAAGGGCTAAAACCATACTTAATATATTTTATCATTCGAAAAAAATGATATAATCTTGTTTTAAAATAAAAATAAAAGATGACAGAAGCACGAGACAGATCGGTCTATCCTCCAGCTTCTTTCAAAGAGTTTTTATCCAAACCAATATCTCCGGATCTTATAAAAAACAGACTCAACTATTATAAAGAGATAGTCAGGAGTAGACAAGAAGCAATGTCTTCCTTGTCTGAAAAAGAGACAAAGTATTTTCAGGCAACCGGTGAGTATCCGTTGAAGACGCCTTATGACGCTTTGCCGGATGATCCCAAGCTGTTGCCCACCGATCAGGTAGCCGAAACGTTGACTGTCAGACATTGCGATGCCGAAACACTTCTTCACCCGGAGAGAATCAAATCACTAAAAAATACCGAAGAGAAGGGATTTGTGCCAGTGACCGATAAAGACATACCGGTTTTGGACAGATGTTTGGAAGAGCGTGAGGCGGTGATTTTTTCCGACTTCGGTTTCAGCAGCGAACTGCAAAAAGAAGGTAAAGGAGTTGAAGACAGCGCCAATGTACTGCTGGCTCGAGGTCTTTGGTCATGGACGAGCGACCGGATGCCGACGATCCCTTATGTATTATCGTCGACTCCGGATGTGGTTTCGGCAGAGGCGCTTGAGACAATGGCGCTTATACAGGGATTCGGCTTTATTCCGGTCGACAGTATCTGGAACAAACCCGATAATCAGGTGCTTATGGCCGAGAGAGCTTTCCAATTACTCGAAAATGAGCCGGTTCTTTTTAATCATCCTGACAAGGAGTACTTATCGCGTCGGTCCAAAAGGCTTATCGGAGCGACTTTAAAAGCCAATCCCGAAGATGCGAAAAAAAGGGCAAAAACACTTTATGACCACGGAGTCAGGCTCTTTCGCGTCTATGATCCGAGATCTTTAGGGAGGATGACCGATACGGTTAAAGCGGTCAGAGACATTATCGGTAATGACGGTGTGGTTTTTTCCGGCCAGGTGATTGATCCGGAACAGGCCTATCGGTTAAAAGAAGCCGGAGCCAACGGTTTGATCGTCGGTATCGGTGAGGGAGGAATCTGCGAGACTCCGGGCGAGGCCGGACTGGCGGTCAAAAATATGCTTGACGGATATCAGATCATCCGGTCGGGTGTCGGTATCCCGGTAATTTTTGATGCCGGCGTCGGCCGCCAAACACCGATTGCGATAGGCGTCGGTGCCGCCGGAGTGATGAAGTCCCAGGCAATCGGCCGGGGAATAGAAAAACCGCCTTTTATGTACTGGTTACAGACTGAAGAAGGGTTAGCCAGTCTTTATAGCGGCGAAGCCGCACCAAGAACCAAGTATCTTGGCGGGAAACTCGACCGGCTTGGCCGGCCTCTTTTTCCGGAAGGTGCCGATGAGTATGTGATCTTCAACAAAGATCTTCCCAGTATTGCCAGCTATATTCTGAGATTAAGCGAAAGTCTGGCGACTGCCCTGGTCTTTCGCCACAAAACTTTGGAGGAGCTGCAGCATGAGAGAACGGTGGAACTCTGGCGGAAAAGCTCTGGCGCTTCGGAAAACGGATCGGTCCATCATAAAAGATAGATATTTTGATAAAATACAGTAGTTGATAGGTTTATTTAAGAAACTTAAATCACAAACATCAAATTCACAATTGAAATTCAAAAGTTAAAACTCAAAATTCAAAAATACAATTCAAAATTAAAAAGTTTATTACCAAGTTTGACTTGGTTTTGACTTTTAAGTTTTTTTGTGTTTTGCGCTTTGTAATTTGTGATTTTTAACGGAGTGTAGTTCAGATGGCCAGAACGTACGCATGGGGTGCGTAAGGTCGCCGGTTCAAGTCCGGCCACTCCGACAGATGCTAACCGAAAAAAGACAGGGAAAGATAAATCGGGTAGTAGCCTTTCGCCAGCAAGGGGTAATCGTCCTTGAGGATGTTCACGATCCCCATAACGCCGCCGCCGTTTTCCGGACTGCCGAGGTTTTTGGCTTTCAGAAAGTTTATTTGATCTTCGGCAAAGAAACACCTTTTAATCCCAAAAAAATCGGGAAATCTTCATCTTCATCGGCTAATAAATGGTTAGACTATAAGATCTACCGCTCAACCAAAAAATGTTTTTTGGATCTAAAAAAAGACGGTTACGAAATCATCGGTACGGTCATTGATGATAAAGCCGAGACAATGTTCAAATCTAAAATAGATCATCCGAAGATAGCGTTAGTTTTCGGGAACGAACATCAAGGACTGTCAGCCCAAGCGACAGACTTACTTGACCGAAAGATTACCATACCGATGTTCGGCATGGTCCAAAGCCTTAATCTTTCGGTAACCGCCGGTATATTCATGTTTGAGGTAACCAGGCAAAGGAACGGTAAAAAGCGATATCTTTTGGACAGGATAGCAAAAGAGGAGTTGGCTTCGGACTTTGCCCGAAGATAGTCAAAATAAAGTAATATAATATCAACATAAACTCATGAACCTTAAATCAAAAAAACCCGATTGGGACAGTTATTTCATTAACCTGGCCGAGGTCGTCAAAAGCCGGGCCGACTGCACCCGCCGTCAGGTGGGGGCGGTTATCGTCAAAGATTTCAGGATAATCTCGACGGGTTATAACGGTACCCCTCACGGGATCAAAAACTGTTCCGAAGGCGGTTGCCGCCGTTGTCAAAAAAGGGACGAAGGCAAGATCCAATGGTATGAGTATGAAGAAAGCTGCATCTGTATCCATGCGGAGCAAAACGCCATTATCCAGGCAGCTTATTTAGGGACATCGACCAACTTTAGTACTCTCTATACTACCTGTTCTCCCTGTTCTTCATGTGCCAAGATGATCATCAATGCCGGGATTATCAGAGTCGTCTGCAAAGACAGGCATCATGACGATTTGGCGGTCGATCTTCTCAACAGGGCCGGTGTTAAAGTTGATTGGCATAAATGATCACCCTTGGGACGGATATGGTCTTTGTTTCCCCCCATCTTGACGATGTCGTTCTTTCGTCGGGCGGATTAATGTTTTTTTTTAAAAAAAAGAAGAATATTAAGGTAGTGAACGTTTTTACGAAAGGTTCGGAGCCTCCCGAGATTTTTTTTAACAAAAGGAGCTTGTTAAGAGCAGGATTTGACGACTCTGACTCGTATTTCAAACAACGGAAAAAAGAAGACAAGGCTGTGCTGGCGGGAATCGGAGTAAAACCGATAAACCTCGATTTTGTCGATGCCGCCTGGCGGAAGAAAAAGACATTCAGACAGAACCGCCTGACCAATTTCATACCGGAGATAAACCATCTTTATCCGACAAAGTTTCATTATCTTAGCGGGACAGTCGATAAAGAGGATGAGATTCTAATGCCGGGAATAACCACTGCCTTAAAAAAAATCATAAAAAAAGACGCGGTTGTATTCTGTCCTTTGGCGATCGGTGGACACGTGGATCATCTGATAGTCAGGAATATCTGCCAAGAAAACTTCAGCTCTGTTGTTTACTGGTCTGATTACCCATACAATCTAATGAAGAATCCTGACAAAAAATTTATAATAAGGAATAACCTGAAGAAATCCGTTTGGACAAAGTCGTTGGAAAATAAAGAAGCTTTGATCAATGGGTATGAAACCCAAAAAAGACTTTTGTTCAAAGATCATCCAATAAAAATTGTTCCTGAGGAATATTATTATCATGCGTAGAATAATTTTTTTAATCTGCCTGTCGGTTTTTTTGCTGTCAGCCAAAGATCTTTTGGCAAACGAGCTGCCGAATAACAAATTCGGTATCCACTTGGCTCAGCCGCATTTGGAAGACATAAAAAAAACCGCCGAGCTTGTCAACGGTAGCGGCGGCGACTGGGGGTATATTACCCTTGTCATTCAGGAAAACGATCGAAATAACGGTAAATGGCAGGCAATTTTTGACCTTCTTCGTGAGTATCACCTGATTCCGATTATCCGTCTGGCCACCCGGGCTGAAGGAGAAAACTGGCGTCGTCCGGAAAAAAAAGACGCCGGCGACTGGGTAAGTTTTTTGGATTCGCTAAACTGGGTAGTCAAAGAACGGTATATAGTTTTATTTAACGAACCCAATCATGGGTCGGAGTGGGGAGGGGAGATAGGCGCTAAAGATTATGGCGAAGTCTCTTTTGAGTTTGCCAAAAAGCTAAAGGAAAAAAATAAGGATTTTTTTGTGATGCTTGCGGGTTTTGACGCTTCCGCTCCTTCATGGCCTCCGGGCATGGAGGATGAAGAAGTTTTTTTGAAAAAAATCGTTAGTGCCAAGTCGGAGATATTTGACTATATTGACGGTTGGGCTTCGCATTCTTATCCTAACCCCGGTTTCATCGGTATGCCATGGCAGAGCGGTCGGGGGACGGTAAAAACCTATGTTTGGGAGCTTGCGGTGTTAAAAGAGCTGGGTGTAAAAAAAGATCTGCCGGTTTTCGTTACGGAGACGGGTTGGAATAGCCAAAAACTGTCATCCGAGACCGTCGCCCGATATTTTAAAGAAGCTTATGACGGCGTTTGGTTGCCCGACAGTCGGGTGAGGGCGGTTACTCCGTTTGTTTTTGACTATCAAGGTGATCCGTTTTTGGGGTTTTCCTGGAAGCTGCCGGCATCTGTCGCGACATCGGAAAAGACATTCTATCCCCAGTATTATACGGTGCAGTCGTTGCCAAAAACCGCCGGAGAACCTGATCAAATAGAAAAAGGAGAAATGGCGGTTGATCTGCCGGCAAAAATGGTCGCCCATTCCAATTTTGAATTCAATATCCATCTTAAAAATACCGGACAGGGTTACTGGGATAAAAGCGGCGGTTACAGAATATCTTTAGCTTTACAGGGCGATAAAAAATTTGAGCATTTCATCGGTGATATCAAAGATCTTAAGCCCGGACAGGAAAACGACCTTTCGTTTTTTATAAAAACGAATGGCAACTTCGGACGCAGCGAGGCCAAATTGACATTATTAAAAAACGGCAAACCGATCATCGAAGGTAAAACTTGGAAGTTTGAGGTTCTTCCGTTGCCAAGCCTCAACTTCAAAGTCGATCTGTTGCCAAAGCTTAAGAGCAATGGCAGTGATTTTGAAATACAGATTTTTAACCGAAACGAAGTCTTGGTTTACAAGAAAAAAGGCCTTCAGGTTGTCAACGGAAAGGGGAAACTGTCCGAAGTCCAGAATATCATTCCCGGCGACAGATACCGGGTGGTGGTGTTGAAGCCTTATTATCTGCCTCGTCAAACCCACATCGTCTTTAAAAAACAGGGTAACGAACTGTCTTTTAAGGGTATGATAGCGGTTGATTTTGACCAGAACGGAAAGTTTGACCTGCAAGATATCAAGACCTTATTTAGGAATATCGGTTTGTTGAAGTTTTGGTTGCCATAGTGAGGCTGGGCGACCTGCGAGGTCGCGGAGGTTAGATGAAGTTTTTCAAATAATCGACTCTTCCTTTCAGATTTTCTGCATGGGTCAGAAAGCTGCCGACGCACATGACGTCCGGTTTGTATTCTTTCGACATAATGACCGGTAAGGTTTTGTCGTTGACGGATCCGTCAATAAATATTTTATTCCTATAGTCATTAAGGCGCAGCTGTTCTATTTTATTAAGCGATTGTTCAATAAAGGGACTTCCCTGGAATCCGGGGTCAACTGTCATAATTTGGATAGCCAAGAGTTTTTTCAGATCATATTTTTTGACAATTTCCTCTGTCTGTTCTTTAGGATTGATTACGAGACCCGGGATATAGCGGGCAGAAGGCAGGGAATAAAAATCTGACGGCAGGGATGGCAGATGATGGATAAAAACAAAATTGAGTTTTAAATTTTTTGACAGGAGGTCGATCTTGTTAAGAGCCGAAAGATAGTCGTTGACCATAAGATGAAGATCAAACTGGCACTGATTGCGTATCCGGCTGCCGCATCGATTGATACTTTCAAACGCCTCCTCGATGGAAAGAGTTTTATTTTGGACAAACAGGCCGTCTGCGATATCGATCTGAAAATAACCATAATAGTCACTGAGGCGGGTGAGCTGATATATAAAACTGTCCCGGGTTTTTTCCAAAATAGTTGGGACTATAGTCATATCATTCTGTCGATAATCTCCTTTGTCCAAGGAGCAAATTTGATCTTATTGGAACATAGGTTTTCTTTTAATGTTTGTTTGTCGATAAAGGCAAAATCATAGGCAAAGTCAAGATTGGCGGCCGGTGGCGATTCAAGGTCAATCAAATAAATATGGTCGATTTCATGTTCCATGTATTGACTGTCATCGTCCTTGGCCTTGTAGTATAGCTGGCCGATTTTTTTGATGTCACCGCTGAAGTTTTTGATATCCCATTCTCTGTCTAGGGCAACTCTGATAGCCTCTTCATTGTTCTGAAGGCGGTCTTTGTCATAAACGGGGTGGGAAGAGAACGACAGGTCAAAAACTTTATCGAAAACAAGATGTTTCCGGTGTTGGACGACAAAGAAGTTCAGGTATCTGATAACAACGGTAAAACCGCGATGGAGAACCCCTTCCTTATGAGCGAACCAACGTTCCACTTGCCCCAGGTTTTTATCAGTCTTATCAACCCGTTCCAAAAAAAGACTGTCTTTGTAATAATCGGCTTGATCCATATTGATTTTTATCATTTTATCATACCTGGGGCGGAGGTTTGTTTTTGTCTTCCGAGGGGATATCTGTTTCCAGTCCTTGGGCCATTTCCATAGTTTTTTCCTCCTCCTTTTTCTTGGGAGCGGCCACCTCAACCTTTTCTTCGTCCATCTTCTCTTTCAGTTTTTCCTCAATCGCTTTTTCTCTGTTTATGATCTCGTCGGTAGCCTTGGCGGCTTCAAGTTTGGCTTTTAGGTAAACAAGGAGTTCTTCACCTTTAAGGTTATTAAGAAGAAAAATCGGCAGGATATATCCAAGGTCATCAAGACCCTGATTGCGTAGTTCATTATTGGCAGACAGTAGTTTGTTAAGGGTATTGGTTATAAAAACAATATCTTGCTCGACCCATTGTTTTCGTGATTTGATATTCTCCGATACCGGAATCTCGCCAAGCTCGTATTGTTTTTGCCACATTTTTTTGACGTTTTCATATTCTTCCAACGGAACGGTCGGAGGGATGGCGACCGCCTCTTCAATATGTTTTTCCGGTTCGGCGATAACCGGTATCTGGGTGGTAATGAGTTTTTCCACTTCCTCCGGTTTGATGTTTTCTTTCTGAGCAATGGAGTTTATGGTTTCTTTATCATTCAGAATAAAGCGGGCGATTGTTTTTATAACCGAAGAAATCTTTTCTTTGTCCAGTCCGGTTTCTTCGCTTATTTTGTCGACAATGCCGGTAATCGGTTGGGAAATATTCTGGAGAAGCGAGTTGAATATGGTTCTGACTTGTTGTGGTTGCAGCTTAACCTCTTTGGCTATGGTATCGATAATGCTCTCCTTAAGAGAGAAGTTATTGATAATCGAGGTAGTGACGGATGTGACTTTTTCTTGGGGTATCTTTACCTTATACGATACCAACTGGGTAGCCAAAGCCACCTGAGGCATGGATTTAAGGAGCGTATCGCGGCGCTGTCTCTGTTCGAGTCTTGAGGAAGAGATGGAAGACAAGATCTGCTTGGCTCCTTGGTCATTTTTAATCGCCCGATTGAATAACTCGGTTCTGATATTCATGTATTTTTGTCTTTCGGACGGGGTTTCCGCTTTAGTCGGATTGGAAAGGTACTCAATATTTTTACTGACGGTCTCTTTTACCTGTTTGTTCGTTTCGAAGCTGGCGACGTCGGTAAGTTTATTGGTCGACAGATTAAGCGATTTGGTGATATTCTCCGTTGTCGTTCTTTTGACTTCCTCGACAGTCTCCAATTTAAGCTTAATCGGAGTTTCAAGATCTTTCGGCAGTTTTAGGCTGACGCCGATATTGGCGGGAGTCGGACCCGGGGCAGGATGCTGGGGATTTGGCCCGCCGCGCATCTGATCATACATGGACATAAGGATGTTTTTGGCGGCGTTTATCCCGTCGCAACAATAATCCCTAAAGATCCTAAGCAACCACCAGGGAAAAGCGATCACCGCCCACAACATAATCAAGGTAATGACATATTCGACAAAAGTGTCGACGTAATTGCCGTTTCTTAAAGGGTCATTATTTAGGATCTGGGCCGGTCCGCCGTAGATTATGTTGACGCCGGTAGGATAGACATAACCCAACTTGGTGGCGACACGGGAAAAATCAAAGATAAAAGGAATGCCGGCATGCCATATCTGGCGTAGGGCTCCAAGAAAGATGGCGACGAGTGGGCCGTAAAAAAGCCATTGGAAAAAAACACCGATCCAGATCCAACCGATATTGCGGATAAAAACAAAAGGCATGATAATCGCCAAAAAAGGGGAAACGAAAAGCAGAAACCAGAGAAGCACCTTTCTTAAAATAAGCATTGATCCCAACACGTAGTAAGTTACGTTGGTTAATTTTAACAGGAACAGTTCGGCTTGAACGGCTTCCTGGACTTTAAAATTGAGATCGCGGCAGCCTATCCATCCTATGTAGTTTTTTTCCTCGCTTATTCCGGAAAAATATATGTTGAAAAGATCTTTTCCCCCCAGGGTTTCCAGAAAAAACTTCATCAGTATCTCGGAAAACTGGATAAGGACGGAAATGACGGCAAAGGAAAAGAATATATAAAGGAGGGAAACGCCAAGTTTGCTGATAGACGGCCATATCTTTAAGTTGGTTTCGAAACTGGCTCTTTTACTGATAAAAAAACCCAAACCCATAACGGCGGCGATAATCATCAGGCCAAAAAACGCCAGATTACGGGTGACCTTCCACATGAAGGCAAGCGACGGGTGATTGTCGACCGCTCCGTGATTCAAGACCCAGTCAAGGAACTCGCGCGCCCGTTCATCGGCCATGCCTTGAGCATAGATATCGGGGTCGTCTACCCAGAAATGGTTGGTGACGGGATTCTGCTTGAAAGTGTCATAGGTATCAACACATTGTTCCCGCCTTTCCGAGTAGATAGATTCAAGTCCGGTTGGACAGGTACCTCCGCCTTTACTACATGGCCGGGGATCCATGTTTTTGTAATAGTCGTAGGCGTGGACCTCGCTTTTTCCCAATAAAAAAACCAAGGTAAAAAAAAGAAAGGCTAAAGAGAAAAACGCCAAAAGGATTTTTTTCATGACAGCTTTTTTTTATGCCAATTTTTCTTTGTCCTGTGAGTTTCAAAGACGGTTTTCTTGGAAATAAGATACAGATTTAAGGCCCCGATGAAAAAAATAACCGCCAAACCGCCGCTAAAGACCGTGCCGACGGTCGAGCCGCTGGTCGGGAGTTTGGTCACTTGAGGTGGCGAGGTGGGGGAAGGAGTCAGTGTTCCTGTCGGAGTAGGGGTGGCAGTTCCTCCTTCAGGAGTACAGGTCGGCGCCCATAAATTACAGAGTTCGCTTGCCGAAGCCGAGTCGGCGGTGACCTTCAAGGTCGATTTGGCATAAACGCCCGTCCCCTTAAAACCGTTAGTGTTATATCCATCAATGACTATCTTGCCGGCCCCCAAGGTATTGGTGTCCTTTATGCTGGTCATGGCATCTCCCGGAACGCTGCTCACATATTCGCTTTTTTGCGTATCGCATGACAGTCCTATGTATGATTGAAAGACCTTGGCCCCTTCGGTATCGATATTGATGGTTATTTCAGCCTGCTGTCCCTTGGTATAGGTACCCGAAGCCGATAAAGAATAAGTTATCGCCAAGGTAGGACAGGCCGAAACCAAAAAAATAACCGCTGAAATCAAATAGGAAATCAGACTTTTTCTCGCCGTCATAGTTTGATGATAATAAAAAAAATAACAGATGACAATAGCGTCTTAATATTTATATATATTAAACAATAATAAGTATTTTGAGGCGACAAACACGTATTTTTGTAGTCTATAGTCCATCGCTACCCGTTTGGGCGTTACTTAATATAAAAAGGATATGTTGTCCCGGGTATTTTCCGCCTCGACCATCGGTCTTGAAGGAGTAGCGATAGATGTTGAAGTCGATGTTGCCGGCAAGGGATTTCCGACTTTTACGATAGTCGGGTTGCCGAATAAAGCCGTCGACGAAGCCAAAGACAGAGTGAGGACTGCCATAAACAACCTGTCTTACGAAATGCCTGATTCGCGTATTACCGTAAATTTGGCTCCGGCCGATATTCCCAAATCCGGAGCGAGTTTTGACCTGCCGATGGCTGTCGGGATTTTGGCGTCAAGCGGTATGGTCAGTCGGGAATCGCTGAAAGACAGCCTTTTCATCGGTGAGCTGTCTTTGGAAGGAAGGGTGCGTAAAGTCCCCGGAGTTATTTCAATAGCCTTGCAGGCAAAAAAACTAAGGATAAAGAATGTTTTTTTGCCGGGAGAGAACGCTTATGAAGCGGCTTTGGTCGAAGATTTAAACGTCTATCCGGTCTTTAACCTTATCGATCTGATTTTCCACCTGAACGGACAGCGATTAATATCTGTCTTTCCGACCGTAGATTTGTTTAAAAACATAACTACCCGAGATTATGAGTTTGATTTTGCCGACATAAACGGTCAACAAGAAGCTAAGAGGGCTTTGGAAATAGCGGCGGCCGGTTTCCACAACGTCCATCTCAAAGGAGTGCCGGGAGCGGGCAAAACCGTTCTTTGCCGAGCTTTTCCTTCGATAATGCCCTCGCTCGAAAAAAAAGAAGTTCTTGAGGTGTCAAAAATTTATTCGGTGGCCGGTTTGCTGAGTAACAATTCTTTTATTACCAACAGACCTTTTCGGTCACCGCATCATACGATTTCCAAAGTCGGTCTTATCGGTGGGGGAAGTAATATAACGCCTGGAGAGATTTCTTTGTCCCATCGGGGAGTCTTATTTCTGGATGAGTTGTCGGAGTTTCCGCGATCGGTGGTCGAGTCATTAAGACAGCCGTTGGAAGACGGAAAAATATTGATTTCAAGAGCGATCGGTAACGTGGTTTTTCCTTGCCGGTTTTTACTTTTGGCCGCTTCAAACCCTTGTCCCTGTGGATATCTCGGTCATCCAAAAAAACCTTGCCATTGTTTGCCGGGGGCCATATTTAGATATAAGAGGCGTCTGTCCGGACCGCTTTTAGACAGGATAGATCTCCATATAGATGTTTTGCCGGTTGACGAAGACAAGCTGATCAGTTTTGAAAAAGGCGAGTCAAGCGAAAAAATAAGGAATAGGGTGGAGTTGGCCAAAGAACGGCAGCGGCGACGTTTTTCCGGATTAAAAATACATTACAACGGAGAGATGAACTCTTCCGATGTTAAGAATCTTTGTCGGTTAAGTGATTCGGCAATCGAAATTCTGAAAAAAGCGATCTCGAGACTTTCTTTATCGGCCAGATCATATTTCAAAACTATCAAGATCGCTCAGACGATCGCCGACCTTTGCGGTAAAGAGATAATAGACGCGACTTATGTCGCCGAAGCACTTCAATACCGGGTTAAAGACGATTAATCGAATATGAAAAAGATCAAAATAAGAGCTACCGATTGGTTTCTTCTGGGTTTGGCCGGTTTTCTTGATTTTGTCGAAGAGGTTAATGACCCCTTTCGTTTAATGGAAAATTATTACCGGAGGGCTTATGGGTTTGTCCCGGGACGTTTTACAAAAAGCCATTATTTGAAAATGGTTTGGAAAAACATAAATAAAAAATATATTAAAAAAGAAAAAAATTGTAAATTTATTATTACCGGAAAAGGCCTGAAAAAAATACAAAACAGATATCCGTCTTTGTATCTAAAAAACAAAAAATGGGATGGGCGATGGCGGTTGGTTATTTTTGATATAAGCGAGAAGCATAGAGTGGTCAGAGACACATTGAGAAAAACACTGAAACTGTCAGGTTTTTTACCTATACAGAAATCAGTCTGGATAAGTCAGACCGATCTATCTCCGGAGTTAAGGAGCTATCTGATGGATGAAAGTATGGATAAGGAGATAATCATAATTGAAACGAAAAAACTGTTCGTTAAAAATATGAATTCATTGATTCACAGGTTATGGCCGGTAGATGAGATAAATAACGGTTATAAAAAAATATTTGAGGTTTTGGATGAGGCTAAAAACCGTTCGGCCGTTCCCCAAAAACGCGACGATCGTCGCGTTTTTGGGGAACAACTGAAAAACGATTTTCTTGGTCTTTATTTAAAAGAAAGTTATCTCCCGAAAAAATACCTTCCTGACAACTGGTATGGAGATCGGGTCAAAAAATTGATAAAAGAACTGAAAGTTTTTTAGAAGGGTTTGCAGGAACGGTTGAGTTCTACTATAATATAAACACTTATTTTTACGGGGTAGTGTACGGTTGCACAGGAGGCTCATAATCTCCTAGACCAGGTTCAACTCCTGGCCCCGTAACCAAATGCCTAACTTTCTTCTTTCCATTATCATTCCCGTCTTTAACGAAGAGAGCAATGTCGATCCGTTGTTGAAACGTCTCTTGCCGGTTCTTAAAAATTACCGTTACGAGATCATTTTTATAAATGACGGTTCCAGGGACAAGACCGCTTTTTTTGTCAAAGAAAGGTCCAAAACGAACAAAAACATAAAAATGGTCTCTTTTGTCCGCAATTTTGGCCATCAGCAGGCTTTGAGCGCCGGTTACCGTCTGTCCAAGGGCGATTGTGTGATATCACTTGATGCCGATCTTCAGGATCCTCCGGAAATAATAAACCAAATGGTGGATAAATGGCAAAAGGGAGTAAAGATCGTCTATGCCAAAAGAGAGAAAAGGGATGTCGACAGTTTTTTTAAAAAGCATACGGCCCGTTGTTTTTACAAACTGATAAATTTTTTATCGGATACGCCCATACCCGAAGACGTCGGCGATTTCCGGTTACTTGACCGGGAAGTGGTCGATTTTATCAATAGCCTGAACGAACAGTCACGATTTTTGCGTGGTTTGGTTGCTTGGAGCGGTTTTCCGGCAGAGTATGTATCTTTTAGTAGGGAAAAAAGACTGACCGGCGAAACTCATTATCCCTTGTCAAAAATGCTTAACTTAGCGCTTGAAGGAATCATGTCTTTTTCCGTAAAACCTTTAAGGATCGCCAGCTATCTGGGTTTTTTGTCTTCTTTTATAGGTTTTTTGGGGATCATATACGCGGTTATCGGCAAGGTATTTTTACCCCGTTATTGGGTGACCGGCTGGTCAGCTCTTTTTGTCGGTATTATGTTTATCGGAGGTATTCAACTTTTGACAATCGGCATTATCGGCGAGTATTTGGGTAAAATATATAAAGAGGTTCAAAAAAGACCGCCATTTTTGATCAAGGAAAAAATAAACCTATGAAAAATCTCGGCCTGTTTTTTTTGGCTTTGGGGACAGCTCTCCTTATCTTCGTAGTCTATAACTTCGTCAGAGAAAAAAACAACCTGAAGACGCCGGTTCCCATAGAGGAGGGGGTCAAGGTCATCTTTGTATCACCGACAAAGTGAAGATCATTAAGTTCCGTCAATACTGAAATGAAAGAGTTTATCTGGTCCTCCTAAAAACAATATACCGATAATGGTCAAAATTAAGTACGAGAACATGAAGATTACAAAGCCGACAACTGCCCATTTCAAGGTCCCTTGGGCTTTTTTGACTTTTTCCGGATTGCCGAAAGCGGTTAGATAGTTGAAAGCACCGACAACAAACATAATAAAAAGAGCAAAGATAATAAAACTTGAGGCGATAAAAACGATATTTCCGGAGACAACCTCAAGGCATTTTAAAGTAGGGACCCCATCAACTACGCAATCGCCCCATTCTTGAATGCCGGCCGCCATAACTTGAGTATTGAAAAGCATGTTTTTTATTTAAGGATCCGATCAAATTGCAGGTCGCAGGTTAATCCCAGACAGACTTTTCCGTTGAAGATAACCTGTTCTATAGTGGCAATTATGGCAATGACGGCGACAAGGATGATAAGACCGATTACCGCCGCTTGGATTTTTTCCTGGGCTTTTTGGACAGATTCCTTACTCCCTCCGGAGGTAATCCAGGAAAGAGCCCCTAAGACTAAAAACAACAGAGCCGCAAGTCCCGAGATAATGAAAAAAAGTTTGATGATATATCCGAGAAGAGTAGCAAGAGTAGGTATTTGCCATCCTAAATCTATTTTATTTGATCCTTGCATATGATTTTATCATTTAAACAAAGTTATTCGGGTTTGTCAAGAGGTAAACACTTGAGTCGGTTTAGTGCTACAATTTTATTGTGTCAGACGACTCAATCTACTATCTTGGGTTTTCCCATTTTTTGGGAATTGGCCCGGTCAGGATTAAACTTTTGCTGTCAGAGTTCAAAACGGCCAAAAACGCCTATTTGGCCACTGTTGCCCAACTGAAAAAAATTTTGGGCGAAAAATTAGCAGAAGAATTTGTCTCTTTCCGAAGCCGTTTCGACTTGAACAAAAAACTAAGCGAATTAACCGACAAAAAAATCCGGGTTGTTTGCCAGGCGGATAACGATTATCCGAGTTCGCTCAAAAACATGAACGATCCTCCAATCTGCCTTTATATAAAAGGAGACTGGCGGAGTTATAGTTTTGATAACCAGCTGTGTATAGCGGTTGTCGGAACGCGAAAACCGACAAGTTACGGCATAAAAATAGCTAAAAAGTTTGCCTCCGCCTTGGCCGAGAGAGGAGTAATAATCGTGTCAGGTATGGCTCTGGGGATAGACACGGTCGCCCACCGATCGGCTTTGGCTGAAGATGGCCGGACAGTCGCTTTTTTAGGGAGCGGGGTCGATATAATCTATCCTTTATCAAATCGTAGTCTGTACGAACAGATAGTATATAAAGGCGGTTTGGTCATATCCGAATTTCCTCCGGGAATGACGGTGAAACCCGGGTTATTTATCGCCAGAAACAGGCTGATCTCGGGATTGGCAAAAGGAGTGTTTGTGGTTGAAGGAGGGGAGAGGTCGGGGGCTTTGATCACGGCCCGTTACGCCGCCGAACAGGGCCGGTCTGTTTTTGCGCCGCCGGCGCCGCTTGATTGCGAAATGTCTTTTGCCCCGAACTTCCTTATCAAGGAAGGGGCAAAGATGGTTACGTCCGTCGACGACATTTTGATCGAATATAACATTGCCGCCGCAGTCGGCAAAGTACAAAATAATGTCAAAAGATCACTTTCCAAGGAAGAAGCCAAGCTTGTGGAGGTCTTGGGAAAAGGGGTATCAAGGGCAAATGAGATCAGCCTGTTTTTAAATCTACCGATAGAAAATGTTTTAAAGACTGTTTCCTCCCTTGAACTGAAAGGGCTGTTGGAAAAAAACAGCGAAGGATATTATCAACTTATCTGAGATCAACTGTTGAGCTTTTCCATTCGTCGGAGATACTTTTTTTCCATTTTTGGTTTGCCGTCAAGAAAAGCATCGATTATTTTTTTGGCTTTTTCAAAGTCTATATAATCCGATGGGAGAGCCAGGATATTTATATGATCATTTTCTCGTCCATGTTTTATTTGGTTTTCGTCAAAGCCAAGGCCGCAGCTTATGCCTTTGTTTCGGTTGGCAGCGATACTGACTCCTATGCCAGAGCCACAGATGACTATCCCCAACGACTCCTGCGGATTCTGGGAAACCGCCTGGCTGACCTTTTTGGCAAAGTCAGGATAGTCATCCTCGGGCTCGTATTGGTAGTTACCAAAGTCTTCGATCCGAATATTTTTTTCCTGAAGATATTCGATCAGTTTGTTTTTTAGGTCAAACCCGCGATGGTCAGCGGCAATGAAGATAGGCATATTATTATAATAACAAATTACAAATTACAAATCACAAAACACAAGAAAAGTTCAAATTACAAAATTCAAAACAGTTTTATTATTAGTATTTGTTGTTGAATTGATGTTTGTCATTTGTGATTTGAATTTTATAATAGTAATTATGTTTGATACCCACTGTCATCTTAATTTCGAAACCTTTGACGATAAACTTGAGCCGACGATTGCGCTGGCCAAAAAAGCCGGGGTGGGGTTGATGGTTACACCAGGGACAAATCTTGAAAACTCTAGAGAAGCAGTCTCGATTGCCGAAAAAAATGCGGGAATTTTTGCGGCGGTAGGAATCCATCCCCATCATCTTTTTGAAATATTTAACACCTCTTCCTCAGACATTAACTTTCGCCAAAATTTTATTGGTTTTCTGGACAAAATAGAAGCTTTATTAAAACATGAAAAAGTAGTGGCGGTCGGAGAGGTAGGGTTGGATCGTCATCTGTATACCAAAACAAAATATGCCGGTTATCAGGTCGAAAAAGAATTCATGAACTGGCAAAGGTATTTTCTCAGAAAACAGGTGACGTTGGCTATAAGCGGCAAAAAAAGTTTGATACTCCATAACCGGGAGGCGATTCAAGAATTTTTGTCGCTACTCGATGAAGTTTGGGACGACAATCTGTCCGGAAGAGCGGTTTTCCATTGCTGCGAACCAGATGATCGTTTGCTTGAATTCGCCATAAGGAAAAAAGTATATATGGGGGTTGACGGTGATGTTACCTATCAGCCGAAAAAGCAGATTTTTATAAAAAAGATCCCCTTGGATCTTTTGGTTTTGGAAACTGATTCGCCGTTTCTTTTGCCGCATCCCCTGAAAAAAAACACGGATCGGTATAACCAACCGGCCAATCTGCCGATAATAGCAGGTTTTATAGCCAAGATACTCGGAAAAAAACAAGAAGAAATTGAGAAAATTACGACAGACAACGCTCAAGATCTTTTTCAAATCGGAAAGAATTAAAATATTTAGATCTTTGTTGAGCCTCAAAGCCTATTTCTCTCCTGAAATTAATATCGTTATGGAGCTTCTGTACAGCCTTAATAATGCTTTCGGGTTGATGGGGATTTACAAAAAGAGCTTTATCATCAGCTGTTTCTTTCAAAACGGCAATATTCGACAGGACAGACGGACAACTTTGGCTGGCGGCTTCGACAAAAGAAAAACCAAATCCTTCATCGTATGATGGCAATATATTTACTGCAGCTTGTTTATATAATTTTATCAATTCATCATCGGTAATAAAACCAGGAAAAATGAACCGTCGGTCGTCTTTTACCAACGAAAAAAACTCCTTTAAGGATTTTTGCCATGGATGCGAAAGCTTGACGGTTTGATTTTTGTTTTCAAATACCTTTCCGACAAATACGCAAGGGATATCGGCTAATTTTATTGCCTTTGCCAGGTTGACGATATTTTTATTCCAACTGGCATCGCCGACGTAAAGACTAAAAGTTTCAAGTTTCAAGTTACAAATTGAAAGAGGTTTATTATTGATATCTTTAGGTTTTGCAAAAAATATTTTTGGCAAACAAGGGTAAACTACGTTTATTTTTTCCGGTTTGATCTTTAAGATATATTCGATATCTTTTTTACTTGCGTTAGAGTCGGTAATAATTGAATCATAGTTTTTTAGGGATAACTTATTGAAAAAAATATTTATTTTCCCCTTTAACCCTGACGGGAAATGCTTCTTATACTTAAGAGGGATCAGGTCGTGGATGACCGCTATCTGTTTTTTTGCCAGCCTTCTTTTTGTCAGGGGAGGTTGGGTCAGGTTAAAGAAAGGATTGATAAAGATGGAATCAAAGGGAACTGTATCAAGATTGTCGGTAAAAACAAACTTATTATAAAAAGACTCCTTGATTATTTGAAGGTAACGGCCGACGCCTCGCACTCGGCTTTGTTTGTCCGAGACAGTCGGATCGTAAACATAGACATTTGAAGACATATTGATTATTGTAACAAACAGGCGGTTGTTTTTATGTATAATAATCAATCGAAATGTTCAGGCATATTCTTAACGGTATTGAGGTGGAATCCTTGGTAAGGAGCAATCGTTATCGTGTCTCTTCGGAACACAGGTTCTTGAGCCGATGCATCGACGGTCGGTATGAAAATGCGGACGACCTGCCGGCCCTAGCTTTTCCCGGCGCCGATGTCGGCGATTTCGCCGTGGTAATGGCGACTGCCAACGATTATGGTTTTACGATAGACATAGACAAGGCATTTTTAAGCTTTTTAAAGACGATCGGCGGGGTAGAACATTTTAGATACCACTCCGATCTTCATCATGGACAGACTTATCCGGCATCCGGATGCGGTCATTGGAAGCAAATAAACATGTCGCCCGAAGCCTACCGGTTAAAAAAAGACCAGATTGATTTTATCAACCATAATCTAAACACCATGAAGAAAAATGGGATAAAAGAGAATCTTCTTAAGGGTGAGCATATGGAAGGAGCAGTTTTACAGCTGACCGGGGATTACGGAATCAAGCCGAGGTTTATCATCGAAACGGATGAGGGGAAAGTCGAGACGGCGGTGTTTGTCTATCAAAGGACCTTAACCGACGAAAGACACAGACTTTTAGCAAGAAATCTTCTGGAAGACAAAGCCGTCAGGCTTTTTGAGGGCTGCGGCGAAGATTATCTTTATCAAGCCTTGTCAGACATAACTGATAATCATCTTTTGGAGACTATCGGCAGATTGGCTAAAAATCTGCCGGTTTTTCGGATCGCGTTTGACAACAAAGGGGATTTTAAAATTATTAATTTATAATCAATATTATGATCTTGGGACCAAATTTATTATTGAAACTTGTCAAAGAAAAGAAACTGGTCGAGCGGTTGGCGAAAAGAGAACTGAAAAATCCCGAAGGCGCCGGTTTCGATCTCAGGTTGGGCGAGGTGTATACAATCTCCGGTCGGGCTTTTTTGGGTATAACCGAGAGGGAAACGCCTAAGATAAAGTTGGTGGCCAGATATAAAGAAAACGAAAAAACCAGTTTTACGGTCAAGCCGGGCGAGTTTTATCTGGCTTCGACAATCGAGGAGGTGAACACTCCGCTTGATATAACCATAAATTTTAAGCCAAGGACAACCACCTTTCGCAGTGGACTGATATTAAGGACGGGCAATGTTGCTCCCGGTTATTGCGGCAAGCTGACCTTTGCCATGAAGAACGAGGGACCGGTACCGGTGACATTGGAGTTGGGTTGTCGGATTGTCCACGCCCAGTTCGAGTGGGTTGACGGAGGGGGAACCCGGTATAAGGGCCAATGGCAGGGCGGAAGAGTAACGACACAAAAAATGGAAAGGCAGATATAAATTTGTAATTTATATTTATGTTTAGTAAAAAAAAACATCCCGAGTACCAGTATTTGGATCTTCTTCAGGATATCCTTAACCATGGGGTAAAGAAGGTCGACCGGGGGACAGGGATTGCCTCATACAGCGTATTTGGACGGCAGATCCGTTTTGACCTTTCGGAGAGTTTTCCGCTTTTGACGACAAAAAAAGTTTACTGGAAAGGGGTATTATATGAGCTTTATTGGTTTATGTCGGGTCAAACCAATATAGAGTACCTTGTAAAAAACAATGTCCATATATGGGATGATTATCCATATAAGATATATCTTTTAAAAAATAAAAAGTCGCAACTTCGTTCAAAAGAAGAGTTCATAAACAAAATACTTACCGATAAGGACTTTGCCAAAAAGTGGGGCAAACTGCCGAAAATTTACGGCGAGTTGTGGAGACGTTGGCCAACCAGGACAAAAAAAACCATAGACCAGTTAAAATGGGCGATAAACGAGGTAGTCGAGGATCCGAACTGCCATAATGCCTTGGTCACTTCATGGAATCCGGAATACCTTTATACCATGGCCGACAAAAAAGATACCTCTTATTTTCCGATCTGCCATAACTTGTATCAGTTAAACGTCATAAACGGCAGGTTGTCTCTACAGCTGTATCAACGCAGCTGCGATATTTTTTTGGGAGTGCCTTTTAATATAGCCAGTTATGCATTGCTTGCGATAGTAATTGCCAAGATTACCGGTTATGAACCGGGTGAGTTTATCCATACTTACGGCGATGTCCATATCTATGAAAATCATGTAGAGCAGGTCAAAGAGCAGTTAAAAAGAGTACCGCGGCCTTTTCCGACGGTCAAGATAACAGGAATAATAAAGAATCTTGATGATTTTAAACCGGAACAGGTAGTTCTTGAGGACTATAATCCTTATCCGCCGATAAAAGCCCAGTTGACAGTGGCTGGAGGTTTTTTCCAAAAGTCTTAAAGTTGGGCGACCTACGAGGTCGCTAAAGGTTAACATCTATGAAAATAAACATAATTGCCGCTATCGGTAAGAACCGCGAACTGGGGAAGAACAATCGACTTCTTTGGCATATATCGGACGATCTGAAAAGATTCAAAAAATTAACGCAGGGCAATGCGGTAATTATGGGTAGGAAAACATTTGAATCTCTAGAAGGGCCGTTACCCAACAGGCTTAATATAGTGATAACCAGGAATAAAGACGTTTTTGTTAAAACCTATCAGGAGTTTATATCCGATAATTTTCAGATATTTTCTTCTTTGCCTGAAGCGATTAATTATGCAAAAAATAAATTATCGGCAGGCGGGGGAGAGGTGTTCGTAATCGGCGGGGGAGAGGTATACAGACAAGCCCTTCCCCTAGCCGACCGGCTTTACCTGACTTTGGTTGAGACCGAGTGTCAGGCGGATACATATTTTCCCGACTACTCCTCTTTTAATAAGACTATCCGTGAACAGAAAGGCGAGTCGGAGGGATATAAATATACTTTTTTGGAGTTAGAAAAATAACTGCCTATATCTGAACGCTCTTGACAATTATTATGATCTCCTTTACTCTATTATCATATGAAAAATACAAAATCTCAACCAACCGATTTAAAGTCTGTCTTTTCCCAGCTTGAGGGAACGTTGTCGGAGTATCTTGGTAAAAAGGCTCCCAGTCTGCCTGATAACTGGAAAGAGATTATCGTCAAGTTTGCGCCATGGCTGGCAATAATCGGAGTGGTGTTCGGGATTCCGGCGGTCTTGGCTCTGTTGAGTTTTGGGACAGCCGTTGTCCCTTTGGGTACGATAGGAGGAGTGGTGGCCGGTCGACCGTTTGTCGGAATAAACTATATTGTGGCCACGGTTTTTTTGGTAATTAATGTTATTTTGGAGGCCTTGGCCATTCCGGGACTTTTTTCCCGGGCAAAAAAAGCCTGGTACCTTATGTATTATGCCAGTTTGATAAGCGTTATTTCCAACATCATCGATTTCAATCTTCCAGGATTGGTGATAGGTAACGTACTCTCTTTATATCTGCTTTTCCAGGTAAGAGAGTATTACAAATAAGTTATAAAGTTTATCAAGTTCTTCAAGTTTATAAAGTTCGTTAAGTGTTCACCAAAATAGAAACGACTGGCGATTTTTTAGGGAGTTATGACTATTCCCTACCGAAGAGCTTGATAGCTCTTGCTCCAAAAAGCCCAAGGGATTTTTCTAAACTGTTGGTTTACGATACCGCTTCAGACAAAGTATATACCGACCGTTTTTACAATCTTAGTCAATATCTTCCGGAAAAATCATTTTTAGTTCTTAACGATACAAAGGTTGTTCCATCCAGGGTTATCTTAAAAAAAGAAACCGGCGGTAAGGTTGTGGTCATGCTTTTGGTCAACGAGAAAACCGGAGATGGTCTTATAAAAGCCATGGTTGATCGAAAGGTCAACCTGGGGACAAAACTTTATCTTGATGAAAAACGTTTTTTTTTAGTTTGCGACCAGAAAAATAACGTTTTTCTTTTGAAATATAATTCTTCCCATAAAGACCTGTTTAAGTGCTTGCAGGTTTTGGGTCATATGCCCATACCTCTTTATCTGAGAAAAACAAAGTTGAGTGAAGCTGAACTGAGAAAAAAATACCAGACGATCTTCGCTCATACTCAAGGTTCGGTAGCCGCCCCGACCGCTTCTCTTCACTTTACCGACAGGGTTTTCCATAAAATCGAGCAAAAAGGAATTAGGAGATACGAAGTTACACTTCATGTAGGAATGGGGACGTTCGCCCCGATTGAAAAAAATAATTTACTTACTAAAAAACTCCACGAAGAGTACTTCGAGATAAAAAGCGGATCATTACAATGTTTTAAAACATTGAAATCCCAAGGATGGAAGTTGGTGGCGGTGGGGACCACGGTAACGAGAACGTTGGAGTCCTTAAGTTCCAAGTCCCAAGCCGCAAGTTACAAAAAAATCACAGATCCAAACAGCCAAACGATTATGGGAAAAACTGATTTATTTATTTTCCCGCCCTATGATTTTGAGATGGTTGACTGTTTGATTACCAATTTCCACTTGCCCGGGTCATCTTTGATGATGCTGGTCGAGGCCTTTTTGCAACATAAAAGTGCGAAAAAACATTTGGTAGA
This sequence comes from Candidatus Roizmanbacteria bacterium, assembly GCA_012798265.1. Lineage (GTDB taxonomy): Bacteria > Patescibacteriota > Microgenomatia > UBA1406 > GWC2-37-13 > JAAZNM01. Next base: position 9,404 of record JAAZNM010000003.1, on the reverse strand, counting down.
TCTGTATGGATTTGCCATAAAAAACAAATTTCGTTTTTATTCTTTCGGAGATGCAATGCTGATCATTTAATCTGAGGGGTCGCCGTAACTAAAAAGTCCTGGACATCTCTTAATCTTTCCGCTTCCTGTCGCCTTTGGTTTTCCTGATCCTTCTTTTCAGCCTCTTTCTTGGCTTTTTTTTCGTCTTCAAGGCGTTTTAACTCCTGGACTCTTTTTTCCGTATCCAATCTAGCTTTCTCTGATCGGTCAATAGCCAGGTGCAGGTTCTCAACCGCTTTTTTTTGGATGGTTAAAGTCAACAGCCGATACCGGTCGACGGCGGTAATGGTTGTTTGATCCGGATTTTTTAGTCTGTTTGCCAGATCAAAGTCAAAATCGCGATAAGATTGTCCGACCAATCTTAACCAAGCATACCATTCGTCAGCTCCCGGAAAACTTTCCGGATAATCCATCTCAAAGTTGACGGTTTTTGAATTAAGGGCCTGATTTAAGTTGTGGCTCGACAACTGGTCAACCAGTCTGTCAATGCTTTTTGCAAGCGATCTTTGCAGTTTTTTGAAACGGTCGGTTAGAACCGATCTGGCGGTTTTTTCAAGCTTAGGAGAAGTCATCCCCGCTTTTTGTTTTAAGAGAGAAACGGTTACGGCCGTTTCCTTGGCAATCGGCGTCTGTTTATCTTCCATGAGCCGAATGAGATCGTTTTGCGTCCGGGGACTGATCTGGTTGTTTTCCACTCCGGCGGAAGGATTGTTGGTCAAAATGGCCAAAGCCATATCCGACCGCCCTTTCTCTATCAGATAACTTATAGTTTCCGGTTTTATCAGCCAGGTAGTGTTAAAAACGATCCTTCTGGCATCTGTTTCAAAAACGGGATTAAAAAACGCATCGACGATGATCTTTTGGATCTGGGGATAATTTAACCTTGATAAAGCCTCCAACGTATCTGAGGCGGCGTATCTTACATAGCAGTCAGGACAGGCGGAATCGTCTTGGCCGGATTGACCGGATGAGATCTGTTCGGCAAATTTTTTCATAACCAAACCGGCAGTTTGAGATATTACTTCAATCTCTTCCCGATTGTTTTCGTCAACGGTCGCATCCCTAAGTTGCATACTCATTCCTCTGGGGTTTTCCGCGGGTTTAAGTAAAGATATTTGGGTAAGCAGTTCGTTTAACTTAGGTTTGGGCGGGGGGATTTTATTATTTTCAAGACGGTTCATAAGGGAGCGGTATCCGTACAGACTATGCTGATCAATATGCATTTTTTGACCTTTTACCTCAGTCATTTACAGATTATAGCATATTGACAAGATTATTTCAGTTTCATTTTAAGTTTATTTCTTTTGGAGTTATCTTAAGCAAGAAAATTACCCAAATAATACCGACTAAACCCAAGATTGAGAATGCCAGGCCGCTATTGAATCGATCAGCTAAAATTCCGGCGGTAATCGGGCCGATCACATAGCCGATATTGGTGGAAAAATCCTCCAGGGCCTCGACTTCTTTTTCAAGCGGCGGGGTTTCGGAGATATAATCGGCATAGCTGCCTTTTATGGACGGCCAGGCTAAGGAATATAAAAATGAAAACAAAAGGGTCAGCATCAAGATTAATGCCGGATGTCTGCACATTCCTAAAAATATTAAGAATAAGCTGCCGCCGAAAAAAGAGACGAATGCGGTTTTTTTCTTGCCGAACTTACGGGTGATCGGACCGACAAACCAGCCGACGATCAGAGACGGCAACATGTAGAGTGACAGAAAAAGACCCCCAAGCGGATGAAGGTTGGCCAGTTTTTCCGAGAAAATCGGCCCGATTGTCCAGAAAAAAGCGTCGGCAATATTTAACAAGATCGTAAATGACAAAACCGGCCAGATGAAAACGGCCACCCTCTTCCAAAGTTTGATTTCGGCAACGACCTTAACGGGTTTGAACCGGACGTTCTCGTCATGGTTATGGTGGTCGTTTTTTTTGATTTTGAGATAAAGGATCAAAAAAAACACAAAAGAGACGACAAGGAAAAACCAAGCTAGAAAAAACGGTTGCCAATCAATCACTTGGCCGATCAAGAAACCGGCGAATATTGGGGCAATAAGATAACCTAAAGATTTAAATACGCTGACGACGCCAAAACTGGACGAATGTTCCTCTTTTTGGGTATGGCGGCTGACGAAATCGAAAAGACCGAAGTTTTCCAGGTCATAATAAAGCCCCCAGACTGCCATAATAACCAGAAACAACCAAAACGCCTGAGCTTTCCACAGAAGCAAAGGATAGACGAAGCAAAGGGAGAACATGATAAGGTAAAGGCGGCGAAAATGGGTATTTTTCATGAGCCGGCTAAGAGCAAAATCAAACAGGGCTCCGGCGACAGAGGAACTGGCCATGACAAATCCCATCATCGTGTTGTTTAGCCCCTTGCTGACAAAAACAAGGGGAGTAGTATAAGAAAGTATCCCGTCAAACAGGGCCCAGAAGAATAAAATAAGGGAAAGCAAATAAAGTTTTTTATGAGTAGACCCGTATTTTTTAAAATGGAAAATTAAGTGGTTGAAAGAAGCCATTTAAAACCATTATACATAGACCGGCCGGTATTTTTGTATAATTGTTTGTCGATATGGCCTTTTTCAAAAAAAAATACCAATCAAAAAAATCCCGGGCACGGCTGGGGGAGATAAATACCGCTCATGGACAGGTAAAAACCCCTGCTTTTGTCCCTGTGGCCACCAAAGGAACTTTAAAAACCCTGACTCCAAAACAGATAAAAGAGATCGGCGTCCAGCTGTCTTTTGTCAATACTTATCATCTTGTCGTCTCACCAGGAGTCGATGTTATTGAGAAAGCCGGTGGAATTCATAAAATGGCAGATTTTAACTGGCCTTTAATGTCTGACTCAGGAGGATTTCAAGTATTTTCATTAGCAAGGCAAAACTTCAAATCGCAAATAACAAATATCAAAAAAAATCTAAATAACAAAAATCAAGATAATCAAAGACGGGCCGATATCAGAGGAGAGGAATCGCCTTTGGTGAAAAAAATATCTGAGGACGGAGTTAAATTTAGATCTTTATATGACGGTCGGTTAATAGAGTTTACTCCGGAAAAATCAATGGAATACCAGATGAAGATTGGAGCTGATCTGAATATGGCTTTTGACGAATGCACTTATTATCCGGCTACTTATGAGTATACGGAAAAAGCGATGGAGAGAACTCATAATTGGTTAGTCAGATGTGTTAATTATAAAAGGGCCCAGGCGATCGGTAAAAAACAGGGATATTCGTTTTTTAACAAACAGTATTTATACGGGATAATCCAGGGAGGAACCTATACCGATCTTCGGAAAAAATCAGCTGAGTTTGTGGCTTCCCAGCCGGTTGACGGGGTTGCCATAGGAGGCGTATCGGTCGGTGAGACGAAAAAGGAGATGCGGAAGCAGGTTGGGGCGGTTGCCGGACTTTTGCCCGATGATAGGCCGGTACATCTGCTTGGAGTCGGGCAGTTCGATGACATTATTGATTTGGTTAAATGTGGAATAGATACTTTTGACTGTGTTGAACCGACGCGATTGGCTCGTATGGGAATATTATTATCTTTTTCAGATTCAAATAAAATCGACATAAATAAAGGTATTTACAAAAATAATCTTGAGGTGGTGGACAAGAGTTGCGGTTGTTGGGTCTGTCAAACATTCACTAAAGCTTATTTACACCATCTTTTTAAACAAAAAGAGATTCTTGGTTATACTTTGGCAACCTATCACAATCTTTCCGTCATGGAAAAATTTATGGGACATATAAGGGAGATGATAGGGAAGGATTTGATTTAGGCTCCGATCACGATCGGTGTCCCGTCAGCTTCAAACGTTATCGAGTAACTGGGTAACGGTGTTCCGTCGGGTAGTTTAGCCAGTTCATCACCGATTATTCCCATTTGTTTCTTGAAGCGTTCTTCAATTTTTGTATACAACTCCTTTTCGTCAAGTCCGTACTCCCGGCTTAGAGATTGGGTAAGTTGTCTGAGGCGGTCATAAACCATATCTGACTGGACGACAAAGACGCTGGTTCCGTTTTCCGTATCGTTACCTCTTACTCCATAATCTTTACCGGAAACGATGAGCACCGCTCCTTCTTTATGCCCTCCCCGGTAAACGGCTTTTTTTATCCGGTTGCTGTTTTCGCTTAGAAATCCGTCGAGAGCGCGAAAGTCGTCATCGGTTATTCCAAACTCTTCGGCGTGTTTCCTGGCAACTTTGTTGGCGCCGCAACCGCCAATGAAACTCTGTTCGTTATTGTCGTGGTCATCGGTGTGAATGTAAATATCTCCGTTTCCCGAAACAAGATCCAAGATACTTGTTATAGATGTTAACGGTTGTTTGTCTTTTAGCGCTTCCATATCTCTTAAACCGGCTTGACAGGCAAAAACATATCCCAGATCAGACCCGAAAAGCGCTTCCATAAAATTTTGATCGTCGCGGCCGTCTCCGCATTTACGTCCGACAAGGGTTTCCGGAGTTTTTCTTATGAGGTTTTTTTGTATATGGGTGAAAACTTTTTCCCTTGAATATGTTTCCCGGATCGGTGGGTTGGGGGCTTCTTGCGGTGATGACATAGACTAAATTATATCATACCCTTTTTTGAAGGTTTTCCAATCTACCTCTTTTTTTCCTTCAAGCTGAACCTTTTTTATTGTCAATTTTCCGTCTTTAAATCCCATGTCAACGATTTTCAGGCGTTTCTCAAAACCTTTTATTTTAACTAAAGTCCATAGGCCCGGCCAAGGATAAAGTCCCCGAAAAAGATCAAATAACTCTTTCGGCGAATTTAAAATTTTTAATTTTAAATTCATAAATTCGATGAATCCGTCGGTTTTGTTTAACAGTTTGGTGTAAGTGGCTTTTTTGTCGTCCTGTTCGCTTGTGTTTAACGCGGTTGCGGGTTGATGGATCAAGGATATAATAACCTTCCCAAACACCCGGTAAGCCAGGTCGGTAAGTTTTTTTTCAAGATCCGGGCGTCTGTCGTCGGGCAGAATATCGATCTTTTCCTGAGCTATGATTGGGCCGTGGTCTATTCGTTCATCCATCCTTATCAGGGTCACTCCGGTTGTCTTGTCGCCGTTGACAAGCGGCGTGGCGATCGGTGATGGACCGCGGTATTTTGGTAGAAGCGAAGGATGGACGTTCAAAAAACCATACTTGGGTAGATTGAGAAGTTCTTTGGGTATTATTTTCCCGAAAGCGTAGAGCAAAACAAAGTCTAAATCTTTGATCCCCAAATCTTTATTTGATTTTAAATCTTCAATTAATAGGACTTCAAGGTTTTTTTGCCCGGCCAATTTTTTTACCGGACAGGGGGTTAGGATCCGTTTTCTGCCGGCGGGTCGGTCGGGTTGGGTGACGACAAACTCGACCTCAACCGGTAGAGATTTATCAGCTAATATTTTTTCTAAAAAATCAGCAGAAAAATTTGGAGAACCAAAATATGCAATTTTCAGTTTGTCCATAAATGATGTGAGGTTTTTTATCAGTCAGCTTTTTTTATTTCCGTGGCAGTGCTCGCTTTGCTGCGCATCCGCCAAGTCATAAAAAAACCGCTGACTTCATATTTATTTACCCTATTTTTTCGGTTCAAACAAAATTGCCGGCAGGGTAGCTGATTCTTTAATTTCAAGATTGGTCGGCAAGGTGAATCTCAACCCCCATTTTTTGCTTCGGTATTCTTGGTATTTGATCGGCTCCGGAGTAGGTGGTTGTTTGGTAGGGGTTATTGATAAAACACACTCAATTTTTTTATTGGTTTTTTCTACGTTTTGGCCATATCTGACCCCAACGACAAAAAACAAGACAACGAACAAAGCTATGATAAAGATGGATGGCCCTTTTTTATTTGACATATTTTTAAAATTTATATTTAATTGTATCATTAATCGGTTATGGTTAAAACCAAACACAAAAGAAGTCTAGTATTTACTTTCTTTTACGGAACGGTCGTTGTTTTAAGGGTGTTTACCCCATTTTTTATTTTTTTCCAGCCGGTGACGATCTCGCTTCTCGCGTTTTTATTGGACGTGATTGACGTTGAATTTGCCTCAAGGCGGGTATTGACAAAATCGCAGTACCAGTATCTGGACAAGGCAATGGATTTTTGGTGGTATGTTTTTGCCATGGTGTATTCTTTCGTATCCATGCCCCAATACAATTATCTGCTTATTCCTCTTTTTACCCTAAGATTGTTAGGTGAAGTAATCTTCTATTTCAACAGAAACCGCAAAACATTTTTTTACTTCCCGAACCTGTTCGAAAATGCTTATTTTATTTTTTTGTTGGGAAATAAAGTCCCGTCTTTGGGTTTTTTGATCAGTGGCGACCATACGGTTTACAGTTTGGCGGTCGTTTTTATCCTGAAAATGTTTCAGGAGTGGTGGGTACATATCGCCCAGATTTCGATCGGCGATGACATCATCAACATGAAGCGCCAATGGCTGACTTAAAACATCTTTTTGACCACCTCTTCGATTCTTTCTTCCTCGATGTTCAGATCGGCGAAAGGGATTTTTTTGCTGATAACGGAGATTTTTTCCGCCAGCTGGTTTTTTTTAACCTTGAAGACGGCCTTGGGAAATTTATAGGAGACAAGTTGACCTATATCGGACAGCTCCGTCTCGTCGATTTCTTTTTCAAGGATGATGGAGACAAATTTTTCGTTGGAAAATTTGGCCAGGATGTCTTTTAGGTTACCGTCATGGAGTATCTTTCCCTTATCAATGACTATCAGCCTTTTGGCAAGCCTTTTTACGTCTTCCAGATAGTGGCTGGTCAGGATAATGGTTTTTTTAAACTCCTGCTGATACCTCTTTATGAAGTTGCGGACCGCTTCCTGGGAAAAAATATCCAGACCGATGGTCGGTTCGTCGAGAAAGATTATTTTTGGCTGATGAATTAAGGCGGCGATAAGTTCCATCTTCATTCTTTCGCCCATCGATAGGGTTTTGACCGGTTTATAGACGAGATCCCGGCAATCAAGCAGTTCGCTTAACTCGCCCACTGTTTTTTTGAATTCGTTTTCAGGGACTTCGTAAACGGCCTGGTTTAGTTTGAAGGTATCGATTGCCGGCAGATCCCAGACAAGCTGATTTCTTTGGCCCATGATAAAAGCGATCTGTTTGAGAAAATCTGGTTTTTTGTCAAAGGGGTAAAAACCCCAAATGTTTACGTTCCCCGAGGAGGGATAGAGCACCCCCGAAAGAATTTTCAGAGTAGTCGTTTTGCCGGCGCCATTAGGTCCGATAAAACCGACCAGTTCGTTTTCTCCGATAGAGAAAGACACCTTATCAAGAGCGACAATCTCTTTGTATTTACGGAAAAATATGTCGGCCAAAAGGTTGCTCCGCCTTTGGTGGACTTTATAGACTTTACTGAGATTGTTGACAGAGATCATATTATTCAAATTATTCGAATCACAAATTGTGATTTTTAATCTATCCTCCGTAACTTTGATATTTTTTAAGAGCCAACTGCCAAAGATAAACCGATATTAATAATAAGCCAAAGGAAAATACAAGTCCATACGCAAACAGGTTACCTTGATTTTTACCCATTAAGATATGGGCGGGAACATTGGTCATCAGGGCGATCGGAAAAACAAAGGTAAAGATGAATCTTACAGGCTCGCGATAGATCTCAATCGGAAAACGTCCGACAGAGGTGAGATCGCGGTAGATCATAATGGTGTGATCGACGGTCGTGGTGATGATGCCGATGGCCAATACCAAGATATGAAAAGCGGTGGCAAAGATCAGTCCATTGAAAATAAAAAAAAGATACAGGACAAGCTTGCCGGGATAAAGATACCCACCTATTGCGATCAGGTACAGGGTCAACCCGAGATAAGGGAACAGCATGATCACATCAAGAAAATCAACCCCGCCGAGGAGGATTTGGATAAATGGATGGTAAGGTTTTACCAGAACCAGGTCAAATCGTCCGGATACAACCAGAGGCCGAAAACGGTAAACTTCGCGAAAAAGTATCTGGGAGACAGTGTCGATAAGGTTAAACGTCATATAGACGATAAGAGCCTGATTCAAGTTGTAACCCTTAATACCCCGGCTGTGGGAAAAGATAACAAAAACGAACATAAAAAGAAAAAAAAACCTGATTATTTTTCCGATGATAAAAAGAATTATCCCCAGCCGGCCCTGGAAGGTCGTTTTCAAGGAAAACCGGGAAAAAATTAAAAAAATTCTCAAATATCTGGACATAACGGTTTTAATTTGTGATTTGTGTTTTTTGTCATCTTCCCCAAAAAGAAAAACTTTTGTTGCCTTTTTTCCATATGCGTTTGGCGAGAAAAAAACAGGCGATTACCCAAAAGAAAGATATGAGAACTTCAAATAAAACAAAACCGTCAGTCCGGCCGACCAAAGTCCTGGTGGTCATAAAAAAAAGATAGGGAAATGGGGTCATTATCATAATTTTGTATAAGAGAGGCGGTAGGATATCGAGGGGGAAGTAGGTGCCGGCGGCAAAAAGAACCATGATCATAAAGACAAAACGGGGGGCCCAGACTTCGGTAGTCCAAAAACCGATAAACGACAACATCATATTGACATAAAAAGAGATTGCCAGACCGTTTATGAAAAAAAGCGAGGCAAGAAGGATGTTTTTCGGAGCGATCAAGGGAGCCTTGAAAAAATATACGATCAGCCAAACCTCAAACAGGCTGAACGCGATATTCATAATCTTGTCGACAAGGTCTTTGGCCATGTAGAGCCGGAAAAAGGAAATGGGTTTAAGAAGCCAGTTTATTATCGATCCGTCGTTAATCTCGGCGGCAATATCGCTTGTTCTTGTCCCGAAGACGAAGTTGGAAATAAGGCTGACGTACAAAATATATGAGAGAATCGCGCTTTTGTCATAGTGTCCGAAAGTAATGTTTTTTTCAAAGACGGCCTGCCAGAAAAAATAGGTTGAGGCAAGATAAATAAACATCCTCAATCTCCATAAAACGAAGTTGAGCCGATAGGCGAAATATTCTTTCACGGTCGTGGAAAAAACAAGTTGGTATTTTTTAAACATCTGTTTATATTTTACCCTAATTATAATCTCATCCTGCAATTATTTATGCTCCGTGGGACCCCACAGGCTCCCCCAAGTCGCAAAAAATTACATGAGTCGATTATATTTTTGTAATTCCCCAAATTTGCAACGATCGTCGTAAAAAAAGGGGGTTTAAACTCAATTAAGTCTTGACATGTGTTTTTCTTTCTCCTACTATAATTCTATATGGACAACCTGTCATCCAATGGGTTAAACAACCCCACCAACAACATTAACAACAACCAGAGCAGAAAGCCCCTGATAATCGCCTCGGTCATCATCGCTTTCCTGGTCATCATCCTGGCC
>JAAZNM010000002.1 GCA_012798265.1 Candidatus Roizmanbacteria bacterium | reverse complement strand
GTTCCTTTTGATATCCCGGCTGTCTTTGATAAAAGGATAAACCTTATGGCCTTTTTTCCTCAAAAGAGAGATGGTCGAGTAGACATAGGTATCCTCTCCTCCCCGATAACGATAGCGGTTATAGAGTAGAAGGATGTTCATTTTTGTTTTCTATTATAATGAAAAAGTCATGAAAAAAATTATTCTTGCGATTATATTTGTCGAAATCATTTTTATTTGTCTTATTGCTTACAACATATTAAAAATATCACACACCAATACGATCAATGTCGCTCCGATTAAAAAAGAGGAGATAATATCGAAAAATGACGGGAATCTAAGATATTTTTACGAACCAGGCCCCAACCAGGTAAAAAACGATTATCGAGACTGGATTAAAGATTATATCCCCCGCTATACGATCAATTCTGACACTCTAAATGAACGTTACGATTATCCTGTCGAAAGACAAAAAGGCGTCTTCAGGATTATTGCGTTGGGGGATTCTTTTACCTTTGGTTATTTGGTTAAAACCACGGATAACTGGGTCGAAAAACTGGAAAATAAATTAAACAGCTCTTTATGGTGCCCTAAATATAGAAAATTTGAGGTTATCAATATTGGCATGAGAGGTTATGATGTTGAATATGTTTTGGCTCGATATGAAAAAAGGGGGGTAAAATACAATCCCGATCTTATCATTTGGTATGCAAAAAGCGATAACTTTACCCAAATTAACGAAAAAACCTACGAAAACAAACATCGATATCTTGACCAAGTCAATGACTTGCTTGCCAAAAATAAATCATCCTTGCTCGGGGTAAGACTAAATACAGAAGCTAATGAACAAGCCATCGATCTTTTACATAAAAATATGAGGTTGGACCTAATAATAGACTACCAAGCCAATCTTGTAAAAAAACTGCAACTGCCGTCTACAACTAAGCTTTTGTTCTATAACAATTTTAACCATATTGAGTTGGTAAACAATTTTTTGAAAGATCTCGTCAAAAATAACAAAAATTATTTTGTGTTTAATGATAGTAACAGCGTTTATAATGATTATTACAACAAAAAATATACTTATGCCCCAATCGACTTCCATCCCAACAAACAAGGTCATGAAATCATTGCAGAAGATATATATAGATATTTGAAAAAGGCAGAATTTATTATCGATTGCAATTAGTTTTTACCAACCAAGAAACTCCCTATCGCTAAATAATCCATCTTTGTTTTTAGAAAATCTTCAATTGCCTGGTCCGGAGTTTCGACAATCGGTTCACCTTTGAGGTTAAAACTCGTATTTAAAATGCAAGGAGTCCCAGTTATTTCATAAAATTTTTTTATTAATTGAAAGTAAAGATCATTGTCTTTATTAACTGTTTGGATTCGGCAGGTTTTATCCTTATGGACAATTGCTTTTATTTTATCTTCGGCTTCGGGCTTAACTTGGAAACAAAAATTCATAAAAGGAAACCACTGATTTTTATATGGAGTTGAAAAAAGCACTTGTACTCTGTCCTGTAAAACCGATCCGGCGAAAGGTCTAAACTGTTCGCGTTTCTTAATCTTATTAACTTTAGTTTTCATAAAACGATATCTTGGATTGGCTAATATCGATCTTGACCCTAATGCTCGCGGACCAAACTCCATTTTATTTTCGAACCAACCGACTACCTTGTTTAAGGATAATAGACTGGCAACAGCATCTATAAGATTTTTCCTATTGGAAAAGCTTTGATACTTTAGTTTTTTGTTATCTAGGCTTCTTTTTATATCAACGTCCGGATATTCTGTCCCGAAATACAAATTGCGGAAATAGTGCTTTTTTTTGTGGTTCTTTATTGAATGATAAACGTATAAAGCGCTGCCTATCGCCCCTCCGCTATCACCTGCCGCTCCAAAAATATAGATTTTTTTGTATGGGGTTTGTTTATATATTTTGCCGTTGGCTAAAGCGTTAAGAGCTACTCCTCCACCTAAACATAGGTTACGGACATTCGGAGTCAAGGAATGCATGTGATTAATTATTTTCAAATAAATATCCTCCGTCACAGATTGGACACTGGCGGCTAAATTTTTATGTTTATTTGATATTTTGTCATCGGTTCGCCTTGGTAAACCAAACAGCTTTTCCAACCTTTCGTTCCACATTTTTTTACCTTTTTGGAAGTTAAAATAATTTAAATCTAAACAAAAACTCCCATCTTCCTTTACCTTAATAAGTTCATATATCTGTTTTTTGTATGTTGGCTTTCCGTAAGCAGCCAATCCCATTAACTTATATTCGTCTTCATTAACTTTAAAACCCAAAAAGGCGGTAAAGGTCGAGTAAAACAGACCTAAAGAATGAGGAAAATTTATTGATTTTAAAAGGGTGATCCTGTTACCCGTTCCGTTCCATAAAGCCGTTGTTTGATATTCACCGACGCCGTCAACGGTAACGATACCGGCGTTATCAAAAGGAGAAGAATAATAGCTAATGGCCGCGTGGGAAAGATGATGTGGAACAAAATATATTTTTCCCTTATATGCAAGTTTTTTTCTTATTATTGACTCAATTTTTATTTTGTAATTTACCCACTCAGGGATTCCCTTGACAAAAGATTCAAGAGAAAATGGCCATGTTTTTATGAAGGTATCGATAATACGCTCAAATTTCAACAATGGTTTTTCATAATAAGCTATATAGTCAATTTTGTTAATGTTGATGCTGCCGTATTTCAGACATTGATATATCGATTGAATCGGGAATTGATTGTCATGTTTAATTCGGGTAAATCTTTCTTCCTCGACGGCAAAAACTATTTGACCATCCTTTATTAAACAAGCAGCGCTATCATGGTAATAGGCGGAAATTCCTAGAATATACATTCCTTTTATATAATTTAGTAGGGCGATCGAAAATACCCTTCGCCCAGGTTGATATTTTCGTCAATCTGCCAATAACTTGTTTGATTTTCCTTTTTTTTGATTTTGTTCATCAAAAAAACAATTAGCTTGGGAAACCAAAAAAACAGTATATAAAATAATGTCAGCAGTACGATTACAAAAACCTTGTTTATGTAACGGATTAATTTCATATTATCGGATACAGAAATACCGGAACAGGAGATATTTGAGCACTAATTACAAGAAGAACAATAATTATCAAAAAGAGTACTATTGGAATGATATAGATTTTATCGGTTTTTTTTATTAGAAATAGCAACTGTTTTATCGTTTCTATCATACTTATTTTAGAACCAGGTATCCAACCATTTTTTTAATACATACAAAGTCCAAAGATTATTATAGTTGATATTGTCAGATAAGAATAACTTTTTTATTTTTCCACCGTCGAAAATTCCGAATGACAAAAATCTATCGTCCAACAACTCAGCATTAATATTCCTTAACTTCGGCTTGAGCCACGATTTCAAGGGAATCCCAAAACCCTGTTTACTACGGTAGATGATATTTTTGGGCAGGTAAGGTCCGGCGATCTTTTTTAAGAGATATTTCGTTTGGAAAAAACGCAGTTTGTAGCTTGACGGAATCCTGTTTACCCATCCGACCAGTTCCTGATCCAAAAACGGTGACCTTATTTCCAGGGAATGGCTCATTCCGCCGATATCGGTCTTCACCAAGAGATCTTCCGACAGATAGGTCGTCAGATCGGTATAGAGGAACTTGTCCAAATAATCCGCTTTTGACGAGTTGAATATTTTTTTATAGGAGTTGTTTCCGTACGTACAGTCTGTCTGTTTTATAAAATCGTCCGTACAGATGTTTTTTTTGTCGGCCGCATTCATATATCCCATAAGCCTGAGATAAAAATCATGATCGTCGACGGATTCCTCCTCGTATTTGAAGAACTTTAAACCGTAATCAAAAGCTTTCATCGACGAAAGGCCATATATTCCTCCAGCGATTTTTCCGATCAAACTCTTGCCGGGAACGAAGGTCATATACCGATGTAGCCGTAAAGCCTTATATCTCAAATACCCGGCAAAAAGTTCATCCCCGCCGTCACCGTTTAAAAAAACTGTCGCCTGGCCTTTTGTCTTTTTGCACAACACCCAGGTTGGGATAATCGACGGATCGGCAAAAGGTTCCTCATACGCGTATACGATCTCTGACAGACTATCGAGACTTTTTGAGTCAAGATGATATTCTTCATGATCGGTACCGTACCTTTCGGCCACTTGTCTGGCAAAATGAAGTTCGTTATATTCTTTTTCCTTAAAACCTATCGAAAAGGTCCGTATTTTTTTTCCGCTTTCCCGGGCGATCAAAGCCGTTATCAACGACGAGTCCAATCCCCCCGACAGATAAATACCTATCGGAACATCGCTTCTCAACCTTATCCTGACCGCTTCCCTTAATCGCTTAATGGTCGATGAGATCAGCTCCTCCTCGGACAACCCAAGCTTTGGGAAAAATCTTGGTTTCCAGTAATTATATCTTGATACCCTGCCGTCTTTTTTCACAAGCATGTAATGGGCCGGTTGAAGTTTATATATATTCTTGAATCCGGTTCCGGGAGAAGGTACATATTGATAGGTAAGGTATTGGCCTATACTCCGGGTATCTAATTCTTTAGGGATCGAACCGTCCTTTAAAATCGCCTTCAGCTCCGATGAAAATACAAAACAGTCACTATCGATATAGTATTTGAGCGGTTTTTTACCCAGGTGATCGCGGGCAATAAACAGTTCCTTGTTTTTTTTGTCCCATATGGCAAAAGCGAACATACCCCGAAGCTTATTAAGACAGGCCGGACCCACCTCTTCAAATAGGTGAAGAACGACCTCACTGTCTGACTTTGATCTGAACAGATGTTTTTTTGACAAAGATCTTTTCAGTTCGATATAGTTGAAGATCTCCCCGTTAAAGACCATCAAAAAGCGGCCGTTCTCATTGGCTATCGGTGTCAGTCCTTTTTTTGACAGATCGATGACGGATAATCTTCTTGAGGAAAGGAAGATGTCTTCATCCTCATAGGTTTTTGATCCGTCCGGGCCTCGATGTTTCAGCTCGTCAAGACAGTTTATGAGCAGTTGTCTTTCATTACGTTTTTTATGAAAATACAGTTTTCCAAAAATACCGCACATCTTTATGGCAAATCTTTTAGGGATATCTGTATCTTATCATACAGCTGCTCCGCTTTTTTCTGGTTATCCCGGGCATATACCCGTCTTATATAAGCGTATGAAGACAACTGCTTTCGTCCGTATATGTCATTATCCACCGAACATTTATATTTACCGTCTTTTAGCGATTGGATGTCCCGGCATTTTTTTTGACACTCTTTTTTGTCGATGCAGAGAAAGTCATGTTTGAAGCTGCCGTCGGCGTCTATCCCGACATCGTCAAAACAGTTGTTTTTAACGAGCTTCAGCAATCCAAAATAGTCCAAGGGCCGGCCACGCCCGTCAAGAAAACTCAAGTTATAAACGACGTCTTCAACGACATAGACCGTTTTCCCGTCAAGGTTGACCTTAACCAGATTGACCGTATGCCAATCTTCAGACTTTTTTCCAATATGGATTACGTATGACTCATAACCAAAAAGGTCATAAATAAGGTTGAGGGTCGTTGAAGCCCGACCGCAGTTAACTCCTCCCTGATCCTTATTGAAACTTCTTATTATTTCCCAAAGGCTTTTATTGTCGGAAACTATCTTCTCCTGATTTTCCACCAAACCACGGTCGATATTTTTATTTGCCCATTTCCTTAAGCAGTGAATTTTGTCCAAGTCGCTTTTATTCGCGTCATCTATAGAACATTCGTTACCTATCTCTGTCTTCAAAAAAATATCGGGGATTTTTTTTAAGGAAACCGATACCTGTATTATTTTCCCGTAGAGGTTGAATGATCGGCGATAAACAAAATACCGAAAAACAATCAAACCTATCAAAATAAACAATAAAAGTCGTTTCATCTGTTTAACTCAATAATCAACTTATCGCGCCTGATCTCGTTCTTGAGAGCCCTGGCGACGTCTTTTAATATGTCCTTCATGAAAAGATTGTTTCGATACAGCTTGTCGGTTATCGCTTTTGCCTGTCTTTTGTCTTGACAGTCATAATATAGTTTGGCGGCCAGAAGATTCACCTTCAGATTCTCCGGAAAAAGATCCTGATACTGTTTTACCAGACTTACTATCCGGGAACAGTCGTTTTTACCTTTGTAATAGGCAATCATCTCATTGTGGGCGGTTTTTTCCCAAGGATAGACCTTTATACCCAAATTTGGTTTTCCCGAAATTGTGAACATCTTGCTTATCAGACATAATAGAGCGAATATAAGCAAAATCAACGAAACAGCGCCATATATCTCGGTTTGGTCTGCGGTTTTAGATGTTTTTTCTTCGTATAACAAAGAAGCAAGAATAATAAACAGGACAAAAATCGATCCTAACCGGTATACGTAGTCGGTTTGGAAATTAACAAGCAAATAAAGAAATAGGTAAAAATAAATATTTTTTGATGATTTTTTTAAAACCAAAAATATAAAAAGGGCGAAAAATATCCCGGCGATAAGACCGTTTTCGGAAAAGACGTCAAAAAAAATATTATGGGCGGTTTCTGTCAGAAAACTCATCCAGGTAACCAGTTGATAACTTATCTGGGAAAAGTTGCCCGGACCGACTCCAAAAAACGGCCTGACCTTTATAGAATCGATTGCCTGAGAATAGAACTCAAGTCTCACCGGTAGTTTTTTGGAGAAAAAAATCAAGATGCTAAACAAAACCAAAAATAAAATACTTAACGTTTTGTTCTTATTGTTAATCCAAAACCCAATAAAAATTACCATAACCAAACCCAGATAAGCCGACCTGGAAGAAGACAAAATAAAAAAGACGAAGAAAATGGCCGTGATTAAACTATAGACTAACTTTTTTTCTTTGACTGCTTTATGAAATGATAGGATCAACCCAAGTCCTAAAAAATCTCCCAAATGGTTATGACCTTCGTAAAACGCATACACCAGATTGTAGCCCGCATGAGGCCAGCTTATATTTAACCTGTGCTTGAAAACAAGTAAAAATATATTAACGGCAGTCAGTATTAAACCGCCAAAAATAATATTGTTATCTATGACTAAACGGGCTTCATGCTTGCGGTTGTAAAAATAGACAAATATCAAACAAGCCGTCATATAAAAACAGGCGGTCTCTATGGCTGTCTGCCTGTCAAAAACCGATAAGACTGCCGAAATAACGGTAAAGAAGATAAAGGCCGACAATGCCGTACCGATTTTTTTTGGAAAAACAATCTTTTGGCCGTTAAGCCTGGTTAAAACATATAAAACACTTGGCAGTATAAGAAAGCCATAGAAGACCCAATCCTTAAAATAGGAAATCGCCAAAGCCTCTCCCACCAATAATAAAAAAAGTTGGTATTTTATTAGCTTGCTCATTTAAAAAATGATAGCAAATCTTGACTATTGACACACCTTCAATGCTTTGTTAAGCTAATTGAAGGATGTTAAAGAAAATAGTTTTGGCTTTTTTCTTATACCTTTCTTTTGCCAGTTTTTCTGCTGTTAGCGCCGGCTATGCCTGTAACGTATACTGCGGCTGGGTACCAAGCGGTTGTAATACCGGCCTTTCTTGTTATGCTGCTTACGGATATGTATGCCGTAGTCCAAGTTGTCCACTCGAGACTGACTGCACATGTAATAAAACTTGTAACTCGACCTGCGCCAGCAACGCCGGATGCGCTTCCGGTTACTGCGATCCGACTACCCATAAATGTCGCAGCTCAACCTGTCCTCTTGAAACCGACTGTACGTGTAGTAAGCCCTGTAACTCAACCTGTTACAGCAACGCCGGATGCGCTTCAAACTATTGTTTGATATCGGCCAACAAATGCCGTAACCTATCATGTTCTGGGGAAACCGACTGTACGTGCAAACCGCCAAACTGCACCAATATTACCGGGCCGGCCGTTGTCTTGAACGGCGACTCGGTCGATTACTCCAGTACCTTTGTTAACCCACCGACCACTCCTGCCCCCGGCAATGGGACTGTTTCCTCAACGACTTTTGTAATATACGGACCATCGCCGAACGGATGCGCAACAAAAGTATTAAACCAGACCGACAGCCGTGGAGCCGGCACATACACTTATAACTGGACCGCTTCCACCAACGGCACTTATACGGCTTACTGCGGAGCAAAAAGCAGTCTTGACGTCGAGTGTATGGGGTCTTGTGCTTCAAGCTATCCGGCTCCGACTCCGTGGACATGTACCGGACCAAAAGCCACTCTCAATATCACCGTCACCGATCCCCAACCTTGGTTCAAGATAAAAAACTCTTCTTTATATAAAAGCGGTGGGACTGATTTTATTATGGCGGCCACGGTAAAAAAATTTACCGACGCCGACGCCGACGACGATACCAACAGGAATATTATTATTGGCGAGTCCGGAGTGGCGACTACCGACCAAACATATACTCTTGGGCCAAGTTATAATCCGGCCGATATCAGCGCCCACAAATGGAAAAACGAGTCATACACGATCACTCAAACCTTAATCGGTAGTTTTCTTGACTATATAAAAGCCAGGAAAAAATATGAGACGATAACCGGACTGGGAGCCAATATCAAGTCGGACAAAGTTAATTTGATAAACGGCCCGCTCGATATCGTAAACAGTGATCTAAACGGCAGTCCCAACAGCTTTGTCCTGGTTGTCTCAGGGGATGTTAATATCAACGAGAATCTTAATACCGGAGCGACTCCGAAATCAGTCGCTATCATTTCAACCGGAACGATCACCTTTAAGGATCAGGTAACCCAAGCCGGAGGAATATTTATCGGTAAAAACATGACTATTGAAGCCCGTACCCCTACTGACGACAACGGCATAAAGATAAAAGGCAACTTGATCTCCGAAAACGCAATCACCAATAACCGTACCAGAACCGATAACACCCGACCAAGCCTTTTTATCGTTCTTGACCCAAAGATGTATATTGATACTTTACCTTATTTATCAGTTTCCAAATATGATTGGCGACAACTACAATAATCATATGAAAATCAAGAATAGTAAGACCGGCCAAGTATTGCTGATCTCCCTGATGCTGGTCGCCACCGTCGTCACCGTCATGTTGGCCAGTTCTTTTACCTCAGTCAGTAACACCCAAATTACCAAACTCGAAGAAGAAAACCAGAAAGCTTTGGCGGCTGCCGAAGCCGGGATAGAAAAAGCCCTCCAACAAAAAAGCGGCAGCGTCAATATCGGCAGCCTTTCCAATCTTGGGAATTACACCGGTACGGCCACGATCGATAATACCTATAACAAAACCATCTTTAGTTCCCCTCTTATGCAAAAGAACGAGAACTACACTTTTTATTTGGCCGATAAAGACACCTTTACCAACCCCTACAACGGTAACCTGACGGTTTATTACGGTTCTCAATCGAGTTGCTCCGATATCGCCTTGGAAATAACGGTTATCTATGACGATTCGGCGACCACCGGGTATGACGTCAAGAAGTATGTCGCCGATATCGGAAATAAATTCGCGTCGGATACCGATGATATCGGCGTCAACTCCGGAGCAACCAAAGAAGATCAGGCCTACAACTGTAATTTTCCCATAAACATAAGCGCCTATCAGAATCCAAAAATTATGTTTATCCAGACGTTTTTTAATTCCACCAAATACGCGTTTGACGGTGGGATAAACGTAATCAAACCACAGGGAAGTTTTGTCAACTCGCAGGCAACATCAAATAGCGGCGTCTCCAAAAAAATCCAGCTCTTTCAGTCCTATCCCCAGATCCCTTCAGACTTTTTCATGACCAATCTTTAGAATTTTTCGGAAAAAACGTTTCCGGTGTCGATTCCTTTTTGAAAAAGATATTGACGGATTGACTCGACTACACCAGGATTACCGCATATGTAATATTCATAATCCTTAAAAGATTCCGTCTTTAAAAAAAAATCATCCAAGCCTTTATCTATTCTTCCTAAAGTAAAGTGTTTTTTGTCGTCACCGGCAACCTCTCCCAAATCAGTCTCTCGGGAAAGACAGATATCAAAAGAAAAGTTCCCGCTTTTTTCCATTTCTTTAAGTTCTTCTGCCATAAAAACTTCGGATATATACGGCAAACCCCAAAAAAGGTAGCTTTTAATTTTATATTCAAAATTCTTTATCGAGGCGATCATACTTTTTATCGGAGCGATTCCCGTTCCGGTTGCCAAAAATACCTTAGATCGATCGGTATTTTTAAGGGTAAAGGCCCCGGCCGGACCCTGAAACAACAAAGGCCGACCGATATCTAAGTTCATCAGATAGCTACCGCCTAGGCCTTTTTCGACGATCTTTATTATCAGATCGAAACGGCCGGTTTGGTCAGGAGACGAAGCGATCGAATAAAGTCTCTTAATGCTTTGGTTGTTTTTTTGGGGAATATCGGCAATCAGATACTGGCCTGGCAGAAAAACAATCTTATCCGGCCTGACGAGTCGAAAACGAAACAAATACACGTCGTCGGTTAATTTTTGTTTTGTTTCAAGAACTGTCTCAAACGTAGTCAACATATTCTTATAACCTTGACCTTTGGCTTATTTCGGCTTCAACCAGCTCTTTCGGCCGGCCAAACTTAAGTCGGGACAACTGGATAACCGCCTGAGCCACCTTTTCATTGGCTTCCGCCTTGATTTTTTTGATATCTTTTGTCATATCTATCGAAAAAGGCGGAACCGGCTCGTTGCCGACAATTGTTTTCATATAGGCGTGGAATCTCTCAATATTTATGAGGTCTGATTCGCCGAATACCGGCTGGAACTCACGCTGGATATAGGAGGCGTCGGTAACGCCAATACGGAAAGAGATCAGGGTGCCGACATTACCGAATACGGCGTTTTTTACCTCCTCATCCATCTGTCCTATAAACTGGTTAGCGACCGTCAGACTAAGATGATATTTCCTGGCTTCAGACAAAATCGTGGCAAAATCGGGAGTGGCGAAGTTTTGGAACTCATCTACATAAAGATAAAAATCGCGACGCAGGTCTTCGGCCACTTCCTGACGGCTCATGGCCGCCACCAGTATCTTGGGAATTAGTACCAGACCCAAAAAACTCGAGTTTTCCTCGCCCAACTTGCCTTTGGAAAGATTGATAAGTAGTATTTTCCCCTGGTCCATGACTTTTCTGAAATCAAAGGCGGACTTTGACTGACCGATGATATTGCGCATGGTTTTATTGGTGACAAAACGACCGAACTTCGAAACAATATAGTCTAAAACCTCGGACTTGTGGAAATCTGACGTCTGGGCAATCTGATCCGTCCAATAACGCCTGACCATGGCATCCTGCACCTTCGGCAACAACTCTTGCACATATTTCGGATCTGTCAGTATTCTGACTATCTCAACAAAGGTGGCTCCCGGTTCACACATGACCGTCAACATCGCATTACGAACGGCATGCTCAAATCTTGGCCCGATGATACCGGTCCTTTGAGGGTCGTAAAGTTTATACATCAGGTTAATTATCGCCGTCGTAATAAAATGTTTTTGTTCCTCATTGTTTGCCTCAAGCAGATTAAGCCCCATCGGCCTTTCGGTATCGGAAGGATCAAAATATATGACATCTTCGGCCCTGTTGGGAGGAATAAATCGCAAAGTGTCATCGATAAGATCCCCGTGAGGATCGATTACGCATACACCATAACCCGACCTTATATCTTGTTTGATCATTTCCTTAAGTAACTCCGACTTACCAACACCGGTCTTTCCGATTATGTAGGTGTGACGCATCCTGTCTGAAGGGGAGATGTGTACCGGTCTCTTAACGCCACGGTAATAACCCAACCCCATAAATGTTCCCCCTTCGATCGGAACTTCGGATGACACCGGAGCCGTTTTTGCCTTTAACCACTGAATATGAGGCGTCTCCACAGCCTTGTTTGGAAAATGGAAGATCGTCGCCAACTCATCGGCCGAGAGGATCGAAACCGACTTAAAAAAAGGCAGATCGATAACCGGAAAAAACTTATATATGAAGTTCATCATAAAACCGCCTTTAAAAAATATTTTTGCCCCCTTAAGGCTGTTTAAGTCGGAATTGAATTGGGAAAAGGCCGTCTTTATATTACGCAAGTGGATGTTGGCTTTTTCCTGATCCGGAGAACAGACGACAAAACGGATAGCCGTTTCAAAACCGTTTTTTGAGCATTTGTCGTCTATTTTTTCCAGGGTTTTCGGATCGGTCTTGAAGGTGGCTTTTTCGGGATTGGCCTCATTTTTTTTAACCGACGACACGTATGACCGACCCATTTTCTTCCATTTTGATGCGGCCGGCCTAATAAGGACCTGGACTACCGCTCCTTCGTTGTCGTCCATTTTGGAAAGGGCCGAGGTTGTCGCCGACAATGAGTCGGTCGGGATATCTTTAAATACCCTCAAAGGCATATAGGAGATATCTTTTTGGACAACGGCCGCGTAGGCAACCTTTCCTTCTTCGGTGAAGATATTCGGCTCTTCAACCTTCCTTATATCGGCCGTCGGATAATAACCATAGATCGTCTTTTCGACCAGATCAATAATCCTTACGGGAGCGGAAACATAAAAACGTATATCGGATTTTTTGGCAACGATTTCAAAGGCAATAACATCATCCAAATCCAAAAAAGTCATCCAACCGGATTTTTTAAGTGAAGCGAATGAAGAAAACATCTGTTCGGCCGCGTCAATCTTTATTTCGTTTTCTTTTGAAATCTTTACCTCGACGGTAGCCATTTCCAACGAGATCTTTTCTCTTTTTTTTATGCGAAAGTAGATTATCAGAAGATATATACCCAGAAAAGTCAATCCTGCGGCAAAAAAAGCCGCCACTAACGCCAAGGAAAAGGTAATTAACCTGTCGATTATCGTTTGAAAAAAACCCGGTTCCATAAAAAAATTATATAATAAAAACATGACCAAAAAGATTCATCATCCCAAAAAGCAAAGTTTTTTTTATTGGCCGCTTTTTGTTTTTGCGTTTGTGTTTACGATCGCCAATATCGTCAGCTCCGTAAATATATCACCTCTTTACTTCGAAGTGTTGAGAGAAGACAAAAAGATTACCGCTGATTTTTTAAAAAAAACAGATGACCTTCCCCAGTTTGACAATCTTTTCAAGATGAACAGCGAGATTTTTGGCAGCTCCCTGAAAGAGAAGGTCTTTTCCGACAGCCTCCAAAGACAGTCGGACATCAAAAGGTTAAAAGAGTTGCTTGCGAAAAATCCCAAATCGCGTGATCTGCTCTATGGTTTATCCATACTTTATCAAGCCGAAGGCAACCAAAAAACAGCCGAAGAATATTTATCAAGGGCACGGGAGATCGATCCAAGACTTGTTTACCAATTCAAATGATATTTGAATTTCATTTGTGATTTGTAATTTTTATAGATATGCTCAAACAAGCAAGAGTCTATATAAAAGGCGATGTTATCGGAGTCGGTTTTCGCGCTTGGACCAAAATCCAAGCAAAGATAATCGGTGCCTACGGCTGGGTAAAAAACAACTTTTCAAGACCGGAGATCTTTGGTAACGGCGGCGGAGTCGAAGCCCTTATTCAGGGAGATGAAAAAAAAGTCAATAAACTTATTGAGGTTGTAAAAATCGGGCCGCCGGTATCGCACGTTGATGATGTCGAGATAATCTTCGAAGACGTTAGGGAAGTTTTTGAAGAGTTTGAAATAAGAAAGTAGTTATTTGTGGACCTACGGGGAATCGAACCCCGACCTAGCGCATGCCATGCGCTCGTTTTACCATTAAACTATAGGCCCATTCTCGTTTATTATTTTATCGATAATGGCGCCGGATAACAGTTCAAGTTCAAGCTGAATAGCGGTATTGAAATATTGGACTGTGCATACGCCTTTATATTCTTTTCTCTTCGTTGGTTTACCGGCTGTCCTTACATCTATATATGTTGGATAAAACTGATTTAAACCTATCCCTGTTACTTTGTGCCAAAATTTTTTGACTTCTTTTGTTTTTTGGTCAAAACGACATTGAATTCTGACTCTGAACTTTGACTCATCGATATTATAACAATTTTTCAATAACTTGATGAATAATTTGATTATTTCAGGATTAGAATTCGCCAAAGCTAAAAACGGAGTACTTTTATGTTTAGCGCCTTCACCAAGATAAAGAATGCTCAGGATTATTTTTTGGATTGATTTGTCAAGATTTTCGATTAGTTTAATGTTTTTATCCGACAAGTTTTTTAAGTATAACTGTCTTTTTTCTCTATTAATCAAAAGTGCCTTTTTTCTTGCTTTTTCCAGATTGGTATTTTGTATTTTTTTAGTCTTTTTTTATAGGAATCACCTAATATAATCCCTTTGCACCAAAAGGAGATAGTACTTTTTGATATTTTATTTCTTAAGTTTTTTTGGATTTCTGAATAAGTATTACCACGCCTTCGTAAATCAATAACAATTTTTTTAGTTGTTTCCATCCAAATAAATTAATATACTATTAAGTATATAAGTGTACATATATAGTATCAATAAAGAAGAATCAAGTTACAGTCTCTATCAAACTCCGTTCTTCTTCTGAAGCGATGACCTTAAAACCCACGTGAGATTGGCCGGCAAAAAACAATCCCTCACCGACGCCAGCCGACAAAAGAAAATGTTTTTCGCCTCCGGTCAGATAAAAAGTATCGGTGATTTTTTCAACGGCGGCAGTTGACTGTTTAAGGATGATCTGCAGACTTGAGTTGGTGATAATCGCTTTGCCTTCTTCGGTTGAAAGGAAATCTTCGACGTCCTGAGTGATCGTCGTCAACCCCAAAAAATATTTTCTTGCCCTTTTGGCAAAACTATGGAGATAGGCGCCTGAGTCTTTTTTCTTAATAAGGTACCAGGCCTCATCCACTATGAGTACTCTTTTTTTCTTATCCTTACGTACCCGATTCCAGATGTAATCAAGGACAATATACATGGCTACCGGCCTAAGATTTTCCTCCAGATCACGAATGCCGAAAACGGTAAAGGGATTTTTTATGTCGAAGTTCGATTGCTGATTAAAGATGCCGGAAGCCGAACCTTGGACAAATTTTTCCAACCGGTCGGCGAGTTCTTTGGCCTCAGGTGTCTCCATACCCAAAAACGTTTTGTACAGATCTTCAAGAAGCGGTGGCTCGTTTTTAAAGGTTTCCGGATCCTGGGTGATATTTTTTTCCCGATATGTCAAAACCAGCGAGCGATCAAGAAGGGCGTCTTGCGACGGAGTCAAGTCTCCCATGATTACCCTCATAAGCGAATGAAGGTCAAGAATCTTGTTTGAAAGCTCATCCGGCTCGGCATTGGTCGACGTCAGATCAAAAGGATTTATTTTGTACTGCGATTTCATCGAAAACTCGACAAACTCACCGCCGACAGCTTCGGCAATTTTTTTGTATTCGTTTTCCGGGTCAATAATAATAACATCGACTCCCATCATCAACAACCTTAAAGCCTCCAGCTTTACAAGAAAACTTTTTCCTCCTCCGGATTTACCCAAGATAACCGAGTTGGCGTTCTCAAGAGTAAACCTATCGAAGATTATCAAACTGCCGTCGTGTTGATTTATTCCGTAAAGTATTCCTTCGTTACGGGTTAACGAGGCTGTGGCAAAAGGAAAAGTCGTCGCCAAAGAGGTCGTGTCCATATTCCTCCAAACCGCCAGTTTGTCATAAAATATCGGCAGGGTCGACTTAAAACCCTCTTCCATCTCAAGTGTCGCCTGCCTGGCGACAATCAAAAGTGAAGCCAAAACCGAATCTATCTCTTTGG
Organism: Candidatus Roizmanbacteria bacterium; assembly: GCA_012798265.1. Taxonomy (GTDB): domain Bacteria; phylum Patescibacteriota; class Microgenomatia; order UBA1406; family GWC2-37-13; genus JAAZNM01. The sequence goes on along the minus strand of JAAZNM010000002.1, from coordinate 78,785 downwards.
TCAGTTGATTGAGTTCTTCCAGGGTATCGGCCGGAACGGTTACATATAGACCGAACTGGAAAAATCTTTCCGCCCCTTTGGCCAACTCTGCCTGAAGAGCCAAAGCGTCGTCAAGAGCCACCTGCACACTTGGATCAACAACTTTGCCGGCCTTGATGTCGTTTTCTATGGTCGCTTCCATCTCGGCTATCTTTCTCCTAAGATCATCAAGAACCGCTTTTGATTCGGCCGGATAAATATACATGGAAATGTAAAGAGGGTGATCAAAGGTAATAAGCGAATACAACCAGTTGGCGGATACGTATCGCGGATAACCGACAATAAAAAGAGTCCTGTAATACTTACTGTCTATTTTCAGATGATTAAAATCCACCTCGATAAAAGACGGGGCAATTATATCTTTGGTCGACACCGTCCCTTTGCCTAAAAATTCGGCTACATTTTGGGTCTTTGGCAGGGCGGGAACTGCACCCGTTTCCTTACTCTGCTTTTGTTTGTTTGATAGATTAAATAGGTTAAACATTTGTTTTAGCCATTTGTTAACACGACATCGGTATAACTATCGATCGGCGCCAATTCACGGCCTGTCGATGACGGATTATAGAGATTATAAAAAAGCTCAACAGTCTCTTGTTTTTGTAAAGCCCTAGCCCTAAGACCGGTCTTGGAAAGCAACCTTATTAAATGGTCCCTTTTTGGGTAAAGAGATGTTTTGGCCCTGGCAATCACATATTCCTTATTCAAGTTTTGGGCATTGACACCGCTTACTCCAAGCTCCAACGGCGAAAAGGGAATTACAAAAAAAAATCTTTTTTCCAAAACACTGTTTTTTTTGACGATATTTTTTATAAATTCGCGGTATTGGACCAGTCTGTTTTTAATTATCTCCTGACCGCTTTTATTAATCCTGGAATCAAGATAATCAAGATATGAGGATATATCCATTTTTTTAGACAGAATCAATATCTGAACCGGGAAAGAAAGGGAGTTTAACAAACCGGCGTAAGCATAGATGATCGAACTCTGTTCCTCGGCCGACAACAACCAAAAGTTAACCGCCCCAACCTCAATCGCCAATGAAGCCGAATGGTCTTTCATTAAAATGATATCATCCTTTATCTCTTCTATCTCGATAAAACTTTGGGTGGTCGCCTTTACCGGTGAAGTCGGTTTTTGTATAGGCATATGGTGAATTACAATAACTCCTTAGAAAAAATTTCTATCGGCTTCAGATTCTGATTTTCGACACTAATTTTCATTGTATCAAAAAAGTAGTTACCGTTTGGATCTTTAGCTTCAAAGGTATACTCTCCCCCGATTAAGGGATTAAAGGTGGCAAAAACGCCATGAGGGTTGCTTTTTAGCAGTCTCAAAGTCTTTCCGTTCTGATCCTTTACGTAAACCAGAATACCCGGTAAGGGAATCAGTTTGTGATTCTTAACGATCCCTGTCAAAAAAGCGGTTTTTGGCCCCGGTACGGGAACGGCAGGCGACAATGACTCGTTTGGAACGGGAGTTGTTGATGATTGGGGTATCGCAACAGGCTGACTTACTACCGAAGACGCTTTCGGTCGCAAGGCATCGCTCGGTTTTTGCAGCAAGCTGTTTATCGAATTTTTATTATTAACGGCAGACGGTCGAGTTGATGATGTTTTAGATAAGTATGAGGCTAGTTTTTCCTGCGATTCTATATGACTTGTTATCTGATGCGGATCGGACAAAAAATATAGATTGTTCAAAAAACTTACCGGAGGATTTTGCTTTAAAAAAAAATACTGCGTCGGTGAAGTCAATCTTTTGATTATATTTTTTATCCAAACCTCAAGCGGTCTGTCGTTAATCGGAAGAAAGGCCAAAGCCAACCCAATCCCGCCAACAAGTACCCCAAACAAAATATTTATAAACGGAATCGGAACGATCATGTATGTTACATATCCTAAAGCGCTGAAAACCACTACATAAATAAACTGTTTTAAAGTTAAAAAACCGATGAGTTTGAATTCAAACGAGGTAATCTGCCTCGGAATCGCATGCTGCTCCATATTTTCAGTATACAGGAGAATTTGGGAGGAAGATATAACTCAAGGTTTGAAATTATCTGTAGGTAACCGGTTTTTCTCTCTGAGGAAGCAGTAAGCTTATGCGACGGTTTTTATCGTTGATCTTTTCTATATAAACCTTTATTTTTTGACCGATCTTCAGTTCGGCTTCACCCTCAAGTTTACTTATATGGATAAGCCCTTCAACCCCGGGTTCGAAGCGAACAAAATAACCGTATTTTTCCTTCCTGACGACCTCGCCGACCAACTCCTTGTCTCTCGGGTATTTTTCCTCGATATTTTTCCATGGGTCGTTAGCCAGTCTCTTTAAAGAAAGATTAAGCTTCAGGTCAACCGGATTCTTTTCAACCACCATCACATCGATCGTTTCTCCCACCCTGATGTAGGCTGACGGATCAGTTACTTTTTCCCAGGAAATTTCGGAGATATGAACCAAACCTTCGACTCCTTCGACTTCACAGAAAGCCCCAAACTCAGATACTCCCAAAACTCGGGCCTGATATTTTTTACCTTCGACGATCTTATCAAACTTTTCCTTCAACTCTTTTTGCGACGTTTTCAAAACGGCGGCTTTTTGGGAAACGACAAGACGGTTCTTTTTTTCATCAGCTTCAAGAATTTTTACTTTTATTTTTTGGCCACGCAGTTTTTCCGGATGTTCAAGGGATGGACCAATAAGTTGAATTTTCGGAATAACCCCCCTTATCCCCATAAAATCTATAAAGACGCCACCCTTACCATATTCGCCGCAGATGACCTCTATCTCTTCTTCTTTTTCTTTCTTCTGGATCAGAATATCCCATTTACCTTTATTAAAGAGTTTCCTTAGGGAAACCACCGGATAACCATCCTTTGACTCTGAAGCTATAATTCGTGCCTTAACTACCTCACCTTCCTTTAGATAAGGTAGGTAGGTCGAGATTTCTTTTATCTCTTCCTGTCCTAAGATTGCATGCGCTTTGGCTCCAATATCAAAAACAACACTCTTTCGAGATAGGGAAATTATTTTCGCGTCTATCTCCTGGCCTTTCAATATCTTCGGAGGGTGTTGTTTTTTAAGCAGGATTGCCATTGGATTGGCCGCAGTTTGTGTTTTTTTGGTCATCTGTTTTATTTTTTCCTCCTTTTGTCTACAAGAATTACATAATATACAATAAAACTCACAAAAATACAACTTGAGTTTGCCACTTGTTTTTTTTAGCTTCCTATGTTATATTATAGGACTGTATGGACAACTTACCGTTACCTAGTCTCGTTGATAGGTTCACCGAAAAGCTAAAAAGCCAACAAAAATCAACATTCACCATAGTTGCCTATAAAAAAGACCTGCAACAGTTTGTCGGCTTCCTTACCAGTCGGGAAAAAACCAATATCCACGAAGTGAAAAAGGAAGATATAGAAGCCTTCATCAACAAACTATTGACTGAGAATTACACTAAGAAATCGGCTTCGAGAAAACTCAATTCCATTAGGACCTTTTTCCGATTCTTAAAAGAAGACGGAGTAATCCCGCAAAATATCGCCCTTGACGTCTCCCATCCAAAATATAACCATGTTCCGCCAAGAATACTTAGCAAAATGGAGTATCGGGCTTTAAGGGATGTCGCCAAAGAAGATATGAGGACTTATGCTATGGTCGAGATCCTCCTGCAGACCGGTATAAAAATCGGAGAGTTGGCCAATCTCAGACTTGATGATGTTAAGGACAATCTTTTACACATACGCCCTTACGGAAAAAATCCCGGCCGAGATGTCCCTCTTAACAAATCGGCTAAAAAATCGATCGATGAATATCTTCAAAGTCGAGGGAGCTCAACGACTGATTTTTTGTTTATCACCCGTACCGGCAGACCGGTTCTAATACGTAATATTCGCCAAATTATTGCCAAGTGTTTTTCTGATGTCGGCATCGAGAAAGCCACTGTTAATGATCTAAGGAATACTTTTATTGCCCATCAACTGGTTAATGGTACCTCTCTTGAATATATCGCTAAAATTGTCGGTCACCGCCGTCTTTCATCAACGGAAAGATATCTTAGCCTGGTCAAGGAAGAAACGGAAAAAAAAGAAAAATTGGGTGAGTTATGAATATAAAGCCTTCTTAACTAAAGAATCCGCCATAGTATTTTTTTCCCTGGGTATATCCTGATAAATAATTTCCTTACCGATCTCTCCTTCAAGAACCCTTATTTTCAATATCATATCCCTGATCCCGGCGTTTTTTACTTTAAACAACCCTTTGAGTTGATTGACCATCAATCTTGAGTCCGACATAACGACAATCCTGGAAAAATCGTTAAGCTTTCCTTCCTTTACAAGATCTATTGTTTTTTCAAACGCAAAAACAAGGGCGGTGTATTCGGCAATATTATTGGTGTTTACGCCTATTTTTTTGCTTTCTTTATGAATGATTGTGTTCCCCAGATATATAACGTAGGCACTGGCGGCCGGTCCGGGGTTATTTATCGCCCCACCATCCGTATATATCTTTATGTCCATTATTCCTGGATTCTAACCGGCATGATCAAATGGAGATAGTTATCTCTTCCTTTTATCTTAAAAACAACCGGGGCATCCGGCCGAAGAATTTCGACCATTATGTTCTTTTCGACGACCCGGGTTAAAAAGTCGGTTAGGAATTTATAATTGAAGGCGATCTTTTGTTCATCCCCCTCCATCTTCGTTTCCACAAATGTTTCATTCTTCCCTTCCTCGCTTTTTGGCTTAATAATCAGTCCTTCTTTCGAAAAATTTAACAAAATCACACTGGATAGCTCCCTGGCAAACACCGAAACCTGTTTCACTCCGCGCAAAAACTCTTCCTTATCGAGGATAACCTTCGTCACCGTCTTTTCAGGAATGACTCTTTCAAAAGGAGGGAACTCCCCGTCTATCAACCGACTATAAAAATCATTTTCCCCGACCTGAAGATATATCAGCTTCTCATCTGACGAATAGGTAAAATCAACACTCTCCTCCTCGGAGATTATTTTATATACCTCGTCAAAAAAAACAGCCGGAATAATAAAAGACGGCCAATCGGCTTGTTTTTCGGTTTTTACCAGAGAAAGGCGAAAACCATCGGTCGTTACCATAGTCAGGTCGTCATTGGTTATAAAATTGATTCCCGTTAGACTGGGACGGGATTCGTCATGGGCGGTTGAAAAGATAATCATGGGAAGATTGTCTTTTAAAAACTTCGTTTTTATTTTTTGTTTTTTGTCTTTTATTTCCGGAGGAAGAGGAAAATCACTATAATCCATAATAGGAAAAGTGCCCTTATTTTTACCCGAAGATACCATCAACTGCTTTTCGCCCACTTCAAATTCGACCTTACTTTCGGGAAGGTAATTCAAATATTCAATTATTTTTTTCGGTTCGACAAGTATGGAGAATTCTTTCTCAATACTGGTTTTTAAACTCGTATGGAAAAAATTATTCAGATTACTGCTGTAAAAATCTATTCTGTCTTTATTCCCTTTCATCAACACTCCTTGAAGTGATGGGGAGGTTGAGATTTTTCCGGAACAAAAGTGGGAAGCGAGGGAAACCTTTTTTATAAAGGAGTTTTTTTCTAAAAGTATTTTCATTTATATAAATATTAGTCGTAATAGTGATTGTGTATAAGTGTATAAAAGGGTAAAAGGATTTTCAAGACAAAAAGAAACGTAAAAAACGACTGTGGATTGTTTGTGAAAACTATGTTGATAAACCAAGCGAGGAGACGATACTGTCGACCCCCTGCTTAAAGCCAGGGTCCTTGGCGAGCATTCGGCTGATCTTATCATTGGCATGAATAACCGTTGTGTGGTCCTTTCTTTTTAAAAAATAAGCCACCTGGTCCAATTTGAGATTCAGGTGAAATCTGAGTATATACATTATCAACTGTCTGGGAAGGACCACTTGACTTTCCCTGGTGTCGCTTTTTATCTTTGATTGGCGGATGTTGTAAAACGAGCAAACTGCCCTAACTACGTCATTTGGAGATATTTTTTTTACCTTTTTTTCTATTTCGCTGGAAAAAAACGAGTTGGCCGTCTCCGGGGTTATTTTTTCCTGTTTGCCGATGATTTTTGCATATATGGAAAGAAGAGTGCCTTCGAGGGCACGGCTATCACCTATCCTTTCGGCAATTATTTTGGCCGCCTCGATGTCAAGATCGATGTTTTTTTCCCTGGCCTTAATAAGGAGAATGGCGCTGCGAAGTTCAAAATCAGGCGGTTGAATATCGATCGTCAGTCCGCCTGAAAAACGGGAACGTAATCTATCCTCGAGATTTTTTATTTCTGTCGGGGGTCTGTCTGATGTGAGAATGATTTGGCCGCCAAAAGTAATAACGGAGTTGAACGTATGGAAAAACTCTTCCTGGACTGCCTGTTTTCCGGCGATAAACTGAACATCGTCAATAATCAACAGATCAAGCTTGCGGTATTTTTTCCTGAAACTCATTGTTGATTTTTCCCTGATTGACTCGATCAGTTCGTTGGTGAAGAGGTCACCCGGAGAAAAACAAACCTTTTTTTTGTTGTTGTTTTCCAGGATTTTTCGGCCGACCGCCTGAGCCAAATGGGTTTTGCCGACACCAACTCCACCATAAAGGAAAAGCGGGTTATAGGCGGAACCGAGATTGTCGACAACCGCCTGGGCAGCGGCATAGGCAACCTGATTGGTAGTTGATACGGCAAAGTTATCAAAGTTGTAACGGCGTGAAAGGCCGGCTTTAATAATAAAGTCCTCGATAGAGGGTTCAAAGCTCAACAAGGGCGGCGGCTCTTTTTTTGTTTTTGGAACAATTATGGTGAGCGATATCTTTAATTTTTTTTTGGCTGATTTGTTGACGATCTCTTCGACTTCCGCCAGTCTTTTTTCAAGATAGAACCTTAACCCGGCGTTGGCGCAGCCGAGAAGAAGCCGATCGTCTTTAATCTCTATAGGCTTAAGTTGTTTGATGAAAGAATGCAATACCGGTTTTTCTCCGGAACCGTCGCCGTTAAGAGATTCTAAAATCTCTTTCCAGAAAGATTGTAACATAAGGATAAATTAGTTATGTGGATAACTTATCCACAAATAATAAACATTTCCTCATGAAAAATCAAGCACTATTTGATACCATTTAAACATGGAAAAGTACATTCTCGATACCAATCTCTTTTTTAATATGGCCGCCGGTTTTGGTATGGGCCAAAAGACCGAAGAGACGGTAAAAAATACCAGTAATTTTATACTAAAACTGAAGGATAAGGCGCAATTTTATATGCCGCCCCGGGTGGTGGACGAATTCTTATCGTTTTTTGAAGACAAAAACCAGCCGTTTCTGAAGGAGTTCCTGTCGTTTGTGATTATTAAGGCTCCGCAGATAGAGGAAATTAAATTCCCGGCAAGTGTTTTTTATGCCTTGGTAGACGATATTAGGCAACGGAGTTACCGCGGTCTCAATCTGGCTGAGGAACAGATAAATAAAGCCGGCCAATTAGCTGTCGAACGGAAAGAAAAACTGGGAAAAAAAGACTTTGAGATGGCCATAGGGCCTTTTATAAAAAACTTTCGCGAAAGATACCGTCAAGCAACCCGTTACGGATTTCTGGACAGTTTGGCCGACCTTGATCTTATTGTTCTGGCAAAAGAAATCGACGGTTTTTTGGTGACTTCGGACGAAGGAGTTATCCAATGGGCCAGACGATTCGGGGTAAAAGAAACTCCTCCGGTTACTTGGAAGAAACGGCTGGAGCGACTTTTGGAGAGCTGATCTCTTCTTCGTCTGGAATAAGGTTTGATAGCCAGTCGACGGCTTTGTCGGTAAAGCTTCTTTGGGGTTTTTCTTGATATATTAGATGTTCTGCCAGCAATGATACCAGCTTATTTTTTGTTTCTTTGTTGTCGACGACCAGATAGGCATGATAAAAATAAGGGGGCAGACTGACCACGGTCAGTATCTGGAATCCGAATCTTTCCTTAAAATAAAAATGGGAAAGAGCTTCCCATCTGAGGGTGATACCGGCCGTCTCTATCCCAAACTTGGTGATCTTGTTCTCTACCTCGGGCGGTGGTGTAATGGTCAAAGCATAAAAAAGGAAAAGCAACGACCAGATGGGGATAAGAAGTATTTTGTCACCGAAAAAAAAGACTATTAAGGAAAGGAGTAGCGCCACAGCTATAAAAAAACGCATAACCAGTTTGCCCCTTTTTTTGTATGGCCGTAAGGGAGCTTTCCAGCTCAAGACTACTTGGGGGTTTTGTTCCATATTTTTATTCTCGCTTTTTCCCGGAAAAAAGTCAAGCTTGAGTTATATTTGCAAAAATTATCCTATAATGTTATAATATAGCCATATGGAAAATATGAACAAGATAGTTTCGTTTATTCTCGGCCTGGTAGTTGTGGTCGTTTTTCTTGCGATCGTTTCCGGAAAGATAAAACTCGGCGGAAAACTGTCGAATATAACCGGTGCCGTAAAGACAACCCCGACCCCGACCGTTTCAAAACTGACCCTCCCCACTCCTCAGATCACTCAGTATAACCAGTATCAGACTCAAAAAAACAATGGTGCCGTCAAGACCATTCCCGCTACCGGTTCCCCTACTTTGCTTGTGCCTTTTGTGCTGACCGGACTGGGATCCGGTTTGTTTTTAAGAAAGTCTGGTAAAAAACAGGCTTAATCTTTTAACCGGTGTTGATAAACCCCGGTATCCCCAAAACCTGGATAAGCAGTTTGATGATGAATGTTGATCCGATAACAAACAGTGCTCCGATAATCGCTCCCCAAACAATCTTTTTTCCTCGATCTAATCTTTCGGGATTATCCTGCGAAGTAAGGATGATTGACGCCCCGTAAATAAGATATAAAAGTGCCAGTATGCCGACCGCCCTCCAGATCAGATTAAGGATCGCCTGCGTGACGCTGGCGGCCGCTCCCTCATCCTGAAAACTACCCAGATCGCTTTTTATGCAGCCGAGCTGGGTAAACATTCGTCCGGGAGCCGTGGTCGGCGGCGTGTTATTGGTTACTCTCAACGTGTCTTTCAATAGGGGGTCGGACGAGGCGTTGGGGTAAAGACAGGCCCGGCATTGTTCCCAGGTGGCCGGAACGGGAGTTACGGATGGGCAAAACCCACAGGCATCGCAATTGGTGTAGCGATCTTCGGCCAACAGAGATTTTGGGGTAAGTAACAAAACTGTGAAAATCAGCAAAGCAAGAAAAAAACGTCTCATAACCTTAGTATATAAAACCGCCGGAAAAAATCTAGCCGATGTTAAGTATAATTTATAATATGAAAAAGGCCGCGGCGATTTTGCTTATAATTTTGTCCTCATTGTTTTTTTTGACTCAGGTTCGTGCCGATTCCATCGATGACAAAATAAATCAGGTGAGAAAAGATCTGGAGACCCTTAACAATGACTTAAAGGGTAAAGAGGCCAACTACCAAAAACTCGGTACCCAACTTCAGAATATAAAAAACCAGATTGTCTTTTTGGAAGCGGAGATAGTCAAGAAAGAAAAAGAGGTTGTCGACGGCGAAAAGGTTCTCGAATACCAAAAACAACTTCTTAATGAAAGGGCAAAAACCTATTATAAAAATATCGGGAAAAACTCATCTTCCCTGATCAATCTTTTTGTGACGGAAAACATTTCCCGTTCCTTGGAGAATTTTTTTTACCAAAAATCAATGGTTGACGAAGATAAAAAAACCATCATCAAGATAGTTCTTTATATAAAGAATCTTGAGGAAAAAAAAGCTTCGCTTGAGAACGAAAGGGTGCAGATGACGGCTTTGAAAAAAGAGATTGACCGACAATCCCAAATATTGGCAGGAGAGATCAGTACTACCAGACAAAAAATCGCCCAGCTAAGCGCAGTGCAGCAACAATTAATCGCCCAAAAACAAGCCAGTTTAAATATTCCGAAATCGGCTGGGACAGGAGCTTCTGGCTGTGTTGATGATCGGGACAAAGATCCGGGATTCAGCCCAAGATTTGCATTTTTTACGTATGGTGTTCCTAATAGGGTGGGGCTTAACCAATATGGGGCATATGGTCGTTCAAAATCAGGACAAAACGTAGAAGATATACTGCGCGCATATTACAACAACTTTGAATTGAAAAAAGATTATAACCAAGACATTACTATTAATGTCGAGGGAGGGCCATCTTTAAAAATAGAAGAATATCTTAAGCACCTGGGAGAAATGCCCGAATCATGGGGTAATAGTGGTGGATTTGAAGCTCTCAAAGCTCAGGCGGTTGCCGCCAGATCATATGCTCTGGCTTACACAAATAACGGGAGCGGTTCCATATGCGGAACAGACAGATGTCAGGTATTTTTAGCGAATGAAAAAGGTGGCAAATGGAATGAGGCGGTAGAAGCAACTAAAGGATGGGTTATGGTTCAGAATGGTAATCCTATCAAAGCTTGGTATTCTTCAACTCATGGTGGCTATATCTTTTCTTCTGGAGAAATAGGATGGTCTGGTACAGATTGGACAAAACACGGAACAGACACATCATCCGGCGTTAATAGCTTTGACGATCTTCGTAACAATTCTTATGATCGTGAATCGCCTTGGTTTTATTGTGATTGGGGATATCGTCCAGAATATAACAAAACCGCTTGGTTAAAGCCGAATGAAGTAGCTGATATAGCCAATATAATCCTCTTGGTAAAAAGAGACAGTTCCACGAGTGAACATCTTTATCAGACCGATAGATCCAATCCTGCCGGTAAGGATACCTGGGATGCCGAAAAAGTTAAGTCAGAGTTAAGGGCGAGAGGCGGAAATCCGTACAATAATGTAAGTGATGTTTCGGTTAGCGCTGATTTTGGATCCGGAAGAGCGAGTTCGGTCAATGTCAACGGTGATGCTGGAAGCAATAGCTTTAACGCCAGTGAATTCAAGGATTGGTTCAATCTTCGGGCGCCGGCCAATATCCAAATAGTCGGCCCGCTTTTTAATGTAGAGAAGCGATAAATCCCGGCGAATTCCAGGCGACCTCGCAGGTCGACCTGCGAGGTCGCGGAGGCTCAGTTGTTAACGAGTTTATGGACGTAGTCCAGAGCTTTTCTCTGCTCTTTTTTTATGATCGCCAGTGTTTTTCTGCGCAGTGACGACGGTAAAGACAGTGACGAATGAATGCCAAAATACTCTTTAATCAGTTTATCTTTTTTTTTCAAAACGGTTTTCAGGTATAACCTTTTGAACTTGTTGATAAGCGGTCCTTTGACGCCGTTTTTATAAGCCAGATAAAAAGCCAATAGTTGTTCGTCTTTGCCGAGACCGCTTCCGCCATAGGCGCTTTTACCGTTGGTCTGGTTGAATATTGTGTAAAGTCCCTCTTTCTGTTTTTCAAGCATGTGATTGTTGTAAAAACCGACCCGTTCGGGAGAGATATTCAACGCTTTCAAAAATATGTACATTCGGGCGCATTTTTCGCACTTGGTGCACCATCTTCTTTTTTTGGCTTCCGGTTCTTCGGAAAAACACGACATCTGGAAGTGGCCGATCTCCGGATAGCGCCGGTGCAATATGTAGGTTATAAATATCTCATGGATCGGTTCGACCAAACTGCCGACATGGGTATTGATAAAAAACTGCTTTGGGATATCCTGAAGATGTTGCATGCCGAAGATACTTTGTTCAAAGACAGGATTGATCAGGTACCCTTCCCCGTCCTCTATTGAATAATTACAGCTTTGTTCGTTGCCGAAAAAAAGATATTTTGTCTGATAATAAAAATAAAAAGGGACGAGAACGAAAGCGTATTGCGAAAGCAGCAGGTCCCAGCCCCAGTAAAGATCTTTTGTCTGGCGGAGACGACCGATGGTCAGAGGGAAAAACAGAACCTCTTCTGAAAATTTCTTGTAGAAATTATCGGCCAGTTTTTTTTTGTGGGCGTTTTCAAAAGCGCTTTGCGGTTCTCTCATAAAAACAGGTATTATCGATACCCCCAGTTCCTTAAGCAGTCCGTAAGTCAGCAAGCTGTCTTTCCCGAAAGAAAAAAACAGCAACGACTTTTCCTTGAGCACCCTTTTTGGTATTTTGCCGGCATGGGCATGATTTAATCCCTTAAAATGAACTTTAAAGTTTGCGTTATAGAACTTCTGCAGGATATCGGAAGTGGTTATATTGTTGAATTCGAAGATGTTCATCGGAATTGAATAAAAAAGCATTTTGAAAAAAACCGGCTCGATCGGCGGATGGTTAAAATGGTAGACGATGTTTTTATTTTCCGCAAGCGGCAGATGCCAGGTAGCTATATAAGAAAGACTATCGGCAAAAATTTTATGCAGAGAACCCGGGAAACGCTCCCAGATATAGTTTGGATATGTGATCTGATATTTTTTTCTTTTTATTTTTATTTCTATCCCGTTGCGGAGAATCTTCCGATAAATGTGAATTGTTTCGTTCATCTGTTTTTTTAATTATATTATAAGATTGATAATTTCAATAACATTTTTAATCGGTCAAAAAGAACTTGACTATTTATTTTCAGGATATTAATATTTAATCTGTTGTTTTTTAATATGTCAGTCGCTCATATAAGCCAAAACGATTTTCAAAAAGAGGTAGTTGACCATAAAGGCATTGTTTTTGTCGATTTTTATGCCGAATGGTGCGGTCCGTGCAAGATGACCGGTCCGATTATTGATGAGCTTGCGACCGAGATGCAGACGATCAAGTTTGTCAAGGTAAATGTCGATGAAAACTCCGATTTAGCTTCTCAATACTCTATTTTTTCCATACCGACCGTGATTATCTTTAAAGACGGTAAACCGGTAAATCAGTTCGTTGGCGCTATGGGTAAGGAAGGTTTTAAACAAGAAATAAGCAAAGCCACTTCCATATAAACAAACTTCAAATCATAAATAACAAATTACAGACAAAACTCAAAGTCTGAGCGACAAAAAGCTTAATAATTTGTCATTTTTTGATTATCCTGACGGCATGTCCGCCAACGATCTTCAATCCCAGATGGGCCTTACTGAGAAGATAAAAAGCAAAAGTCGCCAGCCATCTTAACGATGAGGTGACCGGAGCATGCATCCCGGAGACGATCTTATCGTCAGATAGCGGCAGTTTGATCGACGGGTGATCGGAAATCTCCGTTAAACTTGGTTCCTCAGCCTGCAGTCCAATCTTTTTCAGGTCGGGCGGCAGTTTGATCGTCTCCGTCATTTTTTTGAGGAATGGGACGACTTCCTCCCCCGTCTCCTGTTCATACCCCTGTTTGACTTCGGCAAAATCTTTTTTAACGGGAATGGGTTCCGCTTCTTTTGGTATCGATACGAAGCTCTGTTTATGCTTTTTTATGAGATCATCGATCGGAGTGTAGTTTTTATTGCCCATAAAATGATTATATAAGTCTTACCGTATAAATTAAAGGTCAGTCGTACTTGCGGGCAAGAACAAAGAGCAGATCGGAGAGACGATTAAGATAAGGGACAACCGCGGCTGCCGATCGGTTTTGGCAACGGACAACCGCTCTTTCCCCACGACGGCAGACAGTCCGGGCCAGATGGTGATAAACCGCCATCCGGCTTCCCTGAGGAAGAATAAAACGTTTGAGATCGGGCAGTTCTGACGATAATTCATCTATATATTGCTCAAAAAACTTAATCCTTGAGTCAAGAGGATTGATATCAGTCCCTGCTCCCGCCAAAAATGACATAACCAGATACAGATCTTTTTGGATCAAGGAGTAAAACTCCCTTTCCTTATCGTCGACTTCGGACGCGATTAAACCTATGAAGCTTGAAAGCTCGTCGATAGTCCCGCAAGCCTCAACCTGCGGGTCGGCTTTACTGACTCTTCTGCCTCCATATAAAGAAGTTTTCCCTTTATCCCCCGTTTTTGTATATATTGGCATATAAATAAACTCCAGTTATTATGCTCAGCATTCGGAATAGCCGCAGCTATAACATTTTTTACAGCCTTCTTCATGAGCCAGGGTAACCTCTCCGCAACTGGGGCAGAGGTCAAATATCTTTTCGTCGGCTTTAGGGGCCAGGAGGCTGGGTTGTGCGGCTTCAGCGACAACCTGAGGTTTTTCCTGCTCGTGGTTGTGGCCGTTAAGGTCAAAGTGCATGGCCAACACTTTAGCCAAAGCATCGGGCAGGCTACGAATACGTTCTTTACCAAAGCCCAAAGCCCGGGCGCCACCTATACCTTGAAGCTGTTTATAAATTTCCTTGACCCTTTCTTTAGGAGAGATGTGGGAAGAAAATCTTAAAGCCAGGGAGATCATTCTCCCCAATCCTTCGGCCATAGCCGAGACATCGGATCCGGCCTTGCCGACATTGATAAATAACTCCAACGGTTCATTATTACCATTGGTATTTATGGTAATAAAAGCCAGTCCGACCGGCGTATTGATCCTATAGGTAGCTCCTTGGACGACCATCGGTCGAGGTTTGACGGTATATACGGGAGCTGCTTCTTCCTTTTTTTCTTTTTTTTCCGGAACCCTTTCCAAGACTCCTTCTCTTGACCCTTCTCTCATGTAAGCGATGCCTTTTAAACCCATTTTATAGGCCAGCGTATAAAGTTTTTTAACATCTTCGACCGTATGGGTTTTCGGAGCGTTAACCGTCTTTGAGATTGAGGCGTCGACATACCGTTGGATGACGGCTTGGACTTTGATATGTTCTTCCGGGGTGAGTTCGTTAGCTGAAACAAACCATTCGGGCTTTGCAAGACTCTTTTCCTTAATTTCCTTTTCATGTTTTTTGTACCAGATATCATAAAGATGGTGGCGGATGACATGTTCCCCCAACCTGTCTCTTCTGACAAACTCAAATTCAAAAACCGGCTCTATCCCCGAGGTCGTATTGGCCATAAGCGAGGTTGATCCGGTCGGTGCCTGCATCAGAATTATGGAGTTCCTGACGCCGTGCTTTTTAACATTTTCCTGAATATCCCTGGGTAGGTTTTGAATAAAACGGCCCTTGGGATATTTATCTTGATCAAACTTCGGAAAAGCTCCCTTTTCCTTGGCAGTCTCTACTGAAGCCAGATAAGCTTCATCACGGATAATTTTGTAAACTTTTTCAATGAACTTTAAAGCCTTTTCCGAACCGTAGCGGAGATGGAGTTTGATTAAAGTGTCGCCAAGCCCCATAGTTCCAAGACCTATCCTTCTTTCCCCTTCCAGTTGAGTTCTTTTAATTCCGTCAAAGACATAAGTGTCCATATCGATGACGTTGTCTTGGAAACGAACCGCCGTCCTAACGACCTTTTTTAAGGTTTTGAAGTCGAAGTTGCCTTTTTTGTCAATATCGTTGCCCTTGACCAAGGCCGACAGGTTGATGGAGCCGAGATTGCACACTCCCCAGGGTGGCAAGCCTTCCTCACCACAAGGATTGACGCAGTTTATCCGATTCCAATAATAATTGTTATGCCATTTATTGTATCTTTCCATAAAAACCACTCCGGGTTCGGCGCTTTTCCAGGCGGCTTGAGCAATAAGGTCCCAAATCTGTCTAGCCTTGACCACTTTTTTTACCTTGACGGCTTTACCAAGGGATTGCCAAACTTCAAGATCGCCGTTCCATTTTTCATCATATTCGGGATCGGAACTGTCCGGAAAAACCAAAGGCCAATCTTCGTCTTTTTCGACCGCCGCCATAAACTTGTCGGAAATGCAGACAGACAGATTGGCGCCGTTTATTCGTCTTAGGTCCTGTTTGACCGTGATGAACTCTTCGATATCAGGATGCCAATCCCAAAGCATAAGCATCAGAGCTCCCCGGCGGGTACCGCCCTGCTGGATAATGTCCTTGGTAGCTACCGAGAAAAGCTCGGCCCAGTTGGTCGGCCCTGACGAAAAACCGTTTACTTTACGGACACGAGTACCGCGTGGACGGAGGGATGAAAGATTGATTCCTACTCCGCCTCCCCGAGCCATAATCTCAACCATCTGTTTCAAAGTTTCCAAAATACCGTCCCTTGAGTCTTTTGGACTGGGAATGACAAAGCAGTTATAGTAAGTTACCGAATAACCGGTACCGGCACCGGCCAGGATTCTTCCTCCGGGAATGTATTTGAAGTCCTTCATCGCTTGATAGAACTCTTTTGACCATTTTTTCTGTTCGCCTTTTTTCTCTCGGACGGCGACTGCCTCGGCGACTCTTTTCCACATGCTGTCGGGAGTTTTTTCAACAGGGCTGCCCTTTTTGTCCTTTAACGAATAACGGTCAAGAAAAACCTTTTCTGAGACGCCGGTTAATTTCATAAGATTGATAACTATTAATTTATATTAATTTTTTTATCTCTTTATCAAAATCGTCCAAATCGACAAACCTCCGGAAAACCGAGGCAAAACGGATATAGGCAATTTTATCAATCGCCTTCAGCTTTTTGGCGACAAGGTTACCTATGCTCCGGCTTTCGACTTCGGTTGAGTCCTTCTGTTTCAACTCCGTCTCCACCTGGTTGATAATCATTTCGACCTGATCGGCCGAGACCGTTGTCTTTCCCGTTGATTTTAAGATTCCGTCCCTTAGCTTTTCCCGGTAAAATCTTTCCCGTCGGCCGTCTCTCTTGATAACCAGTATTGGCAGTTCCTCTACCCTTTCGTATGTGGTAAATCTTTTGTCACAGTTCGGACACAGTCTTCTTCGTCTTACCGTCGATCCGTCATCGGAAACTCTGGTCTCAATTACGTCGGTACCAGCGTTCTTGCAAAAAAGACAGTACATGCTTGTTATAAATAGTGTTCCTAATTAATTTATAACACTACTAGTAGACTTACAAGATATCAAAATATAAACAAAAGATATCAATAAGATGAACCGGCTGTCTTTTAGCCTTATTCGGCATTATTTCCCAAAAATATTGTGAACAATAATGGCTTTTCGCGTTTTTTATATAATAAACTGAATTGTTAAAAACAACACTGATCGATCTGTTTTTCCCGAAGTTCTGTCTCAATTGCGGCCGCCCGGGGGTATATCTTTGCCGTAACTGCCAGGGAAAACTGAAGACAGTTGAAAAAGACAGCTGTTTTTACTGCCACGGTTTAAGCTATGGCGGTTTTACCCATCCCGGATGTCTTCGGAAAAACGGCCTAGATGGCGTTATCAGTCTTTTTTATTATAGCCAGGTTCTTAAAAAGATCATCAAGCAGATAAAATACCGTTTGGCTTATGATATTTGGAAGGAGATGGAGCTGATGATTGATCCCCAGGTTCTGAAAAAGCTGTCACTATTCAAAAAACTCGATGGAGACTTTTCCCTTGTACCGATTCCCCTTCATCCGACCCGCTTAAGGGAAAGAGGCTTTAACCAAAGCGAACTAATAGCCCAATACTTTCATAAGGTTCTTGGTTTTCCTGTTTCAAATGTCCTGTCAAGAAAAAAAATGACCGTACCTCAAGCAAACTTATCCGGACGGCTTTACCGTTATCGGAATATGAAAGGCGCTTTTCAGACGATAACAAAAAATATTACCGGCGGCTGTTTTGTCCTGGTTGACGACGTGACGACAAGCGGTATTACCTTAAAAGAAGGGAGTCGTATCCTTAAGATGTCTGGAGCCAGGAAAGTCTACGGTTTGACTCTTGCCAAAGGGTAGCGTTATGTGCGACAAAACCGGGTAATGGTAATATATAATTGGGATATGCAGAAGATCGAGGTCTCGCATAGGACAATAATCTTTACGGTTATTTTTTTGTTATCCCTCAAATTTCTTTGGGTGATCAAGGATCTTATTTTCTCTCTTTTTATTGCTTTTATAATAATGAGTGCCCTTAAGCCTTTTGTGGTTTTTTTTACAAAAAGAAGGATTCCGAGGACGCTGGCGGCTCTGGTTATTTACCTTTTATTTATAGGAATAATCGTCAATCTCCTTACTTTTATCTTTCCCCCGCTTATTAAGGAAAGCACTAATTTGTTTAAGACGTTGCCCAGAGTTTTGCAGACATTGTCTCCCAACACTACCCACATTTTTGATCTTGAGTCGCTCAGTCGGTACGTACCCAATATCACCAACCAGTTTTTCAACTTGGTCAGCGGTTTGTTTTCAAATGCTGTCTTTACGACGACGACGCTCTTTTTTGGTCTTTATTTTTTGCTTGAAGAGGATCTTATCAAAAAAATAATCTCTCCCTTTACCGACGAAAAGGAAGCTTTGCGGGTGGTTGGTTTTTTCAATAAAGCGGAAAAAAGGATGAGTGCTTGGTTTTGGGGTGAGCTTACTCTGATGGTGATCGTCGGGTTGTTGAGTTTTGTCGGTTTTAGCCTGATAGGATTGAAATATGTTTTGCCGCTTGCGGTCTTGGCGGGATTGCTTGAGATTATTCCCAATCTTGGTCCGACGCTGTCTGCTATCCCGGCGATTCTGATCGGCCTTTCCGGTTCATACTTCCTAGGATTTGCCGCACTCGGCGTTTCGGTGATCGTTCAGCAATTGGAGAATAATTTGGTTGTCCCGGTAGTTATGAAAAGGGTCGTCGGTCTTAATCCGATAATAACCCTGATCGCTTTGATTATCGGCGGTAAGTTCGGCGGCGTTTTAGGGGTCTTGATCTCCATTCCGGCGACGTTATTTTTTGAGACTCTTTTTATTGAGGTGGTTAAGACGAAAGAGGATCAAAAGGCAAAATAACGATATTTGCGGTTATACTTCGGTAAATGTTCGGTAAATATATATAATAATACAATATATAGATAGTCTATGAAAATAGCGATACTTGGCGGTGGTCTCTCCGGCTTGACAAGCGCATTTTTTTTAAGCAAAAAAAATCGTCATGAGATCGCTCTTTTTGAAAAAGAGCCGATACTGGGGGGGATGGCATCGGGCTTCAGGTCAAAAAACTGGCAGTGGCATCTTGAAAAAACCTATCATCATTTTTTCAGCAACGACAGTGACATACTTGACCTAATGGCAGACACAGGTTTTAACGATATCTTTTTCCAAAAACCCGAGTCGGTCTCCTTATATGATATTCCAGGCTGTAAACCAAGTGGACAGGTTAATTACCGTACATTTACCGTAGATACTCCGCAAGATTTTTTGAGGTTCCCCTTGCTTTCTTTGCCGGATAAACTGAGGTCGGGAATGATTATCGCTTTTTTGAAATTGTCACCGTTTTTTTCTTTTTATGAAAGGTCGACGGCCGAGGATTTTTTGAAAAAATCCATGGGGGATACATCATGGAATATCTTATGGGAAGAACTTTTTCGGAAAAAGTTCGGTAAATATGCGGAAAATGTGGTGGCCGCTTTTTTTTGGGCAAGGATAAAAAAAAGAACGAAAAAACTTGGTTACATAAGCGGCGGTTTCCAGCGTTTTATCGACCATTTGGGCAAAAGGTTGGAGCGGGAAAGCGTCATTATAAATAAGAACGTCGTTGTCGAACGGATATCCAGTAAGGGTGGTAAATTTGAGATCCGTATCAAAAATAAACCTGTGGAGATATTTGATGCGATAATATCGACTCTGCCGACGCCGGTTTTGATGAAGGTCGGGGAGGGGATGTTTGCCGACAGCTACATCGACAGGCTGAAAAAAATTAAATATCTTCACGGTACCAACCTGATCATAGAAACAAAAAAACCTTTTTTTGACAAGGCCTACTGGGTTAACGTCAACGTTAAGGAGTTTCCTTTTATGGCCCTTGTCCAACATACCAACTTCATCGATAAAAAAAATTATGGGGGTAACAATCTTTTGTACGTGGGCAACTATGTCGATGGCAATAACCGCCTGTTGAAGATGTCGTCCAAACAGACTCTTGATTTTTATTATCCTTTTTTGAAAAAAATTAACGGTAGTTATGGTATCGAATCAGCCAAAACTTATCTGTTTTCCTCCTACTTTGCCCAGCCGGTTTTTGACAGGAGTTTTTTGGATAATCGCCCCGGTTTTGAGACTCCGATCGACAAATTATTTATCGCCAATCTTGATATGACCTATCCTTATGACCGGGGAACAAACTATGCGGTTGCCATCGGTCGTCAGGTCGTCAGTAAGTATTTTTAAAGAAGGTCAACCTCAAACTTCAACTTCATCCGCCATTTTTCAAGAGGCTTGACGACGATATTTTTTTGAGATATCGAGCCGGCCTGCCCGCAGATCGGTTCAAAACAGATAAAGTTAAAATCGGGTTTGTTTATCGGTTGTGACCAGACGACCATATACTTAACGACCGGTTGCGGGGTGATATCCTCAATGGTTATTTTTATTTCGGGAAACGATATCTCCGTTTTTCCCGGAAAAAGATAGGTATTGTCTGGAGGAGAGTTGTCCCAGTCAAAGTCATTTGGGGAAAAACCCGGAATGGTTGTTTTGACCTTTGTCTTATCTTTATGGTTTATTGCCCAGTAGGGGTGGAGTCCGGGCGAGATGGGCATGTTTTTTAAGCCGGTATTTTCAACAGAAAGACAGTATAAGAGTTGATTTTTTTTAAGTGAAAAGCTGACTTCGGTTTTAAAATCGTAATCGTACTCTTGTCTGATCGGCTTTGGTAGGTCTTTACTGTCGAGCGTCATGACGATCCTGTTTTTTCCTTTTAAAAGAGTCGTTGACCAACGGCTGTCCCGTCCAAAACCGTGTTTTCTTAATTTAGTGCCGCTATCTCCCCAGTTTGGAAAAAGTAGAGGAATGCCGGTCCTTTTTAATTCCGTTCCTTGGTAAAGAATGTCGACCGGTTGATTTACAGGGCGATCTTTTATCTGCCAACGTTTAAGATAACCGCCGTTTGGGTCGACTTCAATCTCAGACGAATGATTCCAAGACAGTCGATGTTTTTTCATAAGGTTTAATCTGATAATGGTAGACGGCGGCGGGGATAAGACAACTGTGTCCGGCCGTCAGTTTGATCGCGGCATTTTGCGTCGTAATTGAGACGGCGCCGCCTTCGACAAAAAGATGGCGGAACGACCCGTCGGTTTTTTTGTCAAGCGGCTTTTCGACGACCAAACGGTTCAACGAATAGTACTTAGTTTTTACCAGTTGTTTATCTATATTTTTCCGACTCATTTTGGCAAAGTTGTTATGTTCGGGGTCGGTATCGATAAAAAGGAAATAATCATCTATGTTGAGATTTCTGACCGATCCGTCTCCCTTTATTTTTCCTTGATCAAAACAACGAATAGTTGAGGCGTTATCGGCGACGTCCTGCTGGATTTCGTAAACGATGTTTCCGTGAGGAAGGGTTTTTTTGTCTTCTTCCCACGAATGGTGGATACCTCCCAAACTAAGGTCGACAACCGTTCCTTTTTTTACACGATGGACATTGACAAACTGCCAGGGGTTGGTTTCTTTTATAAAGTTAATCGCTTCTTTTCTGGCCTGTTCAAGAGAGATTTTTTTAAAGATGACGGCCTGGCTTAGTATTTTTATCCGATTGTCGATAAGTAAACAGATATTTTTGTAACGAGTAATGTCGACCCCTTTTTTTATGCCGAATGTCAGCAATCCGTCTTCAAGATAGTACCATGACTCCGCTTTGGGAGACCATCTGGTCTGTTTGGTATCAGGTTTGACATGGAGCTGGAACGAGTTGCCGGAAGCCTGGGTGAACTTTATAAGCAGCGGCATCTTTTTTGTCCGTTTTGCCACTTTTTCTCCAAGGATTGCCTCGGGATTCTGGAAGATAAGATCGTTTAGGGAGATATTTCTGTGATCGTTTGACATTGAAAAGGAGAGTCGGCGCGAATCGTTTTCCGTTGAAAGGAACGATCCCCCGAAAAGCTCATAACTCTGGCCGATTTTGGCTTTTCCGCCGGAAAAAAAACTTTGCCAACCCTTAAGTTTCAGAATATAATCTCCGCCCCAGGTGGGTTGTTCGATCAACTTGGGAATAACCAGATAGGGCCGCAAATCAAAAGACATGATCTAAATTATAATTATAGGTGTGCTTGATGTCCAATAAAAATTATTATTGTATAATTCAATTAGATGAAAAACAGGAAGCTATTGGTAATTTTGAGAGCGTTGCGTGTTAACCAATGGATAAAAAACCTGGTTATTTTTACGGCAATTATTTTTTCCGGAAAACTTTTTGATCTGGATCTTTTTTTAAAAACCGTTTATGCTTTTTTTGTTTTTTGTCTCCTTTCCTCAACATCTTACGTATTAAACGACATTATAGATTATCCTTATGATAGAAAACATCCGGTAAAAAAGCATCGTCCGATCGCCTCCGGCGAGATAAGTATCCCCCAGGCGACTTTTGTCGTTTTTATCATGACCCTGGTTTCCCTTATAATATCGCTTGCGTTTTCCATCCCTTTTTTCCTTTTGAGTCTTACCTTTATCGTCCTGCATTTTTTTTACTCGCTTTACTTCAAAAAATTCCCGGTGATAGACATCTTTACCATTTCTTTTTCCTTCATGATAAGGATGTATTCGGGAGAGGTGGTCACCGGTTTTCATATACCAATCTGGCTTCTTTTAACAATATTTTTCGGATCGTTGTTTATGGCGGCGGTAAAGCGGCATGCTGAGTTGGTTGCCCATGGCCGCGAGACCCGGGAATCGCTGTATCGTTATAAAAATCATCTGCTTGATTTTTTGACGACTACTTTTGCCACCGCCACGATTATTGCCTATTCGACCTATACTTATGTCGAGCAGCCGCCGCGAATCGACTCACCGTTGTCAAAATATTTTTCCGAGCTGCTTCCCGGTTTTGAAGCGAGAAAATGGTTAATGGTCAGTATTCCGATGGTTGTTTACGGAATAGCCCGATATGCCCAGCTCCTTTATGAAAGGGAAGAAGGAGAAAGGCCGGAAAAAATCATCACTACCGATCTACCCCTTATTGTTACCATATTCCTTTGGGGAATAACCCTTATCGGACTCATCTACCTGTTCTGATTTTGTAGACTATAATCCATTGAAAAATATCGGTAAATCTGTAAGAATAAGGGAGTTTTCACTTTAATAATTTTCATTTATTATGAAGACCGATATCAAAAACGGCAAAAACCAAGCAGTCAATTTGGCGATTGAGCAGATCCAAAGACAGTTCGGCAAAGGGTCGATCATGCGATTGGGCGAGGCGCCGGCGACAAGTGTTGATGTTATTAAAACCGGTATCCTGCCGCTTGATCTGGCTTTGGGAATAGGCGGTATTCCTAAAGGGAGGATAATTGAGATCTTTGGGCCGGAGTCGTCTGGAAAAACCACCCTATGTTTGTCGCTCTTGTCCCAAGTACAGAAAGCCGGCGGCGTGGCTGCTTTTATCGATGCCGAACATGCCATAGACCCTACCTGGGCCAAGACACTCGGCGTAAAACTTGAGGATCTTTTGGTTTCACAGCCCGATACCGGCGAACAGGCACTTGAGATAACCGAAGCTTTGGTCAGGTCCGGCGGAGTCGACCTGATCATCGTTGACTCGGTGGCGGCTTTGGTTCCCCGTTCCGAGATTGAAGGAGAGATGGGGGATGCCCAAATGGGACTGCAAGCAAGATTGATGTCTCAAGCTTTGAGAAAATTGACCGGCGTAGTGTCAAAATCAAAGACGACCATCGTTTTTACCAACCAGATGAGACTCAAAATCGGAATAATGTTCGGTAATCCGGAGACAACCCCTGGCGGACTGGCGTTGAAGTTTTATTCTTCGATAAGAATCGATATCAGAAAGATTGAAACTCTAAAAAAGAACAACCAGGTTTACGGTACAAGGGCGAGAATAAAGGTCGTTAAAAACAAAATGGCTCCTCCTTTCAAAGAGGCGGAGATGGTCATCACCAGTCAGGGTATAGACAAGGAAGAAGGTTTGGTTGAGGCGGCCATCAATGCCGGATTGCTGACAAAGAGCGGTTCATTTATCAAAATGGGCGATAAACTGTTGGGGCAGGGAAAGGAACAGGTCAAAGAGGTTTTGTCCAAAGACGAAAAATTAAGGCAACATCTGACAAAAGAAATCTTAAGCAAAATCCGATAAAATAAAATCCATGTCGGAGCAGGAAGATCTGGAAAAAGCAAAGAGCTTCGCCTATTTTTTTCTCAAATTCAGGATGAGGACGGAAAAAGAAGTCAGGCTCTACTTGCTAAAAAAAAACCAAAAATTCCATTGGTCGGAAAAAACGGTTGATCTGGCGATCGACGCTCTCAAAAAAACAGGACTGATAGACGATAGGAAGTTTGTCAAATCCTTTGTCAACGACCGGTCATCAATGAAACCGAAAGGCAAGGCCGTTTTACAGAGGGAACTTGTCCGTCTCGGAGTCGAAAAAACCCTAATCGACGATTTTTTTTATACATATTCTCTTGACGAGGCCACTTTATGTAAGCGGCTGCTTTCTTCCCGATGGAGACGTTGGCAGAATCTGCCTAAAGAAAAAAAACGGCAAAAAGCCTACCAGTTTCTTGTCAGGCGGGGATTTGACTTCGATACCGTTAAAAAAACCATTGTCAATTTTGAACAAAGGGAGTAAAATATATAAATTAAAAATTGGCTATCGGAGAGGGTAAATTGCATAACAGAATTACACTATGGACATTGATTTTGAGAGTTTCGGATAAATTTTGATCCTCACTTTCCTTCTCTAGCCACCATTATTTTATGTTTAAAAAAATTTTCAAAAGATTTTTTTCCTCAAAAAAGAAAAAGGAAGAAGAGTTGGAAAAAATCAAACAACAAACAAAGGAGATAATCCTTAAAGCTGAAGAAGAAGCTCTTAAGACCCGTCAAGAAGCTGAAAGGGAAGCTCGGAAGATAATCAACGAATCAAAGGTCGGTTTAGCCGATGCCCTTGAGGCGGAAAAAAGGCTTTCGAAAAAAGAACAGCAACTTGAAGAAAAATACGCCGGTCTTGATCGGGACAAAAACAGGTTGGAACAGGAACGCAACTCTCTTCAGGCGTTAAAAAAAGATCTGGAAGAAAAAAAGGAAAATATCCTTCAGAAACTTGAAAAAGCGGCCCAGATGACCAAAGACCAGGCCCGACATCTTCTTCTGCAAGGATGGGAGGAAAAGCTTAAAGAAGAAGTCGCTAAAAGAATAAAACAGTCTGAGGATGAGATTAAACAAAAGACGGACGAGACCGCCAAACAGTTGCTGGTTGACGCGATGCGTTACGGAGCGACTGACTATGTGGCCGAATTTACCCTGTCGGTGATCTCCCTTCCCAATGACGATTACAAAGGAAGGATCATCGGCAAGGAGGGCCGGAATATCCGAGCTTTTGAGTTGGCGACCGGTGTTGATGTCGATCTTGAGGAAGAAGGAGTGATTAGACTTTCGTCTTTTGATGCCATCCGTCGGGAGATTGCCCGGATGTCGTTGGAGCGACTTATCAAAGACGGACGGATACAGCCGGAAAGAATAGAGGAAATCGTCAAAAAAACCCGTGAAGAGGTGGAAAAACTGATATTCAGAGCCGGTGAAGAGTTAACCCACAAGGTTGGACTTTACAATCTTCCTTCGGAGTTGATAAGGCTTCTTGGACGTTTCAAATACCGCTACTCATATGGGCAGAACATGATCGCCCATACCCTTGAGGAAACAAGGATCGGTGTCGCCCTGGCCCATGAACTTAAGGCCGATGTCAACACCGTGAAACTCGGTTGTTTGCTTCATGATATCGGTAAGGTTATCAGCGATAAGGAAGGGTCACATGTCGATCTTGGTGTCGAGATCTTGAAAAAATATCACTTTCCGCAAAAGGTGGTTGATTGTGTCGCTTCCCACCACGAGGATATCCCTTTTAAGTCGATAGAATCGGTCATCGTTTATATAAGCGATGCCGTTTCCGGCGGCCGTCCCGGTGCCCGCCATGAGGACTTCGAAGAATATTTGAAGAGGATAAAATCAATTGAGGAAGCGGCCAAGTCGAAAAAAGGCGTCAGGGAAGCTTATGCCCTTCAAGCCGGCCGTGAACTGAGGGTGATAGTAAAACCAAGCGAAATAAACGACGATGAGGCGACGGTTTTGGCTGCCAAAATCAAAGAAGATCTCGAGAAAAAATTTGAGGTCTTCCCCGGACAGATAAAAATAACCATCATCAGGGAGTTCCGGACAGAGGCGGTCACCAAAATATAATTCGATTTCTTCTTTTTGCAACGCTCTATATTTGATATAGATTGTTATAATAAGATGTTTTAATATAGATTGACAAGAGGCTGAGAACTTACTATGCTGTAGTTGTTTAAATCGTCTTATCAGTTAAAACGTCAACTGAAAGGAGGTGAAACACTACATGACAAAAGCAGGCTTAATCGCTCAAGTAGCCAAAAAAGCTGGTCTGACTGCCAAAGCCGCTAAAGATGCCGTCAACGTCATCTTTTCCACTATGACTGATTCCCTCAAAAGAGGTGAAAAGGTTGTTGTTACCGGTTTCGGTACATTTATGGTCAGGAAAAGAGCCGCTAGAAAAGGGAGAAATCCTCAAACTGGCGCCGAAATCCAGATTCCGGCTACAAAAACCCCAGGTTTTACCGCCGGTAAAACTCTTAAAAGAATCGTCAAGTAAATCAAACAATTTTCGCAGCAACCCCGCTTAGGCGGGGTTGTTTTTTAGGCCCAATTTGTTATAATAAAAGAATGCTGAAAAAATACTTATTGGGTTTTTTGGTCTTTTTTTTCCTTTTAAGCACCCCCATGTCTTTTTACCTTCTGAGTTTTTCCAATACTACTGTTATCTTCGGACAGGAAAAGGTTATGTATAATCTGCCATATCCTGGGATTTTGCCCGATCACCCCCTTTATCCGCTAAAGGCGATCAGGGATAAATTGACCGATTTGACGACCCGTGATTATGTGAAGAAAGCCAACATCTATCTTCTTTTTTCCGATAAAAGGGCAGCGATGTCGGTGGCTCTTTTGAAAAAAGGCAAAAACCAATTGGCGATCGATACTTTTTCCAAAGGTGAAAAATATTTTTTGAAGATTCCCGATCTTTTGGTTACCTCTAAAAAGCAGGGTGTTAGCGCTTCATCCGACTTTATCGTTACCTTAAAATTGAGTAACGCCAAGCACCGTGAGCTTATTAACGAGGTAGCCGGCGAATTGCCGCAAGGACAAAACCAAGAGATGCTGGAGATACTTAAAATGAATCAGGAGATTAAGGACAAGCTCGAAAAACTATAACTCAAATACTCCCAAATAAAACCGGTATAAGCAAGAAATTCTGCTGCAAAGTCAACCAATAATGATCCACCATTCCGGTAAGAAATACAGCAATCAGTACATAAGGATTGCTTAGGGCAACTTTTTTTATTTTTTTGTAACCGATTATCAGTCCGATTATCAGTCCGGCGATTCCGTATTCGGAGACGAAAAGAAGGAATATATTATGGACGGGCTGGTTAATCGTGTCAAAAGAAAAATCGGGGAACCTGTTCTGACCGACAAGGTAATTTCCGCCGCCGATGCCGAATGCCAGATTGTTTCTGAAAATAGATAGTGATTTGACGGCAAAATCCTTTCTTTTTATCATGGACAAAGGATCGGCTTCAGCCTGGAGGAAGATGGTTCCTATAAGCAGGACGACAATAATCTTGGATAAGGTACAGATGCGGCAGTCGAGTTTCTTTCTGTCGAGAACGGTCGCAAAGAAGTTGAGCAAAATGTAGGTTATGATTGCCGCCTTTGAAAAAGACATCAATATCAGTCCGGTCGACAAAAAAAGAAAAAAACTCTTCCAATATATGAATCTGCTGAATTTTTTATTCCGGCTTACGTAAAAATAAAGGAGAAGGTAAAATCCGGCTAGCGAGTTGGGGTGGGAAAAAGAACCGTAGGGTCGGAGTATTTCAACACCGAACAAAGAGGCTTTGGCGATTGCCGGTATCCCCAGACTTAAATACCTTTCCCCAAATAAATATGCCGGTCCCTGAAGCGAGTGCTTGCTTATTAGTTGAAAAGCGGCTAGAGAGAACTGGACAAGACCGGAGAGGCTTAAAATCTTAAGCCAGGCTTTGTCTGCAATCTTGCTTTGGGAAAAAATCAGAAAGAGGCAGACGAATTCGCATATTTTTACGGCCCGGTAAACAGCGACCGGTTTGACCGGGGAAATAAAAATATTAATAAGGATAAAACCTGCGGCAAACAGCAACTTTTTTTTGTCAAAGGACTTTATGACAATATCCAGATTAAAAAGAACCAGAAAAAAAACAATGATGTCGGTCAGATAGATTGTCGGTGACAGATAATCGACTTTGACTCCCGAAAGAAAGGTATAGTCAAAAAAGAAGTGTCGCCCCAGCTGGGTAGGTAAAAAAAATAAAAAAGCGGCGGTCAAAAACGGCGTTATTTTTTCCCTAAAAGAGCGATGGCTGATTTTTTCCTTCAACGGCAATTTCTTCATCATTGGAAGGCGTTTGGTTATCGGGAAAAATTTTAACTTGTCCGAATACGCCGTCGTAGCCAGGGTCGACAAAAACCTTTCTTTCCCTAATAGTTTGAACGGCCTGTTTTAGTTTTTCGCCGCCGGCTCGGGTGATGTCTTCGTATGACCTTTTCAGCAGAATATCAAACTCGCTGGCAAAAACGCCGGTCAACCGGTCGTATTCGGCAGCGGCTTTTGTCGGAGATCTGTTTATTTCAACCAAAGCTTCCATCAGGGGAACGATGGAAACAAACGGCCGGCGTTTTTTTTCCTTATCGATGACAAAGGTAACGCCGCTTGAGTTTTTGACAAAAAGAAGATCATTCTCTTTGATAATTTTTTGGGATAAGTCGATCACCCGGTTTTCGACGCCGATAGTCAGCGGTTTATGGCAGACGGGACAGACCACACCTTTGTCTTTGACTTCCTGCGGATTGTAGCGGACATTGCATAATCGGTGACCGGACCAGTGATATTTGCCTTCCTCCGGGAAAAATTCGATTGTGTAGCCGATCTTCAGTTTCCCGCCCGGTTTTTGTTTGATGGCGTCGGCAATATCTTGATATGAAAAAGAGCCGGTCTCGTCTTCGTTAGGGTTGCGGACTACGAATACGGTTGCTTCTCGTCCGAGTTTCGCCCCGGAGTGGGCATCGGAAAAAGAAAGAATGGAGCGTCTTTCCAAATTTTTTATCTGCCAGTTCATGATCGGATCCGACGACAGGCCGGTTTCAACACCATAAATGTAGTCGGACAGTTCTGCGAACGACTCTTCAACAGAGTCAAATCCGGACTTGGAGCCAAAAAGAGAAAACCACGGCGTCCAGATATGACAGGGGATGAGAATGATATTGGGATCAATCTCGAGTAATATTGAAAGCAGGTCCTTTGAAGAAATACCGATGATCGGCCGCCCGTCCGACATAAGATTACATCCTTCCTTTTCCAGTTTGGCGATGACTTTTTCGCAGGTGGCGATAGAAGGCGACATAATCAGATTATGAATACGGCGTGATTTGCCGCCCTGAGTATATATGCTGGAGATCTCGGTTGTTAGCATGAACTTCGCCCGGTGCCTTTTTAATTCGTAGATGCCGGGGGCAATTTCAATAAGCAGACGTTTGATCTCCCTAAACCATAAAGGATGGGTCCAATCGCCGGTTGCGACAAGGTCGATTCCTTTTTTGTCGGCCCAGTCGGCGATTCCGTCAAGGTCCATTTTTTGGGAGACCGCCCGGGAGTATTTTGAATGGAGATGCAGATCGGCGATAATTGACATGCAGTTATTTTACTATAAATTTAATATGATTAAATATTGGAAAATGAAAGCAAAAAGTCTGATAGTCCTATCTTTTATATATCTCTTTTTAAGATCGATAAACCTGACGTTACTGCCGATATTTAACGACGAATCGATTTACCTCGATTGGGGATACAGGACGGTCAACCTCAAGGGACAGCTGTTCTATCCGCTTTTCGATGCCAAACCGCCTTTATTGATGTGGTTTTTCGGCCTGTCGCAAAAAATCTTTTCCGACCCTCTTTTTGCCGGGAGAGTGGTGTCGGTCGCATGCGGTTATCTGACGATGTTGGGAATATATTTTCTGGCCGAAAGACATTTCGGCAAAAAAACGGCGGTTTTTTCCTCGCTTTTGTATATCGTTGTTCCGATTTTTTCTTTTTTTGATAGACAGGCGCTTATGGAGAGTGCCATGGGGGCGATCGGCGTCTGGTCCTTGCTTTTGTTTTTAAAACTTCATCTCAAAAATAGAATAACCGATGCGGTTTGCCTAGGTTTGGTATTGGCAGCGGGTTTTTTCATAAAAAGCAATGGGTTGATATACTTTTTTTCCGGATTGTTGTTGTTTACTTTCTTGTCTATCAGAAGCAAGGGGAAAAATATCGACAGCGTCAATTTTTTTTTGGCTTTGTTGGTCAGTCAGTTGACACTTTTACCTTTATATGTCCAATCGATGTTTTGGCAGACACTTTCGTCAAACAGCCGTTTTTCCCTGACGATCGGCGAGTTGTTGCGTCTGCCTTCAAATATCTGGGCCAATAACCTGATCGGCGCTTTTGAGATAATTTTTTGGCAGATGACTCCTCTGGTATTTTTTGGGATTATCGTCGGGATAGCCATGATTTTAATGGGAAAAAAGGAAGAAAGAAAATGGCCGGTTTTTTGGATGACGGCAAACTTTGCTATGGTTTTAATTTTTGTCCGTAATATTTCGCCGCGATATATGGTCTCGTTTCTGCCGCTTACGGTTGTGTTCGGGGGGGTGTTTTTCAGCCGCTTGTCGGAAAAAAACATGTTTTTCAAACTGATCCCTTTTTTGACGACGATCGTCGCGTTTTTGGGGATGCTGGTCCAGATTTTTTATCCTCTGAATTATTTTTCCGGACTGGAGAAAATAACCAGATTTTCCCAAAAGAACGAGTATGTTACCGGTTGGCCATCAGGATACGGGATAGTCGAGGCCTTGTCTTATATAGATAAAAAGTCGGAAAAAGGTCCGGTATTTGTCGGCGTAAGGGTGGACTCGGGCAATCCGGAAAATGCCGTCATAACTTATCTTCGCTTGTCCGATAGAACCAATCCCGTATATCTTGACCGGCGTGTTTTTGACGTTGACCTTGATACATATAACTGTCTTCAGTCGAGAGTCCCTCTTTATTTTGTCAGTCGTGACAACCAGACGGCCGGATTGGAAAAATATCTGCAGGAGCTAAAAAGATTCTATAAACCGGAAGGGAAAAATTATGTCGGCGTCTACGCGCTTAAACACGACTGCCGCGGTAAGACTTTGAGGTTAGATTAATAAAGAAAAGTAAACAAGAGTATGGACATACTTTAAAAATTTTAGTAAGTTGGTAAGTACATTCTTCATCTTATAATATTTGATTACCTAAATTTTTATTGTTATAATAACCTAATTTTATTATCTATGACAGAGAGAAGAGGCAACGGAGAGGTAAAACTTGGAAGGGAATGGATACTTTTTGGCAAAGCTCCCGGATTAAAGACACAAGATTTAATTAATTTTTCACGATCAACCCCTTATGGAGTGCAAGTGTTGGCTGGAATTGGTATTGGCGCTTCTTTTTTTGACGAAACTCTTTTAACAAACAACTTACCGGCCTCATATTTAAAAGTAAATAAGGAAATAACTGATATTCTGCCTATAGGTGTTCCTGTCGCCGTTCGCTCATCCGCAAAAGATGAAGGCGGGGGAACCGGAGTTTATTATTCAGGATTTATCGTTCCAACCGGTAATGCTCAAATAGATAAAACTAATTTAGAAAAAGAAGAAAAAGCGGTTTATGCAAGCTACTTTACAGACGAAGCAAAAGCTTATCGTCAAGGAGCGGATGCTTCCGGAATGGCTGTTTTAATCCAACCCGTTATTGGAGACACTTATGATGATTACTTCATGCCGGCTTTTTCTGGAGTAATGACCATGATTGACGGTAAGCCAACTCTTAGATTGGTTATCGGACTTGGAACAAAGGCAGTCGATATGGATGAAGCGATAGTTTTATCTAATAATCAAATATCTGTTGATGAGATAGCCGAAAGATTAGATAGTTTAAAGCAGGCTGACGCGATAAATCTTTTATCTGGTGAGGTGGAAAAAACTATCATTACCAACCAGACAAGAGAAAGAGTGCTTAATCAGATTTCCAAACTCAAGCTTCTTATTGATGCTTATAATAATAATCCGCAACCGTATTATTGGGAGTTTGCCGTTGATGAGTCAAGCGAATTTCCCTATATCGTTCAAAGCGCGCCGGAGCATCAAAAGGATATAAAACTTGAGTTTGATCAACCGGAGGGCGCCATTATTTATGAAGGAGAAGATACCGTAAATACGGGAGTAAAGAGAGGTCGCGGAATCATCATCATCGGGGCGCAGGGTGGCTTTTCCGGTGATGAGCTAAATATTCTCAAAGCTATAAATGAACAAAACCAAGATTTTTTATTAGTTCTTCCAGACACGGTGTTTACAAGAGCTGGAGGCAGAGATCAGTTAATTAACCTGAGTCATTTCAGCAATGCTTCTGGAGTTGTAGAAATCCAAATACCAAAAACATCACAAGCTATCGGAGTACCTGTAACAATTGACCATACACATAAAAGAGGCGGCGCCCATTTTTCTGAGCTTTGCAAAAAAAAAGATATCCTATTCCTTGGGGTTCAACCGGAGGAAGCTTATGGCGATGTCAAACAGTTGGGTGAAGCGACAGAACGTATCGGGCACGGTTCAAGTTTCTATGATATAGACTACAAAATGACTAATACCCCTGATGGAGGACGGGTCGAAATACTCGGGTCACAAAGATTACGCGAATATACGGTAAGTCAGCTGAATGAATGGTCTGACGAAATCTATCACCTGGCTTCTTCTTTGACCGATGGCGGAGACAAAAAAGACGCTAAGATTGGACGTGCTTTTTTTACGGTTTTATATGATTGTATTGTGGAAGCCTGGACAAGAGGAAAGTGGGATCTTGTTAATTTTGATCCATTTAAATTTATCGAAAAATCAACAAAAGAAGACATACCAAACTTAATTAAACAGATACAAATATCAAGAAAAAACTTATGGATGCTGGATAGTTATGCGGATTATGAGCAAGCTAAAGAGTGGGGAGTTGAAGAAGATTACTTTCTTGATAAATATCTGCAAAAAGCAGTCTCTCTGCTTGAAGAAAAGTTAAAAACTTAACCTTTAAGTTTTAAATCACCTGAAACGCTAATAGTTTTTGTCTACTATTTGAAAGACTATTTTTACCTTATTGATCTTGGTATATATACCGGTGGTCTACTACGCGAAACTCCTTACCAAAAGTAAGGAGTGAAGTGTGGAGATGCCGGGAGTTGAACCCGGGTCTAAAGAAACACCTTTAAAAAAGTTTAGTGAGAGATAGATTGTTTTTAACTTTTGTCTTGGTAAGAAAACAATCAAACTTAATCCAAGACAGCCGGTTAAAAGTTGTCAACCAATAAAGCAACCAGAAATCTTTATCGGCTTTATTCCGATTGGTTTACCCTAACCTATGTTGAATCGGACAAAACGCTCGGTTAGAGGGAAGGTCAGTTATAAACCTGGGCAAAAGCAGGAACGAAAGCGCCCCTGTTAGCCAAGAAATAACTTTCTTCCGCTGTTAAAGATGAATCTTTATCAGCTATGGTTTTCTAGTTATCGGATAGATCCGCTCTCACCTTTTGTAAAAGTGCGATTTCTTTATCGATTCCCATCATCCCCTAGTTTAATTTCAAATTTAAATTATACTTTAAGGTATTCTTTCATCTCCCTTTCCTCTTGAATCTTGATATCCCTTTTTTTCTCAAGTTTACGTTTTTCCAGGTCTTTTCTTCCCCTGGCCAAAGCGATTTCCAACTTGATAAAACCATGTTTATTATAGCAAGCTACGGGTGCTATTGTCAATCTAGCGGCCGATGACAGCTTAGTTTTCAAACGAATGATTTCCTTCTTGTGAAGGAGCAGTTTACGGGTTCTCCTTTCGTCATAGTCGGCAGTCCGGGCATAGGGATAAACATGGATCAAAGCGTTAACCAGATAGAGTTCGGAACCGATGATCTTCACAAAAGCATCCTCGAGTTTGATTCTGCCTTCCCTGACCGATTTGACCTCGGATCCGCTCAACATAAGTCCGGCTTCGTATCTTTCCAGCTCCTGGTAGTCTCGGTTGAACTTGCGATTGATGATTTTCATAGACTTATTTTATCATCTATTTGGGGCATTCTTTTACATAAGAGAAAGGTATATAATCAGGGAAAGATCATGGGAGATTACAAAAAATACTTCGTGTACACGATTCTGTCCCTTAAGGACTTCAGTCTTTATACCGGATTGACGACCAATCTAAAGGCGCGTCTGGAAGAGCACGGTCGGGGACTGGTGTCGTCAACCAGAATACGGATTCCTTTCAAACTGATCCACTACGAATATTTTGTGAATCTTGAAGATGCCAAAACCAGAGAATATTACTTGAAAAGCGGTCACGGTCAAGCCCGGTTGAAAGATACCCTTAAGAAAACCTTGGCCAGCAAGGTATATATGCCTTACAGGTTGTTGAGATAATCGTGGTTAAAAGGCGTTTATTGTAGCCCGAAGTCAAAGATCAGATCGCAGGCGAGGCTTCCGGCGGAGTAGACGCCGGGTTTGGCCGGAAAACTCAAATCAAGAAAAAAAGCCGAGGAACTGTCGCCGGTGCTGCTTAGAGAGTGTCTGTCTTTAGGGTTGATAACGACAAAGTCGGCTGTGTTGCCGTCTTCCAAAGGGACTTTGATTATCCGTGGATCACGGTCATCCGCTTTGTATTGATGGCCCTGGTAGTCCAAGACAGGGATATTTCCGTCCATATGGCCCCCAAGGGAGTTAAAGTCAAGTTCAAAGTCAAAATCGTTTTCCCTGGCAAAGGTGCGTTTTTCTCCTTGGGAATCGACTTCAAGTTTGGTATTTTGGGTAAGGGGTAAGGTCAGTTGGACTGTCATCTCATGATAGTGTTTTTCGCGATCCTGATTCCATGGTTTTTGTTCGTGGAGTTTGATACTGGTTCCGGGAGTGACTGCCGAATCCATCGTAACAATATTGTCGGAACATTCGGCCAGTTTTCCGGGAGTTTTGGGAAAAAAAGAGAAAGCTCGGTCAATCCATCTTGATTGTCCGACGGCAGTCTGGTTAGTCCCAAAGTTCGGTTTTTCCTGTGGCATAGGGAATTGGCGGCTAGTATATACTATTTGTCTTCAATAATCAAGTTTTGGGCAGTCCTATGTATTGAGCCTTAAGAGTCTGAAATCACGGATAAGGTTTTTTATATCGGTAAACAAAACCGCCTGAAGTCCGGCGGCCCTGGAAGCTTCGACATATTTTTGTTTGTCGTCGACGAAAAGGCATTCGTAAGGCTTTGTCTTTAATCTTTCGGCCGCCAGGAGAAATATCTTTTTGTCGGGTTTGGTGACCCCTTCGAAACAGGAAAACACTGCCGAATCAATCATTTGAAAAAACGGCAGTTTTTTCAGATATTCGGCCGTCGGTTTTTCCGTGTTGGTAAGCAGACCGGTCCGGTATCCGTTTCTTTTCAGACGGGCGATGATATTGACGGTTTCTTCGTCTTCCCGGATGAGTCGGGCAACCGCTTTTTGCCAGAGGGATGGTATTGACGGCGGATGTATCTTGAGGTCTCGGCAGATATTTTGCCAGAAAACATCTTCGGTAGTAAGGCCTTTTTCAAAGTCATCAAGATATCTGGAAAAACATCTTTCAAAGTCTGATTGGGAAACCTTCATAACCCCGGAAAAATAATCGACAAAATCCTGGGCGGGATTTTTAACGATGACACCGCCGCAGTCAAAGATGATCGCCTTTATCATCTTTATTTAAAAATATTTATTAACACGGAAAAGGCCCGATCAACATCGTTATCCTTCAAAATTATCGTAAACTCGGTATAGGTTGAGGCGACTTCGATCACGTTTATCCCTTCCCAGTGCAAAGTTTTCAAAAAAAGGTTATACACCCCCGGGGTTGAGACGACTTGCCGGGGAAGCTTGATGGTAATCGCCGACAGATGATCAAACTGACTGATGATATTTCCCTTTTTCAAGATACGGCTGATTTTGTTTCCCAGGTCCTGGCTGACGATAACGGTCGTCTCGAAAACTCCTTGAGTTATAATCAAAAAATATTTTTTCTGCAGGTCAACTTCAGCCAGGATGTCTTTATGTCTTTGGACAAGGAAGTCCGAGTTGGTCGTCGTAAACTCGATCAGGTTGGAACGGACGATCATGTCCGGCGGATCTTTGAAGACATTTTTAACGGCGTAACGGTGTTTGATCTTTGACGAAAGCCTTTTTAACGCCATAAGGATCGCCCCTTCCTGGATATTCTTATAAAGCTGTTTTTCCACTTCCGGCCTGATTTTGCGGGCAAGCGCCGAGTAGTTGATGATATCCTCAAGGATCGCCTCTTCAAAAAGTCCGGAGTGTCTGACGATTGACTCTACCGTTTCGCTGACTGTAATCATAATATGATGCTAATATTCTAACAGTATTTTTATCTGGTGAATACCTGCCACCATAGTTGCCAGTTGGGCAGGGGGGTGGGAGTGGTTATGGCCGGTGTAGGCGACGGTTCCGGCAGGATGATTGTCTGTTCGCCCGGTTGGGTAAGGTTTAATTTATTGCGGATGGTTTTTTCCAGTTCATGGGGATCGCTTATCTTCATAACCTGGGTTTTTAGGGTCAGATTGGTTTTTTTCTCTTTTTCCAGTTCCTGTCGGAAATCGTTGTAAAAACGGATTTTTTCCTGGTAACCGAGCAGGTTTTTGGTCAATGACGAAAAAAGGAAAATAACGAGAAGAACGAAAA
Source organism: Candidatus Roizmanbacteria bacterium (assembly GCA_012798265.1). Lineage (GTDB taxonomy): Bacteria > Patescibacteriota > Microgenomatia > UBA1406 > GWC2-37-13 > JAAZNM01. The sequence continues at coordinate 42,056 of JAAZNM010000002.1, read as the reverse complement.
ATATTTTTTTTATGTACCCGGCCATAGTTTAAGTATAGCAAGCGCCGACATGGGACATCAAACGCCCTGGATACACTTGATTATCCTTGAAGGATCGGCTTTTGACTTAAGCTCTTTTACGCATATGCCCATGATGGCTTTGGGGTTTTTATCGTATAAGTCCTTGTTTTTTTCGATAATGACCCCGATCTCTTTTTTCAGTTCTTCATCGGAGATTTCCTGAGGCAGATAAGCGGATATGATATCGAGTTGAGTCTGGGAGGATTGGACCAGATCGGCCCGCCCACCTTTACCAAAAGCATCGATCGACTCTTTGAGTTCTTTGACCGTCTTGCGGAGAACATTGACCGTTTCCTCGTCGGTCAGATCGCTTTTCTTATCTATCTCCTTATTTTTTATCTGGGCAAGGATGTAGCGGAGTGTCTCAAGTTTTGGTTTGTCGGCAGACTTCAAGGCGCTCAACTGATCCTGTTGCAATTTTTGCTTTATCATTCCATAATTATACTTTATGAAAATAAAAAAAGGGGAAAGCGTCTTTGGGCTTTTGTCCAGTCTCCAGAAGATGCTTCACGAGAAACCCAGCGTCAAGCAGATGTTTAACGAAATTCAGATGATGAAGTTCAAAATCAGGCCGGTCAGCGGTGACATCTCTTTGGTCGATATCGGCAACAGCCAGTTAATCGAAGCCCTGTGGGGTCTGGGCAAGCTGGATGACTTTTTCCAGAAGGAGTTTAAGCGCCTCAGCGGTAAAGAAAAACGGATTTTTTTTAACATCGTTTCCGGTGTAAAAGAAAAACTGGAACAGGAGTTGAACAGGGTTAACTTCAAACAATCTATGGGTCCGTCTTCCATAGTTGAAGTGGAAATATTTAAAGATACTCCGGCTAGAAAACCCAACTGAAAATTATGAAAAGATTTCCGGTGGTCATCGACCTTGAAACAAAACATACATTTCGTGAGTATGCCGATCCGAGGAAGCTCGGCATATCGGTGGCAGCCATTTATGACTATTCCGACAGTCAGGGAAAGGTGTTTTTGGAAAATGAGCTAGTCAAGCTTTTTCCGATACTCGAAAAAGCGTCTTACGTAATCGGTTATAACAGCAACAGTTTTGACCTGCAGGTGCTTCAGGGTTACTATCCGGGCAAGGTGACCACTTTTTCCTCTTTTGACCTGCTGGATGATATAAAAAACATACTTGGCAAAAGGCTGGCCCTAAACGACATTATCTCGGCGACTCTGAATAAAAAAAAGTCCGGCCACGGGCTTATGGCCATCGATTATTATAAAGAAGGGCGGTTTGAAGACCTGAAAAAATATTGTCTCGATGATGCCATGTTGACCAAAGAGATATTTGAGTATGGCAGCAGACACGGTGAGATTTACTATCTTAACGCCCGGGGTCGGGCGACGATCAAGGTCGACTGGAAAAAGTATTTGGAAGGCTCAGGCAACAACGACGTCCACATGACTCTGCCTTTCTAAACCGGACAACTTTTGGTAAAATATATTAAGTTTTTGTTCTTTGATATTTTTTTGTGATTTGTTATCTGTAATTTTTTGTTTTTGAACATCCCCTGTAGCTCAACCGGTAGAGCAGGTCGCTGTTAACGACAAGGTTCGTGGTTCGAGTCCACGCGGGGGAGCACTTCGAAGGTATTAACATTAAGCCTATGCGTTAAAGAAGAAGAGTAACATAATTATTCCCGAACAAATCATTAAAGTACCTGCAATAACATCCGACGTTACCGTTTTATTCCCGGATCTTTTTGAAATAGGTCTAGCTGTAATGAAATAAATCCCAAGAATAAATAGGTAAACAAAAAAGGTAATGATCCCAATCTTAATTTTTTGATAACTCAAAGATGGAATCGACTTACAGATAAATACGCCGACAAAGCTTATTGGTAAACCCAAAATTGAATAAAATAACGGATGATCAAAATCCAAGGGTTCGTGAATTTCTTTAACAACAACATTACTATCCAGTTTGGTCAATAAATTTTTTTCGAATTCTTCGAAACGATCCAGTGAAGTAATAAATACGCTTTTTCCGTCGTTTAACCAAATATATATCTCCCGAACCGTTTTGTTGGTTGTCCATTTGACTTTAACGTGATGTATTTTGTTTAATCTATATTCCTCAGGTATCCCATTTACCGTTCTTTTTAGCGACAGGTCTGATAGATAAATCTGCATCCGGGAAAGGTCAAAGAAAAAATGATATGCGGCTGCACCCAATAAAAATATGAGAAACAGAACGAGCATATACCCACCGATAGAAACAGGGAAATGCAGAATTATGGAGGCTAAAACCAACCCAGTCATTATGCTAGCTGAGAGTGTGAAATAGGCCTTTTTTCTTCGGGCAATTTCGGTTTGTGAGATTGTATATTCCATAACGTTCAGTATATAAAATTACAAGTAACTGATAAATTTATATAATTCCTTTTGTGATTAAATAAAGTTATGACCAATAATCAAAATCAGGAATGTTGCCCCAAATTAGATCCCACACTTTGGGATGGTAAATTTATCGAGTGGAAGGATAAAAAATTCATCAAAGACAAAGTGTTTACCTTGTTTTTTATGCCAATCAACTTCGGCCAGGTAATGACTAGGCTGATGAATAAAGTGGACGAAGCCAAAGTCAAAACAGTAGACAATGTTTGTCTTTCCGACCACACTTCCAAATGGAACATGGATATCTACCTGGCGGTGAGTAAAGAGATTCCCGGCGCGAAAAACGTCACCTTAAGCGGCAAGTTTTTCAGCAAAGTATACGAAGGCGACTTTAAGGAAACGGGTAAGTGGTGCCAGGATTATGAGAGTCTGATCAAAAGCAAAGGATACAAGATCAAGAAATGGTTTATGTGGTATACGACCTGTCCCAAATGCGCTAAGAAATACGGCAAAAATTATGTGGTAATTATCGGGGAATTAGAACAATAAATTAGGTGACATTATAAGTGAAGGCGACTCTCAGTATGAAACTTCGTCCTGCCTATCTGGTTATTTTCTCAATAATCGTATTTTCATTAGATTTTTTGATCTTAGCCAATAAAACGATTTTTCCCAGCAATACCATTGACGGATTCCTTGTTGTCGTAATTGCTTTTGTCTGTCTCCTTATTTTTATCTCGGGAATTATCTGGGCGATTGTCAAGTTAATCTCAGGAAAAGCAAAAAGCGTTGTACGTGTGCCGGCGCAAGATCAACGGGCTTTGACTAAAACAGAGATTGTATTCAATCGTCTCTTTGCGGTTCTGCTGATTTTGTTAAGCATCCCCCTTCCTGTTTTGAACATGACAACTATCCCGACAATAGTTATCTTCGTGATTTTCGTGATTTTTCTTTGGTTCGGTAAAAAATACCATTTGATTACCAATATTGTTTTTTTGATTTTCGCTCTGGGTATTTATTTCGTTCCGATCCCACCTCTTGCTTGGGGCGTTTTCCGCGGACTCAAAGAATTTCGCCTTAATGGTTTTGCTTTCAATATCCCGATATTATTTTCGATACCCCTACTTATTTTCATTTCTTTTGCGGTCAGGAATATGCTCGGCAATATATTTGCATACTCCAAAGCCAAAGTTTCTCATAATGCATTTTATTTTGTCTCCCTGTTGAGCGTTTTCGTAACCGTCACAGTCTATCCGTTGATAGATAGCGTTAAGCTGCGTGAACGGACGATGAATGTGAATTATGCAACAGGTGGGGAACTGGGTCTTGTCTATACCAAACAGACCCTTACTTTTTTGGATCGTTATACCATGGCGGGCGATTTTACCTCGAAGTTTGATCCACAAAGTCAAAAATATATTTACCACTTGCGGCTTACGGAGCCGTTGGCCAAAGACATTCGCTTTACGAAGGTTGAGACTGATGGCCGGAAGATCGATTTTTCTACCGATAATTTAGCCAAATGTCTAAACTGCCAAAAGGATGAAAACAGCCCTTTTGGTATAGTTTTTCCGTCGGGCAAAAACATTGATTTTGTGGTCACCGGCGATCAGTTGATTAAAGTAATAATTTTTACCGAACCAGAAAACAAAACGAGCGAATTTGTTTTTTGGAGATAACGCTGATTCGGACATTGAAAAAAAGTTTCTGATGACGCGGGAATTGCTGAAAAAGGCCCTAGGAGCCTTTTTCAGCAAAACAAATCAACAACAGGAATCGTCGTCACACCCGCAGCAGCAACCACTCAGTTCTTTAAGCGCTTTAAGTTTTTTTTCGACTGCAACGATTTTTTCTTTTTCGCCGTGGATGGTGATTACCAAATCTTCCCCCTTGTTTTCCATCTTGATATTAAGATCTTTTAAGTGTTTCCAAAAATGCATGTGATATATCACCCCCTTCCTTTCGGCATGTAATACTATACATTATATATTGAAGTATTTAAATATGTCAATAGGTTGAAAATGCCTAGCCGGTCATTTTTTTGGCGAAGCCCAAGCAACAGGAAGAAATAGTCTTGTTGTTTATAAGGTAAAAAACTTCGCGGCCCTTTTTTTCCTCGACAATGAGTCCGGCATTTTTCAAAATCGTCAGGTGATGTGAAAGGGTAGGTTGGGAAAGCTTGATTTCCTTCAAAATCCTTGAAGCATTTATCTTTTTGTGCTTTTTGATCAACAAAAGGATATGCTGGCGATGGATATCGGCGCTCGCCTTGAAAAAATGGAGCCATGATTTTGGACAACAAAATACATTCATATTCTTCAATATATTATATTACTTTAAGGTCAAAAATGCTTTGGTATTTTTATTTTGGAGCCGTTTTATAGCCATAGCCGTATAGAGCGATCAGGATTTCCGGTTTGTCCTCTCGGGTCAAAGGCGTGATCCCTTGACGGTTCAATCTGACGATGATCTCGTCGCTTAGGTTGGTCAAACCTTCCGATATACCAACGACAGCATAGGAGTTGTCGTCTCCGGCGATCCTGTTGCATGAAATTTTGCCACAGTTTAGACATTGATGGATTACCATTAGCTCTCCACAGCTCCTGCCGGTGTAAGGATTTATCCTTATATTTTTAAAAGCCAAACCAATAGGTTTCATCCGCGCCCTGCAAGACGATTGCCTGTCGCCGGGGATTTTGGAATCGACGTGTTTGGACCAAAGGCAAAGCGGGCAATGGTTCCTGTGTTTGGTGCCTATCGAAGTATTGGGAATGATGGTGTGACAAGTCAGACATCGAAAAGATGCCTGACGCGGACAAAATCCCTTCTTGAAGAATCAAACTTTAACATCCAAAGCTATTATACCACAATTATCTTGTCAAGATTACTTGACATAATGTAAAGTATATGATACATTCATATTATGAATAGAAAGAAATACAAACAGCTCCGGATAATCGTAACCTTTTTTGTTTCCGCCGTTGTCAGCATGGCCGTAATTCGCGACAGCTATCTTTTAGCTGCGACTGGTGTTTTAACGGGAATGGTATTCATGGTCCTGGTCAGAGTAAAAGCCAAGATCAGAACCGATGAACGAGAATCAACAATTCAGGAAAAAGCCGCCAGGATGACCTATGCCATCTTTGCTCCAACCATCGGGGTTGCCGCTTTTCTCCTGCTTCTTCCCTCCAAGGGCGGCATATCGGTTTTTAGCAAGGGCGAGTGGTTATTTACCGAATCTTTGGGGATGGTGTTTGCTTATCTCACATTATTTTTGATTACCGTCTATGCCATCTCCTATCATTTTTTTAATAGAAAGTATGGGGGTGGCGGCAATGAAGAATAAGCTTAAAATTTACCGAGCTATGCATAACTTAACCCAGGAACAACTGGCCGATAAGATTGGAGTGAGCCGTCAAACGGTCATTGCCATCGAAAGTGACAGATACCTGCCGTCTTTGGGGCTGGCTTTTAAGATCGCCAGGCTGTTTAAAGTTAAAATTGAGGACATTTTTACCTATGGGGGGAAGGAGGAATAATTATGGACATTAAAGCAATCAAAGAAAAACTCTTTTATGTTTTTGCTATTGGCGTAAGCATCTTCCTGCTGTTCTTTTTTATTACAGATGTCTGGATTGGCCATGAGGCTAAAAGATTGTGTCAGGAAGCCAAGTGGGAGTATCAAAAAACTGATTGTGTCGAAGCCCTTATCACTACGCTCGACGATGAAAACCAAGGTTACAGGACCAGAAATCATGCTATTTGGGCACTAGGTGAGTTTGGCGATAAACGAGCTTTACCAGTCCTTGAAAAATACTACACTGGCAATATTCCGGACAGAGAACCTCTTGACGGAATGATCAGTCAATATGAGCTAAAAAAAGCTATTAACCTTGCCAATGGCGGATTAAATATTACCGCCTGGGCATGGCGATGGGGAATCAAATAAAGAAGGGGAAGGATTTATCCGGCTTTTTAAGTTAGCGGTAAAGAGGCCAAAAAACTAAGAAAAGGCGAACTCTCTCATTGGACATGTGATTAAAAAACCGTAACCTTCATGATATACTTTAGGCATGTCTAAAAATCCTATTGTGAATGCTTTGAGTGTTTCGGGATACATAATCTTCATAGTTTCTGTTATGACGTTTTTGTCTCAAACACAAAAGAACAAACCGGATACTTTCCTTGCCCCAATTTTGTTCTTGTCGATGTTGACTCTTTCAGTTGCCGTATTGGCATACTTGTTTTTTTATCAGCCTTTACAGCTTTTTATTTCGGGAAAGAAAAAAGAAGGAGTTGATTTATTTGTTAAGACGGTGACTATTTTTGCGGGGATAACGTCTTTTTTTCTTGTTTTACTTTTTTCAGGGATCGTCAAATAGTTTTAGAAAATAGGTTCTTACTAAGTATGTCATCGTTTGGATATTGTATTTGATGTTTAAGTTAAGTTGTTTCTTGGACAAATATTACCATTTACTGATTAAGGATTTTTCGTTCTCGGCAATTTGTCTTATGACTTTGGCAATTTCCTCTTTATGTTTATTTTTATCGACCTCGGATGGGACAAATTTGGTTAACTCTCCGAATAACAAGGCGGATTTTCTGTAACCTGCCGCCAGTTCCTTATAACCTCTTTCTTCAAGATATTTGGCAGCAAGTAATCTGGCAAAATAGAGCCTTTCAATTTCAAAGTTAACAATAAAGCTGCCTTTTTCCAGATAATTGGCATACATTACCATTTTCTCTGGGGCATCTTTTGCAGATGACTTCATGTCGGCAAGTATCTGTGAGTGATGCATCTGTTTGTCTAGGGGAGTTGCCCAAAAGACTTCGTTTTGCAACCCCAATCCTGTTGGGCAAGAAATTTTGGGATCGGTTTTGCCCTGGTCATTTGGGTCAGGTACAACGACAAAAAGTTTATCGCTAGTATAGCCCTCGATGACATTAAAGTCTTGCCAACAGGGAGAGCCGGCTGCAACCAGTGGGATGCCTGAGGCGATAACAGATTTGTATTCGTCCATCGGCGGTGTAAACCAGTATGTTTTTACCTCTCCGCCCAGTTCAGTTGCCATTTTGACCCAGCCATTGTTATTGACCAGTATTGGTGACGTTCGTAGTCTGACGTGGGGTTGATAGCCCATGTTCTTAATGGCTTTTAATGCCATGATTGTACCTTGGCCGTCAAGTCCTTCTTTAATTTCCGACTCATTTCCCTTGGGGAAATAGTAAGTGAAACTGGTGGAATTGCCTCTGGCGATCACTACCTGCCAAAACTCGACAGATGGATCGAACGCTTTTAACATCATGGTTGTTGAAGCCAGATAACAATGTCCTCCGACTCGTCTGCCAAATTTCTGGCTCTCGTCTTGATCGGAAACATGGATGACGCTCAATCTGTGTTCTGCCGGAGGCTTCATGTCTTGGCGGGAGAAAGAGATATATACAACGGCAACTATTATGATCGCAATAAAAATAAGCGCATATTTTTTCATTTTATATTCTTTTCGTCAATCCAAGACAGGACTGAAAATAAAACGACAAGGACAATCCCCGGAATAAGATGGTTCCTCCAGCCTGATCCTAGTAGTTTATGGACTCCCAAAGTTACCGGAGCAATCAAAAGGATCATAAGTATCGCCGCGTGATTGTCGCCTTTGATATTGGTTTTAGTATCGAGGTTGATTAATTTTCCAACAATTTTAGGGGCGGCATAAAGAAATAAAAGTATTACCGGGAAGGCAAACACAAAATATTGTTGGTGGGTAATGCCAAAATTTTTGACAAAAAAACCGGACAGATAATAATCCCATGGTTGTTCGGTCAAAAAAACCTCAAAATTTGTCTGAAACAAAATTACCCTGATCCAGTTAAACGAAGTAAAGGCGGCAAGAATTAAATAAAGAATGGAGAATGGGATTCTGGCGATTTTGGAATTTATCCCCATATTTAATTTATACAACATTACTTAAGTTTGAGTCTTTCCACAAGATGCATGCTATATCGATCGTTAAGCGCCCATGTCTTTAACAACCGATATGGCCTGAAAAAAAGGACCTCGTAACCCGGATTGTCCATATAATTTTCCTTTCCGGCTTTATCTATGACGAACAGATACTTATTTTTCCTGTAATCGTCGTAGTTAATAACGATATTGTCCCGCATCATCATATATTTTTGGAGCATCGCCAAAGAATCGTAAAGTTGGTTTGTCACGTTAAAGTCTTTAAGGCGTTCATTTTTTATGATTTCGTAAGCTTTGACCTCAACCGAATAATCCCAGTAGGGAGTTGGAGACCAGAATGCGGTATCGGGACGAATGAAAGTGATTTTCGCCGAAAACGAAAACAATATTGCGGCGAGCAATGAAATAAAAACGAAAAAAACCTTTGGCTTTATTTTTTCAACGTATTTTTTCGTCAGGATTAGTAATCCGATCATTAATACAAAAGATTGACTCAAGTAATAATGGTTTCTGCTTCCGCGCATTTCGAGTTCGTTTATGTGTTTGACAAACAACATGAGTGTTTTTGTCAGATAAAACTGGTTACGGAGTTCAAACAGTATGAGCGGAGATACTCCGGCGACAAAACCGGCGCAGAAAATAATAAATTTTTTCAAGCCCTCTTTTCTGTAAAGAAAATAATATATGAATATGAAAATTATGGATATAATAAACTGATAGTGCAGTTGGAATAACACTCCAAGCCACAACGACAAGATAAAAAATACCCAGTTTTTCTTCGTTTTTTGATAATATCCCGCAAGAAAAACAAAGACCGGCAAGAGGGCGAATTGAAAGTTAGGGTTCCATAAAAAGCGGGTATAGGTAAGATAGTAAGGAAGCAATGTGTAAAAAACAACCGTGATCCAGGCTGCCCGTCGGCCGGTTAGCCACTTCATGCCGTAGTAAAGGGGAATGATCATGATGCCGCTTAGGATCATAAATAAATAGCTAGCGGCGGCGGGATCCCAGTTGCTCAACCCAAGCAGGAAGGTCATCAGGTAGGTCATCGCCGGTCCTAGAAATATTTGCCTGCCCTGGTACAGTACCGCACTTACCCGCGGGCCGATAAGCACAAGGTCCTTACTCCTGAAAAGATTAAGAGCTAAGATGGCGTGTTCCGCCTGATCCCAACCGAAAAAGGTCAGATAACGCATGAAGTTTATGGAGCGAAGCGCTATAAATACCCCGACAAAGAATATAAGCAGCAAAACATCTTTCTTATTGTTCCGGATCTTTTTTTTATTCACAGTCAAAGTGTAAACAAAACTTGGGGCCATTACAAGATGAGAAGACCCCTTGACAAACCCCCCATGGGGGGGTACCATATTCTCATGGGAGACTCCAAAAACAAAAAGGAAATCGGAAACAGAATGAATTATTTGGTCGGTCATCTGAAAGCAAATTCAAAGATGATAGAAGAAAACCGCTATTGCATCGATATAATCAGACAGAATCAGGCGGTGATTGCGGCCATAAAGAAAGTCAACGAAATTATATTGGAAGATCATTTGAACAGTTGCGTTATCACGGCCGTTCGCGGCAAGAACGCCAAAACGAGAGAAAAAGTCTTAAGGGAAATCGTCCAGATATTCAAGGAGGAAGATAATGAAAAATAAAGTTTCGGTTTGTTGCCAGACCCATAAAGTAAACTCCGGTGTTAAAAAAGGTATTTTTTATGGATTGTTACCCCACAGTTTTTGTATGGCATTTATCGTTTTTTCCGTGTCAGGAGTTGTTGGGGTTACCTCTTTTTTTCGGCGCTGGCTTTTGACTCCGTATTTTTTCCCTTTATTGGTGGCGGTTTCAGTCGTTTTTGCCTTTGCCTCAATGGCGTTGTATTTGCGTCAAAAAAAATCGCTTTCGTGGAGTGGGGTCAAAGACAATAAAAGATATCTTTTTACCTTGGTATTTTCTGTTGTCGGAATAAATTTAGCCTTCTTTTTGGTGGTTTTTCCGTTAATAACAAATTTCAATTCAAAAAACAAAACAAATACGAGTTATTTTGCTCAATCGGATTTGTCCAGACTTAGCTTAAAGGTGGCTATCCCTTGCTCTGGCCATGCTCCTTTAATAGTGGAGGAGTTGAAAAAAAACAGCGGAGTTGTCGAGGTAAAATTCAGGCTACCCAATGTTTTTGACGTCAAATATTCAAAAAAAACGTCAGCTGAAGAAATTTTGGGAGCGGGAATATTTAAAAATTTTAAAGCCGTAAAAATATGAAAATGGAGACTCCAAGCTGTTGCGCTCATAAAAAAAAACCATGGTTCAAAGAACCTTTTTATATAATACTGTTTATTTTATTTGCTATCTTTATCGCCAATGCGATACTGGCTTCGTCCGGTATCTATTTTCTTAAGCCGGTCGTGCAGAAATTTACCGATTATCTAGACAAGACTTGGTGGGCGATTGTTCTAGGATTGATTATCGGTGGCGTGATCGATGTTTTGGTACCGGAATCATTAATAGTCAAACTCCTGGCCAACGGAAAAAAGAGCGTTTTTTTGGCGGTGGGTTTGGGCTTTTTGGCTTCGGCCTGTTCACACGGAATTTTGGCGATAACAGTATCTTTATATAAAAAGGGTGCCTCAACAGCTTCGACTTTGGCGTTTTTACTGGCGGCCCCTTGGGCCAATTTTTCAATTACGATATTACTTTTTTCGCTGTTTGGATTAAAAGCTTTGATGATAATCGGCGGTGCTTTGCTGGTTGCGATTATCTCGGGTCTTATTTTTGATTTTTTGGAAAAAAGGGGTTTGATAGAACAGGGCAAAGCTTTTAAAAAAGATATTAAGCAGGAAAAAACTTCGTTGATCTGGCCGGGATGGAATATCTTGCTTAAAAAAGTAAGCATCGAATCCTGGAGTTTGGCAAAATCGGTTGGTTGGTGGGTCATTTTCGGGTTTTTGTTAGCGTCGGTGTTAGGCTCTTATTTGCCGGAGAGCATCATGGACAATTATTTTGGGGCGAATATGTTAGGTTTGGTGGCAACCTTGGCGTTGGCTTCGCTGATTGAGATCTGTTCAGAAGGATCGGCACCTTTGGCTTTTGAGCTTTTCAGAAAAACCGGGGCTTTCGGCAACGCTTTTATTTTTTTGCAGGCAGGTGTAGTTACCGATTTTACAGAGATAGGCCTGATCTGGACCAATATTGGAAAAAGAGCGGCTATGGCCTTATTTTTTGTAGGTGTTCCCTTAATCCTTATTTTGGGATTTATCTTTAATCGCCTAATGTAAAATAATTATTGGTTACCAATCTTCGGTTAATATATTATGAGTGCCGGTTTGGTCAAAAAAGGCTATAACGAAATCGCAAAAAGATATTCCATGCAAAGGGACCGGTATAAAAACAATAAATATCTTGACCGCTTGATTGTTTTGCTTAAGCCGGGCGCATCAATTCTTGATATCGGCTGCGGAGCTGGAATTCCGATAGACAAATACTTATTTGATAAAGGATTTGGAATAACAGGGATTGATATCTCGGAAAAACAAATTGAGCTGGCAAGGAAAAATCTGCCGACGTGTAACTTTCAAGTAAAAGATATGAGTGACATGAGTGAGGGTGAATATCATGTTGATGCTGTAGTATCTTTCTACGCAATCTTCCATATTCCCAGAGAAAAACATCTAGATCTTTTTAAGAAAATAAGCACTTTTTTGCCAAACGGTGGATATTTATTAGTAACGATGGGTTCTTCGGAGTGGGAAGGCAGTGAAGCCTTCCATGGGACAACAATGTGGTGGAGTCATTATAATGCAGAAAAAAACGAAAAAATAATTAAACGGGCGGGGTTTAAGATTATTCAAAATAAAATAGACAATAGTGGAGGAGAAAAACATCAAATAGTATTGGCCAAAAAAGAATAATAAAAGCCACAAGTGATGAATTAGACTCACAAAAGTTTCAAGGATGAAAGCTATGAGCTACAAGAAGTCGATCTCGAATGAAGCTTTAACGTCATTTTCAAAATACTTTCTCTTGGTGTTTTTATCCTTAGCCATAATCTTTTCTGTGTTTACGGTTGTAAGGATTATTTGTCAGTTCGAACTCCAGGATTTCTCGGTTTATTACCAAGGTGTTCAAAATTTTCTTAGTAGGCAAAATCCTTACATGAATTCTCAACCAGAAAAGTATATCTACCCGCCATCGTCGTTGGTGTTTTTGGCGCCGATCGGTTGGTTGCCTTACCGATTGGCTGAAGACGTGTGGACCCTAATCTCTTTTGTGTCGGTTATGATTGCTATCATCGTTTTGTTCAAATCGCTCAATAAAAAAAAATCCCTGATTATTTTTTTGATGGTATTTGGTTTTTTCATGCTATCTTTTCCTGCCAAGTTTACCTTGGGCATGGGACAAATAAATATGTTCATACTGCTTTTGATAAGTCTGTCTTTTTACTTTTTCAGACGAAAAAGATCATATCTATCCGGGATTTTTTTAGCGATAGCCTTAGCTATCAAACTAACCCCCATAGTGTTATTGCTATTCTATATCAGAAAAAAACAGTGGAAGATTGTCATTAGTTGCCTGGTGTTTTCTTTCGCATTTAATCTGTCCGGGATGTTATTTTTAGGGACATCGGCAACCGGAGATTACTGGAACAACGTCTTTCCTTACATTCCCACTATCGGTAATGCCGCTTACTATAATCAGGCTTTAACCGGTTGGTTGGCTCGGTCTTTAATCCCTGACTCGATATCAAAAGTAATCAACTACTTGGTATTTGGCAGCTTATTGCTTATAAGTTTTGTCAAAACAAACACAACCCTAGAATCTCCGGAGTCAGAGTTAAGCGAGTATGGTTTATTTATTTTATCCGTTTTGATAGGATCCGGCTTAGCTTGGCAGCATCATTTTGTCATTACCCTCATTCCCTTCACAGCTTTAATATCCAGTACTAAAAGCTGGGGAAAAAGATTTTGTCTTTTGACTTTTTTACTGCTGCTGGCATATATTTTGATAGCCTTGAATATCAAAGATCCCTCAGTCATTGCCTCTAATTATTTTTCGAAGTTTTTGTTGTCGCATGTCCTTTACGGTAGTGTATTGCTTTATATTTTACTAATCATATCTTTGAAGTTACAATTATCAAAAACCAATAAAAGGAGAAATAAGACTTTATGAAAATATTACTTCTTGGTGCAAGTTCATATGTCGGAGCAAGAATATATTTTGAATTAAAAGATAAGCATACTGTTACCGGAACCTACGCAACCCATAAATTATCAAAAGATTTTTTGCAGTTAGATATCACAAACAAGGATTCTTTAGATGCGATAATTAGAAGACAAAATCCCGATATTATTCTTCATGTCGCCAATAATGCCAGTTCAAAATGGTGTGCCGTTAATCCCGATAAAGCCGTTGAACTTAATCAAACGGCTACTCGGCATATAGTTGATTTGGCCAATCAAACAGGTATAAAAATATTATATATTTCAACAATGGGGGCGATAAACCCGAAAAATTTATACGGAAAAACCAAAGCTGAGTCGGAAAAAACCGTCAGACAGGCCGTTTCCGGATATCTTATCCTCAGACCTTCTCTCATCCTCGGTTACAGTCCCAATACGGTTAATGACAGACCATTCAACAGATTGCTCAAAAACCTATACGCGGGCAAGCCGGCGGTTTATGATACCTCTTGGCGTTTCCAGCCGACCTATATTAGACACATTTCCGACGTTATTTGCCATTGCATAAAAAATAATATTTGGAACGATACCATATCGGTGGCGGTACCGGAGTTGAAAACTCGTTTTGATACGGCGCGTGACATATTGACCCCTTTTGGCATAAAGGTTGAGCCAACCAAAGAAAGCAATACTTTTACCTTCTTCGAAGATAAACTTGACGGGCTTTACAAATACAGCCTTCCCCGATATTCATACGATCAAATGATAGAACTGATTGTCAGGGAGATAAAAGAGTGCGAACGATTTAAGGTCTTTGATTATCGATAGTTGGAGTCGGAAAGTATTGCGTTGGCGGTGAAATGGGAGGAAAGGAGCACTGTCGGTACGCCGCTGCCCGGGTGAGTATTGGAACCGGTAAAATACAGATTTTTATATCGAGGATGTCGTCGCCCCGGTCGTAGATAACCCATCTGAAGTAGGTCATGATGGATTCCGAGAGTGGCTCCATGGGTAAGGTTATATTCGTTAAGCCAATCAACAGGCGAAAAAGACAGTTCAAACTTAATCTGTTTTTCGAAATCGGTTATGCCGATATCGTATAAGCGCTTAAAGATATATCTTCTTATTTTTTGCTTGATCGCCCTCCATTTTTTTGGAGAAGCGTTGGTAAGATGACCGACGGGAATAATGGCGGTTATCGTATCCTGACCTGATGGAGCAAGCGAAAGGTCGGTTCTGGCGGGCGCATGAACATAGAAATGCGGTTTTTCGGGAATCAAATGTTTGTTAATAACCCGATCATAGCCGTCAAAACTATCCTTAGTCAAAAAAATATTATGCGTTTTGATTGCGGGATAAATTTTCTTCAATCCCCAAAAAAAACTGATTGTCGAGCAGGAAAAGCGTTTTTTATTTATCCGTTTCCCAAAGTCGTCATAAGGAAGCAGTTGTCGGCAGGTATAGGCCAGATCGGTGTTGGCAACGACGATATCGGCAGTATAGCTTCTTCCGTCTCCGCATATTATTTTTTTAACCCGGCTGCCTTCCGTGACAATTTTTTCAACCGGTAAACCGCATCTAATCTTTACTCCGTATTTTGAAGCGATTTTTAGCAAAGCCTTTACCACTTGATACATTCCGCCTTTGGGCAGCCAGACTCCTTTTGTCAGTTCCGATACGGAAAAAATCGAAAACAGTGAAGAAGTCCGATGGGGATTAAGACCGATATACGAGTCCTGGAAGACAAAAGCGTCTTTTAGCCGTTGATCGTGAAAAAACTTGCCTAAATAACTACAGTGGTTTTGCCATCCTTTAGCTTGCAAAAGCAATTTTAAATTACCAAAGTTGAAGTAATCTTGGGGATGAGAAAAATCTTTGGTGATGATCTGTCTTAAGACAGGTTCGTAGTACAGCTGGGTTTTATTCAAATAACTTAAAAACCGGGAGTAGCTTCCGGGCTCAAAATCCTCAAGCTGGTTTCTCATCAGGGCAAGGTCGGAAGTCAGTTGGATAGAGGAGTTGTCGTGGAAAAAAATCCGATGGCTGGGATCTATCCGAATGAGCTTGATATGGTCGTTAATGTTTTCGCCTAAGGCAGTAAACATTGCCTCGTACAGTTCCGGAAAAATATAGAAGGTCGGCCCGGTATCAAAACAATGCCCGTCTTTAGTAATCTGGTTACACCTGCCGCCTGGTTTTTGGTTTTTTTCCAGTACGATAACGTCAAAATTGCGGCGAGCAAGATGGATAGCTGTGGCCAATCCGCCGACTCCGGCTCCAATAACCAAAGCGGTTGGTTTGCTCATACTTTTTTGGTTAATAGATAATGAATATGCTTGACGGTTACCAAAACGGCGATTTTAGCCATCCGGAAATAATTGATTATTTTTAATTCGCGCGAATAATCCCTGTTTATCATAAACCCGCCTTTTTCGATTTTGTCCAAAACGGTCTCAAAACGGTTGCAGTACCAACAAGCGGCCAATTTCCTTTTAAAGACCGGTAGTCGAAAGATATATTGTTTTCCCAGACGAAAGTATCCGCGGGCTAAAACGGTTCTTTGTTTTACCCAACTTCGAAAAGCCGATGAGTCAAAGTCTGTCGTCTCAATGTTCCACCGGGCGAGATATTCTTTAGGGATATTGATCATCCCGATTTCAAGATCTTCCTTGAAATCGCGAAGCATATGGGTTATGTGGGCGGCGTTTGCGGCCAGATAGTGCTCGGCCGAATCAGGAGATTCGGTACCGTGATTGATAAAGTGTTCAATCCCATCCGTAACCGCCTTACTCAAAGTTTTTGCATACCAGGATAACTCCGACTTTTCGATGCACTTGTTTTTCCGGTAAGCATCGAATTCGATAATCCTAAAAAAATTATTGATAAAAGAGATGAGCTTTTTTTGCCGGCGTCTATCGTTTGACATAAGCTCAATCATCATTTTTTCCTCCGGACAGAGATAAGAACGTTTTTTGTTGCCGTAACCTTGACGCAGTTGTTTTTGCCTGTTTATGAAATTTATGCGTTGTTTTTTTGTCAGACAATGCAGGTCTATCTTATCGTCGAACCAGCGAAAATAGGCATAGGCTTTAAAACAGTCGTCTTTTAGGAATCGGTCAACCAACAGATTTATAATCAGATAGGTTTGAAAACTGCTTTTTCTGGTAACGGTTCGGGCTAGGGTCGTAGTGTTATCCATAGATAGGACAAAAATTAAAGTGTTTTCATCTCTTTAAAAAGATCGGTTTTTCTTGGCCGGGGATTAAGTTCGTAGTCGATAATCTGTTTTGGGGCAGTGTCGTAGTTGCCGATTTTTCCCATAGCAACAATGATGTAGGGAACAATATCGTCCCTTAATCTTAGAAGCGCTCTGACTTTTTGTTTGTCAAAAAGAGCCATCTGTCTTGAGAAGTATCCCAACTCCTGGGCTTGGAGGATAAGAGAGATAACTGAGGCGCCAAGATCGTAAAAAGCATAAGGATTGTCTCCGTCTTGGTCGCTTATGATCGCACAAGCGAGGATCAGGACGGGGGCGGTTTTCGACCATGATTGGTTGTACGGATCTAAGGTGGAGAAAAGTTTTTGGTAAGCGCCAGTATTTTTTTTAGCGAGATAAAAATACCACGGTTGCCGATTATGTCCTGACGGTGTCCAGCGGGCCGCTTCGAAGATAGTGTCAATATCATTCCCGGGTATTGTTTTGTCTGAATAAAGTCGAGGGCTCCAACGTTTGGATATCTGGTCGATAACCGGATGCCGCGGTCTGGGTCTGTGGATCTTGAGAATTTTGTCAAAAGTTGAAATCATAGCATATTTTAAAACATTAAGGATGACTAATCCAATATGATTCTTGACATATGTCGGCAACTTTTGTGGTATAATAAAAGCAAGTTGGAAATTGTTTTTAAAGATATTCAAGATAAAACTTCCTGTTCTTTCTTATCATAAACAACTTCTTACTGTGCAATTTAAAAAAACTATGGTTAAAAAAATATATGTAGGAAAAATCTCTTTAACGACTACCGATCAAAAATTATTTGACCATTATCGTCGACGTTATTAACAACTTTATTTATGCAAAAACCTTATAAAAATATTTGCTATCGTTGCGGTAGAGAAAGGATAGTCGTAAAAACCTGGAAAGAAAAAATTGGCGGTTCTACGATTGAGAATACAGAGACAGTTTGTCCTGATAAAGAATGCCAAAAAGCCATGGAACAAGAAATCAAAAAACAGAAAAACAAGCGATTGCAGATGGAAAAAAGAAAGCTGGAATCGGCAAGAAGCAGAAAATTAGCAGTTCATAAAAAGACAGTTAGGGGGTGAGTGGGATATATGGATAAAAAAAAATTATTTGTAGGTAACTTGCCTTGGTCTGTTAACGAACAGTCGTTAAAAGATATGTTTTCGCCTTTTGGTGAAATTACCGAGGCCATAGTTATCAATGATAGATATACCGGACGTTCAAAAGGATTCGGATTTGTGACATTCGCCAATGAAGCCGATGCCGAAAAAGCATTAGCCGAAATGGCCGAAAAAGAAGTGGAAGGAAGAAAAATCATCGTTAACGTCGCCAAGCCAAAAGAAGAAAGACCTAACAGAGGAGGCGGTGGCGGATACAGAAACGATTACAATCGAAGACAGTTTTGATTTAAAAAGAATATTTACGTCCCAAAAAATTAGTTTCCCCTTGGATAGATAACAAGAGCTTTCTTGTTATAATAACTTTATGAAACCGGGGATAGATTATATTGGTGTTGCCGTGGGAGCGATGATCTTTAATGGAAAAAGAGAACTCTTTCTTACGAAAAGAGGCAAAAAGGCCACTAACGAACGTGGTTGTTGGGAGGTGCCGGGCGGAAAAGTCAACTTCGGTGAAACGTTGCAAGAGGCAATAAAACGCGAGATGAAAGAGGAATATGGGGTGGATATAGAGGTAATCGAACAGCTTCCGGCCGCCGATCATCTGATTCCTGACGAAAAACAGCATTGGGTACCGACGACTTTTTTGGCCAAAATAAAAAAGGGTCAAAAACCAAAAATCATGGAACCTCAAAAATGCGATGCTATCGGTTGGTTTACTTTAGACAAACTTCCTCAGCCATTGTCGATAATCACAAAAATAGATTTAGAAGTCGTAAAAAAGCAAAAAACCAAATGAAGATTGTCAGCGCTTGTTTGGTTGGAATAAACTGTCGTTACGACGGTAAATCTAAACCTTGCCGCGAAATAATAAAAATGGTCAGATCCGGCAAAGCCATACCTGTTTGTCCCGAGATACTTGGGGGATTACCCATCCCAAGATCTCCTGCCGAAATAAAAGACGGCAAAGTAATGACCAAAGACGGAAAAGATGTAACCGAACAATATTTGAAGGGAGCAAACGAAGTATTAAAACTGGCTGAACTTGTCGGAGCAAAAAAAGCCATCTTAAAAGCACGATCTCCTTCATGTGGAAATAACCGCATTTACGACGGAACTTTTTCAATGAGATTAGTAAAAGGGGATGGAATATTGACTCGCTTATTGAAACAAAAAGGTATTAAGGTTATTACGGAAGAAGAAATATAATTTGTCCATATTATGTCGGCAGCCATAGTCGCAATCGCTTTAATATGTGAGTTTATTGATAGCTATCTGGGAATGATGTATGGGACGATATTATCGCCGGTCCTTATTCTCCTTGGTTATGACCCGAAGCTGCTTATCCCGGCGATTTTGCTGTCTCAGGCTTTGGGAGGAGGAATCGCTTCCTTAAGGCACAACAAACTTAAAAACGCCCGTGTTTTTGATCCAAAAGGGATAAATATGAAAATTGCGTCTATGGTCGGATCGTTGGGAGTAATCGCGACGATAATAGGGGCATTTGTCGGTGCCAGTATCATCCCCAAAATCTTTCTTAAGAATTATATAGGCGTTTTATGTATCGGTATGGGACTGTTTGTCCTAAGTAAAAAAAAATTCAAATTCAACTGGGAGAAAATTACGGCGCTGAGTCTGCTTGGAGGTTTTAACAAAGCGATGAGCGGCGGAGGGTTCGGGCCGATTATGTCTTCCGGTCAGATAGTCAGCGGCAGAGGTCCTAAAGACTCTATTGTTACTACAGATTTTGCCGAAGTCCCCATCTGTCTTACAGGTTTTGCCGTTTGGATTTTCATTAACGGATGGCCAAAAGGAAACCTGATCTTTCTTTTGTCGGCAGGGGCGATGATCGGCGGTTATTTAGGCCCGATCGCTTTAAACAAATTCAGGGACCGGAAGAAACTGACGACTACGGTTGGAATTCTGACGTTTATACTGGGAGCGGCGACGGTGTTTTTCGGTATAAAAACCTAAAGCCGGATCGGAATTAATTCTGGGCGACGTAAATTTACTTGCTATATAAGTTTTGGGTTGCTATAATAGCAAAAAAATTATGTCACCCGAACGCAGGGCTGATTTTTTAACCAATCTTCCGGTTCCGGATCTGTATCCTCGACAACTGGATCTGTTTACTCCCAAGGCGCTTCTTGCTAAAAAAAGCGGAAGATTTGACATCTCTGAAGGGATCGGGGCCTTTAACAATCCCAATCCGACCAAAGTGCTTGTTTTTGATATCGGCGGCACCGCCGTAAAGATGGGGGAGGTCACAGTCCGTCAGGGTATGGTTGTTATTGAGGAAAATATGGTAGCCACGGTTCAATCGGAAAACGAAGGCACAAACTACCTGCCGGCGATGTTAAGGATGAGAGATCAGTATCCGGAACTGCCTGTCGGCGTGTCGACCGCCGGTGTCGTCGACGAAAACGGCGATCTTGAGATCAGCCCGAATCTGCACGTTTTTACGGATAATCTAAAAGAAATGGGCGGATTCAAAAATATTTTCGGTTCAGTCTCCGTTCTTAACGATGCATCGGCCGGATTAACCATCGGTGGCGTCAAGGTTCCACAACAGTTATTAAGATCAAATTTAGTCCATGTTATTTTCAGCGGCGGTATCGGAGGCGCAGCCTTAAACAAAGACGGCGACATCATATCGATGGAACCGGGCCATATACCGGTTATAGAGGAATTGAATCCGTATCAAATCGACAAACCTTGCGGTCTTTATTCCGGATGGGATCATGTCTGTCTTGAGAGGGTAGGGGCCGTAGGAGCTTTTGTCGAAAAACAATGGGAGATGTTGACCGGAAACAAACGGTCGGGCAAAGAGATAGCCGAATTAATGTATTCCGGCGATAGCAGGGCATTATCCCTGTTCGATTGTTCTTCCCGGATATTGGCTCATGTCATAGCCGGCATGACAATGACTTTGGGTTTCGATCTGAAAGATACAACCGTCATTGTTTCCGGAGGCGGAATAAAAACCGAAGGAATGACCGACAGGATCAAAAAAATATTGGCCAAACACGATAATACATCGGTCGACAAAATCGCCC
The DNA here is from genome assembly GCA_012798265.1 of Candidatus Roizmanbacteria bacterium. Lineage (GTDB taxonomy): Bacteria > Patescibacteriota > Microgenomatia > UBA1406 > GWC2-37-13 > JAAZNM01. The sequence continues at coordinate 21,096 of JAAZNM010000002.1, read as the reverse complement.
TGGTTTCTACGCCCAGTATGGGAATCGACAATACTTGTTTTTTGGGTGCGGCAATTGCCGGAGCCACCTTATCCAACACAAATTAATATGGTAAATATAGAACTTAGCCGTCAAGTGAAACAGTTGTTCAAATCGTACCAAGAATATCGTCCGGCCGATCAACTTGAGGCTTATGACAATGCCCAGCTGTCTATAGCTTATGTCGTCCAGGCTATGGCAGGAATAGCTTCTGAGGACAAAATCATTCAGGCGATAGGTAACGCCAAGTCTTCTAACGGCGTCTCTCGGGGTCTTCGCCACAGATTCCCGTCTCTTGCTTCTGGCAACGGACACCTCCGATTGACTAAATGATTTTGAAATCGGCAAAAACAACCTTGTCAAAATCGACAATTTTTTTACCATTGAAAATAATACCTTCGTTAACAAGCATCCTGATTTTTTTGGCAACGGTTTTGCCTGATGTTTTCCCCATAAAACCGCCGACCGTCCCATCGTTTTTTACGACCCGATGACAAGGAACTTGTGGGGCATACGGATTATTTTTAAGTATCTGTCCGATTGCCCGGTAGGCTTTTGTTCCCGATGCCTCCGCCAATAATTTGTACGTGGTGATTTTTCCCAAAGGCACCTGTTTTAAAAGTTTATATACTCGGTTTTTTAATGAGTCCATATTTGATTTTGTTTAAAGTTTACAGGTATACTCGTTACTATGGATAACGATAATAATCGCCTAAAAAAAATACTCTCCTATCTGCCTTCTTTAGTGATAATTCTACTCTTGACCGTAGTTTTTTTCTATGTTCAGGCAAGGGTGAGATTGATGACCGAGGCACTTGACGAGTCGCTGCTTGATCTGGTGGTAAAAAGCATTAAGGTGAATGTTAAGGTTAGGCAGGATGTTCCGGTTAATTTTGAGATGTTCCTTAAAGACGTGATCGATATCTATTCGGTTATACCAAGCTCGGTCAGGGTAAAAGACAATATTCCGGTAAAGACAACCGTTCCGGTAAACATGGATATTCCGGTTGACCAAAAAATAGACGTTGACCAGTCGGTTCCGATCGATCAAACCGTAACGATCAACCAAAACATCCCCATCAACCAGACGGTCACGACCAACGTCACTTTACCTATGGTCGGAACGGTCCAACTCAGTATTCCCATCCAGGCCAATATTCCGGTCAATCTAAGCATTCCCATAAAAACAACCATACCGATAAAGATGACCGTGCCGGTAAAGACAACCGTTCCGGTCAGGCAAAACGTTCCTGTTAATATTACCGTTCCGATAGATCAAAATATAAAGATAGACAAAGACAGTATATATGTAGATCCTAACAAAACCATAAAGATAAACAAAAAGATTCCGGTCGATCTTACGGTACCGGTGAACCTTACCCACAAGGATTTGAATCTTGAAGACCAGATAAAGGCATTCCACGCCATCACCAATTTAATCAGGGTTTCGGTTCTTCTTTTTCCGAAGGAATTAAAACTATAATGACCATAGGACTTTTTATAGTTGCTTTAGCTGTTCGTCTGTACAAGATCGGCGTGCTCACTCCCGGCATGTGGGGGGATGAGATATCATTTGCCCGTATAGCCGAAAAGCTGTTAACCACATCTCATTACCTGCCGTATGTAACCGACAACTACGGTCATCCGACCGGTCTTTTTTACCTGATGGGGTTGGCTATTTCATTTTTTGGCAGATCGATGCTCTCAATTCGTCTGGTCAGTCTTGTTTTTGGCGCTCTCGACGTCTGTATGTTTTTCGTCTTTATCCGATTATTTTTCAAAAAATGGCCGGCTTTTTTGTGCTCTTTGTTTATGGTTTTTTCTTATCCTCATCTGGTCGTTTCCAGATTTGGCTATGAGGTAACGGCGGCGATGTTTTTCCAGTTGTCATCGTTCTTCTTTTTGGTAAAAATACTCAGAAAAGACAGTTATAAAGATTATATTGGTTTAGGATTATCTTTGGGATTGGGTTTAAATACTTACCTGTCATTTAGGACGATGGCGGTTTTTTATTTTGTTGCTTTATTTACTGTCGTTGGGATAAACAAAAATATTAAAGAAAAATCAAAAAAAATATTGATAACGACGTTTTTTATATTATTAAGCGTTTTTTCGCTTATCAGTTATGGCGTTAATCATTGGGATAATCTTTGGTCAAGGACAAAATCGGTATCGGTTTTTAATCAGGGACTGCCAAAACATGAGATAGTCAATGAGATAAAGGGAAATATATTAAGAGAAATAAATATTTTTGTCGGAAACGGTGATCCGAACCCAAGACATAATCCTTCTTCACGACCTTTTTTTGATCCTCTGACGACTATTTTGTCTTTTGGAGGTCTCTATCTCCTTTTTAAGAAAGATCGGCAACTGTTTTGGATAAGCCTGTTTTTGCTTGTTCCTTCGTTTGTTAACGATATATTTACGGTTGAGATTTTTCCGGAGTTCCATTACTACGGTACCGGACATCCTCACACCCTACGACTGGCCGGAGTTATTCCGATAGTCTATTTTTGGTCGGCTTTTGCCATGGAGGGACTTTGGAATACGTTTGTTTCAAAAAAGCGGATGACGACACTCGTTTATTTCTTGTTGGTCGGAGCTATCATCTGGACTAACTGGAGTTGGTATTTTTATCAACCGGATAACTTTTTTATCTATGAAAGCAACGGGGTCAGGATGGTTAATCTGGTCAATTTCATGAACAAATTGCCTGGCAGGAAAATATCAGTATCATCGTCAATGTTAAAAGATGAACGGGTAGATTATTTTTTAAACAAAAACGTTAAACCGGAAATATTTAAGCCAAAATCAACGGATTTTTCTTTGGAAGATATTAGGAAAGATACGATTACGATTATTGATCCGAAAGCCAACCTAAAATATGCCCAAAGTCTTTACGACAACAAAGAAAAATTACCAAAAGAAACAAATCTCCAGTTTATGGTCAATCCGTGGAAAGGGATTGATGCGATGATATTACTGCCTTTTGCAAGATAGCCATAATCCCCGGTTATTTTGGCGGGCTTTTTCCTGGGCTTTGATAAATCGGTCGATGAATTTAATATCGGGAGGGAAACTGACGGCATAGGCATAACCCTGATCAACGAGATATTCATTGACAAAAATAGACGACGAAGTGGCGTTTGCATCTTCAAGATATACGTATCTGAGGAGCCGACCGTATTTATCGGTATCGGAAACATCTTTTTCCAATCTGACATTTTTTCCTTCGACAAGCGAACGATTTTTTTCCATGGCTTCTTGGGCAAAGCATTGGACTGCTTTTGTCGGATGATGAAGTTCGGGACTGTCAACACCGATGTATCTGACTTTTTGTCCGCCTTCGATCTCGACTGTATCACCGTCAATAACGCGGGTAACATAAGCAGTTTTGGCCGCTTGAGGAGTGGGAGAAAGCTTATGAATTGGTTTTTTATCCTCAGTTACCGGAGGCAGGACAAAAGATAAAAGAACCAAAAAAACGTATACGAAAAAAAGAGCCGACTTGTTTTTCATTAATTTTTTTAGGCCCATAACTTTAGTTTATTTGATTTTGAACAATCAAACAAGCCTCTGATTTGATAAAATACTCCTATTGGCTTTTTCTTGCGGTTGCTTGTCTTGAGTGAAGTCGAAGGATAATTTGTGATCTTTAACGGAGTGTAGTTCAGATGGCCAGAACGTACGCTTTGGGAGCGTAAGGTCGCCGGTTCAAGTCCGGCCACTCCGACATTTTTTATGACAAACAAAAAAAAACTTATACTGATTTCATTGTCGGCTGTGATCATTTGTGTTTCCGGTTTTTTTCTTTGGCCAAAAAAACAAAAGTGCTCCAATTTTAAGCTGGAGGGGAAAAATTACTGTCTTTTGGTGGCCGATAATCAGAAAACCAGGGAAAAAGGACTGATGTCCTACAAAAAACCGGTTGATTTTGATGGAATGATTTTTATATTTCCCGAGAAACGGTTGTTGACCTTTTGGAATTACGATACCCATCTTGATCTTGACCTTTATTGGCTCGAAGACGGTCGTTTGATCGGAAAAAGTTACCTGCCTTCAATAGAAAAAAGCATCCAACCGGCTCTGGCCGAGTCGCCGAGAGCGGTCAATCGGGTGATAGAACTTATCCGCAGATGATTATTTTTTTAAAGCTTCAATTCCCGGCAAAGTGCCTTTTTCGATAAGCTCAAGCATAGCGCCGCCACCGGTGGAGATATGGGTAATCTTGTCAAGATGTTCTTTTTTTGAGATAGCGGCCAAAGTATCGCCGCCGCCGACGATCGAGACTGCGCCCTCATTTTTTACAATCGCCTCATAGACGAAGTCGGTGCCTTCCCTGAATTCGGGGTTTTCAAAGTAACCAACCGGTCCGTTCCAGACAATGGTCTTTGCCCGGGCGATAACCGATCCAAACCGGGTTCGCGTCTCCGGGCCGATATCCAGGATCGACTCGTCCTTGGCAATCTCGTCCACCTTTTTTATTTTTTTTGTTTTTTTCCCATCTCCGGAGGCAAGGACGACCACATCTTCCGGCAGGATAATGGTAGTATTTTTTTGCGATGCGGAAAGAAGCATCTGTTTGGCTTTGTCTGCCTCCTGGCATTCGCAGAAACTGCCGCCGATATCGTGTCCCTGAGAATAGATAAAGGTATTGGCCAGACCGCCGCCGATAAGGATATAATCGGCGATCTCTATAAACTTATTTATGAGGCTAATTTTGGTTGATATTTTGGCACCGCCGATAACAACCGCAAACGGTTTTCCGGGATTTTTTAGGGCGTTGCCGATAGTAGTTATTTCTTTTTTAAGCAGCAGGCCTCCGAATGAAGGGATAAACTGAGGCGGTCCGACAACCGAAGCGTCGTTTCTGTGGCAGACACCAAAAGCGTCATTGACATAAACGTCAGCTAAAGAAGCCAAAGTTTTGGCGAAATCAGGATCGTTTTTCTTTTCCTGAGGATAAAAACGGATATTTTCCAACATCAGGACCTCATTTTCCTGCTGGTTTTTGATCTGGTTTTTACCGTCATCAGTCAAAAAATCGTCGATCAAGCCGATCCGGTATCCGCTCAAAAAATTTTTCAGATAGTCGGCAATTATCTTCATGGAGAACTGACTGTCCCTGGTTTTGGGCCGGCCAAAATGAGAGACAATTACCAGTCTGTTTTTCCTTTCGAGCAGATATTTGATGGTTGGCAAAGCCTGGCGGATGCGGGTGTCGTCGGCTATGGCGTTCTGATCGGTCAAGGAGATATTAAAATCCACCCTTAACAATATTTTATTGTTTTTTATATCGGCTTCATCAATGTAGGTGATTTTTCCCATAGCTCTTAAAAAATACCGCCTATTTTTTCAACCAGGTCGACTAATCTGGTTGAGTAGCCCCACTCGTTGTCATACCATCCGAAGATCTTCACCAGATTACCTCCGATTACCTTAGTGTAGTTGGCGTCGAATACACATGAGTATGGTGATCCGATAAAATCGGAAGACACCATAGTCTCTTTTTCAAACGACAAAAAATTCTTCATTTGGCCATCGGCTTGTTTTTGAAAGGCCTCGTTAACCGACTCAACCGTAACCGGTTTTTCAACGACGGCGGAGACGTCGGTAAACGACACCGTCGGTACCGGTACTCGGATGGCCATTCCGTCTATCTTGCCTTTAAGCTGAGGCAATACTTTGTAGACGGCTTTGGCGGCGCCGGTAGTTGACGGAATTATATTTAGACCGGCAGCCCGAGATCTCTCGACATTTTTGCCGGCGTCATCAAGTAAACTTTGGGTAGCCGTATAAGCATGGGCGGTTGTCAAAAATCCGGATACGAGCTTGAAATTGTCGTCTATTACCTTAAACATCGGAGCGGCACAGTTGGTAGTGCATGACGCCATCGATATGACTTCGTTTGCGGAGAAATCGAAATCCTTGTCGTTCACCCCTAAGACAACATAGGGGATTTCTTCATCCTTGGCGGGAGCGGTAAGGATGACTTTCTTCGCCGATCCTTTTATGTGTTTTTTCAGATCCGGTTTTTTTGTGAACGCACCGGTCGCATCAACGACGATATCGACTTCGTATCTGTCCCAAGGGATGTTTTCGAGGGAATCGGTCTGGTTGGCGGTGATTTTATAACCGTCAACATTGATGCCGTCTGGTTTAGCTTCAACTTTTTTGGAAAAACGGCGGTAAACGGAATCATATTGAAGTAAATAGGCAAGCATCGGCGGTAACGTTTTACGGGTATTTATCAAAACTATATCAAAACTGTTTCTTTCAAAAGCTATTCGGGTAAAAGCACGTCCGATTCTACCGAAACCATTCAAACCGACTCGCAATCTTTTCATATTGGTTAACAAACTGTTAATTAATTTTTATTATACAGCCTGATAATGGTGGTGGGTAGTGATATATCTGACTGTTTTTGAACTGGCCCTTATCACAAGAGAGTGGGTTATGATTTTGTTTTTATCAATAACGACTCCCGGCAGAAGCGGTCCGTCGATGACTCCGGTGGCCGTAAAGGTCAACTGGTCTCCTTTAGCAAGGTCGTCGGCGGAAAATATTTTATTTACGTCTTTTACTCCGCTCCGTTTTATTTCATCGATATGTTCGGGCGACTGCGGTTTGAACCGACAGAATAGTTGGCCGCCAAAAATTTTAACCGGAGCGGCGGCGAGAACCGCCTCAGTGCTGCCGCCTATCCCCATGAGTAAGTCTATTCCGCTTTCCGGAAGACAGGTGGCAATGGCCGCCGCCACATCGCCGTCGGTAATCAATCTTACCCGACTGCCGATCTTTCTGATTTTATCGATGAGCGTTTTATGCCTGGGTCGGTCAAGGACAATCACGGTTATCTCCCTAACGTCTTTGCCTATTTTTTTGGCTACCTTACTAATATTGACTTCGACGGGATCGTCGATATCTATGGCGTCGGCGGCTTTCGGGCCGACAGCAATCTTTTCCATATAGGTATCGGGCGCATGAAGAAGTGAACCTTTGGCTCCGGCGACAATGACTGATATTGCGTTATAACGGCCATAAGCTACACTGTCGGTCGCCTCAAGCGGGTCGACGGCCAGATCCATAACCGGCGTTTTTCCCATACCGACCTTTTCTCCGGTGTAAAGCTGGGGGGCTTTGTCTTTACTGCCTTCGCCGATGACGACCCGACCGGAAAAATCAATCTGGTTGAAACGGGCCCGCATCTGATTGACGGCCGCTTGGTCGGCCGCATGCTTGTCGCCGCGGCCTATCCACTGGGAGGCGGCGATGGCCGCCGCCTCGGTCACCCGAATAAACTCCAAAGCAAGGTTTCTGTCCATAATATTATAGATACCGACTAATAACGGTTTTGGTGTTAAAAACACCCAATTTTTCAAAAAGAAAAGTAAACTGTTTCTTTAGGTTTTCCCTAATCGGTTTTTTTTCATCGTCAGTCATCTTCCAGATTTTTTCTTTAAACACTCCAAGGGCTTTTTTCCTGGTTTTATAGATGAACTGTTCTTCGTTAAGTTCGGTTTTCCATTCGTTTTTCAGATTGTTTTTTATCCACTGATAGATCTCTTCCCTGAGTTTTTTCGGCATATACTGATAGACGATATTTTGAAATCCGGTGGCCAGATGAATTTCCAGGGTGTTTTTTTCCGGAAACCGATAAAACAGTTCATTGGGTAGAGTGGAGGCGCCGTGTTGTACCGATCCTCCTATCCGGTACTTTTCCCGGGCGACTTTGGTGACCGTCTGGAGTACCTCAAAGTCAAGGTTGACTTTGGCGATCGTTCCGTCAGGCAGAGGGACTCCTCCATGACTGGTACCCGTTTGAACGCTTACCTTACTGATTCCTTTTGTGATTTGCAATTTGTGATTTGCAATTTCTTTAAGGTATCCTTCCATAAAAGCCTCAAAATCACCGACGGTACTGTTTTTTCCGCCTATGTGGCCGATCTCGCCGCCGACAGATACGGTTATACCTTTCGGTTCGATGGACCGGATATGTTTGGTTATCAAAGCCGTCATCCGATAGTTGTTTTTTTGCTGTTCGTCAAGATCGGTTTTAGTCAGGTCAACCAGGGTCGAGGCGTCGATATCGATATTGTAAAATCCGGCTTCGATCGACCGGTTTATAAGATCTTTTATGTTGTTTATTTCGGTCTGCGGGTCGGTCTTAAAGACGGAATTTTTGAACTGGAAGTGATCGCCTTGGATAAACACCGGTCCCTGATAATTTTCTTTTATGGCCGCGGCGATGATTGCGGTTACGTATTCTTCGGGGTCTTGTCGGGTGTAGTTCATCTCCGAACGGGCGATCTCAAATATAAAGGGGCCGATATTGTTTTCCTTGGCGACGGAAAAAATAATTCTGGCCGTATCGTATGTCATAGTACGGATATTAAAGGCCGGAACGGTGAATCCGGAAACCTCTTTGTTTCCGAAAGCCATATAGAGATTGTGGATCGAGGCAAGCTTTATTCCTTTTGACGCTCCCTCTTCCTTTATTTCACACGCCAAATTTTTTTTAACATCGTTGTCGCCGGAAAAAACATACCGATAGATTCTTTCGTCAATATTTTGTAGATTGTTCATGTTTATAACCGATAAATTAGTAATATAATAATTTTAACAAATATGGAGCGTTGCATTTTTTGCGAGATAGTCAAGGGTACAAGTCCTTGTTATAAGGTTTTTGAAGATGACCGTTTTATGGCATTTTTGGATATTTTTCCACGGGTTAAGGGGCAAACTTTGGTTATTCCGAAAAAACATTATCGTTGGGTGTATGAAGTCGACGACTTCAAAAGGTATTGGGAGGCGGTTCTGAAGGTGACAAAAAAGATCCAAAAAAATATGAAACCCGACTTCATTTCTTATGTGACGTACGGTATGGATGTCAGTCATGCCCATGTCCATATCATGCCCCGCCATTATGGGGAAAGGCAGATTTTGCCTGGGGAGCTTGCGTTAAAAAAAGAGGAACTGCTGCGGATTCAGCATCTTGTAAACGGAGTTTGATCAGTTTGGCTTTTTTATCTCGAAAACCGTTTTTCCCTGTTTATAATCGGCAATCACTTTGTTGGCCGGTTTGATTTTTCCTTCAATTATCTGTAAAGCGATTTCGTCGACGATCAGTTCGTTTATGGTTCTTTTCAGCGGTCTGGCTCCATAAGTCTCGTCGAAGCCGGCAACAAGCAGGTATTTTTTTAAAGCCGGAGTGATTTCGAAATCAAGTCCCTGTTTTTTTAGAGTCCGGCTAAAAATACCTATTTGAATATCGATAATTTTTTCCGACATGGTTTTTGTCAGAGGATTGAAAAAAACCATTGAGTCAAGACGGTTGATGAATTCGGGTTTAAAGAATTTTTTCAAAAGATCATAGATCTTGTTTTCCCTCGTTTTTTCGGCTATGGTTTCCCGATAAAGTTCACTGCCGAGATTGGAGGTCATTATAATAATGGTGTTTCTGAAATTAACGGTTCGACCCTTGCCGTCGGTGAGGCGGCCGTCGTCGAAGATCTGGAGGAACGCATTGTAGATTTGGGGATGAGCTTTTTCGATCTCGTCCAACAGGATAATCGAATAAGGTTTTCTTCTGACTGCCTCGGTCAGTTGTCCTCCTTCTTCGTAACCGACGTAACCGGGCGGAGCGCCGATAAGGCGAGCGATCGTATGAGCTTCCTGATACTCACTCATATCGATTCTGATAATGGCTTTTTCGTCGTTAAAAAGCGAGTAGGCCAGGGCTTTGGCCGTTTCGGTCTTTCCGACTCCGGTCGGCCCTAAAAATAAAAACGTTCCGATCGGTCTGTCGGGATCACCAAGTCCTGATCGCGATCTTCTTACGGCTTTGGAGATTTTGGTAAGCGCTTGATCTTGTCCGACGACTTTCTCCCCAAGCTCTTTTTCCAGGTTGATCAGTTTTTCCGTCTCGGTGGTCAGGAGTCTGGTGACCGGTATGTTGGTCCAGCGGCTAACGACCTTGGCGATATCTTCTTCGTTGACCTGTTCCCTTAAAAAGCGTGCATCAGCCGGTATAGTCTGCCATTTTTTGTTTACTTCCTTTAATTTTTTCTCTATTTCGGGAATCTTCCCGTATTTAAGTTCGGCCGCCCTGTCAAGAAGGACTTCGCGTTCGGCTTTTTCCAGGTTGGCTTTGAGAACGTCAAGTTCCAATCGATATTTTTGCAGCTCGGAGATAATTTTTTTCTGTTCTTGCCATTTTTTTGATCTGTCGTCAAACTTTTTCTGCAGCTGCTTTTTTTCGTCTTCAATCGTTTTTTTACGCGTTTCCAACCCTTTTTCTTTTTTCAAAGCCGCCAACTCGATCTCCAATTGGATAATCTTTCTTTTTATCTGGTCGAGTTCGGTCGGCATTGACTCGACTTCTATCTTCGCGGCGGAGGAGGCTTCATCGACAAGATCGATAGCTTTGTCGGGAAGATATCTGTCGGTAATATATTTTATTGAAAGGTTGACGGCGGCTATCAAAGCATTATCAGAGATCTTTATCCCGTGATGGACTTCGTATTTTTCCTTAAGCCCGCGCAGTATGGCAAGCGAGTCTTCGGTTGACGGTTCTTCGATATACACCGGCTGAAAACGACGTTCGAGCGCCGGATCCTTTTCCACGTATTGGCGATATTCACGGACAGTCGTTGCTCCGATCGCGTGCAAACTGCCGCGCGCGAGTGAAGGTTTGAGAATATTACCGGCATCAACGGCTCCTTCGGCTCCACCAGCTCCGACAAGAGTATGGAGTTCGTCTATGAATAAGACGTACTTACCTTGACCTTTTTCAACTTCCTCAAGAATTTTTTTTAAGCGTTGTTCAAACTCGCCGCGGAAAGCGGCTCCGGCCAAAATCCCGGTCAGATCCAATGTAAGCAGCTGCTTGTTTTTTAATGTGTCCGGGACATCGCCGTTTACCATCCTTTGGGATAATCCTTCTACGATTGCGGTTTTCCCGACGCCGGGATCACCGAGAAGCGCCGGATTGTTTTTTGTCCGCCGCGATAGAATCTGGATTACCCGTCTTATTTCTTCGTCGCGGCCGATAACCGGATCGAGCTTTCCCTCTCTGGCTTTTTGCGTCAAATTGATGGTGTATTTGCTTAAAACGTCTTTTTCTTCTTCAGGAGCTTGATAGTTGATCTGCATAATGGTTAGCAATTAATAACTTAGTCTGCTAATTATATTATAAAACTAAAAATAAAAAAGTCAATATTAACGGAGAGGGTCGTAGCCGCCTTTGTTCCATGGGTGACAACGGATTATTCTTTTGAGACCAAGATACAGGCCGCGTCCGGTACCGTATTTCTCGACCGCCTGATAAGTGTATTCGGCGCAGGTCGGTTGAAAACGGCAGACCTGATCGGTAAGAAAAAACTGTTTGGCAACGGCGGTATGGAAAAATGAAGTTTTCTGGTAAAAACGTATCGATTTCAGGACGATATTTTTTATCATCAACGGCTGTTTTTTCTTTTAATCTTCGCTGTTGCGGGTTTATCGTTTATTTTGAATATGATAAAGGTGGTCAATATTAAAAAAATCCAGGTATTGGCTTCTCTTACTGACAAAAAAAAGTCGCTGACAAAATTTATGATTTGGTTTTGTCCGAAAGCGATATTAAGCCTATTAAACAATCCGGCTATAAAACTGATAAGAACGGTCACGGTGGTTGTGTGCATCCCCAACTGGTAGGCTTTTTTATAATTTATGTTTTTGTTGAAGATTCGACCGATCAAAGACGGGACGAGACTTACGAAAAGGAGATAAAACATTTTGGCGGCCAAAGAAAAAAAAGCTGCCAGCAACGGCGCCGTCAGAATAAACAGAATTATTAATCCGGTGACGATTTTTTGCCCTTGATCAAGATAGGGCGATAACGACCTGACCGTTTTAAGATAAATATCCTTGTCGACCGAAATATCCTGTTTGAAGTCATCAAAGAACTGCATTTTGTAGCCGTTGTCGTTTCGATAGGCGACCATGTATTTGGTTACCAAAATATCTGTTTGGTATTTTTTGATGTCATCGGGTCCGGCTTCGGTATCAATAACGATAAAGTTTTTTTCCGTTTTTGCACCGGAAGCAAACTCTTTAGGTAATGGAATCGCGTATGGTTGCTTAACGTTGGTGGAAAACACGCCGTTTTTTATATTGAAAGTCAGGCTATCGGGATAGAAATTCATGGCGGCCGATTTTATTTTTTTTGTAAAATCCGGTGTTTTTGCCCGAAGGCTGATAAGATTGGGGATAAACAGTAAGACATTGAGCAGAGAAATAACAAAAAAAAGAAAAGCAAGATATTTTAACGAAAAAGAAAAAGGAGCGGTCAATATTTTTTGATAAAACTTCAGGTCGAAAAGGCTTCGGTATACGTTTTTAAAAAATCTGTCTAATTTATCCATAGGTTAATAATATAATACTATATATGAAAATTACAGTCATAACCTTGTTTCCCAAGATGATCTCGGGTTTTTTTGATGAAAGCATAGTCAAGAAAGCCGGAGAAAAAGGATTGGTAGAATTATCGCTTGTCAATCTGCGTGATTTTGCCATTGACGATTACGGTACGGTTGACGATCGGCCATATGGAGGCGGGGCAGGAATGGTGTTGAGGGTCGATGTAATAGACAAGGCTATAAAAAAAATCACAAATCACAAATCACCCTTCGATTTCACTCAGGGTAAACAAACCACAAGAAAAATTCAAAACTCAAAATCTAAAATTGTTCTTACTTCGGCAAGAGGGAAGGTATTTAATCAGAAAAAGGCGATAGAGTATTCAAAGTTGGATGATTTGATAATCATCGCCGGACATTATGAGGGAGTTGACGAGCGAGTGGTTGAGCTGGTCGATGAAGAGGTATCTATGGGCGATTTCATCATGACCGGCGGTGAGATTCTTGCTTCAAGCATATGTGACAGCGTTGTCAGGCTTCTTCCCGGCGTTTTGAAAAAAACGGCCGCAACCGAAAAAGAAAGTTTTTCCGAAGTCGATATAGACCTTGTTGCAAACGCGATAGGGAATAACGATATTTTGACCAGCCTTAAGGAAAAAGGCTGCCAAAAAATTCGGTTACTCGAATATCCGCAGTATACCAGACCGGAGAAATACCTGGACAGATCTGTCCCGAAGGTATTATTGTCGGGTAACCCGAAAGAAATAGAAAAGTGGCAGATAAAAAAATCATGGGAGGAAACACTCAAAAGACGCCCCGATCTGATCGGGTAGTTTGCCAAGCGGCAAGCTCAGTAAGTCTATAAAGTCCTTCAAGCATTCCCCAAAAACGCGACGATCGTCGCCATTTTAGAGAATGCACCCCAAATGTTATTGACAAAATAAATAATTATAATTAATATGTAACTATTACCAGTTTTGTAATAGTTAAAATTTAATCAAAACATTATGAACTTCAAAAAGATAACTCCCAAACAATTCTCAAACAGTCTTTTTAATCTTAACGGGATTTCCAAAAAAACCGTTGAAGAGCACCTGAAGCTTTATCAGGGTTATGTGAACAAATATAATGAGATCAATGAAAAGATTGTAAAGTTGGAGGATGAAGATTTCAGTAAGGGTAATCAGGTATATTCGAAAATAAGGGAACTCAAGATCGAATCAAGCTTTGCCTATGGAGGTGTGGTCAACCACGAACTTTACTTTTCTCAGTTGGGATACGATGAGGGGACGACGAGCGGCAGGGTACCGACCGGTACCCTGCTAAAACAGATCGATATCGACTTCGGTTCATTCGAGAACTATAAAAAAGACCTTAGGGCAAGCGGTCTGTCCGCCCGCGGTTGGGTCTGGACCGGTTGGAACATCCGGGAAAAAAGGCTTTTTAACCACATAGGAGATAGCCAAAATACCTACCTTGTTTGGGATGTGGTTCCGATAATTGCCATGGATACTTATGAGCATGCTTATTTTATCGACTATGGGACAGACAGGGGAGGTTATATAGGAGCTTTTTTCGACAATCTCAACTGGTCTTTGGTAGGGAATAGATTTGAGTCGATAAAAAGCTGTAAATGCGGAGACGAATGCGACTGTAGCTGAAATGAAATTTCTGTTAAAATCAAATTCATGGATTGGAAAAAGAGTCAAGCAGTCAAAATTATCTTCGTGATCCTTGTGGCCCTTTTTTTAAGCCAGTTTTTGATAAATAACATTTACGTCAAATACACTCCACGTCCCTCAGTCGATCTTCTGAAACAACGGACCGGCGATTTTTTGGCATCGGTTAGCAATGGGTTAAAAAAAATCACCTCTGTCACCACCTCTTTGCTTACCGTTAAGGTGGAAAAGAAACCGACGCCGACTCCGGACAAAGATGGAGGAGAGGTGGTGTTCGGTGACAAACCAACAACCACACCTATTCCTAGTTTGCTGCCCAGTCCGGTTGTTTCCCCTACTGTAAACACCAGTCCGACCCCAGTCGTCACGAAAGCTATTCCGACCGTAGTGCCGACGCGTATTCCGACCGCAACGATAACACCAAAGCCGACATCGGTTCCGCTTCCGACCGCGACCCCGATGCCGACGCAGCCGGAAAACGAGCTTGACCAGATGATCGCCCAATACAGCAATTTACCTTACACGCAAGGTTATACCGGAACTCCGAAAACCTGCCGGCAGGTCTTGAATTTTTCAGGAAACAACAGCTATTCTTATCCGTACCGCAATTCCGACTGTCGGGTGACGAAGGACGATATGGATAGGGCCTATGCCAGAATGAAAACCTATTACCCCGCCTACTGGCCGAACACGAAACTGCTTGACCAATGGGAGATTGTTCAGGAAGGGGCAATCAAATACCACTTTAACCCGATCTTCGTCATTTCGTTATGGATCGAGGAGTCGGCTGCCGGCGGAGCGACGTCAGCTACACCTTTCGGATGCGACTACCTGCGCAATCCCGATGGCAGTTATACGACTTTGAAAGGCCGCGATTTCTCGATATATAAACAGATGACCTGTCTTTTTGTCAGCTATGCTTGCGATCCGGCCAACTTTGGCAGATTTGCCTGTCGTTGGCAGTTCGGCTCCGAGTATTACAACGAATCGGCTAACACCTGCAACAGTTCACCGAGTTTTACCAAGTCGCTTAACTTCTGGTTGGACTTCCTCTCGTCGGGAAAACCCGGCGAATGCCAGACGAAATATTGTCCTAACGCTCCAGGATGTTAATTTAACTGAAGCTTGAAATTTATTTTTTGATGATCTATCATAATTGACTATGATCGATCTGGTTAAAGTCACCAAAAAATTCAAAGAAAAAACAGCCGTTGAAAACGTTTCTTTTAGAGCCAAATCGGGGGAAATCATCGGCTTTGTCGGTTCAAACGGCGCCGGTAAAACCACGACCATGCGCTTGTTACTTGGGTACCTGACCCCGACCTCGGGTAAGGTGACGATTGATAACATCGATCCTGTTGAGGAAAGAATAAAGGTCGTCAAGAAGATCGGATATCTACCCGAGAACAATCCTCTTTATTCGGAGATGAAGGTGGAAGAGTACCTTCGTTTTATCGCTGATGCGAAAGAGATTAACGATTACAAAAGGGTCGTTAAGGCGGTATCGCTCGAAGACGTCTTAAAAACAAAAATAGAGGAACTGTCGCGCGGCTATAAACAGAGGGTCGGTTTGGCGGCTGCCCTCATCGGAGATCCGGAGATACTTATTCTTGATGAGCCGACTTCGGGTTTGGATCCCTTGGAACAAGAGAAAATTAGGAGCCTTATAAAAAAATTGACGAAAAAAACCGTAGTGTTCTCAACCCATATTCTGTCCGAGGTAGAAGAAGTGGCGACAAGGTTGATCATTATAAACAGGGGAAAGATTGTTTTCGACGGTAAAAAGCCAGGCGGCAAAGGATCGGTCGAAAAACTTTTCAAAAAATTGGTTGCATAATTATGTGGAAACTTTACAAAAAAGAGCTTAACTATTATCTGAACAATCCCATAGGTTATATAATCATAGTTTTGTTCTCTGTATTTGCCAACTTTATCTTCATCAAAGACGCCTTCGTGATCAGTTCGGCATCAATGAAGCCGTTTTTCGGCGTCATTCCCTGGCTTTTGCTTGTTTTTGTCCCGGCCCTCGCCATGAGAATTTTTGCCGAGGAAAAGAGAAGCAACACGGTCGAGGTTTTATTGACTCTTCCTTTATCGGAGGCCGAGATAGTTGTCGCCAAATTTCTGACGCTTCTGACGATCATGGTTTTTGGTTTTGCTTTAACGTTAAGCCTGCCGGTCTCTTTATTTTTTTTGTCAAAGGTGTATCTGCCGGAAATACTGGTTGGCTATCTGGGAATAATAATGATGGCGGGTTTTTTGATAAGTCTGTCGTTGTTTTTTTCCAACCAGACAAAAAATCAGATCGTCGCGTTTTTGGTCTCGGTCATCGTCATTTTTTTGCTTTTGGTTTTGTCGACTGACTTTTTGTCATCGGTCATGCCCAAGCCTATCCAGGATTTTTTAAATCCCTTGAGTCCGGTGTATCATCTTGAAAATTTTGCCAAAGGAATAATCGATATAAGATCCGTCTGGTATTTTTTGGGTTTAACGGCCGTGTTTTTGTTTTTTACGGTAATTGATCTGGAAAAAAGAGATTAAATCTTATGATCAGGACCAAACTAAAAAAAATCAATCTGGTGAAGGCGATGAAACTGGAGAGATTCGGCAAGTCTCTCATCTATCCGGTTACCTTGGGTATTTTTATCCTCATAAACTTGATTATCTCATCTTTGTCGGCACGAGCCGATCTGTCGTCGGGCAAAGCCTATACTCTATCCCAATCGACGAAAAAGATCCTCAAAAAAACCGATGACATCGTCAATATTAAATTTTTTGCCTCATCCAATCTACCAACCAAACTGCTTCCTTTGAGATCGGAGGTAGTCGATCTTCTTAACGAATACAAAAAAGAAGGTGGCGGGAAAGTGGCGGTTAAGGTTATCGACCCGAAAAAAGACGACGAATCCTTATCCCAGGCAAAGGAAGCCGGTATCCCGGAGTTGCAGTTTTCCCAACTCGAACAGGACAAATATGCTTTAACGGCAGCCTATTTCGGGATTTCCGTCAGCTATGCCGAAAAAAAAGAAGTTATCCCCCAGGCCAACGACATAGATAATCTGGAATACAACCTGACCTCGTTGATATACAAGCTTACCCAGAAGAACATGTCCCAGATCGGTTTATTGGGTGGCGGGTTTGAAAGTTTGAGAAAAAGCCTCGATCAGTATGCGCTTCTGCCGATTAGCGATCTTAAAGTTATAAACTCTTCATATAAGGCCCTTTTGATTTTGGACGACAACAAGAAACAGTATTCGACCGAAGAAGCCGATATCCTCAACAAATATTTTGCCGAAGGCGGCAGGGCAATCATCTTTGCCGACGGCGTATGGATAACCGACAGTCTTCAATCGACCAAAGCCGAACATAATCTTGGCCCGGTACTTAAGAAGTTCGGGATAACAGTCGATAATGATTTGGTTTTGTCCTCTTTGTCGGAGATGGTCAACTTCGGCAACGATTCGGTTCAGTTCCTTGTCCCGTACCCTTTTTGGGTGAAAACAAATGTCTTTAATCAGGGAGCCGGATATTTTTCCAACTTCAATCAGTTGTCTTTTCCGTGGGTATCTTCTCTTTCTTTCGAAAAGGTGGACGGAGTTGAGATCAGACGGTTGGTTTATACCGGCAACAGGTCATGGACGCAAAAAGAAGGTAATATATTCTTGAATCCGCAGACCATTCCTCAGCCGAACGAAAAAGACTTTAGGCAGTATACGATCATAGCTGAGGCGAGAAACAAAAAGAACGGCCAGATATTGGTAGTTCCCAGTTCGCGCTTTATCGGAGAGAGGTATCTATCCAAAACGTCCGGCAATGTCAATTTTATCATAAACGCCCTGAACGATCTCGCCTCCGGTGGGGCTTTGTCCGGCATCAGGCAGCGGACGGTTCTTTTTTATCCGCTTCCGGAGATGTCGGAAAGCCAGAAGGAAATCTTTAAATACCTAAATATATTTCTTCTTCCCGGTATATTTGTTTTATGCGGCGCCTTCCGTTTGGTTAAAAGGAAGTAAGGTTATATAATCATATCTATGGTAAGAACCCGGATCGCTCCTTCACCAACAGGAAAAGATGTCCACGTCGGTAGTATCTCCACCGGTTTGATGAACTATGCTTGGGCCAAAAAAAATCACGGTCAGTTTATCATTCGGATAGAGGATACCGACAGAACCCGTCTTGTCCCGGGCGGTGAAAAAAGAATGCTTGAAACGTTGGAGCAGATCGGACTCCATGCCGACGAATCGCCGTTGATAGGCGGCCCTTATGCTCCATATCGTCAATCGGAAAGACTTTCTACCTACAAAAAACATGCCGAAGAGCTGGTTAGAAAAAAGATGGCTTACTATTGTGTTTGTTCTCCCGAAAGACTTGACCGGATGAGAAAAGAACAGCAAGCGAAAAAACAAATTCCCAAATATGATCGCCATTGTTATCATAATCAGGAAGAAGTAAAGAAACTTATCTCTCAGGGCGAAAAATACGTTATCCGACTTTTAATACCGGATAGAAAGATCGTTTTTAACGATTTGGTCAGGGGAAAGATAGAGGTCGACGGAAAAAATCTCGATGACCAGGTTCTTCTGAAGTCCGACGGATTTCCAACATATCATTTAGGGGTGGTGGTTGATGATCATTTGATGGGGATCACTCATGTAATCAGGGGAGAAGAATGGTTGCCGTCGACTCCCAAACACATAGTCCTGTATGAGTCCTTTGGCTGGCCGTTGCCTTTATTCGCCCATGTTTCTTTATTAAGAAATCCCGATAAATCAAAACTTTCCAAAAGGAAAAATCCGGTTTGGGCGTCTGATTATCTGGAAAAGGGGATTCTGCCGGAGGCGCTCCTTAATTATTTGGCTCTTATGGGTTGGAGTCATCCCCAGGGAAAGGAAATATTCTCGCTTGACGAGTATGTTTCCGTTTTTGACATAAAAGACGTCCAAAAAACCGCGCCGGTTTTTGACCCGGTTAAACTGGAATGGCTAAACGGCGAGTATTTGAGACAGATGTCGATATCAAATTTGAAATTTGAAATTTTAAAGTTCTATAACAACAAACTTCCGGAGGACATAGTTATTAAAACCATTCCTTTGATTCAAGAAAGAATAAAAAAGCTTTCTGACTATCTGCCTTTATGTGAATTCTTTTTTAGGTCTCCGGATAAGTATGAATCGGATATGTCTGTCAGTAAAGAAATGTTCGGACAAGTTTTTGAGGAACTTGAAAAAATCAGTGACTGGAAAGCCGGTACGATAGGCGAGTCAATGCAGTCTCTGGCGAAAAAACTAGGAATAAAAAACAGTCAGTTTTTTATGAACCTGCGTATTGCTATCAGCGGCAAAAAGATCTCACCTCCCCTTAACGAGTCGATGGAAATTTTGGGCCAAAAAGAATGCCTAAATCGCATAAGTAAATTCAAATAACAAACATCAAATCCACAATTGGAGCTCAAAAGTTAAAAGTCAAAATTAAAAAGGTAAAAGTGCAACTTAAAAATAAAAAGTAAGTTTAAATTTTAAGTTTTAACTTGTAATTTTTAGTTTTGATTTTTGAATTTTTCTTGATGTTTGTAATTTGTTATTTGTGATTTATTAGAAATATGTTTCCATCCAATGAGGATCAGTCTCAACCTGAAGGTCTAAATAAATTTTTTTATTGGTGGCCAAGGCGATCTCTTTCCTGGCATAACTCCCCAGTTCTTTTATCTTCCTTCCTTGATTGCCGATGATCATCTTTTTGTAGCGGTCGTCGGTCGTCAGGATCCTGGCTTTGATATAGGTAAGTTTGTCGTTCCGTTCGGTAATCTCATCGACTATGACCGTCGACCGGTAAGGGATCTCTTCACCCATCATCAAAAAGACTTTCTCACGGATAAGTTCGGCAATGAAGGTCTTACTGTCAAGATTTAAAAGGGGATAATCTGAAGCATTAGTCTCCTTATCAATATCTTCTGACAAATCATTTTCCGGCAGGTATTCAAATATCTTGTCCATAAGGGGTTTGATATGCTTATTCAAAAGGGCGGATATCGGAAAGACATCCTTAAACTCGTCTTTTAGGAACTCGTATTGGGGGAGGAATGATTTTTCGGTAAGGTCGATTTTATTGATGATGAGAATTTTAGGTTTGCCTATTTTTCTGATAAGACCTAAGACCCGGGCTTCTTCAAAGTTCCTTTTCCGGGTATGGTCGATCATGTAGATAACGACATCAGTCTCTTCGTTTATATCCTTAAGCGTCTGGCGGTTGATTTTTTTTGACAAGTTGTCTTCGGCTTTGAGGAATATGCCCGGCGTATCGATAAAAATTATCTCACCGCGGTCGTCTTTAAAACGGGCTCTGATCGGAAAACGGGTCGTCTGGGCCTTGGGAGAAGTGATCGCCACTTTTTGGCCAAGAACATTGTTGAGAAAGGTTGATTTGCCGACATTCGGTCTGCCGACAAGCAAAACCTTACCTTTTTTCATGTGATAATTTTATCACATAGTTTACGGCTTGCATTGGGCCGTTTGTTTATCGGATAAGTATAAGCGCGGTCGACTCCCCAATTTTGGGCAAAATCAAAATTTCAGCAAACTGATTGCTTTATATACGAGAAGCGCCGGCCAGACCAAAGCCTTTAAAAAACCGATTACTCCCTCCCCGAACGTATGGGCGTGTTGAATGAAATAGATCAACGCACCGATGAAACCGAATCCGTACACTGCTTCACCACCTCCTTTACCTCCGCACATTTTTTTCATATGATATAAATCATAGACGAAAACCGCTCAAAGATCAATACTGTTTACTGAAGGATTGTCTTTTGATCGGTTATCAATAGCCTTTAATAACGCCTTATATTGCAATCATCAAGAAATCATGGGCTTATTTTTGGTAAAATATATAAGCGGTTTTTTGTAATTTGTGCTTTGTGATTTAATATGGGGGATCGTCTAATGGCAGGACCTCAGCCTTTGGAGCTGATTGTCATGGTTCGAATCCATGTCCCCCAGCAC
>JAAZNM010000008.1 GCA_012798265.1 Candidatus Roizmanbacteria bacterium | reverse complement strand
TACTCCAGTGACGGACTGACCTGGACCAAACAGAATAACAATGCTCCGTCTGACTCTGATACCACCTCAACTGACGGCCGCATACCTCGAGGAACCTCTAACACGGCCGATGACGCAGCAGCCTACGTTCCTGTTGTCTTACTTGACGGGTCTACCTATAAAATGTGGTATGGAACAAGTGATGGAAGTAAAGTACGTATAGCCTATGCCACCTCATCCGATGCTCTTAACTGGACCAAATACGACAACTCTGTCTATAATGTCTCAAGCGGCGACGGCTATGCCGAAAAAATAATAAGCGCGACTGACCTTTCCGGTTATGACTATATTACCGCCTGGGTTTATGCCAACAATACCGGCAACATCGTCACTCTCGGCTTTGGCGAAAACACCTCCAACGAGCACTATCAGTCTTTCCATGTCGATACCATCAACACCTGGCAAAAAGTCTACTGGGACATAACCGCCATTCCCAAAGAAGAACGCGACCAGGTCAGACTCATTCGGGTCACCTCGGAAAGCAACGCCAATACGGTTATCTTCGACAACATTGCCGCCGAGAAGTTCCTTAACAATCCTGATGGCTCGACTATCACCTCTTCACCCAACGAGTATATCCAGTATCGGGCGATTATGACGACCACCCAACCAACCAATCCGCCGAAACTTTATAACGTCCAGCTTGACTGGAACAACGGTTATAAGGTGGAGCAAACCGACGGCAACACCGTTAAGCTCTACAACTTCACCGGAGAGTCCCAGGATCTGCGGCTTGATGTAATCGTCTTTGGAGCTGATTTGGCCGAGTACTACACTGTAAACGACCAGTCCATCGAAGCCGGCGATCTGGTGGCGATGACCGGTGAGCTTGACGATTACAGTGTCCCGATCCTCCGTAAATCGAATAAAGCCGATGATCCCCAGCTAATCGGCGCTATCTCGACCAAAGCCGGTCAAACCCTGGGAATTGAGGCAGATGATCGCCGGTTGCTTGGCCTTGCCGGTCGTATTCCGGTTAAGGTTGCCTCAGACTCGGCTGCCATCCAGGTCGGCGACAGCATTACTTCATCGGCCGTGCCGGGATTGGCCAAAAAAGCCGAAGCCGGCGAGATGACGATCGGTAAAGCTCTGGAAAACTGGATCCCGGATAGCGATAAGTCGACTGTTCTTATGCTTATCTCCGATGCCCGACCGCTTCAGACCGGCTATCCGATTACCAAACTCAGCCAGATGAAGATGGTTTCGGTCGGCTCGCTTAACCAAACGGTTAAGAATTTTACCGACGTTAAATATGCCATACAGATTGATGGCAATGAACTGGTTGATCAAACATCGGCTTTCTCGCAGGCCATGATCGCCAACCTCCAGTCCGGTTTTATCGACGCCCAGGAGATAACGACCAAATACCTAAGTACCAATATTTTGCAGGTCAATGAAAAGATCGTCTCGCCGGTTATTGAGACAACCGATCTTATTGCTTCAGGCACGGCCAAATTAAATATTGCCGAAGTCAACACGATAAAACCCCAACCGAATACTGACCTGACAGTAGATCTCAGCAATCTAAATGACACCTCTAAGGTGAGTTCCGGCGCCGGAGAGCTCGCCAAACTGGTGATTAAAGGTTTTGAAGGTAAATCGGTTGCCACTTTTGATTCTTATGGCAACGCCTCGTTCAGCGGCACGCTTACCGCAGAGAATATTACCGCCCAAAACGCAACGATCTCCGGTAACCTCATAGCTGAAGAAGCCAGCATCTCTGGTAAACTGACAGCTAAAGAAATTGAAGCGGAAAATATTAGATTCATGGAAGAACAGCTTAACCAAAATGCCAGCGCCTCCTCCACCCTGGCCGACAATTATTCCAGTCTTTCAACTAATGTAAACGATATCCAAAAACTGTTGGCCGACATTAAAAACCAGCCTCTGCCTGACGTTGACTATTATCAAAACAACATCGGTGAAGATTTAAACACAAATAGCCAGTCGACAGGCAGCGGCGACTTAAACCAATTCAGCAATCTGATAGTCTCGGAAGATACCAATCTGTATAACTTGTCAGTCAGTAATAATTTCACGGCCGGTAATGTTATGATCGAAGGCAATACAATAATCGGGTTATCGTCTGAGCTGAGATTGACGGCTCTGTCAAGCATAAACTTTTTTGACGGCGCGGTGGCGATCGCCAAAGACGGTACGATCACGACTATCGGTACCCTGATCGCCCAAGGAGGCGTGAAAACAAATGAAATAAGCGCGTTAAACCAAGGGGAAGATATCAATATTAATCTGGGCGAAAATAACCAATTAGAAACATCAAATGACAATCCGAATTCAAAACTTAAAATTCAAAATGTCTTGGGTGAAGAAGTAGCGTCAATTGATGCGTCAGGATCGGCTGAATTCAATAACCTGGCCATTAACAGTTTAACTATTAACAACGTTTCTACCAACTCGGCAGTCATTGCCGCCTCTGATAACTTTGACCGAAACGGACTTTACGCACCGGCCCTTGAAACCAAAGCCGAGGTAGCCGGCATCGGGCTTATTCCGCAAAACCAGCAGGAGATCATTGTCTATAACGATAAGGTCAAGACAGGATCGCTCATCTATATCACGCCGACCGATGACCTTGCCGGCAGTCAAATGACGGTCGTGAAAAAAGAAAGCTGCGAGACGGCGGCTTATTCATGCAGGCCGTATTTCAAAGTCGCCGTCAGCCAGACCGTACCCAAAGACACGAAGTTCAACTGGCTGATTATTAATTAGTTACAAGTTCGTAAAGTTTATCAATTGAGCCTCTGCGACCTCGCAGGTCGCCAAGACTTTTGAGTTTTGAATTTTTTTTGTTATTTGTGTTTTGTGCTTTGTAATTTTTATCTATAATGTATATATGCTAAAAAAATCTTTCACCTTAATGGAAATCCTTATTGCCATTACCCTGCTTGGTATTTTGGCGGCCGGAACAATGGCTCTTCTCAAACCCCAAGAGCAGATTTATAAAGCCTGGGACTCCAAACGGAAAAAAGAGATGGACGCCGTAAGAAAAGCTCTTGAAGATTTTTACAACGACAAACAGCGTTACCCTTTGGCGACCGAGATATGTTATGACGCGACGACCACCAACCCCAACTTCCGTTACGACTCATCGTCGCTGTTGCGACAGTCGTGCAGCTGCCATGTCTGCGGCACTCAAGTAATCAGACGTAGTCTCACCCCATACGTCAACTCGTTGTTGTGCGATCCCCAAAATCCCCAAAAAAAGTATCTATACGACTTTGACTGCCGCAGCAACGGCGTCAATCCAAGCTGGTATCGGTTGTATACCGCTTTATCAAACACCTCTGACCCGGCCATAAAAGAAGTCGGCTGCAAAAACAACTGCGGACCAAAAACGGACCTGAACTATAACTACCTCGTTTTCAGCTCAAACGTCTACCCTGAAGTCAACCCTTACCAGTGCCTAAACTACTTTCCTCTTTACATAAAAACGCCAAGCTGTGACAACTGCGGCTCCTATGCCGCCTGTTTAAGATATATGGAAAGAAAAGGTTTACCGCTGACGACACCACTTTATATTGATGCAACAACCTGTAAAATCGAGTGCGTTACGCCGTAATTTGGTCTTGAAATTTTCAGTTATAAATTTTATGATGAAATATTATGACTAATCTTATCTTGTCTGTAATCGTTTTTCTGTTTCCTTTGTTTTTCCTGCCTATAACTCAGGAGTACTTCACAACAAGCAAGTTTTATCTTCTGGCGTTCGGCACCCTTGCCCTTATTTTCAGCTCGATCGCCCAAATATTTGTCAAGAAAAAAATAACCTGGCATAAAAAACCTTTTGATACGCTCTTTATTTTGTTGGTGGTAACCTGCGGCATATCTATCCTTATTGCCTCCCCCAACAAAATCCAGGCTTTGGTTAATCCGAACTTCGGTCTGGCGGCTATGGTCTCTTTAGTCATATTTTATTTTTACATGTCGCGCAGTCACTTGGATGTTTTTAAGATCCTCAAAGGATCGTCAATGGCCCTGGCTTTTGTATCAATCCTATTTTTTTTCCAACCATTCAAAAACCTAAATCTGTCTCCCTACCTTCAATTTTTAAAAAGCCAGAACTTCAACCTTATTGGCAACCAGCTTGATCTGATCATATTTTTTGCTTTCATTATCGTGGTTTCGGTCCTTCATCTTATAAAAAAATCGGTAAAAAGCGAGAGGACTTTCGACTACCTGACCCTTGGATTAAACTCAGTCGCTTTGATTTTGGCTCTGATTACGATTGTCAGTCCCGGCAATCAGCTGATCATGCCGCCGTTCAGGCTTTCTTGGTACAGCGCGATCGAGATCTTAAAATCACCGCTGACAGCCTTTTTCGGCGTTGGGGTAGATAACTATTCAAGTATTTTTACGATCGTGAAAGATGTGGCTTACAATCAATCAAGCCTCTGGCAGATAAGTGCGTTTTCCGTCAGCCGGTCGACCCTTCTCCATATTTTGACCGAAAACGGTTTGTTTGGACTGGTTGCTTTATCCTTATTGCTTTTCCAGATGGTAAAAACCAGTATTGATAAAAAGAATCTTTCTATTGTCTTGACCGGATTCATGTTGATTGCGATCCTGTTTTTCCCGGCATCGTTGATAGTCTTTTTCCTGCTTGTCATAGTCCTTGGAGAGTTAGCGTCAGAATATTCCGATCATCCACGTAACTTTGATCTGGCCGACCTACCGCCCGTATACGTAGGATTGACTATAGCCGGACTGCTTGTTGTCGGACTGGCCGGTTATGCTTTGGGTCGAGCGTATATCTCCGAATATTATTTTAAAGAGTCGTTAAATGGCTACATAAAAAACAGTGCCCGCGATGTCTACGAAAATCAAAGAAGGGCTATCTTATTGAACCCATACATAGAACGATTCAGGACGAGCTTTTCCCAAACCAATCTTCTGATCGCCAACAACATCGCCGCCAAATATACGGCCGCTGATAAACAGGGACAGATCACCGATCAGGAGAAACAGACGATTGCCCAGGCGGTACAGGCCGCTATCTCAGAAGCCAAGGCGGTTGTCGCCCTTAACTCCAATAAGAATACCAACTGGGAGAATCTGGCGATGATTTACCGGAATATTTTGGGAGTAGCCCAAGGAGCCGATGTCTGGACCGTTTCTTCTTATCTGAGAGCAATCAAGGTCGATCCCCAGAATCCGGCTTATCGACTCAATCTCGGAGGCGTCTACTATACTTTTAAAAACTATGATGAAGCCGTCAAGCTTTTCGAACAGGCGGTTTCCCTAAAAGCCAACTGGCCTAACGCCTATTACAATTTGGCTTGGGCTTTGTATCAAAAACAAGACTACCAACGGGCTGTGAACGCCATGCAAAACGCCTTGGCCTTGATCGACAGCAAGAATAACCGGACGGATTTTGAAAAAGCCAGCAAAGACCTTGAGGAATTTAAGAAAAAAGTTCCCCAAACGGAAGGAAACGAATCGACTCAGGAAGCCCAGATCAAACAAAACAGTCAGCTGTCGTTGCCGACACCGGCGCCGTCGCTTGAACCTAAAATCAAGCTGCCGAATACTGCTTCACCTGAGGCGAAGTAATTAAGTTTATCAAGTCATAAAGTTCATCAAGTTATAAAGTCCATTAAGTCTGCTAAGTCCTTTCTATTAAGTCCTTAAAATGTTCCCCAAATTTGCAACGATCGTCGCGAAAATAGGGAATGCGCCTCCGCGACCTCGCAGGTTGCCTGAGGCTAATTTGTTTGTAATTTGTGATTTTCATTTCAAGTACCCTAGCGGATTTAGCAGTACTCCTCCGGAGCGGATCTCAAAATGAAGATGTGTACCTGTTGACATACCGGTTGACCCCATCGTCCCTATCATCTGCCCTTGCGACACCACTTGGCCGGCGCCGACACTGAAGCTTGAAAGATGGGCGTACAGAGTCTGAAAACCATTACCATGATTGATTATCACATGACAACCGTAACCATATCTTAAACAGTCGGCATAGACGACGGTCCCGCCGTCTGAGGCCAAGACCGGTGGGGCGCCCGGATTAGCTATATCAAGGGCCATGTGATACCAGACCGGATACTGGGTAATCATGCCCGAAGTCGGCCAGATGAATGTTGATGAACCTCTGACGCCTGCCTGTATCTGAGCAATGAACTTCGACGGGGCGTATACCGGTTTTTCTTCCTCGATCACGCCGTCGGGGACAAAAAGGGTCTGACCGGCCGTAAGGGAAAAAGTATCCATATCAGAAAAATCGTTAAAGGGAAAGTTCACGATCTTTTGGGCATCGGTCTTGTATTTTTTAGCAATGGTATAGATATTTTCTCCGGAAGCCACCTTATGGACAACTCCGGTCACCGGAGGAATCTTCAATATCTGGCCCGGTTTGATCGTATCGCTTTTTAAATCATTAGACCACTTGATCGTGTCGATCGAAATATCAAACTTCTTGGCTATCGAAGCCAGAGTATCTCCTCCCATGACCGAATAATTTTCTACTTTATCCCTCGGTTTTATTGAAAAAACAGTCGAGATGGCGTTGTTATACGGATTGTACGATATTATAGCCGCCTGTCCGACTTTTTGATTTTCACCCAATCCTCCCAAAAAAGGGTTGTTCTCAGCGATAATCGGCCCGCCAACCACAGTCGCCGCCACCAGAATAAAAAAAGATGTGTTCAAAAAAGATTGGGAATATTTGCCTCGTTTGACTATCAAAAAGGCGACGATAATGTCTTTTATTCCTTCAAAAGAATGGCCTAAGCTTAAGATCTTGGTTCGGGTATAAGAACGCAAAAACTGAATGTATAGTGACAACTCCTGCATAAAAGGTATATATATTATACTATTTTTTCGATAGCCACCTCAAAGGCGGCTTGTTTAAGAGGAAGATTTTTTTTCTCTGCCGTATCCCAAATCCTGCCGAAAGCCTTTTCCATAATTTTTTTTAAACGTTCATTGACTTTTTTTTCGGACCAACGCTCATTGTTCATATTTTGATACCATTCGAGGTATGAGACGGAGACACCGCCTGAGTTGGCTAGAACATCGGGAATGATGATAACCCCTTTTTTCGTTAAATAATCATAAGCCTCTTCTGTCACCGGTCCGTTTGCCATCTCAACGATAATCTTTGCCTTGATTTTGCCCATATTTTGCCTGTTGATGACGTTTTCCATAGCAGCCGGTACTAAGATATCCACCGGAAGCTCAAGTAGTTCTTCATTGGTTATGACTTTACCCGATCCGGTATCACACACCCCTAAAGAACAATAACACCCGGCCAGGGAACCTTTTTCTTTTTTACACTTCATGATTAACGGAATATCCAATCCTTCGGATTTTTCAATTTTGGTTTTGTGGTTTGTTGTTTCGGTCAGAGCTCCTTTACTGTCTGATACGGCAACGACCTTAAATCCTTCTTCTTGGGCTATTTTGGCAAAATAATAACCGACATTCCCAAAACCTTGGATTGCCACAGTTATATTATTGAAAGATGACAACCCCTGTTTTTTAGTCAATCGCTTGGGGGAACCCCCTTTAGGGGGTGAAGCGGACGAAAAAACATGGTGTTGAATCTTTTTCAATAAAGATTCCAAAATTATCACTCCTCCCCTTCCTGTCGCCTCGGTTCTTCCCAACGTCCCCCCATCCCCAACCGGCTTTCCTGTAAACGTTGCCTTCAACTTTTGACTTTTGACTTTTGACTTTTGACTTTTTACATATTCTTCAACCATCCATTTCATGATCTGGGGATTGGTATTGACGTCAGGAGCCGGAACATCAATCTCCGGTCCGATGAACCGAGCTATCCTGCGGGCATAAGCTTGAGAAAGCCTTTTTAGTTCCGAGGGGGAAAGTTTTTTCGGGTCGACAACCACTCCGCCTTTACCGCCTCCATAAGGCAAACCGGCGACTGCGCATTTTACCGTCATTAAAGTCGCCAAAGCCTGCACCTCTTCTTTAGTCACGTCCGGATGAAATCTAATCCCGCCTTTATAAGGGCCTAATCTATTATTATGTTGAATACGGTATCCTTTGAATAATCTTATTTCTCCATTATCCATTTTGACCGGGAAGTTTATTTCGTGGATATATTCAGGAGTAATCAATCTTTCGATGGTTTTTTCATCCAAACCCAAACTCTTGGCGGTTCTGATTATTATCGATTGAGCACTCTCAAGCATTTGAGACATAGTTATAAAAAATTACAAATTATAAAACTCAAAATTCAAAAGGCCCAACTTCGCTCAAGAGCTTTGATGGGTGAAACAAAAGTACAACCGCGACCTCGCAGGTCGCCTGAGGCTAATCTTCTTTTTAATTTTATATTGTATTTTTGACTTTTGACTTTTTCTTGTGATCTGTAATTTGTGATTTTACTTATTATTAAGCCATTTTTCCGCCTCCAAAGCCGCCGCCACCCCCATTCCCATGGCATAGCTGGCTTGGCGATATAGATAATCGGCGCAGTCGCCGGCGGCAAAGACTCCGTCGACCGAAGTCATTGACCTTTTTGTTTTTATATAGCCTTTTTCATCCATCTCTATCTGTCCCTTAAATAAATCCGTATCGGGTTTATGTCCAATTGCAATAAATACGCCATCTAACTTTATGTTTTTTGTCTTTGACTGAGGAGATTTAACAAAATTATGACGAAGGTGGATGTCTGAGGAGCTTGATTTTACTGGCGACGAGTTCTCCTGAGGAATAATTTTCGTTGGATCTCCAACCTTTAACCTTATTCCCTCAACTTTATTTATCCCGACAATCTCTTCTACCTGGGCATTCCAAACTACCTCAATCTTTTTGTTGTTAAAAACTTCCTCCTGCATCACCTTTGAAGCCCGGAAACTATCACGCCGGTGGATCAGATAGACTTTTGCGGCAAACTTTGACAAGGTAATCGCCTCCTCGAGAGCCGTATCTCCCCCACCGATAACCGCCACAATTTTATTACGGAAAAAAAAGCCGTCACAAGTGGCACAGGCCGATACGCCTTTGCCTCGCAGTTTTTTTTCCGATTCCAACCCCAACCAAAGCGCCTTGGCGCCGGTTGCGATAATTACAGAAGAAGTAGTAAAAAAATTTTTTTGAGAGTCAGTTGTCTGAGGAGTGTTTTTCGCGACGAGTTGATCTCGAGAAAAAATTTTCGTTACCGCTTCTGGATTAAGAGTGATTTTAAACGGCCTTTTGGAAAGATCAACTTTAATCACATTTTCATCCACTATCCTCGCCCCAAACTTTTTTGCATGATTCCGGAATTTTTCAATCAACTCCGCTCCCATAATTGACTCAAAACCAAGGTAATTTTCCACCTCGGTCGTCAGACTGAGCTGTCCGCCCGGAGGCGATCCGCTTAACACCAAAGGCTTAAGTCCGGCCCTGGCCGTATACAGGGCGGCGGCAAGTCCGGCTGGGCCGCCGCCGATAATGACTACGTTCTCCATAATTTGTGATTTATAAATTAATCGCTCTCTCCACCATTCTCTCGATTTTTTTGGCTTTGCTTTTCGGTACCAATCGACAAATATCAGATATTACTACTTCGGAAGACATACTGTCAATCGCTTTTTTGACGGCTGATATCTGTTGCAATATCTCTCCACAGTCCCTTTTTTTGGTAATCATTTTTTCGATCCCCCGCAGCTGACCAATTATTCGATTTATCCTTTTCTCAAGCTCCATATTTTTGTAAGTAATTAATAATAAATAAATTCAAGTGAACCTCCGCGACCTCGCAGGTCGCCCGAGGTTAATCTTATTTTTAATTTTGAATTGTATTTTTGAATTTTGACTTTTAACTTTTGAGTTTCAATTGATGTTTGTCATTTGTGATTTTATATCACATACTCTCTACCAGTATATAGTATACCTATAAAAGCAATCGGTCAAGTCCGATTTATATGGAGAATCGTTCCCTATTTTCGCGACGATCGTTGCAAATTTGGGGAACATTTTAAGGACTTAATAGAAAGGATTTAGCAGACTTGATAGACTTTATAACTTGATGAACTTTATGACTTGATAAACTTAATCTAAGTATCCCTTTGCCTGTTGGTTGAATACGGAGACTTCGTTATAGTAACCACCTGATCCTTCTTTTATCAGGTTATTGAGTTCAGCCGGGTCGCTTTCCAGATTGTAAAGCTCCTGGCTGTCTTGGTCATTATTTATGAACTTGATACTATTAACCATCACCCCTATCCCCGGCTTCTCATAGTCGGGAAGATCGCTTACGGAAGCGGCCGTCTCAAAAAACAATATCCGATTGTCATCTTCGGGGATAACCCTTAAGCTCAAACCGTCAACCTTAAGTAGTTGCGCTTTCTTAAAGCCGAAATAATCTACCAATGTCGGAAAGATGTCGATAAGGGATACGTTTATCTTTTGGTTGCCGTCTGTTTTCATAAACGGACTTTTGACGATGTAGGGAATATGAACCGCCGACTGATAAAGATTAAATCCGTGAAAAAGTGAGTTATGGTCGAAGTTTTCTCCGTGATCGCCAAGCAGGATGATCGTGGCCTCATCGTATACCTGCAGTTGCTTTAGTTTGTTAATAAGTCTACCGAACTGTTTGTCGACACAGTATATCTCCTCATCATATATGGCATTAAGATAATCCAAATCTTCTTTAGTCAATTTTGTCCAGTTTTCCCTATTATTGATTCCGTCCGACCTGCCGTCGATAAGCTCATCGTTGGTCGGCTTTAAATCCTTGCTGAAGTAGTCCTGAACACAGCTTGGGGTATAGGGATTGTGCGGTTCGTAATAATGCACCCAAAGAAAAAAATCCGACTTGTAGTTTTCGTCCAACCATTTAAAAACCTGGTTATTTGTCTCTTCGGCAGATCTCTCTCCTCTGTCTCCGAAGTTGTAATCCAACGGAGGATCATATGTCTCAAAACCCAACTCGATGTTATCTTTGGTTGTAAAAATCGTCGAGCTGTAAAAACCGGCGGTTCGATAACCGTTGTCAAAAAAAACTTTAGCGAGGGTTGTCAACATTTCTCCCTGGTTTCTGTTGGCGTTATAACGATAACCTGAGTTTTTCGGATAAAGTCCGGTAAAAAGAGATACATGAGCCGGTACGGTCTCCGGCTCCGGAGTATACCCGTTCCGAAAGACAACCGTACTCCGATCTCGGGCGAAACGATCGATGTTTTCGCTGGTGTTGCGGTTATAGCCATAAACTCCCAGACGGTCGGCCCGCAGAGTATCAATGGTAACGATCATGACTTTTTTCTGTTTCGGACTAAGGTTAAGTGTCGGTTGAGTTGCCTCCATGAACTCCCCTTTATTCTTAATTTTGTTAAGATTGAAGCCCTTAAGCTGTTGCTTAGAGTTATAGCGGATAATACCGCCTTTTTTACCTGTATTTATCACGAGCAAAACACCGATACCGAAAACGATAAGAGAAAGAGTCGTGATTATAGATTTTTTTGACAAAAACCTGTTCTTTAGAGTAATACCGTCCAATATGAAAACCAGGCTAAAATATGCTAGGGGGAAAAAAGCGATGATTATTCTCTGTTTGGTAAGAAAATCAAGCGGTAAAAAAATCACTATCAAAGTTACAAACAAAAACCCGGTTAACACATGGTCAAAATTAAGCTTAAATCTGCCCAGCAGATAAAATATCGTAAGGGGAATTAGCGATATGTAATATTCGGGTTTTCTGCCAAAAAAAGCAATGGCAATAAGGCTGAAGATGACTGTCATATCCAAAGCTATCCAGAACAAAAGACGGCTTTTGATGTCGCTGGTTTTTTTTACGATGAAATCGTGATCCAACTCCGGCCCTCTGATCTTGAAAAAAAGAACTATTGTAAGCGGAATAAGCAGATGGATTATCGTCGGCAGATGGATAAACCTGTCAAATACGTATATCTCCGGGAAGATATCCAACTTGGCCATCCAGTGGATAACCGGAAAAAAAAGGATTGACAGATAAGACCAGTCTTTCTTAAGAAACGCATACCGGACAAGCAACAACACTCCCAAATACTCTATGGCGACCGTACTGATATCGACAAGCCCGATCCAAGGAACGTTGACGAAGAGGCTTTTATAGATATTGGCTTCCAACAAGCTATTCCAACTCCACCACTTCATAAAACTGGACAACGTCTCGAAAGAGTATGAAAAACACCAGGTAAAAAAATAAGCGACCGAGATTATCGGGAATATCTGTCGATCAAGATTCCTGTTGTTTTTTATCCGGCCGGCAATGGCCTTTAAGGTCACTTCGGCCAGACACCAGGAAAGGTAAACTGTTGAAAGCCAACCGATATAAATCTGCAACGAGTCGTTTCCAATCTTGAAACGGGCTTCGTTAAAGGCATAGGGAGTATACGAATTATTAAAAACTATCTGAATAAGATAGATCATCTTTGCCCGAAAAAAACCAAAAAACAAGCCGTAAACGACAAAATAAACAAAGGCTTTTTTGCTCCGATAAGAAAAGATATGCCAGAGAAGCAAAGACAGTTGGATCAGACTGACGACTGCCAGAACTGTAAATTTTATATCCATAAGCAAAGCATCAATATTATAATATAATGAGTTGATGAAAACGGGAGACAATCATGAAGTCGGATTTTATCTTATGGTTGTTTTTTTGCTCGTTTTTCTGGTATTTCTATTCGTTCGCCCTGCCGAAAAGAAAAAAAGCTTGACCGGTCCGGCTGCCATAGCCGTAGATTCGAAAAAATTCCTTGGTGATTTCCCCATAGATTTTGGCAACGGCTTGGATGATTTTATTGTCGACAAAAACACCGAAGTCCAATCAGGTGAATTCTTTTACAATACGCTCCGTATAAAAAAAGGGGTTTTTACAATCAAAAAAATCAACCAGTTTGGCCAACTAATCATCCATGCCAGGGAAAAAATAATCGTTGAAAAAGACGGTCTGATTGATCTTTCCGGTAAAGGGCTGACTAAAGGGGGCGAAAATTTCAAATCTGCCGGCGGTGGCGGCAGTCACGGCGGACGGGGAGGAACGGGCGACTGTCTTAACAAGCCCCGGTTAAAGTACATGGGAGAAGGTCTTAACAAGCTTTTTACCTTCGGTGAAGGCGGAGGATTACCTAATGACATCAAAAATCA
Source organism: Candidatus Roizmanbacteria bacterium (assembly GCA_012798265.1). Taxonomy (GTDB): domain Bacteria; phylum Patescibacteriota; class Microgenomatia; order UBA1406; family GWC2-37-13; genus JAAZNM01. The sequence continues at coordinate 2,348 of JAAZNM010000008.1, read as the reverse complement.
GGAGGGAGCATCCGGAGGCGGACTGCTTATAATTGAAGCTCCTCAGATAATTATTGATGGCGTAATCGTTAATGACGGCCTGTCCGGTACTAAAAACGGAGGCGGTGGCGGAGCCGGCGGAAAGATTATCATTCTTACCAATAAAATAACTATAAGGGGAAAGATCTTGGCCCGCGGCGGACGGGGAGGCAATGCCTTTGTCCAAGGAGCCGGCGGTGGCGGTGGTGGGATTGTGGTCATCAATCAACCTCTGTCTGATGAGGTTAAAAAACATATTGACGTCTCAGGAGGCAGGTTTGGAAAAGCTCTCGATCTTTATTCGGGCTGCGACGGCACCTCAGGAGATGACGGAAAACTGGTTATCCTAAAATGAATCATAGCGACCTCGCAGGTCGACGAGGCTGTTTTTTTATCCTTTTAGGCTTTCAAGAAACTCGGCGTTATTTTTGGTTTTGCCAAGTTTGTCGATCATCGCCGTCAACTGTTCTTCCGGATTTAAAAGAGACAGCATTCGTCTTAAAGTGGTGATCTTTTTTAAGATTTCTTTATCGAAAAGCAGCTCTTCGTGACGGGTACCGGAAACGCCGGCGTTAATCGCGGGGAAGATCCTCTTGTCGGCAAACTTCCGGTCAAGATGGACTTCCATGTTGCCGGTGCCTTTGAACTCTTCATAAACCAGGTCATCCATCCTTGATTCGGTGCCGACTAAGGCCGTACCGATAATCGTCAAGCTACCGCCTTCCTCGCAGTTGCGGGCTGCCCCAAGGAATTTTTTGGCCGGATAAAGGGCTGATGGATCAAATCCGCCGGAAAGACTGCGTCCGGTGCCGTTGCTTGACAGATTCAAAGCCCGAGCCAACCGAGTAATCGAATCAAGAAGAATGATTACGTTTTTACCCATCTCCACCAACCTTTTGGCCCTGTCGAGAGCCAGATTGGCCACCTTCACCTGCTGGCGGGGCGACTCGTCAAAGTTGGAAGCGGCCACCTCACCTTTGATAAAACGTTTTATCTCCGTTACCTCCTCCGGTCTCTCTCCGATAAGGATCGCCATCAGAAAAGCTTCGGGATAGTTTACACTTATGGCTTGGGCTATCTCTTTAAGAAAGGTGGTCTTGCCGGCTTTTGGCTGGGAAACTATCAAAGCTCTCTGGCCAAAACCGACCGGCGCCAAAAGATCAATAATCCTTGTCGAGAGGATGTCTTTTTCCGTTTCCAGTTTTATCTGTTTGTTAGGATGAAGAGAGGTTAGTTGATCGAAATTCTTGCGTTGTCGACTTTCCTCTTCGGTCACTTCTTGACCGTTGATTTTTTTGATGAGCAACAGGCTGTGGAATCTTTCCCCTTCCTTGGGCGGCCTGGCCAACCCCTCAACCTCATCACCCCGTCGTAACCAAAAACGACGGATCTGTGAGTTTGAAACGTAGATATCCTGATCGGGGTTTAAAACATAATCCTTTCTTAAAAATCCGTAACCGCCGAAAGTAATATCCAGTACTCCTTTGGCCGGATAACTGATTTTAAGATCTTCTTTCAGCTTTTCTTCCAAAGAAACGGGTGACTGGGATACGGGAGCCATCTCTTTTTCCTGAACCGGTTTGATAATGGTTGCCTCAGGCGCTTCGGCTAAAGCAGAATTTTCTAATATTGAAGAAACGTCAAGGGTTTCTTCTGTCCCTTTTTTGGGAGTGTTCTTTTTGGAAAAAACCATAAAAATATGAATATAGCCTTGTTTAGGCTAGTTTAATTGATAATAATGAAAGCCTTGGTAAGGTTTTCGGAAATCGTCAGTTGATTTCTCATGATTTGTATTCTTTTGGCAAGAACTGTGACTATATATTCAAACAGAAGTCTGAAATTAATACTGCAAAAATTTGGATAAATAATGATCCCCCCAGATTAGGAATTTAGCAACTTTTTCTCCCAAGCTGCAATGGGTCGAGGCGATCGAATTTGACTTGCGATACAGACCTCTTATCGTCTGATCTTTATATCAGACTTACCCTAAAAATTGATAGCGTTAAGAAAAAGTTTTTTAAGGTTCCCTTATCAGGAGGATCAACTATAGTATACTAAATCAAACCTCCCTTTGTCAAATCTATTCTTTACTCTCCCCTGACGCCACCTATCTCAAGCAGGAAGGGTTGGCTGCGGTCAATGGGATGTAGGACAGGTTCGGGAAGAACCTTGTCCTTGCCGCCTGCAGCTGAGACATAAAAATGGTAGCGATAGACGTGTTTCAGGTTGTCTGAAACGGTTAGGGGCAGTTGAGTGTCCACCTGACCCGGGGAGACGACTCCCACAAAAAGGGTCTGGTCCTCTATATAGTAGGCAGCATGACTTATCTC